>NZ_JBHVWY010000006.1:300111-572510 GCF_042882005.1 Kribbella sp. NPDC058245
GTCTTCCCCGCACCGCAACCACAGCCCGTCAGCCATAGGCGACGGGGAGCGCGGTAGCCGACCGGAACATCCCCCCCGCCACCCCATTGCCCCGCCCCCCCGTCTTTCCTCGGCCTCCCCCCCCCCCTCCCCCCCCGCTACCACTCCAGCGCCGACTTCAGCGACGTACGACGTCTGACACGAACGGGACGAGCATCAGATGACCGAGACCCCAGTTTCTCCTGGACACGACCGGATCGAGCCACTCGATCTGCAGACGGAAATGCAGCAGTCGTACCTCGACTACGCGATGGCCGTCATCGTCGGCCGCGCGCTGCCCGAGGTGCGCGACGGCCTGAAGCCGGTGCACCGGCGCATCCTCTACGCCATGTACGACGGCGGCTACCGGCCCGACCGCGGTTTCTCCAAGTGCTCGCGCATCGTCGGTGACGTGATGGGTCAGTACCACCCGCACGGCGACTCGGCGATCTATGACACCCTGGTCCGGCTGGCGCAGCCGTGGGTGATGCGCGCGCCGATGATCCAGGGCCAGGGCAACTTCGGTTCCCCGGGTAACGACCCGGCCGCCGCGATGCGGTACACCGAGTGCCGGCTCGCCCCGCTGGCGATGGAGATGGTGCGCGACATCGACCAGGAGACGGTCGACTTCCGCCCCAACTACGACGGTCGCTCGCAGGAGCCGGTGATCCTGCCCAGCCGCTTCCCGAACCTGCTGGTGAACGGCTCGGCCGGTATCGCGGTCGGCATGGCGACGCAGATCCCGCCGCACAACCTGCGCGAGGTCGCTGCCGCCGCGCAGTGGTGCCTGGAGCACCCGGACGCCACCCAGGAAGAGGTCCTGGCGGCGTGCATGGAGAACATCAAGGGCCCGGACTTCCCGAACGGCGCCCTGATCGTCGGCTACAAGGGCATCGACGACGCCTACCGCACCGGCCGTGGGTCGGTCACGATGCGTGCGGTCGTCGACATCGAGGAAGACGCCAAGGGCCGGACCAGCCTGGTCGTCAGCCAGCTGCCGTACATGGTCAACCCGGACAACCTGGCGCAGAAGATCGCCGAGCTGGTGAACACCGGCAAGATGACCGGGATCGCCGACATCCGTGACGACACCTCGTCGCGAACCGGTCAGCGCCTGGTGATCGTGCTCAAGCGTGACGCCCAGCCGCGCGTCGTACTGAACAACCTCTACAAGCACACGCAGCTGCAGGACACCTTCGGCTGCAACATGCTCGCGCTCGTCGACGGTGTCCCGCGCACGCTCAGCCTGGACCTGTTCATCACGCACTGGATCGACCACCAGATCGAGGTCATCCAGCGCCGGACGCGCTACCGCCTGCGCGAGGCCGAGAAGAACGCACACATCTTCCGTGGTTACGTGAAGGCGCTGGACGCGTTGGACGAGGTCATCGCACTCATCCGCCGCAGCCCGGACGTGGAAGAGGCGCGCCAAGGCCTGATCAGCCTGCTGGAGATCGACGAGATCCAGGCCCAGGCGATCCTCGACATGCAGCTGCGCCGGCTGGCCGCCCTGGAGCGGCAGAAGATCGTCGACCGGCTGAACGAGCTCGAGGCGATCATCGCCGACCTCGAGGACATCCTGGCCGACCCGGTCCGGCAGCGGAACATCGTCCGCGACGAGCTGGCCGAGATCGTCGAGAAGTTCGGCGACGACCGCCGTACCGAGATCATCGCCGCCGACGGCGACCTGTCCGTCCAGGACCTGGTGCCGGACGAGGACGTGGTCGTCACGATCAGCCGCGGTGGGTACGCCAAGCGCACCAAGACCGACCTCTACCGCACTCAGAACCGCGGCGGTAAGGGTGTTCGCGGCGCGACGATGCGGGCCGAGGACGAGATCGGCCACTTCTTCACCACCACGAACCACCACTGGATGCTGTTCTTCACCACCAAGGGCCGGGTCTACCGGGCCAAGGTGTGGCAGCTGCCCGAGTCGGCGCGCGACGCCAAGGGTTCGCACGTCGCCGGCCTGCTCTCGTTCCAGCCGGACGAGGAGATCGCGCAGGTCCTGACGCTGCGCGACTACGAGCAGGAGCCGTACCTGTTGCTGGCCACCAAGCGTGGTCTGGTGAAGAAGACGGCGCTGACCGACTACGACTCGGCCCGGCAGAGCGGCATCATCGCGGTCAACTTCCGCGACGATGACGACGAGCTGATCGGCGCCGAGATGGCGTCGGCCGAAGACGACCTGATGCTGGTCTCCAAGAAGGGCCAGTCGATCCGGTTCACCGCGAACGACGAGCAGCTCCGCCCGATGGGCCGGGCCACCTCCGGCGTCACCGGCATGAAGTTCCGCGACGGCGACGAGTTGTTGTCGATGGCGGTCATCCGGGCCGGCTCGGAGGAGGACGCGCAGTTCGTCTTCACCGTCACCGACGCCGGGTACGCCAAGCGGTCGAAGGTGTCGGAGTACCGGCAGCAGGGTCGCGGCGGACTCGGCATCAAGGCGGTCAAGCTGAACGACGAGCGCGGTTCGCTGGTCGGCGCGATCGTCGTGGTCGACGAGGACCAGGTGCTGGCGATCAAGGCCAGCGGTCAGGTCGTGCGCAGCCGGGTCGACAGTGTGCCGGTCAAGGGCCGGGACACGATGGGCGTCCGGTTCGCCGGTGTCGGCGAGTCCGACGCGGTCGTCGCGATCGCCCGGAACACCGATCTGACCGTCGAAGGCGTGGACGACGCGGAGGCTGTCGAGGGTGCCGAGGGTGCCGTCGTGTCCACGGATGCCCAGGATGTGGACGCTTCGACAACCGAAACCCCGTCTGGGAGCGTCACTACTACCGACGAGCGTTCGACGGATGTGAACGGCCCGGCTACCGTCGAAGACGACGAAGCCGGCCAGGAGGGTAACTGATGACCAACCGCGCGAGGCCGACCTGGCCCGAAGGTGCGGACAGCTCCAAGTCTCAGCGCCCCGCGCCGAGCGGGAAGCAGTCCACTCCGGCCACTCCGGCCTCCAACGGTCGCTCCGGCGGCGCCACCCCGAACGGGCAGCGTCCGGCCGCAGAGCTCCGCCCGCAGCAGCAGCGGCCGGGCACCGCCGGTGCCCCGGTCCGCCCCGCGCAGCAACCGCCGGTCCGCCCGGCGGGCCAGCCCGGCACGACCCGACCCACCCCAGCACCCAGTACGCCGGGCCGCCCGGAACCGTGGTCCCCCGCGGGAACGACCACACCAGCAGCCGGCGGATCGTCGTACGGGCTGACCGGGAAGACTGCCGAGAAGACCGAGACCTTCGGTGACAAGGTCAGTGCGGCCCGCCAGGCCGTCATGGACAAGGCAGCCGCTGTCACCGGCAAGTCCGACAGCGAAAGCGTGGAGCTCGGCGACGGCAAGCTCTCCGGCCGCTCGCAGACCCGCAAGGCCCGCCTGCGGATGTCGCGGATCGACCCGTGGTCGGTGATGAAGACGGCGTTCCTGCTCTCGATCGCCTTCGGCATCGTGACCTGGGTCGCAGTCTTCATCGTCTGGTCCGCGATCGGTGCCGCCGGTGTCTTCGACAACATCAACAGCACCGTCACCGAGGTGCTCGGCAACCCGAACACCGAGCCGTTCCGGATCGAGAACTACATCAACACCGGCAAGGTAATGGGTTTCACCACCCTCCTCGCCTGCGCCGATGTGCTGATCATCACGGCCCTGGCCACCCTCGGATCCTTCCTCTACAACATCGCCGCCACGCTCCTGGGCGGCCTCGAAGTCACGCTCGCGTCGGAGGACTGAGACCTCCCGGCCGGGCCTGTTGGGGTCCGGCCGGAACCGGTTTGGGAGACAGGCACCTGGTGCGGTAATCTCTCCCAGGTTCGACCCCGTAGATACGGGCCTATAGCTCAGTTGGTTAGAGCGCTGCCCTGATAAGGCAGAGGTCACTGGTTCAAATCCAGTTAGGCCCACCAGATCGTGAAACCCCCGATCCGAGGAGTCCCGCGGTGCTGAGAAAGATCCTGCTGGTGCTCCTGGCCGGCATCGGTGGATACTTCGCTTACAAGAAGACCCAGCAGTCCCGCGCCGACAAGGACCTCTGGGCCGAGGCCGTCGACCCGGTCACCCCGGGTCGCTGACCACCCCACCACGGGGGCGTAGCTCAACTGGCAGAGCACTGCCTTTGCAAGGCAGGGGTTAGGGGTTCAAGTCCCCTCGTCTCCACGAAGGCGATAGGCGAGGTGTGTTCGCGGAAAGCGCGAACCTCCTCGCCTTCGTCATTTGTGCGGCTTCGCTTCGCTCGCCGCGAGCGGGGGCTTCGCCACCCGCACCCCCTTCGGCCTCGCTTCGCATCGGCCTCTGGTGGCTGGGCGCCGCGGTTGGGATCTACCTTTCCCGCGCGGGGAGTGCGGGTGGTGGGTGTTGCTGGCTACGCGAGTTCGGTGTTTTCTGCGAGCCAGCGGCGCCAGCTTGCGAGGGTTACCGCCATCTCGGTGTCGTCCAGGACGGTGAGCACGTACGCCGCCCTGAGGCGCACTGCTCCATCAGCTGACGTCCGGCATCCGTCGAGCGCAGCTCGAAGCTCCGGACCGTCAACGCGTCGCGCCAGGGCTGCGTACCAGCGGTCCTCGCATCGGTGGCGTCTCGACACCGCGTGGGTAACGAGCTCGACGAGGTGAGCGCGATTCGACGCCGGCACGCCGGCCCGGATGAAGCTTCGAAGGATCTGCTGCTTGGTACCCCAGGGAGACCAGGGAGCAGCCTCCCGCCACTCCACGGGATAGGCGGCCTCCCACCGCAGGAACAGCACCGCATACGGCGCGAGCAGCTCGAAGGTCGCCATTCGGTCGGCATGCCACGAAGCCTCGACGAACCTCCGCAGAACGCCAGAGAAGGTGTTGTCGAGTGCATCCCGTTGCGCAGCGTTGTGCCGGTCGAACGCCGCCTTGAGAGCGGGCGTCGCCGAGAAGTCGAAGCTCTTTCCGTTGGACCACCACATGGCGTTGCTGCGATCGAGTGCTTCGCCCCACTCGGCGATGTACCGGTTGTAGCGCAGCTTTGCGGTCCTCCGTCCGGCCGACTCCGGATCAATGAAGTCGAAGAGCCACCGAAGCCGCCGCTCGTGGATCCAGTGCACACCGAGACCATAAGCGCGGAGGAATGTCGGCGTACAAGCGTTTTGTGAATCGTCCTCCGCGGCGGGTGGACAGGGATCAGGTCACTCGTCATGAGGTCGCGAGCGCTCAGTCCAGCGGGGCCGACCATTCGGTGGCGGGGAGAAGTTCGCGGAGGCTTGAGGTTCGGTTCCGTCCTAGGATCACTTCGGCATCGAGGTTTGCCGGGTCTATCTGGTGGATGAACTCTCGGCAGCGGCCGCAGGGTGGTACGACGTGCACCTTGCCTTCGTCCTCGCCTCGCCAGACGGCCACGATCTTCGCGATCTTGTACTCGCGGGCGGTCACCATTGCGGCGATGGCAGCGTGCTCGGCACAGAATCCCGTACCGGAAGTGGTGTCGATACAGACACCGACGTACACGTTGCCGGCGTCGGTGATGAGTGCCGACGCCACGTCGCCGAAGAGTCGATCACCGACCAGGTGGGGATTCAGCACGGCCACGGCCGCCTCGATGAGGTCGTCGTTGCTTCGACTGGTCACGCACGGGAACCTAGCAACCTCGGCCAGCTCACGGCCACGGGATTTCGGCAGGTCTGCGGCGGTTCGTCTCTGTCGTGTTAGTCGGCTTCTTGCTTGATGTAGTCCGGTTCGGGGTCGGTGGGGAAGCGGACTGTGTTGATAGTGGTGGAGCCGCTGAGCCAGGCCTTGGCGATGCGGTGGCCGCCGTCCATGAGGCGGCCGTCGGCGGAGAGGATGACGGGGTAGCTGAGGTCTGCTTTCTGGATGCGATCGGCGTGCTGGGCGACCATGCGGCAGGTGACGGGGCCGTCGCCGAACCAGCAGTTCTCGTCGAACTCCTTGATGTTGTCGATCAGGACGGGCTCGATGGGAAGGCCTGCTGCCAACTCCCAGAGGCGTTCGGTGTTGTAGAAGGCCCGACCGCCCGGCACGGGGCGTGAGTGTTGTTGAGGCATCGCACCATCATCACGCGGGCTGTCCGGGCGCGCGTCCTGTTTGATCCCTGCCCGCATGGTGTTCGAGGGTGGCGGAAGTGTGGCCTGCCACAACCGATGCACTAAGGACTGCAGGTATGGGTCTGCGACTGGGCTTGCGGGCGAGAGCACGCGGAGGCGGGGTCCGGCGTAGCGGACTACGTGCAGTCGTTAGTGGACCCGCTCAGGATCCGTACTGGTTGGGGAGGGAGGGCCAGCGGTGGGTGGCCCAGTGGGACCAGGTGGGGTGGGGCGATGGGGGTGGTGGGATGGGGCGGCCGGCTAGTTCTGTGGGGGTGGGAGGTTGGAACTGGGCTCGCCATTGGGTGAGTTCGGCGTCGGTGATGGGGAAGGTTTGGTGGGGGGTCGTGGTGAAGCGGCGGAGGACGCGGTGGCGCTGTTCTTCGGGGGTGATGGGGAGATAGACGACCTGGCTGTCGACGCCGAGGGTGGTGGCGATCGAGCGGAGGGCGGAGCGTTCGTCGGTGCCCCAGAAGCCGAAGTCGAAGACCACGTTGGTGCCTAGCTGGGCGGCTCGGAGGCCTAGCTCGATGAGCTTGCCTTCGACGAGGTCGCGTTTGTCCGGCGGGTTGTCGCCGTCGAAGAGCGCGATCTGCCACTCGTCGGGAGTGAGGCGCAGGGCCGGCGCGGTCCGCTCGAGGTGTTTGGCGTGGGTGGTTTTCCCGGCGCCGGGGAGACCGACGATCAGGTAGATGGTGGTCATTGGCCGTCGTTCAGCGGGTGCAGGTCGGTGGGGGTCAGGACCCAGTGGAAGCCGTACTTGGGAGTCGCCGCCCGGTCGATGGATTCCGGGGCGAAGTACTCGGCGATGAGGTCTTGCAGGCGTTGGTGAAACTCGACGGCCCTGGCGTACGCGACGCGGCCGCCGTGCTCGCCGCTGCCCTGCACATAGGTAGGGCCGAACATGCCGGCCTCGGCATCCGCGAAGGCCTGTTGATAGTCGTACGTCGTGCGCCCGGGCAGGACCGTGTAGTCGTCAGTGGTGGGTTGCGGGCTTGCCAGATAGTCGATGCCCTGCTGGGTTCGGAACCAGCGGCCGTCGGATTCGGTAACCAGGCCGGCGGCAGCAAGCTTTGTCAGGTACCAGAGCACGCGGGCATCGGTGACGTCGAGCTCGTCGGCTAGCCCGGACAGTGACCTCGGCGAATCGAGCAGGCTGACGATGCTGCGCGGGAGGGCTGAATGCATTGAACGACCTTAGGCCTGCGAACGCCTACGGGGCAGGTGAATTCCAACTCGTTGGTGCCCTGCGGGCGGGGTCGTGGCGATCGACGGACTCCGCCGCACCACCGTCGCCTCTCTGTGCTTCTCCTCCGGGCATTTGAGGGGAGATCCCCTCGATTTGCTCGTTCTCTGTCCAAAATTTGAGGGGAGAAGGAGCCATTTCAGGGGAGGTCCGTTGAAATGGCCGAGGGTGCGGTAGGTGGTGCGGACGTGGCTGGGGTACCACGACCATCGGGACGAACTGTTCGCGCAGGAAGGGCAAACGCCTGCCGTCCGCGCGCGCACGATTGGCGAGCCATTGATGAGCTACCGGTCGGCTGGGGGTTGAAGCCAGCGGTGGTGGTCGGGTGGGTTCACGTTGCTGCCGCAGATGATCGTGACGACGTGGCGGTCGGCGAAGCGGGTGGGGTTCTCGAGGAGCGCCGCCAGGCCTAGAGCGGCGGAGGGTTCGGCGACGAGGCCGGCGTGGGTGGCGAGCAGGCGGACGCCGGTGATGATGGACGACTCTTGAACCAGTACGGCGTCGTCCGCGACCTGGAGGAGGTCGGTCAGGACCTCGGGGATCGGGCGTCGGCCGGCCACACCGTCGGCGATCGTGTTGGTGGACTCGGTCGTGATGACGCGGCGTTCGTGCCAGGACAGCGTCATGGCGGGAGCACCGGCGGGCTGCACGCAGACGACGTCGACGGACGGCGCGAGCTCCTTCAGTACGTGGCCGATTCCGGTCGCCATCGCACCTCCACCCAGCGCGATCAGCACAGTGTCGAAGGCGACTCCCGACGAGAGCAGCTCCAGGCCGATGGTGGCTGCGCCCTCGCAGGTCTCGAGGTCGAGGCTGTCCTCGACGAGCCGGACGCCGGTAGTCCGGGCGATCTCCGCGGCGCGGTCGCGAGCCAGTTCGTGGTCGCCGTCGACCAACTCCAGGGTGGCGCCGAGGGCGCGGATGCGCTCGAGCTTGGCCGGCGTCGCGAAGCGCGAAGCGACGACGGTGATGTCGAGACCACGCTTACGGCCCGACCACGCGAGGGCCTGACCGAGATTGCCGGCGCTGGCGCAGACCGCGGCGTTCCCCTCAAGCCCGTCAACGACCAGTTCGGTGCCGCGTCCTTTGAAGCTGCGCACCGGGTTCGCCGTCTCGAGCTTGATGCTCACCCGGCCGTCGAACGGAAGCGCCTCGCACTCGTAGAAAGGCGTATCGAGAAACACCGGGTCGATGACATCGCGGGCCGCACGGATCCGGGCAGTGTCCAGGCGCGTCTCCACTCCCCCAGCGTCTCACGCACAATCAGGGGATGACCTTCGTGCGCTACCAAAGTCCGGTCCCCGATCGGCGCGGTCGGCGGATCGGCATCTTCGGTCTCGTCAACTCGCTCGGCCACCGCGGACTCCTCACCGCCGAGGAGGAGGACTTCCGCCGTACGGCGAACGCCTGGTACGACGCCACGTACACGGACCCGTCGACTGTCGACCCGGCTGTTTACGCGGACAATCTATTGGCGGCAGCCTGGTTCCGCCTGACGGCTACACACCTCTTCGACCCGATCCCGCAGTACCTCGCGATCCTCGTCGCCCACAACCTCCCGTGCGAGCGCTACGAGTCGGCCGACCCCGGCCGCGTCCTCTACGAGGACGAGCACCAGATCGTGGTCGTCCCGCACGCGCCCGACCCCGAGGAGCCGACCACCATCATGTGGTTGCCACCGGCTCCTTTGAGTCGAGCGTAGGCCGGTTGGGTGGGGAAGGTGGACCGGATTGGACCTGGCCGCCACGACATACCGAGCGGCAGGGTGGTTGGCAGTCGACGGTGGGAGTTCGGATGTATGTGCCTGCGCATTTTGCTGCTGATGAGGCTGTGGTCGAGGAATTACTGACGCGGCATGGGGCGGCGGATCTGGTGACGATGACGGACGGCGGGCTGGTGGCGACGATGCTGCCGTTTGTGTACGACGCCGAGCGGAGGGTGCTGCAGGGGCATCTGGCGCGGAACAACGAACAGTGGCAACGGCCCGCCAGGGGTGAGGCGCTGGTGATCATGCACGGGGTCGACTCGTATGTGACGCCGAGCTGGTACGCCGCCAAACGGGAGCACGGGCGCGTCGTACCGACGTGGAACTACGTCACGGCGCATGTGTACGGCGAGCTGACCGTGCACGACGACCCGGAGTGGGTGGGCGAGCTGGTACGGCGGTTGACCGGTCTGCACGAGGGGTCGCGGAGCGAGCCGTGGTCGGTTGAGGACGCGCCGGAGAAGTTCGTGAACGGGCAGCTCCGGGCGATCGTGGGCGTGGAGCTCGCCATCACGCGGGTCGAGGCGAAGGTGAAGTTGTCGCAGAACCGGTCGGCCGCGGATGTCGACGGGGTGATCGCGGGGTTGCGGGCGGACGGGGACGAGCGGGCGGCCGCGGCGGTCGAGGAGCACCGCCCGACCTGATCGGGACGTAACGTCGGACCACGCTCGGACCAAGTACTTCCGACTGCGACGGAAGGACGGACGTGACCGAGATAGCCGAGATCGGGCGAGATCCCGAAGTGTTCGAGGGGTTCTACCGCGAACACATCGAGCGGATCCAGCGGTTCGTGGCCCGGCGGGTGGATGACCCGTACCTGGCGGCTGATCTGACCGCGGACGTGTTCCTCGCCGCGATCGACGCGGCGAGCGGGTACCGCGCGAACCTCGGTACGCCGACCGGCTGGCTCTACGGGATCGCGCGGAACGTGGTGTCGGCGGAGAAGCGCCGGCAGGCACGGGAGCTGCGGGCCAATCAGCGGGTCTCGGGTCGGCGGCTACTCACCGCGGACGACGTCACTCGGCTGGAGGAGCGGATCGACGCCGAAGCGTCGGCTCGGGCGTTGCTGCAGGCGATGGGCGAGCTGCCGGACGGCGAACGCGCCGCGCTGGAGTTGGTCGCGCTGGACGGGCTCCCGCTGGCGGATGCTGCGCGGGTGCTCGGCATCCGCCTCCCGACGTTGCGCGTCCGCCTGCATCGGGCGCGCGGCCGGCTCAGGTCGCAGTCACTCCACTTGGTACCGACTCACCCGGAGATGACCCCATGAACACCTTCGAAGACAAGCTCCTGGCCGAGCTCCGCACGGTCGTCGCCGAGCGGCCGGTCGACATCCGCCGCAAGCGCCCGAAGCGGCTCCTGGTCGGGATCGCCGCCTGCCTGACCCTCGCGGCCGGTACGGCGGTCGCCGTACCGATGCTCGGTGGTGAGCACACGACCTCTCCCGCGTATGCCGTCGTCACGCAGCCCGACGGCACCGTGCGGGTGACGATCTACCGGGTCGAGGACGACAAAGGACTGCAGAAGCGACTGCGGGCGGCCGGTATCCCTGCCGTGGTGGACTTCATCCCCAAGGGCAAGTTCTGTCGGCGGACCCCGTCCGGGGAATCATCGGGATCCAGATTCCAGGTCAAGTGGCTCAATGACGCAACGACCGGGCAGATCGGGACCCTGGTGCTCCGACCTGCCGACTACCGAGGGGCGACGCTGTTGCTGGAAGGCGAAGGGTTCGGACCGCGGGAGCGGCTGCTGTTCGCGGCCCCCAAGACCGGGTCGTTCGGGCCGTGTGTTCCGACGGACGTGCCGAAGCAGCGGTGAAGCGCTAGAGCAGGCCGCGACGAAACGCCTCGGCGACGGCGGAGGCCCGGTCGGGGGCGCCGAGTTTGGCGTAGATGTTGATCAGGTGGGTCTTGACCGTGGCCTCGCTGATGAACAGGTGAGCGGCGCTCTCGCGATTGGTGTTGCCGGCGGCGACCAGTCGCAGGACGTCCAGCTCGCGGGGCGTCAGCAGGGCAGGTGCGTGGTGGGCGAGGATGTCGGCGACGGCGGGCGCGAGCGTGGAGCGGCCGGCCGCGGCGGCGCGGACTGCGCGCAGGAGGTCCGCGCGAGGTGCGTCCTTGAGCAGGTAGCCGGTGGCCCCGGCATCGAGAGCCGGTACGACGTGAGTGTCCGTGTCGTAGGTGGTGAGCACCAGCACGCGGGCGGTGCTGCCGCGGTCGGCGAGCTGCCGGATCGCGTCCAGCCCGCCGACACCGGGCATCTGCAGGTCCATCAGGATCACGTCCGGCCGGAACACCTCGGCCAACTGGATCGCCTCCGCGCCGTCGCCCGCCTCACCCACCACCTCGAACTCCGGATCGGCGGCGAACATCCCGCTCAGCCCGTCGCGGACGACCGGATGGTCGTCGACGATCAGCAACCGGATCATGCAGTGGCTCCTCGGATCGGCAGGTTGACGGCGATCGTGGTCCCGGTCCCCGGTTCGCTCTCGATGGCGAGGGTTCCGGCGAGTGACTCCACGCGTTGACGCATGGCCGTGAGGCCGAAGCCGCCCTCAGTGGGTGCAGTGGTGAAGCCGGTGCCGTCGTCGCGGACGTCCAGGGCAACCTGGGCGTCCAGGTAGGAAAGGGTGACGCCGACGCGGGTGGCGGCCGCGTGTTTGGCGATGTTGGCGAGGGACTCCTGGGCAGCTCGGAGCAGCGTCGCTTCGAGAGGCTCCGGCAGTGGGAGCGGGATACCGGTGACTGCGAAGTCGGCGGGGATCGTGGTGAGGCCGGACCAGCGGCGCGGGATGGTTTCGAGGGCGTCGGCCAGCGATGCGGTCTGCAGCGGCTCGGGACGGAGGGCGTTCACTGAGCGGCGGGCTTCGGTGAGGCTCTCGCGCGCCAGGCTCATGGCGGCGTCCAGATGGCGTTGGCGGTCGTCTGCGTGCTCGGCCGCTTGGAGCTGGGTGATGATGCCGGTCAGACCCTGGGCGAGGGTGTCGTGGATCTCGCGGGCCATGCGTTCGCGCTCGTCGCGGACCCCCAGTTGGTGCTGCAGCACGGCGCGCTGCCACTCCAGCCACGCGGCCAGGCACATCGCCAGCACGTTCACGGCGACGACCGCGGCGTACGTGAGCCAGCCGTACCAGGAGTCCTTCGGGATGCCGTAGGCCTGCGCGGTGGCCGCCACCACGCCCACCGCGGTGATCGCGGCCAGCCGCCACGGCCACGGCAGCAACCCAAAAGCGTAGAAGTACCCCGCGGGTGTGAGGAACCCGAACCACGGGTCCCGCAGCACCAGCCAGCCCATCAGTACGACGAACCCCGCCAGGAACACGCCCATCGCGACCGGCCGCTCCCGCCAGGCGGGACGCAGCGTGAAGCCGAACAGCATCCACACCGCGGTCGCCGTACAGAGGGCCAGGTCGGCGCCGAACGGTCGCGAGTCGGACTGCCTGATCAGCACCGTGACGGCCGCCAGGACGGCGAGCAGGACGTACGGCACCACGGTCAGGCGGATCGGCCATACCCGCTCGCTCATGCGCGCCTCCTCACGCTCCAGTGAACACCGAGCGCAGGTGCTTGCCGTTGACCAGCAGCACCACGCCGAGCAGGAGCAGTCCGCAGATCGCCTGCTCGACCTTCATCCAGACCGGGAAGGTGCCCGGCAGGACGTCGATGACCACGATCGCGACCAGCATGATCGCGGAGACGAGCCGCAGCCGGAGAAAGGCGCGCGCCGAGCCGCGGGCGGCGCGGCGGGCGAAGGACAGGGTCAGTACGGCGCTCGCGACGACGATCGTGCCGCGCGTCCAGACCGCGGTGTTCACTGCCGCGGTGTTGTTGCGAAGGGCGACGATGCCCGCGAGCGTCAGCACGCTGACGGCGAGATAGGCCGCGATCAGCAGGGTGACGCTGCGCCAGGCGGCGGTGGTCCGGGGGTCTTCGAGATTGATCGACATGTCTCCACTGTCGATGCCGTGCCCGGTTGGCACCTCCACCGATCGGTGGATCCGCATCGCAAAAGATCGTTGCCTTGAGCACCTATATGCTGTGACAGTTTGTGCTCGGTTTGTCACGGGTTGTTTGCGGCTGCGTGCAGATGTCCGGACAAGCCTGGTGGTTGGTGCACGCGACGGCAGATCGTCGAAGAGAGGAAGAGATCGAGGCAGGCGGTCGACCACGGGAGGGTCCGACGAGTGCTCGAGACTTATCGCGGCATCCCACATCTACTCGACACCTGGCTCGTGCTGACCGGCATGGCACTGCCGGTCGCACTCTCGTCGCTGCGGCGGCCGGGGGCCTGGGCCCCTCGCCTCGCGGCGTTCGGGATGCCGGCGGCCTTCGCGCTCGTGCTGGCGGCGACGCTGAGCCCGACGCCGCACCGGATCAGCTCGGTGGTCGGCCAGTGCGGCACGCACCTGGCGACGACCGGCGGGCTGACCTCGGAGCAGGGTCTGCTCAACGTGCTGCTGTTCATCCCGGCCGCCGGGCTGCTGGCGCTGGCGAGCGGCCGGCCGGGAGACGGCATCGCCGCCGGGATCGGGCTGTCGGCCTCGGTCGAGGCGGTCCAGGCGCTGATCCCCCAGCTCGGCCGGTCCTGTCAGTTGCATGATTTGATCGCCAACACGGCGGGTGCCTTCTGCGGCGTCGGGGTGGTGGTCGGAGTACAGTCCATCGCGCGGCGCAGTCATCTGGTGCCCAGCCCGTACGTCGTCGAGCACGCGGCCATGGTCGTCGTACGGCCCCGGACCCCCGCGCGGCACCTCCGCCCGGCGCCGGTCGCCGCGAAACCGTCCAACGGACTGCGCCCGATGGTGCGGGTCCGCTGAGCTGACGAAGTAGGAAGTTATCCGGAAGGTTATCCACAGCTTGTGGGTAACCCGGGGGATGACGGCTCAACTACGTAAAGTTATCCACAGGCTAGGGTCGGACATCCAGCCCCAGAGCGGTCGCCACCACCATCGCCTGGGTTAAATCGATCCGCGCATCGCGCAGTACGACGGTCAGCGGGTCGAGCGTCGAAAGGTCCGAGCCGCGGAGATCGGCCCCGGTGAAGTCGGCCCGCTGGAGCGATGCCCCGGACAGATCCACATCCCGCAGGACCGCTTTGGCGGCGCGGACACCGGTCAGATCCGCCTCGCGCAGCTTCGTGCCGTGGAACTCGGTCCCGCGCAGGTCCGCGCCGGGCAGGCCGGTGAACGACCAGTCGCCGCCGGAGACCTTCAGCAGGTTGTAGGTGCAGTCGTCGAAGAAGCTGCCGACCAGCTTGCACCCGGTGAACGTGGTGTCGAACAGAGAGCAGCGGACGAAGGTGCAGTTCACGAACGCGGCGTCGGTGTGCGTCGACGCGTTGAACCGCACCCCGCGGAACGTGCACTCCTCGAACACCCCACCGCGGTTCTCCACCTCGGTCAGGTCCGTGTCGATGTACTGCACCCGCCGATAGGTCTCGCCCGACGGCTCCGGATCGTCCCACTCGCGCACCGTCGACTCCGTGGGCACCCCACTACGCCTACTCATGACCTCACCCTCCCATCCGGAGCCGACAGTCAGTTGTAATGCTTACGAGTCAGGTTGTGATGGTGCCGCCGGAGAACGTTCAGCGGACCGACAACTACGGGCCGCACGATGGAGGAGTGAGCGGATCAGAGCGGGTGATGGTGTTCGGCGCCAGTGGATTCCTTGGTGCCCGGATCTGTGCGCTGCTCGCCGATCGGGGCGTCGAGTACCGCGGACTGAGCCGGAATCGGGGTGAACCACACCTGCGCTGCGACCTGGCGACGATGCATTCGTACGCGCTGGAGACCCAGATCGGCCTCTACAAGCCGACGGTGGTGATCAACGCGGTCGGTGCGACCGAGGGTGACGCGGCCGGCCTGGTCGCCGCGAACGTCACCGCGGTCGAGGCGTTGCTGGCCGCGACTCGCGACAATGCCGGGCATGCGCGGTTCGTGCAGCTCGGTTCGGCGGCCGAGTACGGCGGTGGTCCGCACGGCGCGAGTCAGACCGAGGGGGCTGCGCTCCGGCCGACCGGACCGTACGGGCTGACCAAGCTGGCTGGTTCCGAGCTCACCGTCCGGGCCCAGCGCAACGGCGCCGATGCCGTCGTACTGCGGGTCTTCGACGTGCACGGGCCTGGAGCGCCGGCGACGACGGTGACCGGCCGGGTGATCGAGGACCTCCGTGACCGGCAGCAGATCGATGTCGGGTCCCTCGACGTCTGGCGGGACTTCATCGACGTCCGCGACGTGGCGGAGGCGGTCCTCGCGGTCGCGCTGACGGACGCCAAGCTGCCGGCCGTCCTGAACGTCGGTACCGGCCGGGCGACGCTGGCCCGCGACGTGGCCGGTCAGCTGTTCGAGCTGAGCGGCCAGCCGGCCCGGATCGTCGACGACCCGATGCAGGACGGCGTACTGGGTGCGCCGTGGCAGCAGGCCGACATCGGACTGATCGGTGAGCGGCTCGGCTGGTCGCCGAAGATCGCGCTGGAGCAGTCCCTCGCCGACAGTTGGGCCGCACCCCGGGCAGACTGAGCGCGTGGAGATCCGCTCGAGCTGCCAGCCCGCACCGGATCGCCGACCGCCCGCAGTGAACGAAGACCTGGTCCTGACCGGTCCTGACTTCGCAGTGGTGCTCGACGGCGCCACTCCGTTCCCCGGCGTGGACTCCGGTTGCCAGCACACAGTGGCCTGGCTGGTCGGTCGAATCGCCCGGTACGTCGCTCCGCCTCTACTGACCGCGTCGACCGCGCCACTGCCCGACGTACTGGCTGAGGCGATCGCTGCAGTGTGCGCAGAGCACACGGACACCTGTGACCTCACCAATCGGGACAGTCCGTCGTCCACAGTCGCCATGGTGCGCGTCTGGCCGGACCGGGTCGAGCATCTGGTGCTCGCCGACTCACCTGTCGTCTACCGCGCCCCCGACGGAGGCGTGACTGTCCACAGCGACGACCGGCTCGAGCACCTGCCCGAGCGAACAGTCGAGAGCGTCCGCCGGCTCCGCAACGCCCCCCGACGGCTTCTGGGTGGCGAGCACCAACCCCGAGGCGGCGTACCAAGCAGTCACCGGTACGACGGACCGCGGCGAGGTCGCGGCGATCGGCGTACTGAGTGATGGTGCTTCCCGGTACGTCGAGCAGTACGGGCACAGCTGGTCCGACCTGATGACTGTGCTCACCACCGAAGGACCGGCGGCGCTGATCCGTCGAGTCCGCGCGTACGACGCGGCCGCCACCGCAGTCCGCTGGAAACGGTACGACGACGCGACCGCGGTCGTGCTCTACGACAGCGGCCGGTACGACGGGAACGATGGCGGTCGGTAGTCCTGGATGGGGACGAAGGGCGGCGGCGTGGCGCGCTGCTGCTGCCACTGACCGATCTGGAGCATCAACAGGGCTGAGGCCGCCGTGGCTACGACCATCAGCAGTGCAGCCACCGTGAAGCCGATGTCGACCCAGAGGGCGACCTGCACCATCACGTCCTGCAGACCGTAGAACGAGACACTCTGATCCGCATCGTCGGTCGACTGCACCAACTTGACGAAGAAGACGATGGTGGCGACGAGCGCGGCCAGCAGACCAGTCATCACGATCACCCAGTAGCCGCACCAGCTGGCCCACCACGCGTAGAGCAGCGCACGAATCCGTTGGCTGCGGGCAGCACCTGGTTGCTCCAGCGGTTCGCTGGCGACGACGACGTCCTCGACGAGCTGTAGCGGATACCAGAACTGAAGGACCGGGCAGAACCACGCTCCGATCAGCCAGCCGGCGTTGTGCCGGTGCAGACCCTTGCCTGGTGGCAGCGGGTTCGCCGGCGGTCGCGGGGCGAAAGCCGAGTTCAGGAAGTCGGTGTTCTCCCGGGCGTACCAGAGCCAGAGCAGATAGGCGATGCACGTCCCGAACATCAGATAGCCGAGGATCTGGACGACCCAGCCGCCGCCGGCGATCGTGCGCACACTGGTGTCGAACTCTTCCTCGGTGAGGTTCAGGAAGATGAAGTTCTTGACCTCGTCGTAGGACCGCCACATCAGGACCGACTGGAGTGCGGTGAGCACAGCGGTCAGCCCCATCAGCGCGATCGCGACGATGGCAGGCGTGCGCAGCCGCCGGTAGCGCGGCGGCACGATCTGGTACGGCCCGTACCGAGGCGGCCCCGGATAGGGGTACGGCTGTGTCATCGTCATCCTCCCCTCAGCAACGGTAGCCGCAGAGGGGAGCGCTCAGACCGCCGCGAACGCCTCCCGGACGGCGGGGAGAGCCAGCTCACGGTCTGCGGCGGACAGCCCGATCCGGGTTCGCCGGTCGAGGACATCGTCCTCGTCGAGCGCGCCCTCGTGCCGCACCGCGAACAGCAGCTCCGCGTACGTCGTCCTGAGACCGGCCGCGATCGGGTCCGTCGAACCGCCCTCGAGGACGGTCGGTGCCTCGACGCCGTACCGCTGGACGAACCGTGGCGGCGCGGCCACGGCAGCGAGCCGGACCCGGTCGGCCGCACCGACCAGCGGGATCCGGTGGGTCAGACAGGGACGCTGCGGGTCCAGATCCGACTGGTCGAGCGCGGTGTCGAGTGCGTCCTGCGCCATCCGCCGGTAGGTGGTCAGCTTGCCGCCGACGATCGTCACCAACCCGTCCGGCCCGGTGATCACCGCATGTCGCCGGGAGATGTCCGCCGTCTTGTTGTCGTGCCCAGTGTCGAGCAGCGGCCGCAGTCCGGCGTACGTGCCGAGCAGATCGGCCCGGGTGAGCGGCAGCTGAACCGCACGGTTGATGGTGTCGAGCAGGAAGTCGATCTCGGCCTCGGTCGCCTGCGGTACGTCGCTCACCGGGCCAGGCGCGTCCTCGTCGGTCAGACCGACGTACACGCGCTCGTCCGGCGCGGGGATCGCCATCACCGCTCGGCGCAGCTCGCCCGGCACCGGCACGGTCAGTACGGCGGACAGTCCACCGAAGGCAGCCTGTGGAAAAACCAGGTGGCTTCCTCGGCTGGGCCGGAGCTTGATGCCGTCGGTGATCTGGCCGGCCCAGATCCCGGCGGCGTTGACGACCACCGTCGCATCGACGTTCAGACGGTTTCCGGTCAGCTGGTCGACCAGTACGGCGCCTTGGCCGGTCACCTCGGTGGCCGCGACCCGGGTCAGCACGCGAGCGCCGTACTGGGCGGCCGTCCGCGCGATCGCGATCACCAGCCGGGCATCGTCGTACAGCTGGCCGTCCCAGGTGAGGAAGCCGCCGCGCAGACCCTCGGGCCGAAGCGTCGGTGCGTACCGCATGACCTCGGCCGAGCTGACTCGGCGCGAGTGCGGCAGGTAGTCGTCGCTGGTCCGTGCGAACGTGCGCAGGAGGTCGCCACCGAGGAACGCGCCACGCACCAGCGCTGCCTGCGAAGCCTTTGCCTGCGGCAACCAAGGTGCGAGCTGCGGAACCGGGTGCACGAGGTGCGGCGCGGTCGTCTTCATCAGGATGCCGCGCTCGACGGCGCTCTCGTAGGCGATGCCGACGTGGCCGGAGGCCAGGTAGCGCAGGCCGCCGTGCACGAGCTTCGAGCTCCAGCGGCTGGTCCCGAAGGCCAAGTCGTGCTTCTCCACCAAGGCAACGGTCAGGCCGCGAGCGGCCGCGTCCAGCGCGACTCCGGCGCCGGTCACGCCACCGCCGATGACCAGGACGTCGACCTTGCCGGTCGTCTCCAGCCAGTCGAGCTCGCGGGTCCGGCGGGCCGCATTCAGGCTCGCGTTGCCAATGGAGGAGATCATGGCCTGAGGTACTTGTTCAGCATGTCGCGGAGCTGCTCGTCGAGCTTCGGGTACTCCTCCTTCGAGGCCATCACCGGACCGGACACGGCCGAGGCGAGCGACACCAGGATGATCTGCCGGGCCAGCCAGACGTAGTCGCCGTCCTGGATCGAGCCGTCCTCCTGACCGGCCTTGATCCCCGCCTCGACCAGCGCCAGGTGCGCGACCGTGCTGCTGCCGCGGCGCTCCAGCAGGTACGGCGTGAGGAACTCGGGGTCGAGCTCGATGATCTTCCGCATCAGCGGGTGCGTCCGGGTGTGCGCGACCACCTCGACCACGCCCTCGACCAGGCGGGTCCGGCCGTCGGCGGCGTCCGGTGAGAAGGCCGACATCAGCGCGGTGGTCCACTCCCGGGTCATCAGGGCGGCGACCACGGCCTGCACGTTCGGCCAGCGCCGGTACAGCGTCGCGCGGGAGACCTCCGCGTGCCGGGCGATGTCGGCCATCGTCATCCGGCGCATCCCGATCGCGAGCAACAGCTCGTACGCCGCGTCCAGGATCCGCTCCTCGCCGATCGCATTGGCCGGCGTGGGACGACTACTGGTCTCGGACCCTGATTCGCTGCTACGCTGAGACATCACACGTCAGAGTGTATCAGCGACTCGACGCCCGGGGACAGTCCTGGGCAGGTGGAATCAGGGGTTTCATCTGCCCAGGACGCTACCCCGGCAGGCGAGTGATGAGGAGCCCACATGACCGAATCAGACCTGCCGGTGGTGCAACTCACGCCTGGACGGTGGGGCGACCCTGAGGTCTCGGTCGAGGTGCCGGCTCCGGCGCTGGCCGCGCTGCACCACCTCGGTGTACGGCGGCCTGAGTCCGGCCCGGTCGCTCCGACCGATCGCCCGGGGCTGTCGGCCGAGCAGGTGGCCGTCCTGGCCGGTGTCGTCGGTGCTGAGCATGTGTCGACCGAGCTGGATGCCCGCTGGGCGCACACTCGCGGTTACTCGACTCCTGACCTGCTGCGGCATCGCGCCGGCGACACCTCGGACATGCCCGACGCCGTCGTCTTCCCGGCCGACCATGACGAGGTGCTGGCGCTACTGGCCGCGTGTGCCGAGCACGAACTGGCCGTCGTCCCCTACTCAGGCGGTACGTCGGTCGTCGGCGGGCTCGCGGCGTCCCGGCGGTTCGCGACGGTGGATCTCGGCCGGCTGGATCAGCTGCTCGAGATCGACGACATCTCGCGGACGGCGACGCTGCAGGCCGGTGTGCGTGGTCCCGCGGCCGAGGCGCTGCTCGCGAAGCACGGCTACACGCTCGGACACTTCCCGCAGTCCTACGAGGGCGCAAGCATCGGCGGGTACGCCGCCGCTCGGTCCAGCGGGCAGTCGTCCGCGGGCTACGGCCGGTTCGACCAGATGGTGGTCGGGCTGACGCTGGCGACGCCGCGCGGGACGGTCGAGCTCGGCCGGGCGCCGATGTCGGCCGCCGGGCCGGATCTGCGCCAGCTCGTGCTCGGGTCCGAAGGAGCCTTCGGCATCATCACCTCAGTGGTGGTCCGGGTCCGCCCGCGTCCGACCGAGCGGCATTTCGAGGGCTGGCGGTTCGACACCTTCGACGAAGGACTGACCGCCGTACGGCGATTGGCGCAGGACGGGCCGTTGCCAACCGTGCTCCGGTTGTCGGACGAGGCTGAGACCGCGGTGAACAACCCGGGTGGTCCCGGCGGCGCACTGGCGATCATCGGCTTCGATGGTCCGTACAAGCAGGCGACTGGTGACGTCCTGGCCGCGGCTGGTGGTCAGAACCTCGGTGAGGAGGTCGGTGAGGCTTGGCGGGTCGGCCGGTACAAAGCGCCGTACCTGCGGGATCCGTTGCTCGACGAAGGCGCACTGGTCGAGACGCTTGAGACTGCAGCGTTCTGGTCGCGCATTCCCGCGCTGAAGGCTGCAGTGACCGACGCACTGGTGAAGGCGCTCAGCGATCAAGGCACTCCGCCGCTGGTGCTCTGTCACGTCTCACATGTGTACGAGACCGGCGCCTCGCTGTACTTCACGATCATCTGCGCGCAGAACGATGAGCCGATCGACCAGTGGCACAAGGCGAAACTCGCAGCGAACGCTGCGATCGCGAAAGCCGGTGGGACGATCAGCCACCACCACGGTGTCGGGACGGATCACCGGGAGGCCTACGCCATGGAGATCGGCCCGCTGGCGGTCGAGGTGCTGCAGGCGGTCAAGGGCGTCCTGGATCCGGCGCGGGTGCTCAATCCTGGGATCCTCTTGACCTCAAGTTAACTTGAAGTATGACAGTTGCGGGCATGACTCCTGAACCCGCCAACCGTCCTGTTGCACTCATCACCGGCGCCTCCGCCGGCCTCGGACTCGCGCTCGCACACGGTCTGGCCGATCGGGGCTGGACGCTGGTCATCGACGCTCGTGGTGCCGACGCGCTCAAGGACGCGGCCGACGCCCTCGCCGACCGGACCGACGTCGTACCGCTTGCCGGCGACGTGACCGATCCTCAGCACCGCACTGATCTGACTGACGCGATTGCCGAGCTCGGCCGGCTCGACCTGCTGATCAACAACGCGAGCTACCTCGGGCCCAGTCCCCTGCAGACGTTGGGCTCTGCCGACCTTGACGAGCTGCGCCGCGTCTATGAGGTCAACGTGGTCGCACCACTCGCTCTGACGCAGGCTCTGCTCCCGCAGCTCACCTCGGCGGCCGGAGTGGTGGTCAACATCAGTTCCGATGCAGCAGCCGAGGCCTACGAAGGCTGGGGTGGTTATGGCTCGGCCAAGGCCGCACTCGACCACGTATCCCGAGTTCTCGGCGAAGAGCACAAGGCACTGGCCGTGTACGCCGTTGACCCGGGCGATCTCCGTACGGCGATGCATCAGGCCGCCTTCCCCGGTGAGGACATCTCGGACCGGCCCGAGCCGGCGACCGTCGTACCGGCGTTTCTGGCGTTGCTGGACCAGCGGCCGGCGAGTGGTCGCTACCGCGCGGCCGAGTTCGCACCGGCGGTGGCCTCGTGACAGTGCATCCCCAGACGAGATTCGTCTTACCTGACTCGCTGAACGCCACCGAACCACCGGAAGCGCGTGGACTCGCACGGGATCAGGTGAAGCTGCTGGTCGCGGAGGGGTCGACCATCACGCACACCCGCTTCGACCGGATCGGTGACCACCTCCGGCCCGGCGATCTCCTGCTGGTGAACACATCTGGCACGCTGGCGGCCGCAGTGGACGGCACCTGGATCACGGGCGCCGGGGTGGCACCTGTGGTCGTGCACTTCTCCACTGCACTCGACGACGGCAACTGGGTGGTCGAGCTGCGCAACGGTGGCGCACCGATGTTCGGCGGTACGTCGGGCGACCAGGTGGAGCTGCCACGCGGCATCCTCACGCTGCTGGCTCCCTACCAGTCGGACTCCAACCGCCTGTGGCGAGCCAAGCCCCCGGTGACCGACATGGTCGGCTACCTGCAACGGCATGGGCGTGCGATCACCTATAGCTACGTGAACAAGCGCTGGCCGATCGCGTCGTACCAGACTGTCTTCGCACGTGACCCTGGCAGCGCCGAGATGCCCAGTGCGGCGAGGCCGTTCAGTTTCGAGCTGGTGAGCCGGCTAGCCGCTCAGGGTGTGCTGATCGCGCCGATCACGCTGCACTGCGGCGTCTCCTCGCTGGAGAGCCACGAACCGCCGTTGCCCGAGCGGTACGACGTACCCGAGCACACCGCGCGACTGGTGAACTGGGTGAAGGGCAACGGCGGTCGCATCGTGGCAGTGGGAACCACTGCGGTCCGCGCGATCGAGTCAGCGGTCGCAGCCGACGGCTCAGTCGTCGCCGCGCGCGGCTGGACCGACCTCGTCCTCGGACCCGGCCACCCCGCTGCCGTCGTCGACGGACTCATCACCGGCATGCACGCTCCCGAGGCCTCCCACCTGCTCCTGCTGGAGGCCGTGGCGGGAGGTGGCACCGTGCAGCAGGCCTACGACGCGGCTCTGCATGAGCGGTACCTCTGGCATGAGTTCGGAGACAGCTGCCTCATCCTTCGCTGAAGCAGCCTTCGCTGAAGCAGCCTTCGCTGAAGCAGCCTCCGCTGACGCCGGCGCCGGTTCGTTACCGGGCCGGGCGCGCTTGTTCACTGCGCGTGGGCTCATCGAACAGTCCTAACCGCCTGGGTCCCCCGTCGGGACGTGCCTCTATAGGACACGGCTCGGCCGGAAGATGTCACGGTTCTTGACCCAACCGAGCGCCAATTGTGGCCTAGCCCGTTTTCATTTCCCGCCCGTTCACCCCACTGTCACCCAGTAACGCTGGTCGCCAATTGAACGGATCTCCCCTCAAGTTGACCCTTCTCTGCCCAGATTTTGAGGGGAGAACCAGCAACCTCAACGGATATCCGTTGAAACGGCCCGGGGCCGGACCTGAACCGGTTTGGGGAGGATGTGGGCCGGGCTCGAGCGGGTTTGGGGAGGTTTCAGGACTGATTCGGGGGGCGGGTCCTCCCCATAGCCCCTTCGCGGACGCTGCCCGTCCTCCCCGAACCGGTTTGGGGAGGGGCTCGGTCCGGTCGGGGCGAGCATCCACCCCACGCTCGTACGACGGCCCCCGCGCTGCTGCACGGGTCGACCACGCCGAGAACTCCGGCGTACCGATCACACTGCGCGCTAGCGGCGGGCTTTCTTGCGGCGGCGTTCGGTGTCCTGGAGGAAGAGCCAGGCGACCGCGGCGCCGGTGATGAACCCGCCGAGGTGACCTTCCCAGGAGATGTTCGGGATCAGGAAGGAGAGGACGGCGGTGACTGCGACGTAGCCGAGGATCCAGGTGACGTCGAGGTTGCGGGCGCGGCTGACGACCAGCAGGGCGCCGACCAGGCCGAGGACCGCGCCGGAGGCACCGAGCGTCGCCGTACCGGGGGCGCTGAGGATCCAGACCGCGACGCTGCCGCCGAGGGCGGACAGCAGATAGAGGATCGTGAAGCGCAGGCGGCCGAGCATCTGCTCCAGCGGCGGACCGATCTGCCACAGCATGAACAGGTTGGAGAAGATGTGGAAGATCTGCACGTGGGTGAAGGCCGACGTGAGCAGGCGCCACGGCTCGGACTCGGTCAGGACCGGGACCATCACCAGATCGCTCAGCAGTTGCGGGCTGCCGACCCGGACCGCGATGAACACGAGCACGTTGATCGCCAGCACGGTCATCGTGATGACCTGCGGGTTACCGCGCTGGATACCGCCCAGCGAGGTGCGGGCGCGCGGGATCGACCGAACGCCTTCGTTGAAGCAGCTCGGGCACTGGAAGCCGACCGCGGCGCTGTTCATGCAGTCCGGGCAGATCGGGCGGTCGCAGCGCTGGCACCGGACGCCGGCGGGCCGGTTCGGGTGCCGGTAGCAGACAGGGCCGGCAGGCGGTTCGGTCACGCGGTGGTCCTCCGGGAACAGGCGGCGGGACCGGTCCGCTGACCGGTCCCGCGGGGTGGATCAGGCGTTCTTGCGCTCGATGACCACGTGGTTGATCACGACCGGCTCGATCGGCCGGTCGGCGGCCGCGGTCGGAACCACCGCGATCTCGTCGATGACCTTGCGCGACGCGTCGTCGGCGACCTCGCCGAAGATCGTGTGCTTGCGGTTCAGGTGCGGCGTCGGCGTCACGGTCACGAAGAACTGCGAGCCGTTGGTGCCCTTGCCGAACTGGATGCCGGCGTTCGCCATCGCGAGCAGGTACGGACGGTCGAACTGCAGCTCCGGGTGGATCTCGTCGTCGAACGAGTAGCCGGGCGTACCGGTGCCGGTGCCGAGCGGGCAGCCGCCCTGGATCATGAAGCCCTTGATGACGCGGTGGAAGCCCAGGCCGTCGTAGAACTTCTCGTGGCTCGGCTGCCCGGTCTGGGCGTCGGTCCACTCCTTGGTGCCCTCGGCCAGACCGACAAAGTTCTCCACGGTCTTCGGTGCCTGGTTCGGGAACAACCGGATGACGACGTCACCCATCGTCGTCTGCAGGGTTGCGTACAGCTCTTCGGCCACGGGAGTCGCTCCTCGGTAGTTACATCTGACGCCATCGATCCTGTCACGTCCGGGCAAGAATCCGCGGTACCGGGGGTTTGACAGGTGGGTACGGCTACGATGCAGATGAGACCGGATTTGTCCAGAGCGGTATCAGTTGCGTCCATGGAGGGCACTGTGGGTTTGAGGAAGTCCAAGGGCCGGATCGAGATCGCCAAGGATCGGGTCCGGCCGTTCGCCGAAACGGCGTCGGAGAAGTTCGGTCCGGCCGTGGGCACCGCACGGGAGAAGGTGTCGCCGTACGCGGAGAAGGCTGTCGAGCGGGGCGCGCACCTGGCCCACGTCGCGGTCGAGAAGGCCGGGCCGCGGATCGACGACGCCCTGTCCAAGGTGGGACCTGCCACCGAGCAGGCCGCCGAGAAGGCCCGTGAGCGGTTCAACGACGACGTGCTGCCGAAGGTTTCCGCGGCGCTCGCGTCGCTGGCTGCCGCAGCCGAGCCGGTGATCGAGGAGAGCTCGCGCCGGGGCAAGGCCACCAAGGCCGCGCTGCGCGGTGAGATCGACGCACCGAAGAAGAGCCACAAGCTCCGTACGGCGGTGCTGCTGCTCGGCTTCGGCGCGCTCGCAGCCGCAGCCGTCAAGAAGCTGCTGACCCCGCCGGAGCCGGCCTGGCAGTCGACGCCGACCAGCGGTCGCGACTACAGCTCGGCGGCGGCCCCGCGTCCGGAGACTTCGAACGGCCACACGGCTCCTAAGACGGAGACGCCGAAGCCGGAGGCTCCGAAGGCGGAGACCCCCAAGGCCGACGAGGCCAAGGTGGAGGACGAGGTCAAGGCCGCGTCCAACGGCACCGCGAAGAAGGCCACCACCCCCAGGAAGTCGACGGACACCAAGCCGTCCGATTCCTGATTCAGTACCGCAATCACGAAGGGCCGCTTCCCTACTGGGGTAGCGGCCCTTCGTGTGTGGAGCTGTCAGTGCGGTTGCGGCTCAGACTCTTCGTGGCCGGTGGCGATCGTGTAGCGGCCGGCGGAGAGCAGCTGGGTCGCGTACCGGTGGGTGATGCAGGGGTAGGTGCCGCCGCAGTGGGTGCAGAGCGCGTGGTTGCGATGCGCCCAAGGCAGGATGCCGAACCGCTTGGTGCGGGTGATCGGCTCGCGGTCCGGCGCATGGGTCTGCATCGCCGCCCGTGCGGCGTCCTGGATCTCAGGGGCGGACCACTCTTCGGCGCTCTTGTCCATCAGCGCGCTCAGGTCGGGGTGGGGGTGGATGGTGGTGCGGGTCTTCGTCATGTGGGCGTCTTCCCAGGGCAGGTGGAGGGCGCGACCAATCGACCACTTCAAACGTGACCAACCGATCGCTGATAGCAACCGTAGTCCTGCTCTGTCCAACGAGGCGCGCCGATCGAGGCTATGTCGGTGTCAGATCTTCGTCAGGTTTCGCTGCGTGTGCAGTCACGACCAGAGGGTCTCGAAGCTGACCCGGGCTTCGAGCTCCAGCAGATGCCGTTTGGTCGGGATCCCGCCCCCGAAACCGACCATCTTCCCGCCGGCCCCGACGACGCGGTGACAAGGCACCACGATCGGCAGTGGATTGCGGTTGCACGCCGTCCCGACCGCGCGCGAAGCCCCCACGTCATCGGCGACGATCTTCGCGACGTCGCCATACGTCTGCATCTCGCCGTACGGAATCCGGGACAGTTGCGTCCACACCGCTCGCTCGAACTGCGTCCCGCTGCGCACCGACAGCGGCAGGTCGAACTCCTGCAGCTCGCCGGCGAAGTACGCGGCCAACTGCTCAGCCGTCCGCTCCAACAGCGGATCGCTCTGAGCCGGGTGGTCAAGCCGCTGAAACGACACCCGGCATAACCCGGTGTCATCCACGGCAAGCGACAGCTCACCGATCGGCGAATCAACCACACACCAGCGCATGACACCCATCCTCTACGGCGCCACCGACATTTCCCGGCGCGGCAGACCCAGCAGAAAGCCCAAGACCAAGCCGAGCAGAGCGGGCAAACCATGGTTGTCGTGGATCACCGTGTCGACCACGGCGAGGACCGGGATCGCGATCGCCACCATCCGAACGCGCGGATGGACGGGGACCCCAGCCGGCGGACGCAGTGCGACAGCGGCGAGGCCTCCCAGCAGTCCCGCGATGCACATCGAGTTCCCCGCGCCCACGGGGCTCAGCCAGAGGTAGCTCATCAGTTGGCCGAACCAGCCGCAGACGAAGTACAGGACCAGCCAGCGACCGCGCCCGAACACCCGCTCCGCGATCGTGCCGAGCACCGCCAGGCCGATCAGGTTGGAGATCAGTCCGACCGCCCAGCCGTCCTGGAAGAACATGGCGGTGAGCAGCCGGTACCACTGGCCGTCGTCGATCCGGACCGCGTCGCGCACAACCGCGTCGTACAGGGATCGGTGCACCAGTTGAGCCACCCCGCAGGCCAGCGTCACGACGAACACCACCAGCGTCAGCCACGGCTTCGTAGGTGTCGAGATCCGGCCGAGAAAGACGCCGTACGGGTTGGCTGTGCGCTCCGAACTCATGCCCGCGAACCTAGTACGGCGACGGGCCGACACCGCCGTACGACGACTTGATGTCCTCGCCCGGTCACGCGGTGTTGTGCTACATCTGGTGCCATGCCGAGCCGGCCGCCGCAACCGCCGCTGGACCGATGGTTCAGTTCCGAGCGGACGATGGGCCTGGCCTCCTCCGTACTGATCTGTGTCGTCACGGTCACCACGTGGGCGACCACCTGGTCCGACTGGTACTCCTATCGGACGGTCGAGCGGTACGCCGATGATCCGGATCGGCTCGCGGAGGCGGACCTGTTCTCCGGGTCGCTCGGGATCGTCTCGGCGATCGCGCTGTTCGCCGCGGCGGCAGTGTTCATCGTGTGGCTGTGGCGGGTGCGGTGGAACGCGGAGATGTTCTGCCGGGGCGAGCATCGGTTCACCCGGGGCTGGGTGCTCGGCAGCTGGATCTGCCCGGTGGTGAACCTCTGGTACCCCAAGCAGGTGGTCGACGACATCGTCGCGGCCAGCGACCCGCGGACTCCGCCGCAGACCGAGGCACTGCGTGATCTGCCCGGGACGCGGCTGGTGTGGGTGTGGTGGCTGACGTGGGTGGTCGGCCTGGTCTCCGGGAACATCGTCCAGCGCGGTGTCCTCGGTGGTACGAACTCGGTCGGGGACCTGCGGACCAACGTGATCTTGTCCACGATCTCGGCGGTCTCCACCTCGGCGGCGGCCGTGCTCGCCGTTCAGCTGATCGCGCACATCGACGACCTGCAGGCGAATCGTCCCTGGGTGCCTTGGTGGGCGTCTGACCAGGGACAACAAGCCTTCAGACTTCCACCGGCGAACTGACCAACCTCCTGCGCGGTAAACCAAACCGTTACACACCGTCGGATCCGTCGTTACAAGTGGTGATGGCCGTACGAAAAGAACACGTTAAGTCGATACCCTCCGTGCTGGGACCGGCTCCCTTGGCGTACCTACTTCGTGGTATCAATGTGGCTCGGTCATGCGGGGGCAGGTTCTGGCCGAACCGACTAACAGACGGAGTTCCGGCAACGCGAGGGACGCACGACGTGAGCCACCCGCAACCCACAGTTCTGTCATCTGTGCAGAACCCCGAAGATGAGTGGCAGCCGCACGCGACTGAAGAGTTCCAGCAGGTAGGTACGGTCGGCAAGATCGCGATCGGACTGCTGGGAGCGTCGACTGTCACGCACCTGCTGTCCACCTGGTCGGACTGGAACACGTATTCCGTGGTCCACCGCTACCTCGGTGGCATGCCGAACGTCGACGACGCGGATCTCAATCGTGCCGACGCGATCGCGAAGTTCACCGCGATCCCCAACGTCGTCATCTCCGTCGCCGCCGCCGTGGTCTTCGTGATCTGGCTGTGGCGCGCCCGGGTCAACTCCGAGGTCTTCTGCCAGGCCGACCACCGCCGCAGCCACGGCTGGGTGCTGGCCAGCTGGTTCGTCCCCGGCCCCAACCTCTGGTACCCCAAGCAGATCGTCGACGACGTCTGGCTCGCCAGCGATCCGAAGACGCCGGTCTACGCCGACGACCTGCGCCGGTTCCGGACGCCGTCCCTGACCTCCTTCTGGTGGGTCGCCTGGATCGGCGCGCTCACCTTCGACGTGGTGGTCCGCCGCTTCCTGATGTGGATGGAAGCCACGGTCGGATCGCTGCGCGGAATCGCTCTCGCCGGTACGGCGTCCCTGCTGCTGACCGCGGTGTCGGCAGTGGCCGCGACCCTGGTGATCCGCAAGATCACCGCGATGCAGACCGAGCGCGAGTGGACCCCCTGGTGGGACCAGCGCGAGCCGAAGCTGACCGCCGTACCGACGTATGCGAACGACGACACCGACGAGCAGCCGGCCATCGCCGAGCCGATCGCCGCTTCGGCGCAGGCCGGTCTGGCCTCGTCGCCGACCCGGCGCCTGGAGCGGCAGCCGGAGCTGCAGCTGGCCGGCGGCGGTGCCGCAGCGGCCGCAGCAGGCAGCCCGTTCGCCCCGGCAGCCGAGGCTGCCCCGCCGGCCAGCCCGTTCGCGGCAGCTGCCAGCGCCTTCCCCGGTGATGGTGCGGCGGCCCCCGGTGGAAGCCCGTTCGGTGCGAGCGAGCCGGCCGAGGAGGCGCCCAAGTGGAGCCCCTTCGCCCCGGTCGCCGAGAACTGGCAGGCCAACGAGCCGCAGGTCGACGCCGGTCCTTCCACTCAGCAGTTCGACGCAGTCTCGACCTGGCAGGACGACAGCCACACGGCCGAGCAGACGGCGTACCAGCCGCTCAAGCCGTCCTGGAGCGAGTTCCTGGGCGAAGAGGACCCGCTGGCCGCGGCCAAGAGCCGCTGGATGAGCCAGGAGCCCGCGCAGCCCAGCATCCAGCCGGACCCGTACGCGTACCAGCCCGAGCAGCAGGCCGACCCGGAGCCGTCGTGGGCGAGCAGCTACTCCGAGCCCTACACGTCGTACGAGACCACCTCTGACTACCTGACCTCGACGGCTTCACCGTCGGTCGAGCCCGCACCCGAGCCTGAGCCCGCGCCTGTTGCGCGCGTAGGCCGCCGGGCCGCTCGGGTTGCGGTGGACAGCCCGTCGGTGTTCGAGACGCCCGCCGCCGGGTACTACGAGCCGGCGCCGGTGCTGTCGCAGCAGGACGACTTCCTGACGCCGTCGAAGCCGCTCCCCTCGGTCCCCGAGTACGGACCGGAACCGTCGTACACGCCGGAGACCTCCTACAGCACCCCCGAGTACCCGGCCGCGTCGTACGAGCCGACCAGCTACTCGTCCTACGAGACGCCGGCCACGGACTACACGTCGTCGTACACCTCGGAGTACACGAGCGAGACCAGCTACGACGCCAACCAGCAGTACGGGTACAACTCGGACTACACGAGCAGCGCCTACGACCCGGCGGCGCCGTCGAGCTCGTCGTACGACTCGTACACCCCGAGCTCGTACAGCGAGTCCGAGTACACCGAGCCGGCCACTTCGTACGAGAGCGGCTACAGCTACGGCACCGAGTCCTACGGACAGCAGCCGGAGCCGGAGTACCCGTCGTACCAGCCGGAACAGCCCGCCGAGCCGGAGCACCCGGCCGGGCCGCGGACCCATCCGCGCCGTCGCTGGACCTGATCGTGCCGATTGCCTTCTCGACCCTCGGGTGCCACGGAGCACCCTTGGACGAGGTCCTGGAACTTGCCCAGGGCAACGATGTGAACGGGCTCGAACTGCGCACCGCACCGGACGAGTTCACCCATGTCGACCTGACCGCGGCCGAGCGCCAGGAACTGCGCAGCCGGATCGAGGACGTCGGTCTGGAGATCCTCGCGCTCAGCAGCTACGTGAATCTCTGCGCGGTCGAGGAGCAGCCGCTCGAGGCGCACCTCGAGCTCGCCGCCGACCTCGGCGCCCGTGGGGTCCGCGTCTTCCCCGGTGACGACCCCGGTACGACGGACGCTCCGAGCCCGGGCGAGTTCCGCGCCCTCGACCGGATCGCGACCGCGCCCAAGGAGTCCCGCATCCTGCTGGAGACGCACGACTCGCACTCGGCCGGCCAGAAGATGGCGGCCCTGCTGACGCTCATCGACTCGAACGTCGCCGGGCACAACGTGCGGGTGATCTGGGACAGCGCGCACACCTGGTCACACGGCGAGACGCCGGCCGAGTCGTTCGCGCTGCTGCAGCCGTGGCTGGAGTTCGTCCAGATCAAGCAGAGCGACTCGAAGCAGAACTACCGGCCGGTGGCGATCGAGGACGGCGACTTCCCGATCCAGGATCTGCTCCGCGCGCTCGAGGGCACCGACTACCCGCTCTCGCTGGAGTGGGAGACCAAGTGGCACCCGCACCTGCCGTCTCTCGCGGAGACGCTGCCCGCCGTCAGCGCCTGGCTCAGCTGAGCGGACCCGTCAGGTAGTGCGTGATGGTCGGTGCGAGGATCGCAACAGCCTCGTCGGCCGACAGCGCGGTCACCGGCGGGAACTGGAGGATGTAGCGGCACAACGCGAACCCCAGAGCCTGTGTCGCGACCAGTCCGGCGCGTAGCTCGGGCTGATCGACCGCAAGGCGGCTCAGTGTCGGAGCGAGCTGACTGGCGAAGACCGTGCGCATCCGCTCGGCCGCCGTCTCGTTGGTCGCTGCGGTCCGGAGCAGCACCCGCAGCGTGTCGTCGCTCTCCCACCGGACGAACAGATGCCGGACCAGCGTCGTCCCCACGTCGGCAGCCGGTACGTCGCTCAGGTCGGGCAGCCGGATGTCGAACTCGACCGCCTCCGCGAACAGCTTCTCCTTGCTACCGAAGTACCGGATCACCATCGCCGGGTCGATCGCCGCGTCCGCCGCGATCGACCGGACCGTCGCGCGCTCGTACCCGTCGGCGCCGAACCGCTCCCGCGCCGCCGTCAGGATCGCTGCCCGGGTCCGCTCCGACTTCCGCTCCGCCATGGCTGCAGCATATGCCAACACCCGTTGACTTCCGTGTTATCCTAGAAATCAACAAGCGTTGACAAATCTGGAGGCAGCGATGAACGTCGATATCGTGGTGGTGGGTGCCGGACCGGTCGGGCTCGCGGCGGCCGCCGCGCTCCGGCAGGACGGGCACAGCGTGGTGATCGTCGACAAGCTGGCCGCCGGGGCGAATACCTCGCGGGCCGCGGTCGTCCACGCTCGGACTCTGGAGGTGCTGGAGCAGATCGGCGTCAGCAAGCGCCTGATCGAGCTCGGTCTGCCGCTGCAGGACTTCGCGATTCGCGAGGGCGACCGGATGCTCGTGCCGGTCAGCATGCGCGAACTGCCGTCCGAGTATCAGTTCACGCTGATGATTCCGCAACCGGTGACCGAGCAGGTCCTCCTCGACCGGCTGATCGAGTTGGGCGGTGAGGTGCTGCGGCCGCGGTCAGCCGTCGGGCTGACCCAGGATGCCGAGGGCGCGCACGTCACGCTCGACTCCGGTGAAGTGATCGACGCCCAGTACGTCGTCGCTGCTGATGGCATGCACAGCACGGTCCGCGAGCTCGCCGGGATGAAGATGCCCGGCGACACTCTCTCGCTGTCCTGCAGCCTCGTCGACATCCGCGTCGATGGCGGGCTGAGTGCCGACGAGGTCGCCCTGTACTTCGGTTCGGCCGGGCTGCTCGTGGTCGCGCCGTTCGCGGATGGTTCGTTCCGGCTGGTCGCCGAGGTGGCCGACGCTCCGGAACATCCGGACCTGGCCTACGCCCAGCACCTCCTCAGCGAGCGCGGTCCGCATGCCGGCGCGCCGAAGGTGACCGAGGTCGTCTGGGGATCCCGGTTCCGCATCCACGAGCGGGTCGCCGACACCTACCGAGCCGGTCGCGTCCTGCTCGCCGGCGACGCCGCGCACACCCACAGCCCGGCTGGCGGCCAAGGCATGAACCTCGGTCTCCGCGACGCCATCGCTCTGGCCAATGCCCTCTCCCTCGCCCTCAAAACCGGCGACGACAGTGCCCTCGACCAGTACGCCGAAGAGAGCCGCGCGCAGGCGGTCCGCGTCATCGCCCTCGCCCACCGTCTAACCCGACTCGCCAACGTCCCCCGACCCGTCCGCCCGCTGCGAAACGCCGTACTGCGCCTAGTCGCCGGTTCGCACTCGGCCACCCGCGGCCTGGCCGAGCAACTCGCCGGACTGTCCTAATCGCGTCGCTTTCAATGGGGTCCCGGTACTGCGTCGCTCGGATGCGGCCGGGATCCGTCCGCCGTGGTCGAGCGCCACTGCGGCCGATTGACAGTGGGAGGGTGGCTGGGGCCGTCTTGGGCCGAGGGGGATGGCGAGGCCCGGCGATCGGCGCACCGGTTGTTTGAGGTTCCGGGCTGTGGTTGCCGCCAGCCGCGCCGAGGTCTGGTCCGGTGCCCCGCCGCCGTGGTTGCTGCCGCAGTGCGGGTGGAGTGGGGAGCCCAGCAGCCCCCACCGGCACAAAAAACTCCCCAGTCACCCAACAGGCAACCCCCGCATGAACCCCAGCCACAACCCAGTACCTCAAACAACCGGTACGCCGACCGCCGGGCCTCGCCACCCACCCCAGCCACCGCGACGCGCAACCCGAAGGCTCAGTGCGGGCGATCCCCCACCCACGCCCCACCTTTGCGTGGATCTACTGCCCTATAGCGGCAGCAACTCCCCGCAAACCCCACGCACCCGACTCCACCACGCCATAACGTCCGAAAACCCGGAGACGGGCCCTCCGATCCTTCGGACGTAACGGGGAGCCGGGGGTTTGCGTCCGAAGACACGCTGACGAGGTACTGCACTTCTTCGGACGTAACGGGAGGCCGGCGTAACGTCCGAAGACACGCTGACGACGTACTGCATGTCTTCGGACGTTAGCGGGGAGCCGGGGCTAACGTCCGAAAAAGCGGAGGCGGGCTCTCCGGTCGTTCGGACGTTGCGGGGAGGTGGGGCGAAGGTTAGCCCTCGCCGCGCGGGGAATCGCTTCCGCTCACCCCGTGTGACCTCTACCCTCCAGTTACCGCATGCAATGCCTCAACTACTGGAGGTCATCGTGTTCCGTCCCGCCCGATGGACTCGACTCGTTCCCCTCGCACTGGCGGCCGTCCTCGCCGTCGGTGCCGGGAGCCAACTGCCTGCCGCCGTGCAGGCCTCGGCGCCACCGGACCGCAAGGCCGTGGCAGAGCAGAACGACGAGCTGATCCAGCTGCTCCGGGTCAACACCCCGACGCAGTCCGACCGTAAGCGACTGACCAGCCTCGATCTCGACCTGGCCGAGTCGGCCGGTCCGACGTACACCGACATTGTTGCCTATGGCAAGAGTGATCTCCGGCTGCTGACGCTGGCCGGGTTCACTTGGTCGGTCCTGGAGGACGACCTGGAAGGCGCCGACCGGGAGCGCGAGAAGGCTGACGCCGAGTACGCCAAGGCGGTGAAGAACAAAGCCGTCCTGGCCACTTTGCCCAGTGGTAGAACGGCGTACCGGCAGTTGGCCGACTTCACCAACGACCTGGCGAGCCTGGCGCAGCAGTACCCGACCAAGGCGAAGCTGATCACCCTCAAGGAGAAGTCGCTCGAGGGCCGCAGCGTCCAGGGTCTGGAGATCTCCCACGACGTCGCGGTCAGCAGCGGCAAGCCGGTGTTCCTGCAGATGGGTCTGCACCACGCGCGCGAGTGGCCGTCGGGTGAGCTGACCATCGAGTTCGCCTATGACCTGTTGAAGAACGACGGCACCGACACCCGGATCACGAACATCCTGGAGAAGTCCAAGGTGATCATCGTTCCGGTGGTGAACCCGGACGGCTTCAACCTGAGCCGGACCCTCGGCTACGAGATGAAGCGGAAGAACTGCCGGATCACCAACGGGCAGATCCCGACCGCCGGCCAGTGCGCGCAGTCGTCCAACCAGTCCCGCGGTACCGACCCGAACCGGAACTACTCGGGCTTCTGGGGTGGTCCAGGCGCGTCGACCAGCCTGACCTCGGAGACCTACCGCGGTGCGAGCGCGTTCAGTGAACCGGAGACCCGCAACATCCAGGCGCTGGTGTCCGCGAACCAGGTCACCACGCTGATCACCAACCACACCTACTCCAACCTGGTGTTGCGTGAGCCGGGCTACGCCAGTGCGGCGAACACTCCGGACGAGACGATCTACAAGGCGCTCGGTGACCAGTTGGCCGCGCAGAACGGCTACACCAGCCAAAAGGCGTACGAGCTGTACGACACCACCGGCACCACCGAGGACTGGTCGTACTATGCGACCGGCGGGCTCGGGTTCACCTTCGAGCACGGCGCGAGCAGCTTCCACCCGGCGTACTCGAATGTCGTGAACATGTACTACGGCTCCGGCAGTACGGCGGGCAAGGGGAACCGTGAGGCGTACCTGCTCGCGGCCGAGTCCACCATCAACCCGGCCCGGCACTCGGTCGTCACCGGCACCGGCCCGGCCGGCGCCGTACTGCGGTTGAAGAAGTCCTTCACCACCAAGACGTGGAACGGCACGCTGCTGCCCGACACGCTCGAAACCACGATGACGGTGCCCGCGGCTGGGACCTACACGTGGCACACCAACCCGTCCACGCGGCCGATCACCATCCAGAACGGTGGCGGCACCGAGTCGTGGACGCTGACCTGTGAGCGCCCGACCGGCCAGGTGCTGGAGACCCGTCAGGTCACCGTCGCCCGCGGCGCGAGCGTGACGGCGAACCTCACAACCTGTTCGTCAGCCTTCTAACCGGCAGTCGACTCGCGAATCTCAAGTGTGTAAGGGACGGTGAGGTTGCGACGTGCAGCCTCACCGCTCCCGCCGATCCGCTCGAGCAGTAGGGAGACGGTCTGGTCGGCCAGCCACTCCTTGTTCGGCGAGATCGTGGTCAGGGACGGCGAGTGGTACCGGCCGTCCTCGATGTCGTCGAAGCCCACGACGGCCACATCGTCCGGCACCGACAGACCTGCGTCGGCTAGCGTGCGCAGGGCGCCGAGCGCCAGCAGGTCGTTGAAGCAGAACACAGCGTCCGGTGGCTCGGGCAGCTCCAGCAGTTGGCGCATCGCGGCCGCACCGTCCAGCCGGTGATAGCCGGTGCCGGCCAGCTCAAGCGCCGGGTCGTGTGTGAGCCCGGCCGCCTTCAAAGCCTTCCGATAACCACGACGTCGTACGGCGCCTGTCCCCGAGGCACCGCCGCCACCGACTCCGATGGCCGCGATCCGCGTTCGGCCGAGCGAGATGAGATGGGTGGTCGCGTCGTACGCCGCTTGGACCGAGTCGACGGCGACGTGATCGAACGTGCCGCCGGTCGTCCGCTCGCCGAGCAGGATGAGCGGCTTCCCGCTGCCCACCGCGGCACCGATCTTGGCCGGCGTACTGGTGATCGGGGAGAAGACGATGCCGTCGATCAGCTGACCGCGCATCCCGTCCAGGACCATCTGCTCGGCGGCCGGCTCGCCCTCGGTCTGCTCGATCAGCACGGTGATCCCGCGCTTCTTGGCAGCCCGGGAGAAGGCGGCGCCGAGCTCGGCGAAGTACGGCGACGCCATCTCCGGGATCGCCAGCGCGATGAAGTCGGAGCGGCCCTTGCGCAGCGACCGGGCGCTCACGTTCGGCTTGTAGTCCAGGTCGGCGATCGCGGCCTCGACCTTGGCCCGGGTGTGCGCGGTGATGTGCGGGTAGTCGTTGATCACGTTCGACACCGTCTTCACCGACACACCGGCCCGCGCCGCCACATCGCTCAGCCTGGTCGCCATCCGAACCTCCTGTCACCGACCTGTCGCCCGAGTGTGCCACGCTCGCGCACGGTGAGCCCTTTACCGCGGATGTCAATCGTTGTAAGAATCCACGGTAAACGTTGTAATGCTCTCTTGACTGGAGGTTTCATGGCCCGGCTGGTGGTGGATCCGGCGTTCGTCGTCGGCGCGGTGGACCGGCGGTTGTTCGGGTCGTTCGTCGAACACATGGGCCGCTGTGTGTACACCGGGATCTACGAGCCCGGTCACCCGGCCGCCGACGCGGACGGGTTCCGCGGTGACGTGCTCGATCTGGTCCGCGAGCTCGGCGTGACCGCCGTTCGCTATCCCGGCGGCAACTTCGTCTCGAACTACGACTGGGAGGACGGCGTCGGTCCCAAGGACCAGCGGCCGCGCCGGCTGGACCTGGCCTGGCGGGCGATCGAGCCGAACCAGTTCGGCACCGACGAGTTCGTCGCCTGGGCCCGCAAGGCCGAGGTCGAGCCCGTCTGGGCGGTCAACCTCGGTACCCGCGGCATCAAGGAGGCCGTCGAGCTGCTGTCGTACACCAACCTGCCGGCCGGGACCGAGCTCCCCGACCGCCGGGTCGCCAACGGCCACGAGGCGCCGTACGGGATCAAGGTCTGGTGCTTGGGCAACGAGATGGACGGCCCCTGGCAGATCGGTCACAAGACCGCCGACGAGTACGCGCGACTGGCCGAGGAGACCGCGAACGCGATGCGCCGCGTCGACCCTGATCTCGAGCTGGTCGCCTGTGGGTCCAGCAACTCCGGGATGCCGACGTTCGGCGAATGGGAGCGGATCGTCCTCGAGCGCACCTACGAGCTGGTCGACCACATCAGCCTGCACGCGTACTACGAACCCCGCGATGGCGACCAGACCACCTTCCTGGCCGCGGCCGAGGACATGGACCGGATGATCTCGTCGGTGATCGCGACCACCGACCACGTCAAGGCGCTCAAGCGCAGCCAGAAGGAGATCACGCTCTCCTTCGACGAGTGGAACGTCTGGCGCCAGCAGGACTTCCCCGGTGAGCTCGGCCTCGGCATCCGGGAGGTCGGCCCGCTGATCGAGGACACCTACACGGTCGACGACGCGGTCGTGGTCGGCAGCCTGCTGATCACGCTGCTCCGGCACGCGGACCGGGTGAAGATCGCTTGCCTTGCGCAACTGGTCAACGTGATCGGCCCGATCCGCACCGAGGCCGGCGGCCGCTCCTGGCGGCAGAGCATCTTCCACCCGTTCGCTCTGACCGCGAAGTACGCCGGTCCGACCGTGCTGCAGACCGCGATCAGCGACGGACCCGAGATCGACACGACCGCGTTCGGGCGCGTCCCCGCGCTCTGGAGCACAGCGACGTACGACGAGAAGACCGGCGAGATCGCCATCTTCGTGGTGAACCGGAGCGAGACCGACAAGGTCGACCTGGAGATCCCGGTCGGCAGCCTGAAGGTCGCTCAGCATCTCGCCCTGTACGACGACGACCGCACTGCCGTGAACACGGCCGACGATCCGGACCGGGTGGTACCCCGGGTGATCGAGGGGACCGAGATCGTCGACGGCGTCTGCACGGCCACGCTGCCACCGGCTTCGTGGCATCTGATTCAGCTCACCGTGTGATCCGAGAGGGGACCCTGCCCGTGCCTCCCAAACGCCTTCTGGCGGCAGCACTCGCTGTCGCCGCGGTAGCAGCCGGTACGACGGCCGCCAGCGCGGCGCCGCCCGCGCCGACCACCACCAACGCGATCTCGTCGAGCTTCGCCGACACCTTCGCCGATCCGTCGATCATCCAGGGCCGGGACGGCTACTGGTACGCCTACGCCACCTCGGACCCACTCGTTGCCAACGGCCCGTTCGGGCTGATGCACATGGCCCGGACCAAGGACTTCAGCTCCTGGGAGTACCTGGGCACGGTCTTCAACGACCAGACCAAGCCGTCCTGGGCGGCACCGGGCTCGTTCTTCTGGGCACCGGACATCCGGTACTTCGACGGCAAGTACGTCATGTACTTCACCGTCACGGACACTCAGGCCAACCCCGGCAGCGACTTCGCGATCGGCGTGGCCACTGCGCCGACGCCGGCCGGGCCGTGGACCGCTGGTGACGGTCCAGTGGTCACGCCGAAGTCGGACGGGAACGGTGGCTGGTACAACACCATCGACCCGGCGCTCCTGACCGCGGCCGACGGCAAGCGGTACATGTACTACGGCGGCTTCTATGGCGGCATCTCGGTCACCGAACTGTCCGCGGACGGAATGCACGCGGTCGGAGAACCAACGCAGGTGACGATCGGCGACCGCTACGAAGGCTCGTACGTCGTCTACCGCGATGGCTACTACTACCTGATGGCGTCGTCGATGAACTGCTGCGCCGGCCCGACTACCGGCTACTCGGTCTTCGCCGGCCGGTCTCGCTCCCCTCGCGGGCCTTTCCTGGATGCCGACGGGGTCGCGATGACGGAGTCGCGGGTGGGCGGTACGACGGTCATCACGCAGAACGGCAACAAGTGGATCGGCCCTGGTCACCACGCGTTCATCACCGACGCGGCCGGTCAGGACCACATCGTCTACCACGCCATCGATCGCAACCAGGCCTGGCTGACCGACCCGTTCGGGATTAACCGGCGGCCGATGCTGATCGACACCATCGACTGGATCGACGGCTGGCCGCGGACTCGCGCGGGTGCTGGTCCGTCCGAGGCTCCGGTCCCGGCACCTGTCACCGGATCGGGTTTGGATATCAACTCGACTGACCCGGCCGGCGGTCTGTCGCTGGCGTCGAGGCGCCCAGGCGATGCGCTCGGTGGTCCGACCGCTGCCATCTCCGGAGTCGCGCAGACCCGCAAGTCCGCTGCGGCTGGTTCGGTGCGGGTGGAGGCTGACGTTCGGTTGGGCTCCTCGTTCAGCACGGCGCTCGGTGGTCACCAGGTTGTGGCAACCGTGGCTCAGGGCAAGGTGACGGTCGTGGCAGGACGTCGTACGGCGTCTGCTGCGTTGCCGGCCGACTTCGACCGCTCGCAATGGAACAAGCTGGTCGTCCAGGTGTCGGGCTCCACGGTGACCGCGCGGGTGAACGACGCCGGGCTCGGAGACGTGTACGCCGAGGCACAGCTCGTCGTACCGGGGTTGAAGCTGAGTGCAGCGCCAGTGCGGTGGCTTGGTTCGGCCGAGATCGACAACCTGACCGTGCGTTCGGTGGCAACGCCGGTACGACGGTTGGCCGCCGTACCGGAGACCGGGAAGCTGCTGGCTCGGGATGACTTTGATGGGCCGCTGGGTGCGGACTGGTCATGGGTGCGTCCGGATGCGAAGACAGTCGTTGCCGATGGCAAGTTGTCGTGGCCGCTGGAGAACGCGGACCTGGTCGGCTCTGGAAACAACGCGGGGTTGCTGTTCCACAACACGCCTGCTGGGGACAGGTGGATCGCGGAGACGAAGCTGCACCTCGATACGGGGTCAGGGGATGTTCGCAATTACCAGCAGGCCGGGATGATCGCGTACCTGAACGACAACGACTTCGCGCGGCTCGGGAACGTGGCGATCTGGAAGACGCGGCAGATCGAGTACGGGCGTGAGTTGGTGGCGCGGGCGTCGGACGGTGCGACGAGCTACGGCGGTGCCGCGATCGGGCGGTCGGCGCCGACGCAGTGGATGCGGCTGGCGTACCACAAGAACGCGGCTGGTGAGCACGTCTACCAGGCGGGCACGAGCGTTGACGGCAAGCACTGGACCTGGGGTGCGTCGTGGGTGCTGTCGGCGCCGGCGAAGCTCGGTCTCTTCGCCCACGGCGAGTTCACCGGCGCGAACCCGCCGCCGGTGGCGACGTTCGACTACCTGCGGTTCTACGAAAGCAAGTGACACGGAGTCGCCGCCGCCGCGAACCCGAAGGTCCCTATGTCGACAAATCTCCAAGTCCCCTGATCAGCCAAGCGGACGAGGGCGGCTCCATCGACGCTTCCCCCTTCCGCGACTGGCTCTGCTGGACCGCAGCATGCACATCACCCAACTCACCTGGTCGGGTGGCCGACCCATAGTGTGCGAGTAACGATTCAGGGAGTCCCTGGTTATCCACAGGCGTTACCGATATGATTTGGTCACCATATGGTATTCCTGTCATAGTAGGCCGGTGCAGATCGATTGGCCGGCCGATTTCGGCATATGGTTCCGTGACCTTAAGGCTCGAGCGGCGAAGGGGGATGAACGTGCGAAACAGGCAGTCCGTCTGGTCTCCGCAGAGCTCGCTGTTCTCCAAGAACTCGAGGAAGTGCCCACCCCCGACACCGAAACAGCGGCACTTCGGTGGGTTCGGCAGTCCAAACGCTACCCGCTCTGGAGAGTGTCACATCCGTATCACGCAGGCATCGCCATCCGCCTCATCTGCTGGTTCCCACCAGGTTCGGACACGGTGGTCGTTGCGGTGTTCGCAGGTGACAAGGCCCGGATCGGCGATGTGTTCTACAACTCCGTCGGGGCACGAGCCGATGGGCTCATCGACCAATGGAAACGAGAAAAGATGAGGGGACAGGCATGACCGACGAGACTGCCCCAGCTGGCTTTGAGCGTGGCAACGACTATCTGAACGAGGTGCTCGCCGATCCGGAGATCGCGGCAGATGTCGCCAAGATCCGGGACGAGATGCGCGAGATGGATCGGCTGTACGCCGAGAACCTCGCGATGATCCGGCGGGCCAGCGATCTGACGCAGGTTCAGTTGGCGGCGAAGCTTGGTGTCGGCCAGGCGGTGGTTTCCCGTCTGGAGCGGCATCACGACATGCTGCTGTCCACGCTGGCCGACTACTTGCACGCGACGGGGGCCGAGCAGCCCCGGATTGTGGCCGTCCTCAACGGGATGGAGGTCGAGCTCAATCTCGACCAGTTCCGGGGAGCTCGGTCGGCGTAGGTCCTAGCTGCAGTCCCAGCGGGTGGGCGTTAGGTTGGCGTCGTCGATCCAGCCGAGGACCTGGTCGTCGGTGGTGAGGCCTAGGGCGTGGTTGCTGCCGGGCATGGTGTCGTCTTTGGTTTCGAGGAGGCGCTCGCCCTTGGCGGGCTGGACGACTCGGTCGGGGTAGAGGGCGGTGCCGTTGGCGTTGGTGTCGATCGGGGGTGCTGGGGTCGGTGCCGGGGGTTCGGTGGAGCCAAGCGGCCAGCTGACGGGCTGGCTGTCCTGGAGGCCGTAGATGACGCCGTTGCTGATGGAGGTCGCGTTGGTGCTGGTGGCGGTGGATGCTTTCGGCAGTACGACGACGGTGCCGTCCGGGCGCCAGTAGGCCGCGCGAATGTCTGAGGGGTCCTCGGGGTTCGCCGCGGGGTTGATCACCGAGCCGACGATCGTGCCGTCGTCGGCGATGTCGGAGGCGATCGACTCCGTGAACCCGGCCGGGGCGGCGAGCAGTTGGACCTGGTTCGTTGCGGTCCACTTGACCGCGCGCTGCGTCGACTGGCCGGCGTCGAGGACGCGGCCGATGATCACGCCGTGTGCGTTGTCGATCTTGCCGGCCTGCGCGATCGCCCACCCGGAGGCGACCGGGAGCTGTTCCGCGGAGCCGTCGCGGTAGCGGAAGCTGATCGACGGGGACAGCCGATTGAACACGATCTGACCGTCGTCACTCACATCGTCGACGGTCAGCCCGTCAGGATCGGTGATACCGACCTCGGCGGGTACGCCGTCGTGCCAGCGCACCAGCGTGTCACCTACACCGGCCCGGAAGCCGCGCCCCACCAGGAAACGCCCAGCCGGTGCGGCCGCGTCCGGGTGCTGCCACTGCAGCCCGGCGATCGTCGGCAACGGGTGCTGCAGACACGGCTCCGCAACTGCGGCGTGAGCGGCCTGAGGCATCAAGAGGGGAACAGTGAGCGCGATGAGCGCGAGTGCTGGGCGTCGATTCATGCAGTGAGAGTGACAGGTCGCAGGGGCACCACAAGCCGTTAGCGTCCGAAGGTTTGCAGTACGTGGTCGGCGTGTTTTCGGACGCTAGCGGTTGAGGACTTCGGTCAGGATCGAGAGGGCTTTGTGGAGGTCTTCGGTGGTGGGGGTGGCGTAGCCGATGACGAGGCCGGGCGGGCCTGGGACGGAGCGGCGGTAGTCGGAGAGCGGCGCTACGGCGACACCGGCTTCGCGAGCCTGGGCAGAGACTTTGCGGTCGTCGACGTGGTGGGGCAGGAGCAGCGTGATGTGCAGACCGGCGTCTTGGCCGATGACTCGGCCGTACGGCTCGAGGGCGGAACACATGCGGGTACGGCGTTCGGCGTACCGGCGTCTGTGTTTGCGGATGGCGTGGTCGAGGTAGCCGTCGCGGAGCATGGCGAGGAGGGCGGCCTGCATCGGCCAGCCGGGCCAGTCGCCGGAGTTCGCGCGGAAGGTGGCGAGGCGGTCGACGGTGGTTTCGGAGGCGACGAGCCAGCCGAGGCGGAGTGCCGGGCTGAGTGTCTTGGAGAGCGTGCCGAGGTGGACGACGCGATCCAGGTCGAGCTGCGCGAGCGCCGGCAGTGGGGCGACGTCGAAGCGGAACTCGCTGTCGTAGTCGTCCTCGATCAGCATCGCGCCGGTACGGCGTGCCCACCGGATCAACTCGTTGCGTCGGGCAACGGGTAGTCGGCCGCCGAGCGGATACTGGTGCGACGGCGTCACATAGACCGCGGGCAGATCGTCGGTGAGCGCCGACACCTGCAGCCCGTCCCGATCGACCGGTACGTCGACGATCTCGAGCCGGTGGTCTTCCGCGGCGGCGACCGCGTTCAGATACCCCGGGTCCTCGATCGCGATCCGGTCCCCCGGCTGCCGCGTCACCGCGAGCAGCAGCCGCAACCCGTGCACGGTTCCGTTCGTGATCAGGATGTTCTCCGGTCCGCACGCGATCCCGCGCACCCGGCCCACATGCTCGGCCAGCGCGCTCCGTAATGCGGGGAGGCCGGCAGCATCGTCGTACCCACGAGGTGGCGACTGGGCGGAGACGTCACGCCAGGCGCGCCGCCAACCCGGATCCGGCGTCGGGTCGATGAACGGGATGCCGGGACGCAGCGTGAGCAGCTCAGAGGAAGGCGCCGGGCGGACCGTCGTACGGCGAGGCTCGGCCGGCCGCAGTGGCGCGACATCCGTGACGAAGGTGCCCGCCCCGGTCCGCCCCTCGATCCAGCCCTCCGCATGCAGTTGGTCGTACGCCGACTGCGCCACCGCCCGCGACACCGAGAGCTGTCGCGCCAACTCCCGCGTCGACGGCAGCCGGTGCCCAGCCTGCAGGCGGCCGTCCACCACCGCCGCCCGAAACTGCTCGGCCAGCTGCAGATGCAGCGCCGCTCCAGCACTGCGGTCGATGACGAGCGGGAGTGAACTCTCCACGAATGGACTACTCGATTCGCGCGGGAATGGACCGTGCCAGCATGCCACTCCGGCCGTCACGCTGGACACATGACCACGACGACGCCGCTGCAGCCGACTGCCCGCACCTCACTGCGCCGGAGCAAGGAGCGTGCCGCGACGGAGCGAGAGGCCCTGTACGACGTGCTGGCCGAGGGGATGTTCTGCCACCTCGGAGTCGTGGTCGACGGCGTACCGCTGGTCCTACCGACCGCGTACGGCGTGGACCTCGACCGCGGACCGGATGGGACGTTGTACCTGCACGGCTCAGTGGCGGCGCGCAGCGTGGTTGCCGCGCCCGACCAGACGGTGTGCGTGACGGTCACTCATGCGGACGGGCTGGTGCTCGCCCGCTCCGCGTTCCATCACTCGGTCAACTACCGGTCGGCGGTGATCTTCGGCGTACCGCGGCTGATCACCGACCCTGACGAGAAGCTGCACGGCCTGAACCGGATCGTCGACCACCTGGTCCCTGGCCGCTCCTCCGGCACGAGGGCGCCGAACCGCAAGGAGCTGGCCAAGACGTCGGTCCTCGCGCTCGACCTCACCGAAGCGTCCGTGAAGACGCGCTCCGGTGAGGCGAACGACGAACCCGAGGACGTGGACCTGCCGCACTGGACCGGCGTCGTCCCGCTCCGGGTCGTCGCCGACGAGCCGATCACCAACTCCGACTGCGACCTGCTGGTCCCCGCCCACGTCCGCACCCGGGCCAACCAACTCGGCGCACCCTCCTGACCTCAGGCCGCCGTGCCCTTGTTGTAGCTCTTCTGCGCCCAGAAGTAGCCGACGATCGTGATCGCGACACACCACGCGATCGCGAGCCAGCCCGAGCCCGCGGAGGCCGGCGCACCGACGAGCAGGTGCCGCAGCGTCTCGATGATCGGTGTGAACGGCTGGTACTCGGCGAACCACCGGATGCCACTCGGCATCGACTCCAGCGGCAGGAAGGTGTTGCTGAGGAAGGGCAGCACGAAGCTGATCGGCAGCACGATGTTGCTCGCACCCTCGGCGGTCTTGCTGATCAGGCCGAGCGCGATCGCGAACCAGGTGAGCGCGATGGTCACCAGGATCAGCAACCCGGCGGCCAGCAGCCAGTCCACCAGCGAGGCGTTCGGGCGGAACCCGATCAGGATCGCGAAGCCGATCACGAAGGCCAGGCTGATGGTGGTCAGTACGACGTTGCCCAGCACGTGCCCGGCCAGCACGGACGGCCGGTAGATCGCCATCGTGCGGAAGCGGGCGACGATGCCCTCGGTCATGTCCACAGCCGCGCCGATCGCAGGTGACATCGTCCCGGACGCGATCGACATCAGCAGCAGACCCGGCGTGAGGAAGTTGAGGTAGTCGAACCCGCCACCGCCGATCCCGGCCGAGAAGGTGTCGCCGAAGACGAGTCCGAACAGCAGCAGCATGATGATCGGCATTCCGACGGCACCGATCGCGAGCGACGGATAGCGCAGCGAGTGCCGCAGGTTGCGGCGCAGCATGGTGCCGGTGTCGGCCAGGGCGTACGACGTGGTGCTCATCAGCGGGCTACCTTCTCTTCGGAGTGGGTGACGGCGAAGAACACGTCGTCGAGGTCGGGGGTGTGGACGGTGAGTTCGCTGACGTCGACCGCGGCGTTCTCGATCCGGGCCAGCAGATCGCGCAGCGCGTGCACGCTGCCGTCGTTCGGCACCTGCAGCGTCAGCGCGTCCTGGTTGGGTAGCGCGGTCGGCAGCGCCTGACCAGCGCGAGTGAAGTCGTCCGGCGAGTTGAACCGGAGCTGGACGTGTCCGCCGGGCACGAGCCGCTTGAGCTCCTCCGGCGTTCCCTGCGCGACCAGGCGACCGTGATCCAGTACGGCGATCCTGTCGGCCAGCTGGTCGGCCTCTTCCAGGTACTGCGTGGTGAGCATGACGGTGACGCCACCGGCGACGAGCTCCCGGATCATCGTCCACATGCTGTGCCGGCTGCGCGGATCGAGACCCGTGGTCGGCTCGTCGAGGAAGATGATCTGCGGACGGCCGACCAGCGTCATCGCCAGGTCGAGCCGGCGCTTCATGCCGCCGGAGTACGTCATCGCGAGCTTCGATCCGGCGTCGACCAGGTCGAACTGCTCGAGCAGCTGGTCCGCCCGCTCCCGCCCGGCCACGCGGCCGAGGTGGTACAGGTCGGCCATCATGATCAGGTTCTCCCGGCCGGTCAGCAGACCGTCGACCGCGGAGAACTGGCCGGTGACCCCGATCGCGGCGCGGACGGCGTCCGCATCGGCGTACAGGTCGTGTCCGGCCACCCGGATCTGGCCGGCGTCGGCGGTGATCAGGGTGGACAGGATCTGGACCGCCGTCGTCTTGCCGGCGCCGTTCGGCCCGAGCAGGGCGAAGATGGTGCCTTGGGCAACGGTCAGGTCGATACCGTCGAGGACGAGCTTGTCGCCGTAGGACTTGTGCAGTCCGAGGGCTTCGATCGCTGCGGGCATGACTGTTCCTGTTTCCGGGCAGGCTGGCGCCGCCCTGGGTGTGGTGTGGGTGAAAGAGGGTGTGCGGGATCAGCCGAGCTACCGGGGAGGTATCGGCGTGGGGGTGTGGGGACTAGATGTCGAGGTCCTCCACCGCGGGCTGGTCGGCGGCCATCTCGACCAGCGCGTAGAGGTCCTCGGGGATCAGGTCTCGTAGCTCCTCGACGGTGTCGACGACCTCGAGGGTTGCTTCGCCCTGGGCCATGCTCCAGGACTGGTCGGTGCTCCAGTTGCCGACCCAGGAGCGCCAGCCGGTCAGGTACTTCTCGTCGTCACCGCTCTGCGTGTACTGCGCACTGCGATCGGCGTGCAGCACGAACTTTCCGGTCCGGCTGCGGTACACCTTGAAGGCCTCGTAACCGGAACTGCTGGATCGGCCACCCTCGGCGAGCAGCACTCCGGAGAACCGTTGTTTACGTCCGGAGCCGCGACCGACCCGGACGGTGATCTCGTCGTACCCCGCGAGCCGGCCTTCCTCCAGCTCGACGTACTTGCGCAGGGCGATCGAGATCGCCGAGGACAGGTTGCCGGCCAGTTCCTGCGCGCGCTTGTAGAGCGCCAGGTCGTCGTCCGACACATAGATCGTCTTGTTCGGCATAAGTACAACTATACGCATAGCTGTACGTAGAGCGCCAGATCGAGATGAACGGTGTGGAAACAGTCGACGCCCAAACGCGTTTTATCCACAGATTTCGGCCAGTTTGCGGTGGAAACGGTGGAAAACCTGGGTTCAACCTGGGGATAAGTCGGCCAAAACGGTGTGCACAGCTGGGGATACGGGTGTGGATAACTCCGACAAACGGATGTGATCTAAGGTAAGGCTTGCCTTATTTTCCCCTGTGAAGGAGTGGCCCGATGGCGCTTTCCCGGCGCAGCCTGTTGCTCGGAGCGGGAGCCGTCGTGCTCACCGCCTGCTCGAACTCGAAGGACCAGCCGCCGGCGGCGACCGGCCCGTGGGAGTTCACCGACGACCGCGGGGTGAAGATCACCCGGCCGTCCCGCCCGGCGGCGCTGGTCGCCCAGCTCTCGTCCGCCGCCGCGTTGTGGGACCTCGGCCTGCGCCCGGTCGGCACGTTCGGCCAGTCCAAGAAGCCCGACGGCACCGCCTCCGACCTGGCCGGCGACGTCGACGTCACCAAGGTGACCTCGATCAGCGAGACGTACGGCGAGTTCGGCCTGGAGAAGTTCGCCGCGCTGAAGCCCGACCTGCTGATCGCGCCGACCTACCTCAAGACGGAGCTCTGGTACGTGCCGAAGGAATCGTCCGCCGCGATCGCGGCGATCTGCCCGTCGCTCGGCATCGAGCACCAGCTGCACTCCGTCGACACCGTGATCGACCGGTACGCCGCGCTCGCGGCCGCGCTCGGCGCCGACCTGAAGGCCGCGCCGGTGGTCAAGGCCAAGGAGGAGTTCGACGCCGCGTCGAAGGCGGTCACCGACCAGGCCACGCGGCAGAAGGGACTCAAGGTCCTGTTCCTGTCCGGGGGTGCCGACGGCCTCTACTTCGGCAACCCGGCCGCGTTCATGGGGCTGTCCCAGTTGCAGAAGCTCGGCGTCGGGTTCGTCGTCCCCAAGGTCGACCCGGCCAAGCCGACCTGGGAGAGCGTGTCCTGGGAGCTCGCCGACAAGTACCCCGCCGACGTCATCCTGTACGACGGGCGCAACACCGAGCCGTATCTCACCGACGCGGCCAAGTACCCGACGTTCGCCCGGCTGCCCGCCGTACGGGCGAAGCAGGTCTTCGCGTTCAACCCGGAGACTCCGCCGAGCTGGGCGCAGTTCGCGCCCGTGTTCAGTCAGTTCGCCACGAACCTCGGCACGGTGCGCTCGGTCACCGGCTGAGGTTCGTGATTCAGGAGGAGGTCAGACCCACTGGGTGGAGACGACGAAGCCCAGCGCGATCAGGCCCATGCCGACCAGCAGGTTCCAGTTGCCGAGGTCCTTCATCAGCGGCACGTCCTGGCCGGCGACGTAGAAGACGACCAGCCAGGCGAGGCCGAGCAGCCAGGAAGCCAGCATCAGCGGAGCCACCCACACCCGGCTCTGCGTGCGCGGCTGCTTCGGCGTCTTCTCGGTCTTGACCTTCTCGGTCTTCTTCTTGTTACGGCTGCTCGACTCGGGCACGGCTGAACTCCTTGTAAGGACGCATAAGCTGACTTAGGTGTCACGGAGCGACGTAACTTGACGCTACCGGCGCCCAGGCACGCACCTCGCGGCACTTGTCCAGCGCCCACGATGCTCCGCATCGAGGCCACTGACCAAGCACCCCGATGCACGCACCTGGACACCGCTATCGTTCAAGCTACGTCGCCCCGCGACACCTGTTGAGGGCCAGGAGGCACGGACCTGTCGGGTCCGGTCCCGGGTTAGCGTAGTGCAGAGAGCGATCTGGAGGTGACTGGTGCGTAAGTTGAAACGGATTTCGCTGTGGCGGGCGGGGGTGCCGTTGGCCCTGCTGTGCGCCGGTCTGCTGTTCGCGACCAGTGCCACCAGCGCCCGCGGGACCGATCTGCGCCCCAGCCGGAACACCACCCTGGCCGGGCTGGTGGAGGAGCAGAGCCGCCGCAGCGCGGCCCTGGTCCGCCAGCACGCGACGCTCACCCAGGACATCGAGAAGCTGCAGGCGCAGCAGGGTTCGATCGATCCGAAGGTGGCCCAGCGGCTCAAGAACCTCTCCGACGCGGTCGGTATCACGCCGGTGACCGGGCCCGGGCTGACCGTGACGCTCAAGGACGCGCCGAAGGAAGTGGTCCGGGACAATCCGGATGTCGACGCCGACTGGCTGGTCATCCACCAGCAGGACATCCAGGCCGTGGTGAACGCGCTCTGGGCCGGTGGCGCGGAGGCGCTCTCGATTCAGAACCACCGGGTCATCTCGACGACCGGGATCAAGTGCGTCGGCAACTCGGTCGTCCTCCACGGCGTTCCGTATCTCCCGCCGTACAAGATCACGGCGATCGGTGACCGGCGGAAGCTGCAGCAGGCGCTGGACGACTCGAAGTACATCGAGAACCTGCAGGATTACGTGGTGAAGTTCCAGCTCGGGTACGACGTGAAGTCCGAGTCGGCGATCGCGATGCCGGCCTACGAAGGCACCCTGGACCTGCAGAGCGCGGCCGTGCCCGGGTTCGACCGGACACCGACCGTGAGCCCGACGGCCACGGGCGGCCGCTGAGCCTGTCAGAATGGACCGCATGCCGCGGATCCTCGTCGTCGACAACTACGACTCGTTCGTCTACAACCTCGTGCAGTACCTGCAGCAGTTGCAGGCCGAGACCATTGTGCTGCGCAACGACGAGGTCACCCCTGACCAGGTCACGGCGTACGACGGGGTGCTGCTCTCCCCCGGTCCCGGGACCCCGGAAGAGGCCGGTGCCTGTGTGGACATCGTCAAGGAGGCCGGCGGCCAGGTGCCGATCTTCGGCGTCTGCCTCGGGCTGCAGGCGATCGGCGTCGCGTACGGCGGTGTCGTCGGCCGCGCGGATGAGCTGCTGCACGGCAAGACCAGCCAGGTGTTCCACGAGGGCGCCGGCGTGCTGAGCGGGCTGCCGTCGCCGTTCACCGCGACCCGGTACCACTCGCTGGCCATCGAGCAGGACACCGTGCCCGATGAGCTGCAGGTGACCGCTCGGACCGAGGCCGGTGTGATCATGGCCGCCCGGCACCGCGACCTGCCGGTCGAGGGCGTCCAGTTCCACCCGGAGTCCGTGCTCACCGAGGGCGGCCACCGGATGCTCGCCAACTGGCTTGAGATGTGCGGCGACCCCGAGGCGGTCGAGCGCTCGGCCGGCATGGCCCCGCTCGTCAGCTGACCCCGAACAGACCGAAGGCCTCGCCGTAGTGGCGAGGCCTTCGTCATGTTCCGGGCTGGGTCAGCCGCCGATGATCGGCGTGTTCGTCGGGTTGCTCGGGTCACCGGACGGGTCGCCGCTGGGATCACCGCTCGGGTCACCCTCGGGCAGCCGGTTGATGGTCAGCGTGATCGTGCTGCCCTTCGGTGCCGTCTTGCCACCCTCGACGCTCTGCGCGAGCACGGTGCCGTCGGGCGAGTTCGGGTCCTCGCCGTACTTCTGGCCGGGGACGAAGCCTTTGGCCTTCAGTTGGGCGATCGCGTCGTCAGCCGACGCGGTCAGCAGGTTCGGTACCTCGACCATCACCTTGCCGCTGGACACGGTCAGCGTGAACGTCGTACCGGATGCGTACCGCTTGCCCGGGTCCGGGCTGATGTCGAGCACGGTGCCGGCCGGCTTGTCGGAGTCCTGCTCGACATTCTTGTCCGCGACCTTGAGATCACCGGGCGCGCTCTCGATCTTGGAGCGGGCCTTGCCCTCGGACAAACCGATCACGTCCGGCACCGCGAAGGACTGCGCACCGGTGGAGAACACCACCGTGACGGTCGAGCCCTCTTCGGCCTCCACACCGGCGGCCGGCGTGGACGAGATGGCCTTGCCCTTGTCGACGGTCGAGCTGGGGACCGAGTCACCCTGCGCGAACACCAACTTGACCTCCGCCAGCTTCGCGGTGGCCTGCGCGGTGGTCAGCCCGCTGACGTCCGGTACGGCGACCTTGTTCGCCGCCGGGGTGTTGGATGAGCCGGCGCCGGGGTTGTCGTTCTGCTTGTTCTGGTGGTTGATCAGCGCGTAGCCACCGATCGCGATCGCGACGATCGCCAGGCCGAGCAGGAAGTAGGCCAGCCCGCGGTTGCGGCGGGCCCGGGCGTCCGCGACCTCGTCGTCACCACCACCGGGCGGCAGCAGGTCGTCGCTGGTCTGCCGGAACGCCTGGGTCGCCGCGGCCGGCGCGACCCTGGTCGGAGCCATCGCGCGGGTCTCGGCGACCGCGGCCATCGGCGCGGTCACCTGCTGGCCGGCGAGCACGCGGTGCAGGTCCTGACGCATCTCGTTCGCGCTCTGGTAGCGCTCGTCGCGGTTCTTCACCAGCGCCTTGAGGACGACGGCGTCGACCTCCGGCGGGATGTCGGGGTCGAACGACGACGGCGGCAGCGGCTGCTCCCGGACGTGCTGGTAGGCCACCGACACCGGCGACTCACCGACGAACGGCGGCCGGCCGACGAGCAGTTCGTAGAGCAGGCAGCCGGTCGAGTACAGGTCGGAGCGGGCGTCCACGGTCTCACCGCGGGCCTGCTCGGGCGACAGGTACTGCGCCGTACCGATGACGGCCGCGGTCTGGGTCATGTCCGACGTCGTGTCGGCGACCGCGCGGGCGATACCGAAGTCCATCACCTTGACCTGACCCTGGGGGGTCAGCATCACGTTGCCGGGTTTGATGTCGCGGTGCACGATGCCGGCCCGGTGGCTGTAGTCGAGCGCCTCGAGCACACCGGAGGTGATCTCCAGGGCGCGCTCGGGCATGATCTTGCGGCCCTCGCGGATCAGGTCACGCAGGGTCTTGCCGGTCACCAGCTCCATCACGATGTACGGGATGGTGATGCCGGAACCGTTCGGGTCCGGCTCCTCGCCGGTGTCGTAGACCGAGACGATGGTCGGGTGGTTCAGCGAGGCGGCCGACTGGGCCTCCCGCCGGAATCTCGCCTGGAAGGTCGAGTCGCTGGCCAGGTCGACCCGCAGCCGTTTGATCGCGACGGCTCGGCCGAGCCGGTTGTCGATCCCCCGGCGCACTTCGGCCATGCCGCCGCGGCCGAGCGGTTCGCCTTCTTCGTACCGGCCGCCGACGAGACGTGCCTGCGATGTCATGACCTCAGCCTTCCAACCTGTCCGGAAACACACTCAATTTGCCCACGGTAGCGGCCGCCACCAGTGGATCCCCGTTGGAAAGACGCTCTGTGCACGCATCATTCCGTATGGTGCTCATCGCTGGAGCACCGCCTCCATCACCGCTTTCGAGATCGGTGCGGCCAGCGCGCCACCGGCGATGTCGTTGCGCGCGACGTCGGCCGACTCGATCATCACCGCGACCGCGATCTGCGGGTCGTTGGCCGGTGCGAACGCCGTGAACCAGGCGAACGGCGGGCGCTCGGGCGAGGTCTGCGCCGTACCGGTCTTGCCGGCGACCTCGATGCCGTCGATCTGGCCCTTCTTACCGGTGCCGTTCTTGACGACGTCGATCATCATGCCGGTCAGCTGCGCGGCGACCTCCGGCGTCACGGCCTGGTGCAGCGACTCCGGCTTGGTCTCGGAGACCGTCTTCAGGTTCGCGGTCTTCACACTCTGGACCAGGTAGGGCTTCATCACCTCGCCCTTGTTCGCGATCCCGGCGGCGACCATCGCCATCTGCAGCGGCGTCGCGCGGACGTCGAACTGGCCGATCGCGGACTGCGCGGTCTGCGGCGGGTTCGGGTCGCCGGGGAACGCGCTGGCGACGCCGGACAGCTCCGGCAGCTGACGCTCGCCGAAGCCGAACTTCGCGGCCTGCTCGCGCAGTGCGTCCGCGCCGATGTCGAGGCCGACGCTGCCGAAGGCGGTGTTGCACGAGTAGCGCAGCGCGATCGTCAGGGTCGCGTTGTTGCTGCCGCCGCAGTTCTTCCGGTCCTCGTTCACCAACGGGGTAGTGGTCTGCGGGAGCGGCAGCTCGGCCGGTGAGTTGACCTTGGTCTCCGGCGTGTACTTGCCGCTGGAGAGCGCGGCCGCGGCGGTGACGAGCTTGAACGTCGAGCCGGGCGGGTAGGTCTCGCGGGCAGCCCGGTTCAGAGTCGGCTTGGCGGGATCGTCGCTGAGCTTCTTCCAGGTCTCCGAGACCTTGCTCAGGTCGTGCCCGGCCAGCTGGTTCGGGTCGTACGACGGCGTGGTCGCCAGCGCCAGGACCTTGCCGGTCTTCGGCTCGATCGCGACCACGGCACCGGTCTTGCCGGCCAGTCCCTTGTACGCCGCCTGCTGGGCAGCCGCGTTCAGCGTCAGACTCACGCTGGCGCCCTGCTGCGGACGGTTGCTGATCACGTCGATGATCCGGCGGAACGCCAGCGACGGGTCCGAACCGTTCAGCTCCGAGTTCTGGTTGAGCTCGATGCCGGCCCGGCCGAACAGGTAGGAGTAGTACCCGGTGACCGGGGCGTAGACCGGTCCGTTGGCGTAGGTGCGCTGGTACTTGAACCGGTCGTCGGACGGCTTGCTCGACGCGATCGCGGTGTTCCCGATCAGGATCGGGCCGCGGTCGACCGAGAACTGGGAGTCCCGGACCCGCTTGTTGTCGTTGCGGCCGTTGAGCTCGTTGGACCGGAAGGCCTGCAGGTACGTCGAGTTCGCCATCAGGGCGAGCATCAGCACCATCGCTGCCACCGCTAGTTTTCGGATTGCCGCATTCACTGCTTCTGCACCGCCATCGCGATCGTTTCGTCGGACACTGGGGCGGCTGGAGTCTGGGGGCGGCGGGCCTGGTCGCTGATCCGCAGCAGCAGGGCGATGATCGCCCAGTTCGCGACCAGCGACGTACCGCCCAGGGCCATGAACGGGGTGGCCAGACCGGTCAGCGGGATCAGGCCGGTGACGCCACCGACGATCACGAAGACCTGCAGCGAGAACGACATCGCCAGACCGGTCGCGACCAGCTTGCCGAAGATGTCCCGGCAGCCGAGCGCGGTCCGCAGACCGCGCTCGATGATCAGCGTGTAGACGAGCAGGATCGCGATCAGTCCGGTCAGGCCGAGCTCCTCGGCCATCGAGGAGATGATCATGTCGCTGTTCGCGTACAGGGTCAGGTGCGGCTGGCCCTGACCGAGGCCGCGGCCGAGGACGCCGCCCCAGGCCTGGCCCATCAGGCCGACCGCGATCTGGCCGCCGTCGATCGAGAACGGGTCCAGCCAGTCGTTGATCCGCTTGGTGACGTGCCCGAAGGTCTGGTAGGCGAAGTACGCGCCGGCCACGAACAGCAGGCCGCCGATGATCAGCCAGCCGGCCCGCTCGGTCGCGACGTACAGCAGGAACAGGAACAGGCCGAAGAACAGCAGCGAGGAACCGAGGTCGCTCTCGAAGACCAGGACGCCCAGGCTGACCAGCCAGGCGATCAGGATCGGCCCGAGGTCGCGGGCCCGCGGCAGGTCGAGACCGAGGAACCGGCGGCCGGCCAGGGTGAGCACGTCGCGCTTCACGACCAGGTAGCCGGCGAAGAAGATGACCAGGCAGACCTTGGCGAACTCACCCGGCTGGAACGACATCCCGGCGACCCGGATCCAGATCGAGGCGCCGTTGACGTTCGCGCCGATGCCCGGGATCAGCGGCAGGATGAGCAGCACCAGGCCGACCAGGCCGAGGGTGTAGGTGAAGGCCTGCAGCCGGCGGTGGTCGCGGATCACGATGATCACTGCGACGAACAGCAGCACGCCGACCGCCGTCCAGGTGATCTGCTGTGGTGCGAACGGAACGCCCTTGGTCCGGCCGATCGAGGTCAGCCCGAGGTCGATCCGGTGAATCATCGCCACGCCGAGCCCGTTCAGCAGGACTGCGCACGGCAGGATCACCGGGTCCGCGTACGGCGCCCGGAAGCGCAGCACGAGGTGGGCGATCAACGCGAGCAGGCCGATCCCGGCGGCGTACCAACCGGTGCTGGCCGGGACACCGCCCTGGGCGGTGATGCCGATGTTCACATAGGCGCCGACCGAGATCCCGACGGCGATCAGGAGCAGGAACAGCTCCACCCCGCGCCGGGTGCGCGGGATGATCTGGATGACCGAGGTGGACGCAATACTCATCGGACGCCGTCGCAGTCGTCCGGGTTGGCTTCGCCGGCCGGAGTGCTCGGCGTACCGGACGGGGTCTTCGTCGGCGCGGTGGTCGGTGCCTTCGAGACCGGTGCCTTCGAGGCCGGTGGCTTGGTGGGCGTCGTGCTCGGCTTGGGCGTCGGCGTGAGCTTCTTGGCGCACTCTTCAGCAGTGCGCTGCAGCTCGCTCACGATCGCGCGGGCGCCGGACAGATCGTCAGCCTCGATGTTGCTCTCCACTTGCTGGCGGTTGTACGTCGGAAGTTTGTCCACCTGCAACTGCTGCTTCTCGTACACCTTCGTCAGGTTCAGGCCGGGAATCTCCGCGTCCACACCCTGGTAGATCGCCACGAAGCCACCGTCGGTGCCGACGTAGTACTGGTCCTGGGTCCACCGGTACCCGATCCAGCCGGCCCCACCGAGCAGACCGAGGATGATCACCACGGCCACGATCCGGCGAAGCCAGGGGAACCGCTTCGGCGGGCGGGGCGCGTAGCGCAGCTCCTCGGGGTCGAGGGCCCGGCCGCGACCGCTGCCACCGCTGTTGCTGCCACCAGGGACCAGCGTGGTCGCCTCACCGCGACCGGTGCCGCCCTGAGCGAGCTCGGCAGCGGCCCCGACCAGCTGCGGCGTGGTTCCGCTGGCCGGTGCGGTCTCGACCACGTCGGCCACGACACAGGTGATGTTGTCGTTCGAGCCGGCTTCGAGCGCGTGGGTGATCAGCTCGACCACGACGGAGTCCGGCGTACCGTCGGCCATCGAGGCGGCGATCACCTCGGCGGCGACGTAGTCCGGCAGGCCGTCGCTGCACAGCATCAGGCGGTCGCCCGCCCGGACATCGAGAATCTGCAGGTCGGGATCGGAGTCCGGGCGGCCGTCCAGCACCCGCAGGATCAGGTTGCGGTGCGGATGGGTGAAGGCCTCCTCCTGGGAGATCCGGCCCTCGTCGACCAGCGACTGCACGAAGGTGTGGTCGTGGCTGAGCTGGTAGAGCAGGCCGTCGCGCATCCGGTACGCCCGGGAGTCACCGAGGTGGGCGAGGCCGAGCTGCTGACCGTCGAACATCAGCGCGGTCACGGTGGAGCCCATGCCCTCGCGCTCCGGGTCCTCCTCGACGAGCTCGGACAGCCGCTCGTTGGCCCGGTGTACGGCGCCGGCCAGCGCCTCGATCATGTCCTCGCCGCCGATGGTGGCGGTGTCGAGCCGCCGGATCACCTGGACCGCCGCCGCGCTGGCCACCTCACCGGCCGCCGCGCCACCCATTCCATCGGCGAGCAGCAGCAGGTGCGGACCGGCGTACGCCGAGTCCTCGTTGTTGCGGCGCACCCGTCCGACATCGGACAGTGCGGCGTAGTCGAGCGACAGGGTCATCGAGGCAGGCCTACTTCGCGATGTTCAGCGTCGTCCGGCCGATCCGGATCGAGCCACCGATCTCGGCCGGCACCGGGCGGGTCACCCGCTGGCCGTCCAGGTACGTCCCGTTGGTGGAGCCGAGATCCTCGACCCACCACTGACCCTCGGACAGGAACAGCCGCGAGTGCCGGGTGGAGGAGTAGTCGTCGTCGAGCCGGATCTGGCAGTCCGAACCACGGCCGATCACGACGGGCTCCTCGACCAGGGTCGCGCCGACCCCGGCCTGCGGCCCGTCGGCGATCGTCACCGAGCCGGGCAGGCCCTTGCGCTTCTTCGCCGGCTTGGCCGGCTTCGGGGTCCGGGCCGTGGCCGGTACGACGGCCGCCGCGGCCCGGCTGTCCACCTTCGCCCCGAACAGGTCGGAGCGAATCACGGACAGCACGGCCAGGACGAACATCCACAGCAGGGCCAGGAACCCCAGTTTGATCAGGGTCAGCGTCAGTTCCGACATGGTGGTGCGGTCACCACCCGCTGCTCGGCGGCTGAGGCATCGGCTCGTCCGCCAGCCGCAACGTCATGGTGGTGTTGCCGATCCGCACGGTCGAGCCGTCGACCAGCTCGACCTCGGCCGCCCGACGGCCGTTCACCAGCGTGCCGTTGGTCGACCCGAGGTCCACCAGCACCACCCGGATCCCGCCGTTGCCCTCGGGCATCAGCCGGATCTCCGCGTGCCGCCGGGACACCCCGGGGTCGTTGATCTGGATGTCCGCGTCGGTGCCACGACCGAGCACGACGCCCGGCGGGTTGACCGGACGGCGACGCCCGTTGACCTCGAGCATCACCTGCGGGTGGCCGCTGCGCTGTGGCTGCTGCGGTACGGGCGGTGGGGGGACCGGGGCGCTCTGCAGCACCGTCTGGCCGTCGTTCGGCGGCACGTAGGGCTCCTGCTGGTAGGGCTGCTCATAGGACGGGCTCCGCCGTTGTGGTGTCCCGACGGTTGCACTGACCACCCGGAACTTACCGGTCGGGAGGTCGTCCTGCTGGGTCAGCTCGATCTCGATCGGCCCGGAGAACGTGTACCGCTGGATGTCGGCATGGTCCCGGAGCTCGTTGGACAGCTCGTGGTTGAGGGTCCGGCCGTACGCGTTCAGGCGCTCGAAATCGCCCGGGCCCAGTTCGATGGTGAAGTGATTCGGCACCAGCCGCCGGTCCCGGGACAGGATCCGGGCGGTGTTGTCGATCTCACGCTTGAGCGCCGCAGCCAGCTCGATCGGCTCGACGTCGCCCTTGAACGCACGCGCGAAGACACCGCTCACGATGCCCTCCAGACGTCGCTCGAAGCGCTGCAGCGGTCGCACGCCTCCTCCTCCACGGTCGGTCCACGGTCCGTATCCACCGGTCGTGGCGGACACACCGGGTACGACGATCGATCGTAACGGGAGGTTCGACCGAACCTGCAATGTGAAGCACTCGACATTCCCGTGCTAATGTTCCTTTTCGTTGCCAGGGCATCGTCCGGGCAGCAGCGCGCGAGTGGCGGAATGGCAGACGCGCACGGTTCAGGTCCGTGTGCCCGAAAGGGCGTGGGGGTTCAACTCCCCCCTCGCGCACAGCGAATGTCGAGCAGGGATCCCGGTCGAGAGACCGGGATTTTTTGTTGTCCCGGGGGTGTCGTCGCTCACAGGGCCGTCCGGTTGGCCGAGCGGGGGTCGGTGACGGCGCGGGCGCGGTAGATGTCGCCCTTGCTGGCGGCGGCGCGCCACGGGCGGGCGCCCTTGAGCGGGCCGGCCACGGTCTGGTCGTCGCGGTCGATGGTGGCGAAGGCGAGCTCGGAGGTGCCGAGCACCTGGGTCGTGTAGATGCCCGCCGGGTTGATCAGGCCGGACGGCATCAGGTCGATGGTCTGGCCAGGCAGCGACATGGCGATCCAGTAGCAGTTGATCGCGGCGTGCGCCCGGGCCTTGAGCTCGAAGCCGACGTCGACCGGGTAGGCCGAGAGCAGCAGGCACTCGACACCGAGCCGCTCGTACTGGCTGAACAACTGCGGGAAGTTGATCTCGACACAGATCAGCGCACCGAAGCGGTAGCCGTCGACGTCGAAGACGACCGGCTCGAAACCGGGCGTGTAGAAGTGCGTGAGCTCGGTGTGCGAGCAGAACCGCTTGTCGTAGCGGTCGACCAGCAGCCCGGAGTCGGAGATCACGTACAGGCTGTTGTGCGGGCGGTGCGGCGGCGTCAGCGGATGCGCGGAGCCGAGCACGACCCAGATCTGCAGCTCGGCGGCCAGTGCCATGATCTGCTCGAGCTCGCTGCGGATGCTGTCCCAGTCGACCTGGGACCAGTCGGCGATCTGCTCCTTCGCGTAACCGCTCAGCATTCCTTCGGGGAACTGCACCAGCCGTGCTCGCCCGGCAGCCGCCTTCCGCATCAGCGAACGGACCTTCTTCCCGTTCGCCGCCGCATCCGCGGTGATGGTCGGCTGAGCGATAGCTATCCGAATCCCCGTCATCGCCCTACCGTCTCAGCCCGCGCCGACAGATCCGCGGACCGGCGCGGGAATGTTGGCCCCGGCAACTAAGCCCGCGGGCGCCGGTGCCGCCCGGTCTGTGGGGTGGGGCGGAGGTTCGGGGCGCCGAGGAGCATCCACAGGGCCAGCAGGGCCGCGCTGATGAGACCGGCGATGCCGGCCAGGTCGGTCAGGCTCATGAGTTTCTCGTTTCGAACGGCGGGACGACTCGGCGGCGGCGAGGTCCGCTGACAACTGACTGGCCAGATCGGGGTGGTGGGGTGGGGAAGGTATTTGTGCAGTGACGTTCCCTCATCTGGGTTGTGATGGCATGGGAGTGCCGTGTCTGATCAGTGCCAGTAAGAGTTTGATCAAAGCCGCGCGGAAAACGGTCGCCGTGGGCGCAGCCGGACTGGTTAGCTGGGGTCCGGAGGTGAATCGATGCAGGACGGCTTGTTGCTCGACGCCCGGGAAGAACGGGCCTACCGGCTGCTGGTCGGCTTGTCGGCTGCGCGCTCCGCGGACCTGGCGGAGGTGGCCGAGCTGCCGCCGCACGAGGCCGACGAGTTGCTGCAGCGGTTGCAGGCGAAGGGGCTGGTTGCGGTCAGCCAGTCCGCCGATGAGCCGGTGTTCCGCGCGCTGCCTCCCGACGTAGCACTCGGTACGACGCTCCTGCGCCGTCAGGAGTCCCTTGAAGCCGCTCGCAAGACGGTGGCGTTGCTGAGCGAGGAGTTCCGGGCCAGCGCGAGCCGTCGCGACGCACACCACCTGGTCGAGGTCGTCGTCGGCGCGACGGCACTACGCGAACGGCTCCGCGACCTGCAGGAGTCAGCGCGCGAGGAGATCCTCTGGTTCTGCCGCGCGAACCCATTGGCGATGCAGGGCGCCGAGAACACCGAGGAGTACGGCGCTCTGTCCCGTGGCGTGCGCTATCGCGCCATCTACGAGCGAGCGCTGCTCGAAACCCCCGGTGAGCTCGACACCATCGCAGAAGGCATCAGCTGGGGTGAGGAGGCCAGGACGCTTCCCACTCTGCCGGTCCGGCTCGCGATCGTGGACCGGGCGACCGCGGTCTGCCCATTGGTCCGCGACGACGAGCTAGGCATCGGCGAACCGACCGCGGCCGTCATCAACCGCGGCCAGCTGCTCGACGCCGTACTGGCCCTGTTCGAGAGCCACTGGGAGATGGCCACTCCGGTGACGCTGCACTCCGCGCAGTCGCCGACGACTGAGATCCTCGACGACAACGAACGCTTCCTGCTCTCACTCCTGGTCGCCGGCGTCCCCGACAAGTCGATCGCCTCCCAGCTCGGCATCAGCCGCCGTACCGTCCAGCGCCGCCTCGACCGCCTGATGATCCTCGCCGGTGTGGACACCCGCACCGGCCTGGCCTACCAAGCCGCACGGCGTCATTGGATTTAGACCGGCGCACTCAGTGCCTCTGTAGGAGCCAGCCGTGCTGCCTGTACTGCTGGATAAAGCCCGGCCAGTACTCCGATCACCGCAGTGGCCGCCAGACCGCCCAGCAACGCCCACACCGGTACGACGGCCGGCCAGCCGCGCGTGGTCGCGTAGCCGACTGTGACCAGGGTGCCGAGCAGCGCTCCGCCAAGGCCTCCGAGTCCTGACAGCAGCAGCGCCTCGGTCAGGAACTGCGATCGGATCTGATGCCGGGTAGCGCCGAGTGCGCGGCGCAGTCCGATCTCGCCGCGGCGTTCGAGGACCGAGACGACCATGGTGTTCGCGACACCGACACCACCGGCCAGCAGGGCCACTGCGCCCAGTCCGAGCAGCAGTGCGTCGAGGGTGGCGTCCGCCGCCTGTTGTGCGGCCAGGGCATCCGACGGACGCGATACCGCGACCTCGTTGGGCGCCTCGGGCTTAGCGGTCGCCGCAAGAACCTTCTGTACGGCGGTCACGTCGTCCTCGACCGCCCGGGCGTAGATGGTGGTCGGGTAGCCGTCGAAGCCTAGGAGTGCCTTCGCCACTGGCCAACCGACCAGTGCGGCGTTGTCGAGCTCCGGTGCGAGTGGAGCGGGCTGCAGGAGGCCGACGACTGTGAACCACTGGCTGCCGAGATAGACCTGCTGCCCGACGGCTGCTCCGAGGTGCTGAGCAGCCTGGGCACCCAGGACGACAGCCGGATACTGCGCAGTGGCGGCGTTCAGGAACGTTCCGTCGGCGGGCTCGGCGCCGACCGTTGGCAGCAGATCGACCTGTGCAGCGACGACCTGGATGCCGCCGGTCTGCCCGGCCGGAATCTTGTCCGTCCGGTAGACAGACGTGTCCGGTACCGCGCCGACTGCGGACACTGCGGTCACCGGCTGGATCCGGTCGACCATGGCGACCGACTCGGTCGGCAGGTGCACGTCCTCGCCGAACAGATTCTGACCGGGCCCTACTGTCAGCAGGTTGGTGCCCAGCGCCTGCAGTTGCCGGTTGAGGTCCGCACGACTCGAGGTGGAGATTCCGACCACCGCCACCATGGCTGCGATGCCGATCGCGATGCCAACCGCGGACAGCACTACCCGCACCGTTCTGGCCCGCAGTCCGGCGAGTCCCACCCGGGCGAGGTCAGCCAGCGACAGCCGGCCGGGTTCGAGGTCAGCCATCGGAGCCTGCCTGGATCCGGCCGTCACGCAGTCTGACCTGGCGGGGCAGGGCGGCGGCGATGTCGTGATCATGGGTGATGATCAGCACGGTCGTCCCTTCGGTGTGGAGGGAGCGGAGCAGGGCCATCACGCCGGCGCCCGCGACGCTGTCGAGGTTGCCGGTCGGTTCGTCGGCCAAGAGCAGCGGTGGGTGCCCGATCAGCGCGCGGGCGATGGCCACGCGCTGACGTTCGCCGCCGGACAGCTGGTGCGGGCGGTGGTCAAGCCGGTGTCCGAGCCCCACCTGGTGCAGCACGTCCGCGGCGCGCACCAGACGTTCAGTACGCGGCACACCGGCGTACAGGAGTCCGTCGGCGACGCTGTGGAGTGCTGTGACGCCAGCGGTCAGGTGGAACTGCTGGAACACGAATCCGATCCGCTGTGCGCGCAGGGCCGACACCTCACGGTCTGAGAGGCTGCCGACGTCGTGACCGTCGATCCGGACCGTGCCACTGGTCGGCCGGTCCAGAGTGCCGATCAGGTTCAGCAGGGTGGACTTGCCTGAGCCGGACGGGCCGACGATCCCGACCAGCTCGCCGGGACCGATGGTCAGGTCGGCGTCGCTGATCGCGGCCACGCCACCGGCGTACCGCTTGGTCGCCCGCTCGAGTTCGATGAGTGCAGTCATCCGGCCACTCCGACCACGGTCCCAGCGGCGATGCCGTCACCGGGGATCTCCACCTTGCCGTTGGCGAACATCCCCGTCTGGACCGCGACGTACGACGTCTTGTCCCCTGCGACGACCTGGACGCCGTAGCCGCCCTCGGCGAGTGCGACCAGCGCAGCAATCGGTACGGCGAGTACGTCCTGCTTCTGCGCCGACACCAGCGCCACGTCGACCGGTGCGGTGTCGAGCCCGCCTGCCGCGGCCGGGTCGGCCAGCGTGATCACCACCGGCACATTCGGCGGGTCATCGCTGCCCTGCTGCGGAACTGTGGCCACAGTCGAGACGGTGGCCACTGTTCCGGCCACAGCCTTCCCGGTCGGCAGCGTGACCGTCGCCTTGAGCCCCTTTTTCACCAGGTGCTGCTTGGCCACGTCCAGTCCGACGACCACGAGCGGCGTAGTGCCGTTGTAGGTCAGGATCGCGTTGTTCGCATTCGACCCGACCCGGTCCCCGGCCTCCAGCGTGTGCAGGGCAATCCGGAGGTCGCCGTGCCCGGCCAGGTTCGCGGGCGGCCCCAGCTGAGCCAGTACGACGTGCTGCGGATCCACGACGCCGGTCGCGGGCTGGCCGGTCGCCTGCTGCCACGTCTTCACCGCGCTCGCGGTTGCCGCGTCGTACGTGGAATTGGGTTTCGCTTTGAGGTAGCCGAGGGCTGAGAGGTTCTGTTCGGCCAGCAGGACGTCCGCGCCCTTGGTGCCAGTCTGCAGTGGGCGGTAGAGCGGTGTGCTGCCGTTCCACAGGATCACCGGCACGTTGTCGACCTTGTACACCGGCTGGCCGACCTTCACGGTCGCACCCTCCGGTGCGATCCAGGTGATCGTCCCTGGGTTCGCAGCAGCCGTCAGTGGCTGCGGGACGCCGTACGAGAGTGTTCCGCTCACCTGCACGGTCTGGACGAGGTCGGTCTTCACCACGGTCGCCGTCGCTGGCGGTTCGTTGCCGGCAGCCACCTCGCTGCTACCGGTGAGGACTATCACTGCGGTCACGGCTACTACGGCCAGCACCGCGCCGCCAGTCAGCCAAGTACGTGGTTGCATGCCGCTGCCGCCTTCTGGAACGCAGGGTTGTTCCGGTCGACCGCACTGCCGCCGAACATGCCGTCCTTGCTTCCCGGCTTCGGATCGGGGAAGTCCGGCAGGCCGTTGGAGCGCATGCACTTCGCGAACTCCAGGTACTTCTGCAGATCGGCCGGTGCCTCGCTGCCGCGGACTCCGCCCGGGATGAGGTCCTTGCAGGCGGCCAGTGCGGTCTTGAAGGCCGGTGAGTTGGCTGTTGCCGGGTCGACCCCGGTCAGGCCCTCCCCTGGCGCCGGATCGGCGACCTGGACGCCGTGGTCCGCCATACAGGAGCTGAAGGTCTGAGCGGTCGGAGCGGTCGCGGACGGCGTACCGCTCGCTGTTGCGACCCCGTTGTCGGCCTTGGCGCACCCCGCCAGGGCCGCTGTCATCAGTAGCACTGCTGCGATCGTCTTCATACCGAGGAGTGAAGCCAGCAGCGGATAACCAGGGCGTAAACCGGAACGCGGTGGTTATCCCCCGGTTACGCGACTCCCGGCACGATAGAGCCATGCGGATCCTGGTGGTCGAGGACGAGAGCCTGCTGGCGGACGAGGTCGCGCGCGGACTACGGCGCGAGTCCTTCGCGGTCGACGTCGTGTACGACGGAGCCGCCGCGCTGGAGCGGATCGGCGTGCACGCGTACGACGTCGTCGTACTGGATCGGGACCTGCCACTCGTGCACGGTGACGAGGTGTGCCGGCAGATCGTCGGTGGTGACTCGGCCGCGCGGGTGCTGATGCTGACGGCCTCGACCGCGGTCCGCGATCGAGTGGCCGGACTGGCGATCGGTGCGGACGACTACCTCGGTAAGCCGTTCTCGTTCGCTGAACTCGCAGCACGGGTGCATGCGTTGGCCCGGCGCTCGCAACCCGCCGTACCGCCGCTTCTGGAGCGTGCTGGGATCAGACTGGACCCGGCACGGCGTTCAGTGGAGCGAGACGGTCAACCGATCGCTCTGGCGAACCGGGAGTTCGCAGTGCTCGCAGAACTGCTCAGAGCCGAGGGAGCGGTCGTCTCCGCGGAGGCCCTGCTGGAGAAGGCGTGGGACGAGCACATCGACCCGTTCAGCAACGTGGTGCGGGTGACGGTGATGAAGCTGCGCCGCAAGCTCGGCGACCCGCCACTGGTCGAGACCGTGCCCGGCGCCGGCTACCGGCTCTCATGAAGAGCTGGACGCTGCGCGCGCGCCTCACCGTCCTGTACGGCGGCCTGTTCCTCGTCGCCGGCGCAGTCCTGCTGGGCGTGACCTATCTGCTCGTGCAGAACAGCCTGGCAGGCCAACTGAACCGTCAGACCGACACGCGGATCGCAGCGATCCGTGCCGATGCGGTGGGGGCGTCCGGGCGGGATGTGGATCAGCTGGTCAGCGAGATCCGCAGTCAGCAGGAGGAGGTGCGCGCGGCGGCCGGGCGGGCGCTGGTGACTCAGGGCGGCATCGCACTGCTCGGTGTCGGACTGCTGGCGGGTGCCTCGGGTTGGTTGCTGGCTGGCCGGGCACTGCGACCGGTGCAGCGGATCCGGGAGACTGCGCAGCGGATCGCCGCGGACGGTACCGGGAACGGTCTGCACGAGCGGATCGCCCTGGTCGGTGCGGACGACGACGTGAAGCAGTTGGCCGACAGCTTCGACGAGATGCTGGACCGATTGGACCGGTCGTTCGACGGACAGCGCCGCTTCGTTGCGAACGCCTCCCACGAGCTGCGCACACCGCTGGCGACGAACCGCGTTCTGGTCGAGGTCGCGCTCGGAGAGCCCGGCGTACCCGACCAGACGAAGGAGCTGGGCACCTCACTGCTCGCAGTGAACCGGCGGCACGAGCAACTGATCGAGGGCCTGCTTCTGCTGGCGGAGAGCGAGAGCGCAGCCTTCGACACGCAGCCGGTAGACCTCGCTGCGATCGCGGCGGAGGTCGTCGAAGCCACTAGCACCGAGCTGGCCCTGAGTACGGTGCTGACCGCCGCTCCGACGATCGGTGACCCGGTCTTGCTCAGCCGCGTGGTCGAGAACCTGCTGGAGAACGCAGTCCGCTACAACGTCCCCGGCGGGTCGGTCGACGTGCGGACTACCCGAGGGCCGGAGCAGGTGGTGCTCACAGTGACCAACACCGGGCCGGTGGTGCCGGAGTCCGAAGTGGAATTGCTCTTCGAGCCCTTCCGCCGGGCGCACGTCCGGACCGAGCAGAAGGGTTCCGGTCTGGGACTGTCGATCGTCCGGGCTGTTGCGAAGGCGCATGGTGGTGAGGCCACTGCACAGGCCAACCCGGACGGTGGTCTCACCGTCCGGGTCAGCCTGCCGGCTACTTGATGCCGTAGGCCCTGAGGACGGTCTGGGTGACCTTGGTGCCGCCTGTGCCGGTCGCCTGGACCTTGAGGGAGACGGTGTTGCGGGCATTGGTGACGATGGCGAGGTAGTGGCCGAGTGCACCCACCACGGGGAGGCGCTGCCAGGACTTGCCTTCGTCGTACGACGCCCACGCCTGCAGGCCGGTGGCCTTCGGTGCTTCGAAGCCCAGCACGTGCGTCCGCGGTGCGCGGCCTGTCAGGTCGGTCGGTGCTTTGTAGCCGACCTGTAGCAGGGACAGCGGGGTGGCCTTGTCCTCTGCGGTCTTGGCGGAGTGGAAGTCCCAGCTGGTCTGAGTCTTCGTGCCCCAGAGCCATTCACCGTCCGGATCGTTCCGTTCGGTGCTGAGGTCCAGCCGGTACGACGCGTCGCCGCTGCTGGTGATGACGTCCTGCCACGCATCCGGCAGTTGGGCGACCACAGTGCCGTTGCGCGAGAGCGTCGCGGACGCCGCACTGGTCTCACCGATCGTGTAGTGCCCGTCTGCGTCGACGAACGTCGGGATGCGCAGTGATAGCCGGTCGCCGGTGCGTGTGGAGACCACACCGGTCGCTGCGGCCGGCCGGACGACCGGACCGAACCACGTCTCGTTCGACGTACCGGTGCGGTAGCTCTTCGGTCGCTCGGTCATCCCGCCCTGGAGCGGATTCATGGTGTCCCAGCTGAGGCCGTGGCTCACCCGGTGCTGCCAGAGCGAGTCACCCGACGTCACCCACTCCTCGCGGACCTTGGGTGTCTGGACGAACCGCTGTGAGTCATTCCACGAGTAGTCCTGCCACGGACGCCAGCCGAACCGCTGCTCCGATGCCCAGCCGAACCCACCGTTGTCGTTGTAGCGCGTGGTGACGCGGGCGGAGTTCTGCGCGGTCACCCGGTAGTTGATCTTGCTGGGGATCGCTCCGGTCGCCACCTGCTGTACGTCGTACAGGTAGGGGCTCGACGTGGTCAGCGTGACGTCGATGGTGGCGTGGCTGCGCCTGGCCCGGTCGATCAGCTTCTGACCGTTGCCATTGGTGGTCACCATCGCGGGGATGGGTTCACGGTCGCCCGTCGGCCGCCATACCGTCCAAGCGCCTTGCTCTGCAGGACGGACCAGGATGATCGCAGCGGCTCCGGCAGCGGCCGCTGCGGCGATCTGCTCGCTTTCGCTCACGTCGTCCCGGGTGCGCTCGACGAGCAGTGCGCCCTTGGTGGGCTTGAGTGTGAGCGGGAAGCGCCGCTTGCCTTCGTACGACGGCGACTGGTGCAGCAGGTTGATGTCGAGGTCAGGCATCGAGGTCTGGACCATCGGTGCGACCAGCTGCCAGCGGGACGAGAACTCGAACGTGCCGTCCTTGACCGGCTTGGTCGGCGTCACGTTCACCTGCTGCACCGTGCTGAAGTGCATCACCCCGTGGCTGATCGAGCGGCCGTTCGGGTACTCGCGATGCACGTAGTAGCTCAGGATCGACTGCTGCTCGGACGGCTTCGGGGTCTCGATGGTGATCGGTACCGCCTTGCGCGCATCGATGACGATCTCCCGGTCCTTGTCGACCAGGACGTTCGGGTCGGTGAACAGGCTGACCTGCTCGTGCTCCGGGTCGTAGTCCTCGACCAGCGAGTGCAGCAGGTACGTGCCCTCCTCGACCTCGGCCTGGTAGGTCTGACCGTCACCGATCCAGGCCAGTACGTCGGAACGCGCGTTGCTGCCGTAGAGCGAGATGACCGGGACACCGGTCGGCTTGCCGTCCAGCCCGACCGCCCGCAACGTCACTGTGTGCTTGGGGCCCTGCTTGAACGCGCCAACCGCAGTGTGGGTGAGCACTCCGTTCGGTCCGGTCGCTGTGACCCAGCCACTGTGCAGACCGCGCTCGAGCTTCGCACCGTCGAGGTTCAGCGAGACATCGGTGCTTCCGTGTGCCGGGACGGTGACGGTGGCCGGGAGGCCGAACGCGTCGGACTCTGCCTTGCCGCTGTCGAGGTTGGTGACCGCCGTGGACAAAGCCAGCGTGATCGGTGCGGCGCTGTCGTTCCGGTAGGTGATCTGCCGGCTGCCTGTGGTCAGGCCGAAGTCGGCCACACCGCTGGCGAACACCTGCTGAGCGACCGCCCGCGTCAGGTCGACCCGGCCGGCACCTTGCTGGTAGACGGTCTGGTTCGCCTGCGTCTTCGCGGTGCTGACCAGTGCGTTCTTGAGCTGGTCGGCCTTCCAGTCTGGGTGCTGCTGCGCGAGGAGCGCCGCAGCGCCCGCCACGTGCGGCGTGGCCATCGACGTACCGGAGGCTGCTGTGTAGAGGTTGTCCACCGGGTTGCCCATGGCAGTGCCGGCCGCGCGGGCCGCGACGATCTCCACACCCGGTGCGGTGATCTCCGGCTTCAGTCCGCCGTCGCCGAGCCGCGGTCCGCGGCTGGAGAAGTCGGCGAGCTTGTCAGCGCGGTCGACGGCTCCGACGGTGAGTGCGGCGGCTGCTGAGCCCGGCGTACCGACTGTCTCGTCGCTCGGGCCGTCGTTGCCTGCTGCGACGACGAACAGCGTGCCCGTCCGGGCGGTGATGTCGTTGACGGCCTGGCTCAGCGGATCGGTACCGTCGGTGGCCTCGCCGCCGAGGCTCATGTTGACGACCTTGGCGCCCTTCGCGGCCGCCCACTCCATCCCGGCGATGATCCACGAGTCGTAGCCGATGCCGTCGTCGTTGAGCACCTTGCCGATCAGCAGGTCGGCCTGCGGCGCCACGCCCTTGCGGGTCCCACCGGCGCCCGCACCGGTCCCGGCGATCGTCGCTGCGACGTGCGTGCCGTGGCCGAAGTGGTCGACCGGTCCGGTCTCACTGCCGGAGAAGTCCTGCGCTTCCTTGACCTTGCCGGCCAGGTCCGGGTGCTGCGCGTCCACACCGGTGTCCAGTACGGCGACCTGTACGCCGGAGCCCTGGTAACCGGCCTTCCACGCGTCCGGCGCACCGATCTGCGGCACGCTCTTGTCCAGCACCGGACGCACCTTGCCGTCCAGCCAGACCTTGCTGACGCCACCACTCAGCGCATGTGCACCCGACAGCGACTTCCAGAGCGTGGGGAGCTGGTCCTTGGCCGCGGAGACCGCCGAGGCGCCGATCGACTCCAGCGGCCGGGTGGTCGTCGTACCGGCGAGTGTGGAGGCGCTGCGGAGGCCCCCGGCGTACTTGACGATCAACGGGAGTTGCTGGGCGGCAGCGTCGCCGTACCCGTCTCGGATGAGCTCGTCGACGTCGAACAGGTCAACGTCGAGGACTCCGGTCGAGATGTACGGGACGGCGTCACTCGGCAGGACGCGCAGGCCGCCGTCGGCCTCGACGGTGTGGAACGCGATGCGTTCGCGGCCCGGTGCCGGCTGGACACTGGCTGCCTTCTTGCCGTTACCCGCGTCGGTGACCGACACGACGTCACCGGTGATCAGGGTGACTGAGGCGGTGCTCGGGCGCGCGCTGTTGACGCGCGGGGGCGGTGCCGCGGCGACGGCCGGGGTCACCGGTACGACGCCGAGGGTCAGAACCGCGGCGACTGCGACCGCGGTGATCCGTGGGGAGCGCATGGGCAGGTCTCCTCGTTCGGAGGGTGAAGTTCAAGGATTAGGGGCAACCCCTTCGGGTTGAGTTTGCAATCTCGTCACGGTGATCCGCCCTGTCCATCACTGCCGTCCCTGCGACATGGCGCAACCACGCCAGCACCGGCACCATCAGCACATGACTGTGTCTGCGGTGCGGAAGTGGGCGTGGCTCGGCACGCTGCTGGTCGGTGCGGCCCTGTACTTCGCGGTCCTCGCAGTACTTGCCGACACCAACAATCCGAACCTGTTCCCGACGATGATCCTGCTGGGCGCCCTCGTCGTCCCTCTGACCTTCGTCACCTTCGCCGCAGGCCGCTCCGGCCGCTGGCTGATCGACGGCCCCACCCTGGGCGGCTGCCTCCTGTTCGGCGGCGTAGTGGGCGTAGTGGTCGCCGGACTACTCGAGTACGACGCCATGCGCCGACTGGGCACGCTCCCGATGCTCGGAGTCGGTCTGATCGAGGAGGCGGCCAAACTGGTCGTCCCCGCAATCCTGGTGGTGTTCTTCGGGCACCGCTACCGCAGTTCGATCGGACGCGGGATCGTCATCGGAGTAGCGGTCGGCACCGGCTTCGCCGTACTGGAAACGATGGGCTACGCCTTCGTCGCCCTGCTCCAGTCGGGCGGAAACGTCGGCGCCGCCGAGCAGACCCTCTTCGTCCGCGGCCTGCTGTCACCCGCCGGCCACGCCGCCTGGACCGGCCTGAGCTGCTGGGGCCTCTGGCGGTTCGTCAGCGCCCCCACCGGCAAACACCTGGCAGGCTTCGCCGGCATGTACGCCCTAGCCGTCGCCCTCCACACCGCCTGGGACGGAATCGGCGGCGTAGTCACCTACTCCGTAGTAGGCGCCATCTCCATCGGCCTCCTCCTCTACGGCCTCCGCCGAGCCCAACGCTGGGACGCCGCCCACTAACCGCACCACCCACCCGCGCCGCCGCACTCCACGCACCACCCACCCGCGCCGCCGTACTCCACGCGCTACCCACCCGCGCCGCCGCACTCCATGCACCACCCACCCGCGCCGCCGTACTCCACGCGCACCCGCCCGGGGGCGTGCACCCCCTGACGTGCCCTTGAACAAGCTATGACCTGTCCCCGCCCACCACTCCCTGTTCAAGCCCCCGATTGGTGGCTCGTCCGGCGGCGTGGTTGCCCGCCGCTCCGACTGCGGCAGGTCCGGTACGGCGTTTGGTTGGCGCGCCCCCGCCCGCGCTCGCTCACTCCGCCTCCGCTTCCGCTTCCGCTTCCGCTTCCGCTTCCGCTTCCGCTTCCGCTTCCGCCTCCGCCTCCGGCAATTTGAACGGATAACCCCGCATGTTGACCCTTCTCCCCTGGAAATTCGAGGGGAGAAGGGTGCATTTCAGGGGATATCCGTTCAAATGCGGTTAGGGGGATGGTGGGGTCGGGATGCGTTGTCCGGTACGGCGGGAGTGGTTGCTCGCCATTCCGTCTGCGGCCGGGGGCGTGGGCCTTGGGTTGCTCGCCGCTGCGGCCGATTTACAGTGGCGGGTGGCTGGCGTGGGTGCGGGGCTGAGGGGGATGGATCCGTCGGTGACCGCGGTTCCCGTTGTTTGGGCTTCCGGGCTGTGGCTGGGGTCCAAGATCTGCGCCGAGTAGACGGTCCTGGTCGCTATTTGGACACAACGTTCCATCCAGTGAGCGGGGCGACCGGCAGCGGGCATGGTCCGCGTTATCGGTGAACTTTTCGGGTCCATGCGCCGAAAAAGTCACGGATAACGCGCAGGCGGACCGCAACGCGGGGTCGGTCGCGCTAATTGGTGAGTTTTGGGGACTCGGTGACGAAAATCCACCAATTAGTGGACCGGGCGGGCCGGCGTGCGGGTGGGTTGCGCTAATTGGCGAGTTTTGGGGACCCGGTGACGAAAAGGCACCAATTAGCGAGGGCTGCCAGGCGCGGCAGCACCCCCCCAGCACCCCCCCAGCACCCCCGGGGCCTCGCCATCTGATGGGTTAACCCATGAGGTGGTGGGTTTTGGACTCGCATGCGGGTGCAGAACCCACAAGCCGATGGGTGAACCCACCAGATGCCGAGGGGGCGAGGGGCCTGGGTGGGAGCATCCGCCACGGTGGGTCACTTTTCAGGCCTCGTCGCTGCCGGCCGCAACCACAGCCCGGAAGCCCAGGAAACGCCCACCGTGGTCGCCGACGGATCCATCCCCCTCAGCCACGCGCCCAGGCCAGCCACCCGTCACTGTAAATCGGCCGCAGCGGCGAGCAACCACAAACCCACCTCCCCGGCCGCAGGCGGAGTGGCGAGCAACCACCCCCGTCGTACCGGGCCGGCCGCTGTCGGAGTGGCGAGCAATCACCCCCGTCGTACCGGGCCGGCCGCAGGCGGAGTGGCGAGCAATCACCCCCGTCGTACCGGCTCGGCCGCAGGCGCGCGAGACGGAGGAGAGTAAAACCGATGCATGGACAATCTGTCCAGAGTGGATATAGTGTCCAAACTCGTGACTCCTGAGCAGATTGCGCCGGTGGGCGAGGTGTTGGCGCGATTGTTGTCGCCTCATGCGGAGGTGGTGCTGCATGACTCGGCGACGGATCGGATCGTGGCGATCTGGAATCCGTTGTCGGGGCGGGAGCCTGGGGATCCGTCGCTGCTCGGGGAGCTTGACGAGCTGAGTGAGACGGCGCGCGACGCGTATGGGCCGTATCCGAAGGTGTTGCCGGATGGGCGTCGGCTGTCGAGTGTGAGCGCCGTACTGCGGGATGACGACGGTACGGCGGCTTACGTGTTGTGCGTCAATGTCGACCGGACTGCGTTCGAGAGTGCGAGCCGCCTGCTGGCTGCGTTCGCGGCGCCGGTGTCCGGGCAGCCGCGGGTGTTCTTTGAGCATGACTGGACCGAGACGCTCAATGAGCTGGTTGCGACCTACGTGCAGGAGCGCGGCGTACCGGTTGAGCGGCTGGGGCGGTCTGACCGCGTGGAGCTGCTGAGGCGTCTCGAGAAAGCCGGAGTGCTCAGTCAGAGGCGGTCGGTGCCTGCGGTGGCTCGGGCGTTGCAGGTGTCGCGGTCTGCGCTCTATCAACTGCTTGCCGAGGCTCGGAAGGAGCCGCATGCCGACTCTGCCTGATTTCCGGCTGGAGACCCACTTCGCGCGCTGGGAGTTCACTGCGCGGTACCACCTGACCGCATCGGATGCGCAGACGCTCACGATGTCCGAGCTGCTCGCGCTGGCTGACGACGATGGTCGGGAGCGCTGGGAGTCGCTGGCCCTCGGGTACACCGAGACGCGTGGACTGCCGGCGCTGCGGGAGGCGATCGCGGCGACGTACGACGAGGTGGAGGCGGACGACATCCTCTGCTTCGCAGGTGCGGAGGAGGGGATCTACCTTGCGATGCGCACCTTGCTGGAGCCGAGTGATCACCTCGTCGTCCTCACCCCGAACTACCAGGCCGCCGAGACCGTGCCGCTGTCCGTCGCGGCGGTGACCGGGGTCGCGCTGCGGCCCGAGGACGGCTGGGCGCTCGACGTCGCCGCGGTCGAAGCTGCACTGCGGCCGAATACGCGGATGGTCTCGGTCAACTTCCCGAACAACCCGACCGGCGCGGTCCCGACACCCGAGGCGTGGCAACGACTGGTCGAGCTGTGCGCGGAGCGCGGCATCCTGCTGTTCTCCGACGAGGTCTACCGCGGACTCGAGCTCAACCGTAATCCGTTGCCTCAGGCAACAGATCTCTCCGGTACGGCGCTCTCCCTGAACGTGATGTCCAAGGCCTACGGCCTGCCTGGACTGCGAATCGGGTGGGTCGCCTGCCGTGATCGCGCCGTACTGGATCGACTCGAACGCGCCAAGCACTACACGACGATCTGCAACTCGGCGCCGAGTGAGGTGCTCGCGCTGATCGCACTCCGCGCTCGCGACCAGATCCTCAAGCGCAACCGCGGGATCGTCGCGGCGAACCTGCCACTCTTCACCGAGTTCTTCGATCGCTACCCGGATCTGTTCGAGTTCACCGCGCCGGACGGTGGGTGCGTGACCTATCCGCGCTACCTCGGGCCCGACGGCGTCGAGGCGATGTGTGAGGCGCTCGTCGAGCAGACCGGCGTGCTGCTGCTGCCCGCGAGCATCTACCGCTCCGAGCTGACCGCAACCCCGACTGATCGCTTCCGCGTTGGCCTCGGACGGCACAATCCCGGTCCGGCACTCGCTGTCTGGTCCGAGTGGCTGGACGCCAGATGAAGGTGTTCGGTCTGGCGGAGATCGCACCGGTGGCGACGCACGCGGTCGTGTTCGACGCGGTGCGGTCCGCCCTGATTGCGCATGCCGAGGGCCGTACGTCGGTGCCGGCGCCGATGGTGCTCGAGTTCCCCGAGTACGCCGGTGACACCCACGTGAAAGCCGGTCACGTGGGCGGAACGCCTACTTCGTGGTGAAAGTGGCGAGCACTTTCGGATCCGTGAACAACGGGCTGATGCTTGCCGTAGATGCGACCAACGGTCAGTCGGCTGCAGTCCTTGCAGATGAGGGAAAGCTGACAGCATGGCGTACGGCGGCCGCCGGGGCGCTCATCACCGACGCGATGACCCCATCCGGCATCGACGAGGTCGCCGTACTGGGGACTGGTGAGCAGGCACTCCTGCAGGTGCTGTGGTTGCGCGAACTGCGACCACTCACCCACGTGAAGGTCTGGGGACGCCGACCGGAAGCCGTCGAGCGTCTGTGCGCAGCGCTCACCGCAGAAGGTGTGAACGCGACGCCGGACGGGTTGACCGGCGCTCCCTGCGTGATCACGACGACCGCTGCTCGCGAGCCGTTGCCGCTGGAGGCGTTCCGGGGCGCCGTGCACATCACCGGCATCGGGACCGATATGCCGGGAAAGGGCGAGTTGCCAGCCGAGGTCTTCGCCGGTGCGTTCATCGCCACCGATGACCACGCCCAGTGCCTCCATCACGGTGACTTCGGCAACGCCGTACGGGCCGGCGTGGTCGGGGCGACGGCGGACGTTGCGGTAGGCGAAGTCCTTCGCGACGGAAGGCCTGATGTACGCCGTTCGATCGCCGATCTGACCGGCGTCGGAGCCACCGATGCGGCCGTTGCGGGCGCGATTCTCGCCCAACTGGTTCGTTAATTGGCATCACGAGGTGCGGAAGTGGTGTGGTTGCGCCATGTGCAACTGGCGCTGCACAGCTTGACCGGTTTAGCCGCTCCGGCATGCGTGAACCAGCGCGATCGCGCTCTCACAGAATAGTAACGGACACTTCTGAACTATTGACCCGTCAGTCACGGCTGGGCAATTCTCGGGGCCTCTGCAGGAACAGGTTCATACCAGGGGTGATCCATGAAGTTCCGTTCGCTTGCCGTGGCTGCTGTCGCGGCCCTGTCCCTCACCGCCCTCGCGGCGTGTGGGTCGTCCGGCGACAAGAACGAAGCAAGTTCCGGTCCGAAGACCATCGACGTGTGGCTGATGAAGGGGAGCGTCTCGGACGACTTCCTGAAGCGGTTCACCGATGACTTCGCGGCGAAGCACACCGACGTCAAGCTGAACGTCCAGATCCAGGAATGGAACGGGATCGGCCCGAAGATCATCGGCGCGCTGGCCAGCAAGGACGCGCCGGACGTGATCGAGGTCGGCAACACCCAGGTCGCGCAGTACTCCGCGTCCGGCGGCGTGCGGGACCTGTCCGACAAGAAGAGCGACCTGCAGGGCGACGACTGGATCGAAGGTCTGGCCGGCCCCGGCAACTACGAGGGCAAGCAGTACGGCGTTCCGTACTACGCGGCCAACCGCGTGGTCGTCTACCGCAAGGACCTGTTCGCGGCGGCCGGGATCAAGACCCCGCCGAAGACCCGCGAGGAGTGGCTGGCCGCCACCGCCAAGCTGAACACCGGTGGCAACCAGGGCATCTATCTGCCCGGTCAGAACTTCTACGTGCTGTCCGGCTTCATCTGGGACGAGGGCGGCGACCTGGCGGTCAAGGACGGCGACAACTGGAAGGGTGCCCTCGAGTCCCCGGAGGCGCTCAAGGGCATGGAGTTCTACAAGCAGATCCAGGCGCTCGGCAAGGGTCCGAAGGACTCCGACGAGGCGAAGCCGACCCAGACCGACGTGTTCGCGCAGGGCAAGGTCGCGCAGATGATCGCCGTACCGGGTGCTGCCGAGCTGATCGCCCAGGCGAACCCAGCGCTCAAGGACAAGCTGGGCTTCTTCCCGATCCCGGGCAAGACCGCAGACAAGCCGGGTGCGGTCTTCACCGGTGGCTCGGACCTGATCGTGCCGGAGGCGTCGGACGCCCCGGACGCGGCCTACACCTTCATCAAGGAGCTGGCCGGCGAGAAGTGGCAGGTCGACCTGGCCAAGTCGATGAAGTACGTGCCGAACCGCAAGGCGCTCGCGTCCCAGGTCACCGGCGACGAGGGCACCAGCGCGATGGCGGCCGGTGCGGCCAACGGCAAGGCGACCCCGAACTCGCCGAACTGGGCAGCGGTCGAGGCGAAGAACCCGATCAAGGAGTACCAGACCAAGGTGCTCACCGGCGGTGACCCGGCCGCGGCGGCCCAGGCGGCCGACGCGATCATCACCGAGGCCCTGAACAGCGGAAAGTAACCGTGGCTCTCGCTCAAGCCGAGCGGACCGCCCCCGCCACCCCGCCCGAGAAACCCTCAGCCGGGGCCCGGCGGGGGCGCCCGCGGGTTCTTCCTTATTTGTTGATCGCGCCAACCGTCCTGGGGATGGCGTACCTACTGATCTACCCGTTGATCCGGAACCTGATCATCTCGTTCCAGAAGTTCGGCATCGCCCAGCTCATCCGCGGTGGCGCCGAGTTCGTCGGGATCGACAACTACCAGGCGATCTTCACCGACGACAAGTTCTGGTCGGTGGTCGGCCGGACCTTCGCGTTCACCGCGATCAACGTCGTACTGATCATGGTGCTGGCCACCCTGGTCGCGCTGCTGATCGATGCCCTGGGCAAGTGGATGCGCTTCCTCGTGATGGGCGGCCTGGTGCTGGCCTGGGCCATTCCGGTGCTGGCGGCAACGACCGTGTTCCAGTGGTTGTTCCAGTCCCAGCTCGGCGTCGTCAACTGGGTACTCGTCCAGCTCGGCTTCACCCAGTACGACGGTTATGCGTGGTTCGCGGACGGTACGTCGACGTTCGCGATCATCGTGATCATGATCGTCTGGCAGTCGGTGCCGTTCGCGGCACTCACCCTGTACGCCGCGATCACCACGGTGCCGAAGGAGATCTACGAGTCGGCGTCGATGGACGGGGCCGGGCCGATCCGGATGTTCGGGCTGATCACGTTCCCGATCCTGCGGCCGATGTTCGGGCTGATCCTGTGCCTGGAGGTGATCTGGGTCTTCAAGAGCTTCGTGCAGATCTGGGTGATCAGCCAGGGCGGACCGGGTGACGCGACCCTGACGCTGCCGGTCTACGCCTACCAGATCGCCCAGTCGCTGAACCGGTACGACCTCGGTGCGGCGATCTCGATGGTGACGGTGCTGCTGCTGACCGTCGTACTGCTGGCCTACTTCCGCCAGCTGTTCAAGGAAGAAGGTGAACTGTGAAGCCGAAGCGGATAGTCCTCAACGTCATCGCGCTGGGAGTCTTCGCGTTCGCGGTCTTCCCGGTCTACTGGATGATCCTGACGGCCTTCAAGCCGACCAAGGACATCCAGGCCGAGACGCCGTCGTTCTTCCCGACCGACATCACCTTGAGCCACTTCAGTACGGCGGTGCACGCGGACGGGTTCTGGTTGTTCTGGCGGAACTCCGCGTTCGTCGCGATCAGCGGCGTCCTGCTCGCGCTCATCGTCGCCTGCCTGGCGGCGTACTCGGTCGCGCGGCTGAAGTGGAAGGGCCGGCAGGCGTTCATCGTGATGGTGTTCGTCGCGCAGATGACGCCGTGGGAAGCACTGCTGATCCCGATGTACGTGATCGCGCGCGACACCGACATGCTGGACAAGCTGCCGATGCTGACGCTGATCTATTTCATGATGACGTTGCCGTTCACGATCGTGACGCTGCGCGGATTCCTGAACGCCATTCCGCCGGACCTCGAAGAGGCCGCGCAGGTGGACGGATGCAACCAGTTCCAGGCGTTCCGGCGGATCGTGTTCCCGCTGCTCGCGCCCGGGCTGCTGTCCACATCCTTGTTCGGGTTCATCACCGCGTGGAACGAGTTCGCGTTCGCGAACCTGTTGATCATCAAGGAACAGAACCAGCGGACGCTACCGGTCTGGCTGTCGTCGTTCAGCAACACCTTCGGTACCGACTGGGGCGCGACGATGGCCGCGGCCACGTTGTTCATGCTCCCGGTCCTGCTGATCTTCCTGGTCCTCCAGGGCCGCGTCACCTCGGGTGTCGCCGCCGGCGCAGTCAAGGGCTAGGAGACGCCCTTCTCAGAGCGCACCTTCTGGGAACGTCAGCCGCGTCGTGATCCGGTACCGGTCTCCGCGATAGATGGAGCGGGTGTACTCGATCACGGCGTGGTCCGCGTTCCGGGTGGTGCGCTCGAAGAGCAGCGCCGGCGAGTGCAGCGGGACCCCGAGCACCTCAGCCTCCTCGGCGTCCGTCACCGTCGGCTCCGCAGTCTGTACGGCGGTCCTCGGTGCAACGTGATACCGCGAGCGCAGCAGCCCGTAGAGCGAACCCAGCTCGAAGTCCCGCCCGGCGATGCCGGGCACGAAGCTCCCGGGGATCCGGATCTTCTCGATGCACATCGGCGCGTTGTCCACGAGGCGCAGCCGGACCGCGGTGACCAGCTCGTCGCCGGGTGACATCTCCATCCGCTGACCGAGCCGCGCGCCGGCCGGACCGACCTCGAAGCTGATCAGCCGGGCGGGCCAGGGCGACCCCTCGGCCAGCGGCGCCTGGAAGTCGCCGGAGGCGGTTGGCTCCAGCTCCTGGTGGATCCGGCGCGGGTTGGTGAAGGTGCCGCGGCCGTGCTCACGGGTGATCAGGCCGTCGCGGGCCAGATCGTCCAGCGCGGCCCGCAACGTGGGCCGGGAGACGCCCAGCGACTCGCTCAGCATCCGCTCCGACGGCAGCGGCTCACCCGGGTTCCGCTCCTCGATCAGCCGCAGCAGCTGGTCGCGCGCCTCAGTCCTTCGCATCCCCAAATCTTACCAGTGGTAAGCCTTATCCTCGCATTTCCGAACCACCTCGGCACCTTTCGAGCGTGGATTACGCATTGACTTTACCAATTGGATAGACCACCCTACGAGGGATTGCCCGCCCCCGAGACCTTTGAAGGTTGTGAACTTCCGATGACTCGATCACGCACGATTCGCTTCACCGCCACTGCCGTCGTACTGGCTGCCCTCGCCGCCGGGACCGCGACCACCGCCACCGCCCGCCCCGAAGCTGTCGCCAAGGCGACCGCGTGTGGTGCGCTGTTCGACGACTTCAACTACACGTCGCGGACCGACCCGAACTTCACCGGCCACGACTGGAGCGTCCGGTCCGGCGCCGGCGGCCCCGGGATCCCGGATACCTGGACCGCGGCCAACGTGTCCTTCCCGACCGTGGACGGCCAGAAGTCGCTGCAGCTCAAGGCTGCGACCAACGGCACTGCCGGCGGCACCACCCAGGCGCAGGTCCAGCAGAACGCCCTACGGTTCTTCGAGGGCACCTACGCGACCCGGTTCAAGTTCAGCGACACCCCGACCACCGGCAACGACGGTGACCACATCAACCAGACCTTCTACACGATCTCCCCGCTGGACTACGACTGGGAGCCGACGTACTCGGAGCTCGACATCTCGGAGTACCTGCCGAACGGCGGTTGGGGTGAGACCGGCCCGGTCAACTTCATCACCAGCTGGAACACCTACCAGGTGGACCCGTTCGACGGCTGGCGCAAGAGCACCGCGCGCTACTCCAGCCACAACGGCTGGCACACCCTCGTCACGGTCGTCGCCGGCGGGCACGTCAAGTACTACATCGACGGCGCGCTGGCCGCCGACCACACGACCGACGACGACGGCCACAACGTCTACCCGCGGCGGCCGATGACGCTGAACTACAACCTGTGGTTCATCGACCTGGACGCCCATACCGGCGGCACCAGCAACTATGTCCAGTCGGCCGACTGGGTCTACTACGCGAAGAACGAAACCTTGACACCTGCCCAGATCACCGCCCGCGTGAACAACTTCCGCACCGCAGGTACGACCCACCAGGACAACATCTCCTGCTGAGGCTGTTGTCTGCTGAGTAAGCAATCGGGTCATGTGGTGAGATGGCTGCTTTGCCCATGGACAACCTGTGCCGGACTGAGTACGGTCCGTAAACGGCGTCCGCACCACGCCACGACGGAGGACGCCTCCGTACTTCGACGGTGAGGTACCGCCCGCCAGTGGCACCTCACTGGTGGATGGGCAAGCAGCCCGCGGTGAGAGCCGCGGCCTGATGGGGGCCCAGCCACCTAGGTGGGGCGGCGAACGACACTCACTCGTTCACCGCCCCACCGACTCAACTCTTGCCCCCAACGCTCCGGCACCCTGGATCGTCTTGGTCTTTCGAAAGCTGAAACCGAGAGAACGGGTGGCGGATGGCTGACTGGGAACGGGCCTTCGAAGAACTGCTGGCCGCTCGCGGCGGTGCTCTGCGGGCGTATGCCTACCTGCTGACCGGTGACTCCGCGGCTGCCGCGGATCTGGTCCAGGACGCGCTGCTGCGTGTCTTCAGCCGGATGCGGGTCGGCAACGACGTCGCACAGCTCGAGGGCTATGTACGGCGCGCGATGCTCAACCAGTTCGTCGACGGCCGCCGTCGGGCCGGACTGTGGCGAGCCAAACGGCATCTGCTGGTCCACCCGGCGGAGCACCACGACGAGGACCGCCTGCTGACAGACGCCGTACGGCGGGCTCTGGACACGTTGTCGCCGAAGCAGCGGGCGTGTGTGGTGCTCCGGTACTACGAGGACCTCACGGTCCCCGACATCGCGGATCAGCTCGGCTGCGCGCCAGGCACGGTCAAACGCCACCTGTCCGATGCCCACGCCAAGCTCGCCACCCAGCTCGCCGTACCCGAGGAGACGATGAAATGACCGATCTACGAGACCTGCTCCGAAGTGCCGCCGCCGAGGCCGAGAACGTGAGTGTCGACGGCAGTGCGCTGATCCCGACCATCCGCCGCCGTCGCCGCGTCCGCTCGGCCGCCGTAGGCGTCGGTGGCGTCACCGCGGTCACCACGCTGGCGCTTGGCGCGTACGCCGTACTGCCGGGTGCTGGTCCTTCGGACGCGTCGGTGAGTGGTGGTGCGCCGTCTGCTACCTCGAGCTTCCAGTCGAGTGACTGCGAGCCGATCTACATCTCGGAGGAGGCGACCGTTAGTGCAAAGACGGAGCTGACTCAGAAGTCGATGAGGCGGACCGGCAAGACCACCTGGTCCGGCACCGTCGAGGTCAAGCTCACCAACCCGGCCAAGGTGACGCTGCACACCCCGAACGCGCCGTACCACTACGTCATCGTCCCGGAGAAGGGCGACCAGCGAGTCACCGGCCGTGCGCAGGCGAAGGTCACCCAAGAGGACGTGGTGCTGAGGCCCGGAGCCTCGCACACCTCCACCGTCCAGCTCACGGTGCAGAGCTGCGCCAAGGGGCAGGCGGCTGCGGGTTCCTACCTCATCTACCAGTCGACGATGGAGGTCGAAGGGAACTTCTACTGGGGCAAGGCGGTCAAGGGCAGCGAGCCGGTCGGGCGGTTGCAGTTGTCCTGACCCCGGTGGTTTGCCGGATCGTCCGGCAATCTTCAGGTGCTGAGACGTTTCGCAGTACCGGGCGGACGGGCAAGCTGACCTGCGACCCACCCAACCGCCCTGGGAGTCGCTGTGGCCCGCTCGCTCCGCCCCGTCCTGATCATCACCGCCGTCCTCGCGTTGTTCGGCTTCGGCATCACGCCGTCGACCGCCGCGACCCCGATCACCGTTGCGACGGCGATCGGCCGGCAGGACAGCTCTACCGCTTCCGTCACCGGGTACGTGGTCGGTCAGCCGACCGCCACCAGCACGGTGGTCCGCAGCAACTTCCCGAACGACTACGCCCTCGCTCTCGCGGACTCCGCGAGTCAGACGAGCACGGGGTCGATGCTGTACGTACAGATCCCGACAGCGTTCCGGGCATCGTACGGACTGCAGAGCAACCCGACTCTGCTCGGCAAGCAGATCACCGTCACCGGCACGCTGGCGGCGTACTTCTCGCACCCGGGTCTGAAGGACGCGACCGCGTTCACCGGTGGTGGCGGGTCGGATCCCGGTGACCCGCCGGACCCGGGCGACTACTACGCAGCCGCCGCGGGCAAGAGCGGCGCCGCGCTGAAGTCCGCACTGCACACGATCATCTCCAGCCAGACCAAGCTCACCTATGACCAGGCGTGGAACGCCCTGAAGGACACCGACCAGGACCCGGCGAACACCAACAACGTCATCCTGATCTACTCCGGCCGCTCACAGAGCAAGACCACCAACGGCGGCGGCGTCAACGACTGGAACCGCGAACACGTCTGGGCCAAGTCCCACGGCGACTTCGGTACGGCGATCGGACCGGGTACCGATATCCACCACCTGCGCCCCGAGGACGTCTCGGTCAACTCATCCCGCGGCAACCTCGACTTCGACAACGGCGGTACCGCCGTCACCGAATGCCCCGGCTGCACCGCCGACGCCGACTCCTTCGCCCCCCGCGCGGCCGTCCGCGGCGACGTCGCCCGGATGATCTTCTACATGGCGGTCCGCTACGAAGGCGACGACGGCTTCGCCAACCTCGAGCCCAACAACTCGGTGAACAACGGCACCGCCCCCTACATCGGCAAACTCTCCGTGCTGAAGGCCTGGGCCGCCGCCGACCCGCCGGATGCCTTCGAGAAGCGCCGCAACGAGGTCATCTACACCACCTACCAACACAACCGGAACCCCTTCATCGACCACCCCGAATGGGTCACCTCCATCTGGCCCTGACCGACCGCTGCCCCGGAATGCCCGGGGATGCCCCGAATCTCCTCGGAATCGGTCCGGATCGAGCCACGATCCGGGCCGATCGCCGTCTGATCTGCCCCGAGCTGCCCCGCCATCTGCCCTCCGCAGCCACCCCTACTGCCGTCACAGTGAGTGCAGACACAAATTGTGGCTAGTATCAAAGGAGGAAAAGTGGCCACGGCAGTAGCATGGGAAATGGATGAACTGATGGACATCGGCATTCGGGAGCTAAGAGACGGACTCAGCCGGCACCTTGCCCAGGTCCGTGAAGGACACACGATCACCGTCACCGACCACGGCAAGCCGATCGCCCAGATCGTCCCGGTCGCCCGACTCACGAAGTTGCAGCAGATGATCGCGAACGGCGAGGCGCAGGCGCCCGTTCGACCGAAGGGGCCGGCGCCGACACCCATCAAAACGAAGGGGACAGTCAGCGACCTGGTGATCGAGGACCGCCGATGATCTGCTACTTCGACACGTCGGCGTTCGTTCCGCTCCTGATCGAGGAGCCCAGTTCGCCGATCTGCAAGCGACTGTGGGAAGAAGCCGACGATGTGGTCTCCAACCGGCTCTTGTACTTGGAGACGGCGAGCGGCCTGGCCCGAGCGGCTCGGTGTTATCGGATCACCGAGTCGGAAAGAGCGCGGGCGCTGCGCGAGCTCGACAGAATCTGGCAGGAGGTCAACATCATCGAACCGACTAAAGCTCTGGTGCACAGGGCGGCCGTGCTGACCTTCTCGGAGGCGTTGCGCGCGTACGACGCGCTGCACTGTGCGACTGCCGAAGGAGTCGACGAGTCGGACTTGGTGTTTGCCTCGGGCGATCGGCAACTGCTGAAAGCCGGTGCGAACCTCGGGTTTCACATCGCGGATGTGAACGACGTGCAGTAGTTCTTCAGCGGTTGAGGTGTTGCGGGCGGCTGCTGTGCTCCCGGGGTTTGGGGGTGTGGTGGTGGTCTGGGGTTTTGGTGGGGGAAGGGGTGGGTGGGGTGAGGGCGGCGTGGGCGAAGCGGGTTTGGAGCCAGGTTTGGAGGCCTGGGTCGGCGATCGCCAGGTGGGTGGGGGTGGCTCGGAGGAGGCCTTGGGTGAGGGGACGAGTGGCAGCTGACTCGAGGGACCAGCGGGTGGTGGTTGCTGTGGGCAACTGGATGGGGTGCTGGGCGGCTTTGGCGAGGAGGTCTTTCTCGGCGGGGGTGCAGTTGTGCCAGGCGGCCTCGTAGAGGGGGCGGGAGGCGTCGTTGAGGCGGGTGGTGGCGGCTTTGGCGACCGGGATGGTGAGGCCGGTGGTGGGCTCGGCGAGGTCTAGGGCAGTGGTGGCCAGGGCGCGGAGGCGGCTGGGGTTGCCGTTGGCGGCTCTGACCAGGCGGTCGACGGCTTCGGGCTCGTGCGGTACGGCGGCCTGCCGGAGTGGTTCGGTGAGGGCGGGGCGGAGTTCGGCGTCGGTGAAGGGCTGGACCTGACGGATGTCGAACCGGCTGACCACGTCGGTCTCGACGCCGGCCTCACCACCGGAGGCCGCGAGCAGGCGGCTCGTGGTGAGTTCACCACCGGCCGCCACGAGGAAGACCGGCTGCCGGTTGGCCGCCAGCCGCGCGGACAGTTCGGTCAGCCCGACCAGGTCGCGGTCGGAGGCGACGTCGAGGTTGTCGACCATCAGGACCATCGGTTCACCCTTGGCCGCGGCCAGTTCACCGAGCCGGTCGGCGAGCTCGTTGAGCGTGCCGCCGACCTCATCCGGTTCCGACGCGTCGTGCTGTTCCTTCACGACCACCTGGAAGACACCGGGAACGCCACCGCGAATCTCGTTGCCTGTCTGGGGATTCCGGCTCCGCGAGGCAAGCCGGTCGAGATCCTTCGACAACCCGCGCGCGGCCACGGCGCCGTACTGGTTCCGGAACGTGTCGAGGTCTTGGGAGATCGCCCGGATCAAGCGGTTCTCGAGTGGTTCGCGCGGTGACGCCTCGATTCGGACCGAGGTCCAACCCTGACGTACGGCGAGTTTCTCGGCGCGGTCGAGTTCGTTGCTGGTCCCCATCCCGGGTGCGCCGGTGAACAGGACCGTCGTACTGGAAGGGGTCCGCTGGTCGAGTGAGAGCGGTCGGCCCTCGCCATCCTTCCGATCCACCTGATGCACCGGAAGGCGCGTCGTACCATACGTCTTGACCGCAACAGCCGGAGCGGGCGCCGCCGGCTGGGCAGGAGCTGAAGGGGTCTGACCGAGAGACGTGTTGACCCAATCCTGCAGACCGGCGTCGGCGAAGGTGACGCGTTCGCCGTCCGCGCGCAGGAGGCCGCGCGCGACCAACTCGTGCCGCGCCTGGTCAATTGGTTGCCATCGGCCCGCACCTGCCTTCGCCAGCTCGGGCGGCATCAACAGGCCGTTCGAAGCGGCGACCCGCGCCAGCAGGTCCTTCTCCGCGGGCGAGCTCTTGTTCCAGCGCCCCTGATAGAGCACCGCCGACCGCGCCTGCACCCGGGCAGAAGCGGCCTCCGCCACCTCGCCGGTGATCGCAGGACGAGCAAGTTCAAGCGCCGCGTCGGCCAATGTCCGCAGCCGACTCGGATCCCCGTTCGCGGCTCGCACCAGCCCATCGATGCCAGCACTCTCGTACGGCGTTCTGCTCCGATCCAACGGGACCGTCAGCACCGACCGCAGTTCCGCGTCGGACATCGGCCCAAGCTCCCGGATGTCGAACTGATTGGTCACCGTCGTCGCGATCCCGGACATCCGCTCCGACGCGGCCATCAACCGGCTGGTCGCCATCGCGCCCCCGGCCGCAACCAGCCACACTGGCCGGCCGCGCTGCTCGAGATGAACGGCAAGCTCATTCAGCCCAGCTAGGTCGTACGGCGAAGCCTGGTCCACGTTGTCGACGAGCAGCAGCACGGGCTTGTCACCGAGTGAGCCCAGCTGATCCGCCACGTCGTTCAGCGTGGAGCCGAGGTTTCCCTGCGGCGTCGCGTCCCACTGCCGCTTGGTGACGAACTGCACCGGCCCACCGCCGACCCGCACCTCGGCGCCGTGCTGCACCTTCCGCTGTCGCTGCGTCAGATCGCGCACCGTACGGCGAAGCTGGCGCACGCGGAACCCGCCGAACTCCTGACGCAGCTTGCCGAGGTCCGCGCTGATCGCCCGGGTGAACCGATGCTCCAACGGCTCCCGCGCTGACGCCTCCACCCGAACCGTCGTCCACCCCTGCTGAGCCGCCAGTTCAGCCGCGTGATCCAGTTCGCGTGTCTTCCCCATCCCGGGCGGCCCGGTGAACAGGATCGCCCGCCGCGAGGGCAGCACCGGGTCGAGCGTGATCGCCCGGCCGAGCCGGTCCGTCCGAGGGACGGCGTACGCCGGAAGCCGCGGCGTACCGAAGACCTGGCTCATGCCGCCCAGCCTGCGGACCGCACCGGGGCGTCACATGGCTAGCGGGTTAACACTGCCCGCGGATCGCCCGAACAGCACCCGTCGCCCGACCGCCGAGCCCGTGAACCGGTCTACTCCCCGACACCATCGCGCAGACCTTCCTGCATTCTCTTGGCGGGCAGCTGAACCCACCGGCACTGTCGATGCCATGGGAGCCAAACGAGTACCTTCACCATCATCGGTCTCTGAGTTCCGGTCTAGTCGCGTTCTCCCGAGGGTTCATGCTGGTGCGGTGAACACTCGACGATTCCTCGCGGCGCTGCTGGCAGCGCCGTTGATCGTCGCGGTGCTCGGGGGAACTCCGGCGCACGCCGTGCCGGACGCGAAGCTGAGCATCAGCGACGTGCGACTCAGCAAGGCGGCGGTTTCGGTGTCCGGTCTGGATATCGCGAAGCTCGACGTCACCGTCAAGGCGGGGTACGACTCTGACGACCCGCGTGACGAAGACACGACCCTCTACGTCTACCTCCAGCGAACCAGCGGTTCCGGCCAGATCGACCGGATGGCGTCGACCAAGCTGAAGCGCACCGCAGGGACGCTCAAGAACGGCACCTGGACCGGCCCGCTCAACGTCGTCTCGACCGCGAGCGGCACCTGGCACGTCACCTCGGTCGGAGCGAGCCCGTACGGCGTCGAAACGGGCTTCGACCCCACGCCGTACGACGGTCCGGTCCTGGGCGTCACCGGGACCCACGCGCCGACGATCGGGTACACGGTCACCCCGCGGACGGTCGCGGTCGGGAAGCCGTACTCGATCAAGTGGACCGTGACCGACTCCGCGACCGGCAAGCCGTACGGCACCCGCGTCAGCGCCTGGGTCGGCGTCGACTCCCCGTGCGCCGAGGGCGGCGGCCAACCGATCACGACCGATGCCGCAGGCAACTACACGAAGTCCTACCAGGCCTCGGACGCCAACTGGCTGAACTGCTTCGTGATGGAGACCGATCCCTACCCGATCGCGATCTCGGACGCCCGCGTGCTGCGGCAGAGCGGAGTTTCGGCGGTTCCCGCGAAGACCTCCGCGAAGGTCGGCACGAACGTTGCCGTCAACGGCTCGGTCACCGGCCCGCCGGCCCGTTGCGGGATCAACCTGCAACGCCTGTACGGCGCCTCCCAGTGGCGGTCCGTCAGCTCGGCTACCGTCCGTGACAGTGGACGTTACACGCTGACCGCGACGCCGTCGTACAAAGGAAAGATCCCGTACCGCGTTCTGCTGCCGGCGTGTAACCGCTTCGTCCCGGCATCCAGCAAACCCTTCACGATCACAGGAGTCTGATGAAGCGACAGTTGTTAGCCACTCTGCTGACCGTGCCGGTGGCCGGTGCGGTCCTGACCGCGGCCCCGGCCCAGGCCGCGCCGCCCGACATGACGATCAACGCGGTGACGATCGACCGGCCGAGTGTTGCGGTCGCCGGCCTGAACACGGTGCCGGTGACGATCACGGTCAAGGGGTCGATCACCAACGGCGACCCGACGCAGAAGGACACTCCGCTGTACGCCGACCTCAAGCGCGTCGGCACTGTCCCGGCGGGGATCGATTGGGTGGTCTCCGACTCACTCAAGATGGTCTCTGGTGACGAGACGAGCGCCGTCTGGCAGGGGAAGGTCAACGTGCCGTCGACCGCCAACGGCTCGTTGAAGATCACCGGGTTCCACATCGGCGTCTACTACCCGCCCTCGGGCAGCAACGACGAGCCGACACTGGTGGACGGACCGGCGATCCAGGTGAACGGTGTCCACCAGCCGAAGTTCACCGCGACCGTGACGCCGACCGTCGCGACCCAGGGCAAGCCGGTCACGATCAAGTGGCAGGTGACCGACTCGGACACCAAGAAGCCGTACGGCTCGAAGCTCCGCGTCATTGTTGCCGATGACAACGGCTGTGTGGAGCGGGTCGGTGGGGCGGGGACGGTACTGACCGACACCGCCGGGGTCATCGTCTCGAAGACCTTCTCCGACGATGCCATCCACTGCATCCTGGTCCCGGGCAGCCAGGCCCCGATCGGCGGTTCGTCGATCGGCCTCAACCACCCCGGCGTGGTGACCGCCGTACCGTCGAAGACGAGCGCCAAGGTCGGCACGATCGTGCCGGTGAACGGCGTCGTCAAGGTCAATCCGCTGTACTGCCCGGTCAACCTGCAACGACTGTACGGCGCCACTCAGTGGCGGACCGTAGGCACCGCGAAGTCCGACTCCCGCAAGCGCTACGTGCTGAACGCGCAACCGGCGTACAAGGGCAAGATCCCTTACCGCGTGCAGTTCCCCACTTGCTACAACTACGTCACCGCCTACAGTCCGACGTTCTGGATCACCGGGACCTGAACATGCCTGATACCGGTCCACCCGCTCCGCCCGATCGCGCACTAGTTCGGCGCGGTTGTAGGCGGAGTGGGTGGTCCGGCAGCACGCTGAGCAGTATGCGGATGAGACGAGTGGTTGCGGTGCTCCTCACGGCGCCGTTGGCGGTTCTGGCGCTGGGCGCCCCCGCCGCGCAGGCAGACCCTGACCCGAACCTCACGGTCACGGCGGCCCGGATCATCAGGACGACACCGGTAGCGGTGTCGTCACTCAACACGGTTCCGGTGACCGTCGAAGTCGACGCGAAGTACACCTTGCCCGACGCGGACCCGAACACGACGCTGTTCGCGACCCTCGAGCGCTCCGCCGGCACCGGGCAGCTGAAGTCCCTCGTCACCACTCCGCTCCACCGGTACGACGGGACCACGCAGAACGGCAAGTGGCGTGGCATCGTGAACGTGCCGTCGACGGCGAACGGGAAGTTCAAGCTCACCGGCGTGATGGAAGGGGTGTACTGGCCCGGCAGCGGCAGCATGGTCACCGAGACCCCGGTCCCGAACCCGCCGGAGCTGACGGTGGTCGGCACCAACCAGCCGCGGATCACCGCCCGGGTGCTTCCGGATCCGGTCCCGTTCAACACCGGCTTCTCGATCCGCTGGTCAGTGATCAACGGCCAGACCGGCAAGCCGTACGGTTCGAGACTGAAGGTCGCGCTGGAAGGCGACAGCGGCTGTGTGGAGAGCTTCGGCGGTTCGAACGCCCTGACTGACACTCAGGGCTACGTCACCAAGGTCTATCCGGCCTCCGCTGCTGAACAGGGCAACTGTCTGCTGCTCCCCGGCAACCCGGCGCCCAACGGCTGGCTGAGTGTGGTCGTCAGTCGCCCCGGCATCGTCTCCGCGACACCGTCCAGGACCAGCGCACCGGTCGGCGCGATCGTGCCGGTCAACGGCATCGTGGCCGGCGCGCCAACGCATTGCCCCGTCTACCTGCAACGCCTGTACGGCGCGACCGCGTGGCGCAATGTCGGCACCGGCACGGTCAATCAGGGCAGCGGTCGATTCGTGGTCAACGCACAACCGGCGTACAAGGGAAACATCCCGTACCGGGTGTCCTTCCCGGCCTGTTACCAGTTCCGGGCGGGCGTCAGCAAGACCTTCATCATCAAGGGAGTTTGAGATGCGCATCCGAGTACTGGCGGCGCTCCTGGTGACGCCGCTGGCGGCACTGGTCCTGAGCGCACCCGCCGCGCAAGCCGCACCGGACCCGAACCTGACGGTCACGGAGACGCGGATCATCAGGACGACGCCGGTCGCGGTGTCGTCACTCAACACGGTGCCGGTGACGGTCGAGGTCGACGCGAAGTACACCTGGCCCGAAGCCGATCCCGGTACGACGCTCTGGGCGATCCTGCATCGCTCGGCCGGCACGGGACAGTTGCAGTACCTGTACACGATGCCGCTCACGAAGTACGAGGGAACCGTCCAGAACGGCAAGTGGCGCGGTGTGGTGAACGTGCCTTCGACGGCGAACGGGAAGTTCCAGCTGACCGGCGTGATGGTCGGCCGGTTCTCGCCCGGCAGCGGTGACATGACCGACCCGACCCCGGTCGCGGACGGCCCGGTCCTGACGGTGACCGGCACCAACATCCCGAAGCTGACCGCCCGCGTCCTTCCCGACCCGGTCCCGTTCGGCAAGGGCTACTCGATCCGCTGGTCGGTGATCAACGGATCGACCGGCAAGCCCTACGGCACCCGGCTGAAGGTCTGGCTGGCCAACGACAACGGGTGTGTCGAGAGTTTCGGCGGCCCGAGCTACCTGACCGACACGAACGGCTACGTGACCAAGGCGTACACCTCGGCCGACGCCGACTACCTCAACTGCCTGCAGATTCCCGCCGAACCGTCCCCGGCCGCGTTCCTGTCGCTGTTCGTCAACCGCCCCGTCACCGTCTCGGCCACGCCGTCGAAGACAAGCGCCCCGGTCGGCTCGATCGTCCCGGTGAACGGCACGGTGTCCGGTGCGCCGTCGAACTGCCCGGTCAACCTGCAACGCCTGTACGGCGCGACCGCCTGGCGCAACGTCGGTACGGCGAAGGTCCGGCAGAGCGGCCGGTTCACGGTCAACGCCCAACCGGCGTACAAGGGGAACATCCCGTACCGGGTGTCCTTCCCGACTTGCTACAACTACAAGGCGGCCGTCAGCAAGACCTTCACGATCAAGGGCCTCTGATGCGCGCGCGAGTAGTCGCGGCGCTCCTGGTGACGCCGCTGGCGGCACTGGCGCTCACCACGCCGGCCGCGCAGGCCTATCCCGATCCGAAGCTGACGATCACCAAGGTCGAGCTGAACAAGTCGAGCGTCGCCGTGTCGTCGCTCAACACGGTCCCGGTCAAGCTCACTGTCACCGGCGGGTACAACTCGACCGATCCGCAGGATGCGAACCTGACACTGCACGCCTTCCTCAGACGCACGGCCGGCACCGGCATGGCGAACCTCCTGATCTCGACGGAGCTGGTGCGGAAGACCGGCGACACCCAGCACGGCACCTGGGAGGGCAACGTCAACGTGCCCTCCACCGCCAACGGCACCCTCGAGGTGTCCGGCGTGATGACCGGGGCTTACACCTCCATCGACACCGGTGACATGACCACCGAGACCCCGGCCCCGAACCCACCGAAGCTGACCGTCATCGGCACCAACCAGCCGAAGATCACGGCGCGGGTGCTGCCGGATCCGGTGCCGTTCGGCCAGGGCTACTCGATCCGCTGGTCGGTGATCAACGCGCAGACGGCCAAGCCGTACGGAACCAGGCTGAAGGTCTGGCTGGCCGACGACAACGGTTGCGTCGAGAACTTCGGCGGTCCGGCGGTCCTGACCGACACCAACGGCTACCTCACCAAGAGCTATCCGGCCAGTGCCAGCGACTACGGCAACTGCCTGCTGCTCCCGGGCGACCCGGCTCCCGTCGGTGGGACGAATGTGCACGTCAATCATCCCGGCATCGTCTCCGCGACCCCGTCGAAGACCAGCGCCCCGGTCGGGGCGATCGTGCCCGTGAACGGCACCGTCGCCGGCGCACCCACCGGCTGCCCGGTCAACCTGCAACGCCTGTACGGCGCGACCGCCTGGCGCAACGTCGGTACGGCGAAGGTCCGGCAAGCGAGTGGCAAGTTCGTGCTGAACGCGCAACCGGCGTACAAGGGCAACATCCCGTACCGCGTGTCCTTCCCGGCTTGCGCCAACTTCAAGGCCGGCGTCAGCAAGGCCTTCACGATTCGCGGGACCTGAATTCTGGTCTAGTGGAGCCCGCGGCAGGCCTCATTCTTGAACCATGAAGAACCGACGCCTGACCGCGGTGCTCCTCGCAGCTCCGCTGACGTTTATGACTCTCGGTACGGCGACTGCCGCGCAGGCGGTTGTGCCGGAGCTGCAGGTCGACTCGCTGGTGCTGAGTCGCGGCAGCGTCGCTGTCTCCTCGCTCAACACCGTGCCGGTGACGATCACGCTGGAAGGCTCGACCACGACGAGCGATTACAGCACCTACTACGTCGAGTTCGACCGGTCTGCCGGAACCGGTCCGGACAAAGAGCTGTACTCGACGCCGCTCAAGCTGATCAAGGGCACGATCAACGACGGCACCTGGCAAGGCGTGGTGAACGTCCCGTCGACGGTGAACGGCACGATGAAGGCCGTCTCGGTGCTCGGCGGTAGTCACCCCTACGGATGCTCGCAGTGCGGCTTCGACAAGGTGGCCGATGTCGACGGGCCGGCCCTGGTGGTGACCGGCGTGCACATCCCGAAGGTCACCGGCACCGCGACGCCGGCCGCCGTACCGGTGGGCAAGCCGGTGACGATCAAGTGGAAGGTCATCGACTCGCAGACCGGCAAGCCCTACGGCACCAAGCTCAAGACGCTCGTGGCTACCGAAAGCGCATGTGCCGACGGCGTGCTCGACGCCGCGCTGTCTGATGTCAACGGCGTGGTGACGATCAACCAGAAGTCGAACCAGGGGATGTACTGCTTCGGCTTCCCCGGCAACCCGGCTCCGTTCTACCGGACCGCCATCGGGGTCGACAGCGTGCCCGTCATCACGGCCGCGCCGGCCAAGACGAGTGCTCCGGTCGGCAGCGTCGTACCGGTGAACGGCACGGTCGCCTACGTGGCCGGTTGCACGGTCAACCTGCAACGCCTGTACGGCGCCTCGCAGTGGCGGACCGTCGGTACGGCGAAGGTGCGGACCAGTGCTCGATTCACGCTCAGCGCACAGCCGTCGTACAAGGGCAACATCCCGTACCGCGTGCAGTTCCCGGCCTGCAACAACTTCGTGGCCGGTGTCAGCAAGACGTTCACAATCAAGGGGATCTGATGCGAACGAACCGAATTCTGGCCGCTCTCCTGGCCGTTCCACTGGCTGCGCTGACCCTCGGTACGGCGACTACCGCGCAGGCGGCCGATCCGCACCTGCAGGTCAAGTCGCTGGTGCTGAACCGTGCGAGTGTCGCGGTCTCGTCCCTCAACACGGTGCCGGTGACGATCACCCTGGAAGGCACAGCCGGTCCGAGCGAGTACGACACCTACTACGTGGCGTTCGAGCGAGTCGCCGGCACCGGGCCGAAGGACGACCTGTACTCGATGCCGCTGAAGCTGATCAAGGGCACGCCCCAGGACGGCACCTGGCAGGGCGTAGTGAACGTCCCGTCGACGGTGAACGGGACCATCAAGGCAGCCCGGGTCATCGCGGGCGGCTACCTCCTGGGCTGCACGAGTTGCGGCGAGGACTACCCGGTCAACGTCAACGGACCGAGCCTCGCGGTGACCGGCACGCACATCCCGAAGCTCACCGCGACCTTCACCCCGAAGGTGGTGCCGTACAACTCGCCGTTCTCGATCAAGTGGACGATGACGGATTCGCAGACCGGCAAGCCGTACGGCTCGAAGCTCAAGGTGATGCTGCGCCAGGACAACGGATGCGTCGAGGGTGACTTCACCACGACGACGCTGACGGACACCGCCGGCTCGATCACCAAGAACTACCCGGCCGGTAATTACGTCATCTGCTTCATGGTCCCCGGCAACCCGGCGCCGATCTTCAGCGACGGCGCGATTCCCACCCGGCCTGGCATCGTCACGGCCACCCCGTCGAAGACCAGCGCTCCGGTCGGTTCCATCGTGCCGGTCAACGGCACCGCCCAGTCGGCGTACAACTGCCCGGTCAACCTGCAACGCCTGTACGGCGCCACCGCCTGGCGCAACGTCGGTACCGCGAAGGTTCGCAGCAGCTGGCGATTCACGGTCAACGCGCAACCGGCGTACAAGGGCAAGATCCCGTACCGGGTCCAGCTGCCCGCGTGCAACAACGTCCTGACCGGTGTCAGCAAAACCTTCTACATCACGGGAGTCTGACGATGAGACGAGCAGTCAGCATCCTCGCCGCCGGTGTCCTGCTCGTCGGGACTCCGACGGCGTATGCGTCGCCCGATCCGGAGCTGAAGCTCACCACGGTGACGCTGGGCCAGGCGAGTGTCGCGCCCGCTGGGCTGAAGACCGAGCCGGTCACGATTACGGTGACCGGCTCCTACAAGCCCGATCCGGATGGGGTGCTCACCGCGGTGCTGAAGCCGCAGAGCGGCGGCAACGGGAACCTGTTCTCCGACGAGCTTCGATGGGTGTCGGGCACGGATGAGCACAGCACGTGGCGCGGCGTGGTGAACGTGCCGGCGATCGCGACCGGAACCTACAAGGTGATCGGCGTGGTACCGGCCTCGTACGAGAGTTGGATCGCCGGCATGGGGCTCGACGAGACGCCGTACGACGGTCCGACGCTGACGATCAAGGGAACTCACATCCCCAAGGTCACCGCTACCCAGATCCCGGCCGTTGTTCCGTACCAAGGCGGCTTCAAGGTCAAGTGGACCGTGCTCGACTCGGCGACCGGCAAGCCGTACGGCACGAAGATCCCGGTGGCGGCCGGAACCGCGGGCGATGTGCTCTGCTACGGCGACGCGGTGACCGATGTCAACGGGGTGGTGACGCGGGGCGGCGGGGAGAACGCCTGCCTGGCCTTTCCCGGTGTGCCGGCGCAGTACTGGGGGGCCACGGTCCTGCCGAAGTGGATCCGCAGCGTCTCAGCCAAGCCCGCCAAGACGAGCGCGAAGGTGGGCACGCTGGTCCCGGTGAGCGGATCACAGCCGCAGTCGTGGCACTGCCAGGTGCAACTGCAACGCCTGTACGGCGCCTCGCAGTGGCGGACCGTCGCGACCACGATGGTCCGCGAGAGCGGCCGGTTCACCGTGAACGCGCAACCGGCGTACAAGGGGAAGATTTCTTACCGCGTGCTGATGCCTGCCTGTGGCAATTTTGTCGCCGGCAGTACCAAGCCGTTCTCCATCACCGGTACCTGAGGTTTGTCCGTGGTTGGGGTGCGTGGGTTAGCCTGAGTTAGGTAGACCTTACTTTCGCTCGAGAGGACCTGGCTGTGGCCACCCCCGCACCCCGCCGTAACCGCACGTGTAAGCGGGCCGTGGTCGCTCGTACCGAGCGGATCACGCCCCACATGATCAGAGTCGTGATGACTGCCGACGACTTCGTCGACAACGGCACCAGCGATCACTACGTGAAGCTGCTGTTCGGCAAGCCGGGCGTCGAGTACCCCGAGCCGCTGGACATGGGCGTGATCCGCGAGACGCTCCCGTCCGAGCAGTGGCCGACGAGCCGGACCTACACGGTCCGCAGCTTCGACGAGGCCGCCAAGGAGCTGAGCATCGACTTCGTCTACCACGGTGACGAAGGCATCGCCGGGCCGTGGGCCGCGGCGGCTCAGCCGGGTGACGTCGTTTGGTACAACGGCCCGGGCGGCGCCTACGCGCCGGACACGGCGGCCGACTGGCACCTGCTGGTCGGCGACGAGAGCGCGCTGCCGGCCATCGGTGCCGCGATCGAGCAACTGCCGGCCGGCGCCAAGGCGACCGTGTTCGTCGAGGTGGAGGACGAGTCCGAGCAGCAGAAGTTCGCCGATGTCGACGTGACCTGGTTCCACCGTTCCGGAAGCACCTCCGCGCGCGGTGATGCCCTGGTCGGTGCGGTCGAGGCGTTGACCTTCGAGGGCGACGTACAGGCGTTCGTGCACGGCGAGGCCGGATTCGTCCTCCGGCTCCGCAAGCACCTGTTCAACGACCGCGGCCTGTCCCGCGACCGCGTCTCGGTCTCCGGGTACTGGCGCGTCGGCAAGAACGAAGACGGCTGGCAGGCTGAGAAGGCCGAGACCGCCGCCAAGGAGCGCGCGGCGGCCGGCAACTAGGTCCTAGGCTTTTGCGGTACGGCGGCGGTCCAGCAGCTCGATCAGGATCGCCGCCTCGTTCGTCGGCAGCACCCAGTCCTCCCCCGACGCCTGCAGGATCACGGCCGGTCCGGGCGTCCCGACAACCGTCAGTGCGATCGGGAACTTGAGCCGCTCCGACCCGCTGAGGTCGACCGGGAACGTCCCGGTGATCGCGCTCAACGGATAACTCCTCGACTGCTCTTCCTTCCGCGCGGCCGGCGTACCGCGGATCTCGATCGCGTCCGCCCCGAGCAGGACCGTCGCGAGCGGCGCGCCCCGCAGCCGGAAGACCAGCTCGTACGGCGATTCCGCCAGTTCGGGCACGACCGGTACGAGCAACGCCAGGTTCGCCCGTCGAGCGAGCAGCAGCCCGACCAGCAGTCCGAAGATCGCCGCCGGGATGGACAGAACCGCGGGCCACCACACCCCGAGCACCAACGGGAAGAGCGTCGCGATCAGCCCGGCTGCCGCACCGAACAACCCACCGACGCCGGCCCACCACCGTGGCTGGTACCGATGCTTCGGCAGCAGGTACAACCCCAGCCCGAGCATCGCGATCGGCAGCACACACCCGATCCAGGCCGCCGCCGACCCGCGCGAACTCACCCACGCCACGATCACCAGCAGTACGACGGGAATCCCGACGTACACGAGTGCCACGAGCCGTTGCACGCGCCGATGCCGGCGCTCCACCTCAGTCACGGAGTGAGCCTACTCAGGCGGACCGCCATCACCCACCAACTCGCGCCGCACCCGATCCGCCACGCTCAACTGCCTGCCGATGAACCCTCTCGTCGGCACTTAGTGGGTGATGGGCGTCCGGAAATTCCCGAGCACCTCACCATCGCAGCACCTACGCTGCCAACCGTGATCGTGATTCCGGCGCAGCTGATCGAGTCGCACCAGGACGAGTCGCCGGAGTGGCTCGCCGCGTTGCCGACGCAGCTCGACGAGTACCTGGCCCGCTGGGAGCTCACCCGATCCGGCGACTTCCTGAACGGCGCCGCCTCGCTGATCGTCCCCGTGGTTCGCCGGGACGGGACAGCCGCGATGCTGAAGCTGCAGCCGCGAAACGAGGAGAGCGAGGCTGAGGCGCTCGCGCTCCGCACCTGGTCCCCGAATGACGTGGTCACCGTTCTCGAGGATGACCAGGCGACCTCCACGCTGCTGCTCGAACGCCTGCACGGCCGGACACTGAACGCCGTACCGGATCACGTCGAGGCCACCCGCATCCTCGCCGAGCTGATGGCCCGCCTGATCGTCGTCCCGGCGCCTCCGGAGGTCCGCACGCTCGAGGACATCGCCACCGAGATGGTCGAGGAGGCCGCCGACCTCAAGCTCGACGACCCGGCCGAGCAGCGGCTCGTCAATCGGTACGCCGACCAGGTCCGCGAGCTGATCCCCGAGTCCGGCGACCGTCTCCTGCACTGGGACCTGCACTACGGCAACGTGCTCGCCTCCGGCCGCCAGCCCTGGCTGGTCATCGACCCGAAGCCCCTGGCCGGCGACCCGGCGTTCGAACTCTTCCAGGCCCTGCACAACCGCTGGGACGACCTGGTTGCGACCGGCAACCTCGACCAGGCCATCCGCGACCGCTTCGACCTCATGGTCGACATCACCGGCATCGATCGCGACCGCGCGCTCGCCTGGACCGCCGGCCGAGTCCTCCAGAACGTCCTCTGGGCAGACGCGTTCGACCCCCGCTACCTCACCATCGCCACGGCCCTGAAGCTCACGTAGCCCTGACCAGTTTGTTGTGTTTGATTTCCTCTGCTCCCAACTCAACAACTTCAACCCGCGGAGGGGCTCAAAGTCATCGGCCCAGAGCCACCTTGAGCACCCATCGACCATCTGACACCCGCCGAAACGACTGAACCGTGCTCAACGTCGCAGCGCCAATTCGCCTTGAGCACCCCTCAACCATCTGCAGGCCGCACAAATGACTGAACCGTGCTCAACGTCGTACCGGTTCGGCACCCAAGCACTATTAGCCGGGCCCAGTCCCGCGTCCGGGGCCGGTGAGTTGAGCCGCTCGACCATCGCCCTGGCCCTCGGTCTGTGATTACATAATTACGTGACTACTCCTACGCTCTATGAATGGGCCGGCGGGCATGAGGCGCTGCGACGGCTGACCGAGGTGTTCTACGACCGGGTGCTCGACGATCCGATCCTCGCACCGGTGTTCGCGCACATGAGCGATCAGCATCGCGAGCACGTGGCGCTCTGGCTTGGTGAGGTGTTCCGCGGCCACGACCGGTACACCGAAGAGCTCGGCGGCTACCCCGCGATGCTGGCGCACCACATCAACCTGCAGCTCACCGAAGAGCAGCGGTCTCGTTGGGCGGCGCTCATCGCTGCGAGCGCGGATCCGGCCGGGCTCCCCGACGACCCGGAGTTCCGCTCAGCGTTCGTCGCGTACGTCGAGTGGGGCACCCGGATCGCGCTGGCCAACTCGCAGCCCGGAGCCACGCCACCGCCGAAGGCGCCGGTCCCCCACTGGGGCTGGGGCGAAGCACCGCCGTACCAGCCGTAGGTGTCCGGCTAGCTGACGAGACAAACACCCCGGGAAGACGCCCGGGGACTGGTCGTTGGATACAGTCGCGGTTCACGACAAATCTCGGGAGGGACCCGTGACCGCTCAGCTCGAGTATCCCGAGATCGACGACGACAACGCGCTGTTGTCGATCCAAGGCCTGTGGAAGGTGTTCGGCCCGAAGGCGCAGCGCGTCCCGCGCCGGCCGGAGCTGGCGTCGCTCGACCGCGCCGCGTTGGCCGCGAAGACCGGCTGTACGGCGGCCGTCCGCGACCTGAGCTTCAACGTGGCGCCCGGCGAGGTCTTCGTCGTGATGGGCTTGTCCGGTTCGGGCAAGTCCACGCTGGTCCGCTGCCTGACCCGGCTGATCGAGCCGACTGCGGGCAGCCTGATCTTCGAGGGTGAGGATCTGCGCGCGGCCGACGAGAAGCGGTTGCGGGCGCTGCGTCGGAGCAAGTTCTCGATGGTGTTCCAGCACTTCGGCCTGCTGCCGCACCGCAAGGTGATCGACAACGTCTCGTACGGTCTCGAGGTCCGCGGCGAGAGCAAGCCCGACCGCCGTCGCCGGGCCCAGGAGGTCATCGACCTGGTCGGCCTGGCCGGCAACGAGGCCAAGTACCCGGAGCAGCTGTCCGGCGGCATGCAGCAGCGCGTCGGCCTGGCTCGCGCGCTCGCCAACGACCCCGACGTCCTGCTCTTCGACGAGCCGTTCTCCGCGCTCGACCCGCTGATCCGCCGCGAGATGCAGAACGAGGTCGTCCGCCTGCACCGCGAGGTCGGCAAGACGATGGTGTTCGTCACCCACGACCTGTCCGAGGCGCTCAAGCTCGGCGACCGGATCCTGCTGATGCGCGACGGCGCCGCGATCCAGCTCGGTACCGGCGACGAGCTCGTCGGCGCCCCGGCCGACGACTACGTGCGCGACTTCGTCCGCGACGTACCGCGGGCCGACGTACTGACTCTGCGCTGGATCGCGCGGGATCCGCGGCCGGGTGAGCCTTTGGACGGACCCGAGCTCGGCCCGGACGTCCTGGTCCGCGAGGCAACCCGGCTCGTGCTCGAAGCCGATCGCCCGGTGAAGGTGGTGGACGGAGGGCAACTGCTGGGGGTGATCAGCGACGAGGAGATCCTCGCGGTGGTCGCGGACCCGGCCGACTCACACTGGTCCGCGCGTCCGTCCGACCGCGCGACCGACTGATGGCAGCGATCACGAGCGACGTCCACGTGGAGGTACGTCGTCCGCGGCGCAGCGTGGTCATCGGCGTCCTCATCGTTGTCTGGGTCGCCGCGTACTTCGTGCTCAGCGGGATCGACACCCTGCCGCTCGGCGGCCAGGAGACCACCGGGTTCCACCGCTGGCTCACCGAGAACCGGGACTTCGTCGGCCAGGGCAACGTCTTCTTCGATGCGATCCGGACCGCTGTCGGCCACCTCGTCGTGCTGCTGCAGGATCTGGTCTCGCAGCCGTCGTTCGGCCGACCGGTACCGGTCGTCGGCTGGCTCGGGGTCGTCGCGATCTCGGCGTACCTGGCCTGGGCCTTCGGTAACTGGAAGGTCGCGCTGCTGACCGCGGCCGGCCTTGCGTTCGTCGGCCTGCAGGGTTTGTGGCAGGAGAGCATGGACACGCTCGCCCTGACCATCGCGGCCGTCCTGCTGTCGCTGCTCATCGCGATCCCGCTCGGCATCTGGGCCGGTCTGTCGAACCGTGCCTTCAAGGTCGCGACGCTCGTCCTCGACCTGATGCAGACGCTGCCGACGTTCGTCTACCTCGCGCCGCTCACCCTGTTCTTCGCGATCGGCCCGGCCGCAGCCACGATCGCGACGCTGATCTACGCGGCACCACCGGCTGTCCGGCTCACCGCGCACGCGATCCGCTCGGTACCGCCGGAGAGCGTCGAGGCCTCGCGTTCACTCGGCTCGACCCGCGGTCAGACCCTGACCAAGGTACTGCTGCCGATGTCCCGCAGTACGGTCGTCGTCGGGATCAACCAGACGATCATGGCCGCGCTCTCGATGGTCACCGTCGCCGCCCTGATCGATGCACCCGGCCTCGGCCAGACCGTGCTGAAGGCGCTACAGACGCTCGACGTCGGCGTCGCGTTCAACGCCGGTCTCGCGATCGTGGTGATCGCGATCGTCCTCGACCGCGTGACGACCGCGGCCGGTGACCGCCCCTGGCGAACAGCATCGGTACGCCGGAAGGTCCTGCTCGGCGCGGGAGCGATCGGCGTACTGGTCGCGGTCTGGTTCTCGCGGACCTACGTGTGGGCGGCCGAGTTCCCGTCAGAGGTCGGCATCGGTTCGCGGATCGCTGTGATCGCTGCCGATGTGACCACCTGGGTGCAGGACGTCTTCGGCGGTTTCACGTACGGCGTGCGCGACGCGGTCACCAAGGGTGTGTTGAACCCGCTCGAGGCGCTGCTGACCGGCTCGCCGTGGTGGCTCGTCGGCGCGTTCGTGGTGGCGCTGGCCGCGATCCTCGGTCGCTGGAAGGCCGCCGTACCGGCTGTTGTGTGCATCGGGCTGCTGGTCGCGACCGGGGTCTGGCAGGACAGCATGATCACGCTGGCCTCGACGCTGCTCGCCACGGTGGTGGTCGTCGCCGTCGGGCTCGCGCTCGGCGTCTGGGCCGGCCGCAACCGCCGGGTCGACCTGGTCATCCGGCCGATCCTCGACGCCGGGCAGACGATGCCGCCGTTCGTGTACCTGGTCCCGTTCCTGGCGCTGTTCGGCACCAGCCGGTTCACCGCGATCGCGGCCGCCGTCGTGTACGCCGTACCGGTGACCACCAAGATCGTTGCCGACGGCATCAAAGCGGTCCCGCTCGCGACCGTCGAGGCAGCCAACTCGGTCGGCTCCAGCAGTTGGCAGGTGATCAGCAAGGTGCAACTGCCGGTCGCCCGCCGCGCGATCACGCTCGCCGTCAACCAGGGCCTGATCTACGTTCTCGCGATGGTCGTCGTCGGCGGCCTGGTCGGCGCCGGCGCCCTCGGGTACGACGTCGCGGCCGGCTTCGCGCAGAGCGAGCTGTACGGCAAGGGCCTGGCCGCCGGACTGGCGATCGTCCTGCTCGGAGTCCTGCTCGACCGCATCACGCAAGCCGCGGCCCCCCGGCCGCATGGAAAAGGAGACAAGCAGTGAAGAAACTCCGGTACGCCGCCGTGCAGTGGGCGATCGGTCTGACCGCCGCAGCACTGGCCCTGGCCGGCTGCGGCGGAGCGAAGGTCGGTGACGAGCAGAAGCCGGCCGCCGGTGGGAAGGAGTGCGGCAGCTTCAACCTGACGGTCAGCCCCTGGGTCGGCTACGAGGCGAACGCGGCCGTCGTCGCCTACGTCGCCACCAAGGACCTCGGCTGCAAGGTGGTCAAGAAGAACCTCAAGGAAGAGATCGCCTGGCAGGGCTTCGGCACCGGCGAGGTCGACGTGAACCTGGAGAACTGGGGCCACGAGGACCTGAAGAAGAAGTACATCGAGACCGACAAGGTCGCGGTCGAAGCCGGTTCCACCGGCGTCAAAGGCGTGATCGGCTGGTACATCCCGCCGTGGATGGCCGCCAAGTACCCCGACATCACCGACTCGAAGAACCTGAACAAGTACGCCGAACTGTTCAAGACCTCGGAGTCCGGCGGCAAGGGCCAACTGCTCGACGGCGACCCGTCGTACGTGACGTATGACGAGGCGCTGGTCAAGAACCTTGGTCTGAACTACAAGGTCGTCCAGAGCGGCAGCGAGACCGCCCTGATCCAGGCCTTCCGCGACGCCGAGAAGACCAAGAAGCCGCTGCTCGCCTACTTCTACGAGCCGCAGTGGTTCTTCAACGAGCTCAAGCTCGTGAAGATCAACCTCCCCGCCTACAAGGCCGGCTGCGACGCCGACCCGGCCAAGATCGCCTGCGACTACCCGCCGTACGACCTGGACAAGATCGTCTCGAAGAAGTTCGCCGACGCCGGCGGACCGGCGTACGACCTGGTCAAGAACTTCCAGTGGACCAACGAAGACCAGAACGCCGTCGCCCGCATGATCGCCGTCGACAAACTGACCCCCGACGCCGCCGCCGAGAAATGGGTCAAAGACAACCAGTCCAAAGTAAACACCTGGCTCGGCAAGTAACCCCAAACCCAGGGCGAGGCAATCACCCCTCGCCCCGGGCGCATTGCTTGGGGTGCACGTGGCGAGCCCCCACACTCCGGGACACGCCCGTGCGCCCCACCCGCCCCGCTCCTTCGTCGCGGTTGTGGCCACTTTGCGGAAGATTACTGCCGCTCTGTGGCAGTAACTCCACGCAAAGCGTGTAAATGCGGCCGTGGATGTCGCCGGTGTCTGGGTGTTGCTCCAGTCGGTGCACGTGATGGACCGCGGGAGGCACCCCGCCTCATGTCCTTCGCGACGCAGTCAGGTCCGCCAACTGGTTAGAACATCCCCGGACCGGGGGTGAGGATGCCGGCGGGGTCGTGTTGGCGTTTGAGCTTTTGTAGGAGGGGCCAGCGGTTGCCGTAGTGGTGTTGCCAGTCGGGTGTGGTGAAGGGGGTCGACTCGATGGGGTAGCGGGTGGCGCCAAGGGCGCGGGCTCGGTCGAAGAGGCGGCGGTTGCGCTTGAGCATCTCCGCGGCGAACTCGGGCCCGGCTCCGGCTGCGCCGGCTGTCATTAGGGTGAACAGGTAGACCCAGTCGCTGCCGTCGGGTGCCGGGAGGCGTAGGGACGGGCGGGTCAGTTTGGTACGGCGGTGGGCGTAGAGCAGCACGAATCCGCCGGCCCCGACGTCTGACGGGGTCAGCTTGGTGACCACTTCGGTGACGTACTGCTCGACGGATTTCTCGGGGAGCCAGAGGGTCATCCAGGGCTTGGCCAGGTGATCCCAGTCGAGGGCTTCGCGGAGTTGCTCGACGGCGGCGTCGATCCGGGTGACGTGCGGGAGGAAGTCGTTCGCGCTGACTACCGCGTCGGCCGGGGACTTGGTCAGGCCGCGGAGGATCTGGGCGTCGTTCGGGGGCTTCGCTACGGAGTGGAACGTGAAGGCGTTCAGGTGGCTGACCTCGCCGTGTTCACCCGGGCGCCACCAGTCGCCGTAGATCTCGCTGATCTCGCCGCGCTTGATCAGGGTCTTGAAGTCCGTGAAGAAGTCCTTGGAGCTGGTGTAGGCGAGTTCGTGACCGCGCACCTTCGCGGGCGTCGGGCCGAGTTTGACGGTCGCCTTGGTGATGATGGCGTACTGACCGAGGCCGGCCAGGACCGCCTCGAACAGCTCGCGGTCCTGGGTCTTGGAGCAGCGCTTGAGCTCACCCGTGCCGGTAACGACCTCGAGTTCGAGCACGCTGTCGACCTGGCCGCCGGACTGGATCGCGGGCGGGATCCCACCGAGCGACAGCGTGCCGCCGAAGGTGAGTCCGAGGAAGCCGGTCAATGCGGGCGGGGTGAGGCCCTTGGCGTGGGCGGCGTTCGTCAGCTCCAGCCAGTCGGCACCGGCGTCCACGACCGCGCGGTCCGCTTCAATCCGGTGAACCTTGCGAAGCGCCCGCATCTCGATCAGCAAGCCGCTGACCAAGCCTTGGCCGTCGGTGGTGTTGGCCAGTCCACGCGGGGCGACCGGCACCCGGTTCTTCACGCAGTACCGGATCATCGCCTGGATGTCGCGCACCGACCCCGGCACGAGCACGGCCTGCGGGACCTTCTGCACGTACCGCCCGGCGTCCTGCGACACGCCCTCACGGCTCGGCGCGTCCAGGAGTACCTGTCCATCGAGGGGCGGGAGCGGGTCGACGTTACCGCCGTCGGTCGCCCAGGACCGTCGTACCGGATCGAATCCAGTCACCAGAATCCCGAGTCCGATCGCTCCGAGTACCGCACGCCGAGTCCCCATCCACGCCTCCTGCCGCTGCACCCGATCACGCTAACCGGTGACCAGCTCAGCACACCTCGTGACGTCTGGCCAGCCGAGTACGACGTGGCGTCCGGCGTACCGGTCGTGAACCCTTGACAGGTTGAAGTTGGGTTGAGCTTGTTCATGGGGGCCGTGGGCAATTATCACGGGCTGACGGAGCAACGCCGACGACACGCCGGATTTTCGGCGAAACACGGTAGCGTCGGTTCCATGATCATCGTGACAGCTGCACTGAAGGGCGGGGTCGGGAAGACAACCACGTCGGTGTACTTGGCCGCGCTGGCATCTTCCAACCGTCGCACAGCCACTCTCGTCGACGCGGATCCACAAGGCAGCGCTGCCGACTGGATCGATGCCTCGGACGACGCGAACCTGAACCGGATCGAGATTGTCGAGGCGCCGACGGAGCGGCTGCTGACCAAGGCGCTGGACAAGGTACCGCCGGAGGGGATCGGTATCGTCGACATGCCGCCGTCCCACGAGCGGCTGCTGAACAAGGCACTCGAGCGGGCCCGGATCGTGGTCATCCCGACCCGCGTCGGCGGCGTCGAGACGCCCCGGGTGAAGGCGGTGCTCGAGCTGGTTCCGGACGACGTCCCGGCCGGCGTGGTCATCTGCTCGGCGCGGACCTACACCCGCGCCTACCAGGAGCTGATCGAGCAGTACGCCAAGGAGGGCATCCCGGTCTGGGGATCCATCCCCGAGCGCGTCTCGATCACCGCCGGCCCCGACGGCCCCCTGGCCCCCGACGGCCTCGAGGCGTACAAGAAGGTCTGGCGCAAGATCCTCGCCGTAGCCCGCACCTGACCACGCTCGCGCCACCACTGGTGGCGCGAGACAGGAAGTGATGGCCGGAGCCCTGTTGCCACAGGTCTCCGGCCGGGAGTTGGTGTCTCCTGCCACCACTGCTGGCCGGGGCTCACCGTTGCAGGGGTGGCTCACCGCGGACGTAGGTGCGGATGACGGTGGCGGCGGCGCCGCGGGCCCAGTTGTCGAAGGTGTGCGACCGCAGCATCAGGCGGCAGTCACCGGCGGCACCGAAGGCGTGCTCGCCGAAGGCCTGGCGCATCCGGTCCTCGTACAGGTCGTACTCGGCCACGCCCTCGCCCGCGATCACCACGAGCTCCGGGCCGACCAGGTTCACCATCGCGGCGAGCGCCGAGCCGATCACCTCACCGGCCCGGTCGAACGCCTCGCGGGCGTGCTCGTCGCCCTCGTGCGCGAGCTTGACGGCTCCGGCCAGGTCCAGCTTCGGCTGCTTGGTCGTCTCCCGGATCCGGTTCAGGATCGCGTCCGACGACGCCACGGTCTCGACACACCCGCGCCGGCCGCAGGTGCAGACCAGGTCGCCGGGAGCCAGTGGCAGATGGCCGAGCTCGCCAGAGACGCCGTACGCGCCGGAGACGACCTCGCCGTTGATGTAGAGCCCGCAGCCGATCCCGGAGCCGATCGTCACGACCGCGAACGAGTCCGCATCCACGCCGACCCCGAACCAGTGCTCGGCCACGGTCAGCGCGCGGACGTCGTTCGTCACGACGATCGGAAGTTTGAGCTTCCGCCCGAGCAGCTCGGCCACCGGTACCTCACGCCAGCCCATGAACGGCGAGTCGCGGACGACGCCGTGCCGCTCGTCGACATCACCCGACACGGACACTCCGACGCCGATCACCTGGCCGACCACGTCGGTACCGGCCTTGAGGGCGCCGATCAGTTCCTTCGCCAGCTCGGTCAGCTGCTCGATCACGGCCTGCGGGTCGGTGCTGTCCAGGTGCCGGTGCGAGACGTTCCGGATTCCGGCGGTGAAGTCGGTGGTCACGCCGATGAGATCGGTCGGCGTCACCTTCAGGCCGATCACCGAGACGCTGCGCGGCACGACGGTCAGCGGGCTCACCGGTCGCCCGATCCCGATCTGGCCCAGGCTGCCGAGTTGACCGTCCGCCTCGACCGGCGCGGCCGCCTGGTCGGTGACGAACCCGGCCTCGATCAGCGGTGCGACCGCCTTGGTGACCGCGGCCTGCGACAGGCCGGTCCGCCGCGCGATCTCCACCCGCGGGATCGGACCCTGGGTCAGAATTCTGGTCAGCACCTCAACTCCCGCCGGCGTAGCCAACGGGAGGGGACGGTGTGGACGCAGCGGCACGAGAACAACCTACCGGCGGCTAAGCCGATCTGTCGGCTTCTTCCCACATCGGTGACGTCAGCGCCCAGCGGATTGTCCGGGTCAGGCCATCACCAGCGGCCCGGACCAGAGTTTGTTCTGTCAAAGGGAAGTAGGGCAGGCGCAGCGGCCAGCGCGCCCACCACGGCAGCAGTCCGACCGCGGCAGCAGTCAGTACGCCGTACGCCGGGCGCGCGGCCCAAGGGACTGGCGGGTGCACGAGGATGAAGCGCGCAGCCTGTCGAGCCTCGGTCGTGCCGCGCAGCTCCGGCCGGTACTCGGCGAGCGTCTGCCGCAGCTCGGCCACAGTGGTCGGCGGGTCGATCACTCCGAGCTTGCCGGCCACCAGTGCGGTCTCTTCGACGTACCGGTCCTGGTCGGCGGCGTCGAGCGGGTGAGCACCGTACGTCTGGTGTGCGGTGAGGAAGCTGTCGACCTCGGCGACGTGCACCCACTTGAGGAGATGTGGGTCGGAGGCTCGGTAGTTCGCGCCGCGGACGCGCTCATGCACCGACTGCACCCGCGCGATCGCCTCCTCGGCGGCCGGGATCGCGCCGTACGTCGTGATCGCGAGGAAGTAGCTGGTCCGATGCAACCGCCCCCACGGATCACCCCGGTACCCCGAGTGCGCCGAGACGGCCGCCATCGCGAGCGGATGCAGCGACTGCAGCAGCAGCGCGCGCAGACCGCCCGCGAACATCGACGCATCCCCGTGCACCCGCTGAATCGGGCTCCCAGGTTCGAACCAGCGCGGACCGGGCGTGTTGTGCACCCGGTCGCGCTCAGCCTGTGGGTCCGGCCCAGCCACCTTCGTCAGGATCATCCGAGCCAGCTGGTCTCTCATACGACCAGTCTGCCCACCACTCCAAGCTAAACAACGTCAACGAAGATCGGGTTCGTGTACAGCCAGGTGTCGAGCCACGGGTCGCCGTCGTTCGTCGGGTGCTGGATCGGACCGGCCGGGTCGATGCTGCGGCCCAGGTACCCGGCGCCGTGCCGGTTGCCGTCGCTGCCGCGCACGCGGACGTAGTGCGACTGCTCGGCCCGCCCCAGCGGGATGCGCAGGTCATAAGTGCCGGTACGGCGATGTACGTCGACCTGCTCGACCACTCTGGTGTCGGGTGCCTTCCAGCTGTCCCGGGTGGCGGTGGGACCGGTCACCGCACCGCGGATGACGTCCACATGCGCCAGCCGCGGCAGCACGCCGTGGAAGTTCGGCCGGGTCGCGCTGGTCACGGTGATCCGCAGTTCGAGCCGCTCATGACGCCGTACGCGCAGACGTCCGCCAAGCGTCACACCACGCTGACGTGAACCAGCAGGAGCCACCCGTACGTCGATTCCGTCGACCAGCTGACCGTGGTCGACCCAGACCCGCCCGGCGCGCAGAGCGGCCATCACCTCAAGGTAGCCGTAGGTGGCAACGCCCACGTGGGTCCGGCTGAACTGTCCCGGCCAGAAGTCGCTCCCGGCCTGCGGGGTGTCGGTGTTGGTCGGTGAGGGCTTCCAGCCGAGGCTGTCGAAGTTCTGCCCGGGTGGGAACACGCCGTCGGTCCAGGTGTCCCAGATGGTCCGGTGGTTGTCGCTGTTCGAGGTGATCGAGAACAGCTTGCCCTCGGCGAGCATGCTGTCCCACAGTCCGCCGACCGTCGCGGTGGCCCAGTCGAAGCCGCCGTACGTGCGATAGGCATCAGCAGGGAAGCCCGGGAAGCTCCCAGTGCCGGGGTTGTTCACGTACTCGCCGCGCTGAGCGTTGGTCGCGCCACGGAACTTCACCCACGCCGGCTCCGCGTCGCCCTGCGAGCCCGGGGCGCCCTCCATGCCGATGCAGACGCCAGTGTCGCGCCAGGCGCGGATCTCGTGCGGGGAGTCGATACCCAGCCGCAGCGGGTGGTTCGCGAGCACCAGTACGTCGTCGACGAACCCACTGCGCTTCTGAGCCGCCAGCCACTGCAGACCCTTGATCGCGTGCTGCTCGTTGTCCGGAGTGTCCGCCGAACGGCTCGTGAGCTTCCCGTCGTACTCACGCTCGAACTGCTGCAGCAGCGCCACGTTGTTCGCGCCCGGTGCAACCAGGACAGTCCCGTGCTCAGCCGCCGGGATGTACCACTCCAGGCCCTGGAAGATCAGCATCCGCGGGTTCTCGGCCCGCGCCTTCAGGACCTCGGCGTTCTCGGCCGCAGCGCCCTTGTCGGCGTGGCCGAAGTTGCTGTGCTCGGTGAACGCCATCCAGTCCAGTCCGAACTGCGCACCGCGCTGCGCCAGCTGCGTGAAGTCGTACTTCGCGTCGTGGCTGTAGCGGCTGTGCACATGGTGGTCGCCGACCAGCCAGACCAGCTCCGGGTCACTACCGGCCTGGTACGACGGGGTGGTGGTGGCCGCCGCTTGCGCTGCTCCGGCCGCGGTCACGGTGAAGGCCGCGCCGAGCAGACCGGCGCCCCGGATCAGATTCCGGCGCGACACTCCCTGCGGATCGAGAGTCGCTTCGGGTACGTCAGGGTCCGCCCACGGAGGTAACTGCTGCATGAGCGTCACCCTGCAGGTCCGGACAAAATGCCGTCAAGGCGCCAGATGACGCGCGGATGAACGATCGGCGTACTCATCCTCGAGAATCGAGTAGAGCAAGGAATCCCGCCAGGCACCGTTGGTGAACACATGGTCACGCAAGTGACCTTCGTAGCTGAATCCGATCCGCTTCACCACGGCGATCGAGGCCGCGTTCTCCGGGCCGATCGCCGCCGTCACCCGGTGCACGTGGAGGGTTTCGAACGCGAACCGCAGCATCACCTTGGCGGCGTCCGTCGCATACCCGTGACCCCAGTGGTCGGCATGGACGGCGTACCCGAGCTTGGCCGACCAGGGACCGCTCGCCGGAGTGCCGGGAGCGATCCGGGCGAAACCGATCACGTGGTCGTCGTCCCGGCGGGTGACGGCGAGCATGTAATCGGGTCGGTCCGTCCGGGCCGAGCGTTCGAGGATGCCGGCCAGCACCCCGGCCGCTTTGGCCCGGTCATAACTGTCGAACGCCATCCAGTCGGTGACCCGATCGTCACCGGTGATGGCCAGGTAGTCGTCGATATCGGTCTCGCGGAACTCGCGCAGCACCGTCCGCTCACCCTTGAGAGGCTCCATGGGGCGATTGTCGGAGCAGCCGGGGTCAGCGATTGAGGGTCTGCATGGGTGTGCGGGTGAACGTCTCGATCTCTTCTTGCAACTCGCGGGCGTCATCTGCGCGACCGGACTGCCGCAGCGCGGAGTGAACCCGGCGGGCCGAATGCACGACACCGTTGATCCGGCGCTCGGTCGGCAGCTCCAGCACCGGAGCGATCGCGTCCGCCGCACCGTCCAGCTCACCCGTCGCGATCCGGCTGATCGCCATCGCGGCGTGGCTGCCGGCGGCGTCGCCGAAGGCCCACTCCGGGTGGTTCTGGTCGGCGTAGGCGTCGACGGCCTGCCGTGAGTACCGCTCGGCCTGCTCACCCTCGCCCGGAAGCCAGGCCAGCGCGTCGGCCGCGTAGTACAGCTGGCGGTTACGCCCGAAGGTGCACAGGCCGCCCATCTCGTCGAGGTCGTCGTTCTGCACGTTGTCCCAGGCGTCCTCGGCGCGCTCGAGCGCGGCCCTGGTCGCCTCGGGGTTGCCCAGCGCGGCCCAGGCACGGGCCTCGCTGACCGGCAGCCAGACGCTGGTGGTGCTGTTGGCCTGCTCGGCGTAGCCGGCGCCCAGCTGGGCGTAGCGGACCGAGTCGTGCGGGTTGCCGGCCCAGTACGAGACCAGGGACTGCAGACCGCGCACCCAGGCACGCAGTCCGTGGTGGTCGGCGTTGTCGGCGCACAGGAACGCCGTCCGGGCCTGGGTGAGCGCCGCGTGCGGGTTGCCGAGGTCGTGGGAGGCCTTGGCGAGCAGACCACCGGTCACGCCGCCGAGGAAGTAGAGCTGCCGCAGGTGTTCCGGGCGTTGCCGGCTCTCCAGCAGTGCGAAGACCAGGTCCTGTGTCTCGACCAGTTGGCCGAGGATCTCTGGCAGTGGGCGCTGCGGGTAGGCCTTTGCGACGTGGCGAACGTCGTCGTAGACCTGTTCCATGGCCTCGCTTCCGAGACCGGACTGGGCCGCAAGGGCAAATGCCCTCGCTCGGCTGGCAGCCATGTCGAGAACCTCCATCTCGTTACCTGTCGTGATCCGCCCACCCGTGGCAGCCGCCGGCACCATCTGCTGCCCCGCGTGGTGCTGCGGGACCGCCTGCTCGGGGACGTACGGCGCGAGGAGCTCCTCGACCGGCTTTCCGAACATGCGCTGCAGGGTGCGCCGGGTCTGTGGAGTGGTTCCTGCCCGCTCGCCGGATGCGAGGCGCCGCAGGTGCCGCTCGGTGATGGTTCCACCCAGCTCGACGAACTCGGCGACGATCTCGGAGTAGGTCTGGTTCCGGCGCTGGATCAAATGCGCCAGGACCGTCTTAGGCGCCAACCTCGCCGCCATCGTTCCTCCCGTTCACGTCAGAACAGACGTTGTCTCGACTAATGCCCCACGACAAGGTGCTGTCCTCCAGATGTCCGTCAGAGGTCCTTGAGAGGTCCGGTAAAGGTCCTCTTCAGGTCCTAGAGCGGTCACGTTGGGCTCGTGCACCATTACTGCCATGACAACCAGTAAGTCCAACTGGTTGCAAGGGCTGAGAGTTACGGGGTGAGAGGCAGTGAGCATCGCGGAAATGACGGCGCGACAGCATCGTCGCCGGGTTCGGGTCTGGTTCGGCGAGCATGTGATCGCCCAATACGTCGCGGAAGCGTCTCTCGCCGCCCGCTACGAGCAGGCGATGCGGCGTCGTTTCGCCGGCCTCAAGGTCACCAACGACGTGCTCGGCCCGCTCGACAGCACGACCTGATTCAAACGATCACTTAAGCTTCCGGGCCCTCCTCAGGCTCGGTCAGCTGCACCCTGGAGTCTCCTCACGTTCAGGGTTCAGCTTTTCTGGAAGGTTCGGGACCCTCCTCAGTTCCGAACGAAACCCAGGTGCGGTCCGGGGCACTCCTCAGCCCCGGACCGCACCGCCCAAAGCCCGGCTGGGCTTGGCGGTTGAGTCCCTGTATCGCCGCCGCCCAGCCGTTCCAACCACCACCTCCTGGCCGACACCTCGGGCCAGTCCGGGGTCGGGTGTCCTGGGCGGTAGGACACCACTGGTGGTTCCTGACACCTCACCAGGAACCACCCCCCGAGGTGGCCGGCTCCGCTGTGGGACCGCCGCGCCTGGGCGGTCACACAGCGGAGCCTCTGTCATGTCGTCGCGACGTACACAGCGAACGGTGCGTCTGACTGCACCTCCGGTACGCCGTCCACCCAGCCCTCCGCGGTGATCTCACCCGCGAGCGTCATGCCGAGCCGCTCCATCACCGCTCGGGACGCCAGGTTATGACGCTCGGTGAACGCGATCACTGCCTGTGCCTGCAGCGTTGCGAAGGCGAAGTCCAGTCCGGCCCGCCCGATCTCGGTCGCCAGCCCGCGCCCGCGCGCCGACTCGACCAGCGCCCACCCCAGCTCCAGCCGGTCGACGGCCCACTCGGCGCCGACCAACCCCTCGATCGCCACGGCCACCGGCGATCCCACCGCCATCCGGGACAACCCACCCCGCCCGGCCAAGGCTCCACCGGTTCGCTCGTATGCGATCCACTTGCTCACCGAGTCGCGTTCCCAAGCGGCTCCCATCTCGGCCGCTCGCTCCGCAGCCACCTCGGGTGACCACTCCCCGCCGTACCAGCGCGACACCCACGGGTCCGCGAAGATCCGGACCAGGTCCGCTTCATGTCCGCTCAGGACCGCACCCGGTCCACTGACCGGCTCGAGCCGCAACCGCTCGGTCAACCGCATCCGTACGACGTGCGCCACGATGTCCCGCAGTCGCCGGTCCCCATCGGTCCGCCCGACCATCAGCAGGTCCAGGTTGTCCACCCCGATCCAGGCCGACGCGTCGTGCTTCCCCTCTTCCAACCGCGGCCGGCTCAGGTCCCCGTCCACCGCGATCAGGTAGTCGAGCTCACGCCGTACCCGACCTTCCCACTCCCACTCCCAGTCCGCGACGGGCGTCAAAATCTCGCGGACTGTCCACCCCGTCTCCTCCTCGACCTCCCGAGCGAGCGCCTCCTCCGGGGTCTCGCCCTCGTCGAGGTGTCCGCCGACGACGTCCCACAGTCCGGGGAACAACCGCCGGTCCGCCGATCGCCGATGCACATAGACCCGCCCACGCGCATCCGTCACCAAAGCCCCAACACAATCCACGTCGCGCATCAACCCAACCTAACCGTCCCCGCGAGGGCCCCTCCCAGCCGTGAGCCGGTACGACGTTGAGCACGGCCCAGTCATTTGTCCGCCCCAAAAGTGGTTGGCGGGTGCACAAGGTGGGCCGGCCATCCGACCTTGAGCACGGTTCAACCATCGAGGTGGGTGTCGCATGGTTGAGGGGTGCTCAAGGTGACTCGTCGATGGCTACCCCGATGGCGCCGGCGTCTGGCCCAGCGATCTACGGACGAGCGGCGAGGGGCTGTTCGGGGATGCGGTTGGGGATGAAGGCGACGGCGACGATGAGCAGTACGGCGGCGCCGGCGGCGACGTAGAAGACGTCGTGGATCGCGGGTGCCAGCACATTGGCGGGGAGCTTCCCGAGGTCCTTGTGCGCACCGCCGAGCCGGGCGGCGATCTCGCCGTTCGCGACCGCACCGAAGGCGGCAACGCCGACCGCGCTACCGACCGAGCGGGAGAACATGTTCGCTCCGGTCACCACTCCGCGGTGCTGCCAGTCGACCGACGACTGCGCCGCGACCACGGCCGGTGCGGAGGAGAACCCGAGCCCGACGCCGATCACGAAACAAGCGGCCGCAAGCTGCAAGACGCTGCTCGTCGCCGAGACCGTCAGCAGAATCCCGGACCCCAGTACGACGAAGGCCGAGCCCAGCAACATGGTCCACCGGAACCCGAGCCGCAGGTAGATCCGCCCGGACAGCGAGGCCGCGATCGGCCAACCGATCGTCATCGAGGCCAACGCGAATCCGGCGATCAGCGCCGTCGTACCGAGCACGCCCTGCGCGAAGACCGGCACGTACGTCGACAGGCCCATCATCAGCAGCCCGATCAGGAACGCGGTCGCGTTGGCCGAGTTCAGCACCCGCCGACCGAGCACCCACGGCGGCAGGATCGGCTCGGCCGCCCGCCGTTCGACCAGGGCGAAGGCGATGACCAGCAGCACCGCCACGGCCAGGATCGCGATGCTGACCGGCGAATCCCAGGCCCACATCACGCCACCCTCGAGCAACCCGAGCAGCAGCAGCGAACCACCGACGGCGAGCAGTACGGCGCCCGCGTAGTCGATCTGGACCTTCGTCTTCTCGGCGACCTTCTCGACGAACCGCTTGCGCAGCACGAACGCCGCCGCGACCCCGAGCGGCACGTTCACGAAGAAGATCCAGCGCCACGAGATGTAGTCGGAGAACACCCCACCGAGCGTCGGCCCGACGAACGACGAGATCCCCCACACGCTGGCCAGGTAGCCCTGGACCTTGGCCCGCTCGGCCACCGTGTAGATGTCGCCGATGATCGTCATCCCGATCGGCTGGATCGCGCCCGCGCCCAGCCCCTGGATCAGCCGGAACGCGATCAGCACGGGCATGCTCCACGCGAACCCGCAGAGCACCGACCCGACCACGAACAGCGTGACCCCGAACAGAATCATCGGCTTCCGCCCGCGCAGATCGGCCAGCTTGCCGTAGATCGGCACCGATACGGCCTGGGCCAGCAGATAGATGCTGAACAGCCAAGGGAACTGCGTGAAGCCGCCCAGATCGTCGACCACCGACGGAACGGCGGTCGCCAGGATGGTCGCGTCGAGCGCCACCAGCCCGGTGCTCAGCATCACCGCCAGCAGGATCGGGCCCCGCTCCGACCGCAGACCCACACCCGACTGGTCGATCCGCTCAGTAGTCATGACAAAGCTCAACCTACGTGATCGTTGAACGATTCCTGCAGTGTCAATCCAAGGACCGATACGCTCCGAGGCGTGGGGCCTCGCGCTGGCTTCTCAGTACCTCTCGGCGACGAGGACGGGCGCGCCGACACAAGCGGCAAGGCTGTCTCGGATCATCGTGGCGTGACCGTGGATCGCTAGATGGTCGATGCCCGGCACGATCACGGCGGCACCGTCCTCGACCGCCGCAGCGATCAAAGCCTCAAATGCCGTAGGTGTTGTCTCGACCCGCTCCTCGAACACCTTGCCCAGTCGGTACCCGTGCTGCCGCGCGGCTCGATCCAGCCGCGCCCGGAGATCGGCCTTCTCCCGAGGGCCCATGAACATATGCTCGCGGAAGTATCCATGGACAACCGGCGCTTCTGTCGCCGGTACAACAGGCTGCGCCTCGGTTTTGTCCATCGCCATTACCGGCGAACCTCCTGATCCTCGTGACGCTCCCATGGCGTACCGAGAGTCGGCCAGTCGCGGGTGCGCCCGAGCGGGTAAGCCTGTCCAGCAAGGCGCGGCCGGCCCGGGGGCTTCGGCTGCAGTGCCAGTTCGACCTCGCGGATCTTCTCGTGCGGGGTCGGCTGGATTGCAGAATCACCCTGATGTCTTGATGTACCGCACACGTCTCGCAGTCGCGCGAATGGTCCATCTCCACCCCGTTCGTTACGTTGGAACGGCCAGGGCGACGGGGCTGGGAGACAACGCACCGCTTGCCGCGTGCTCAAGGCTCACCCACCGCCCTGACCGTCCAGCGAACGTAGGGCTCGCGAACTGTCGCCATCCATCGACTTGCAGCAACTTGCGCGATGAATCACCAAGATTCGATACGCCGCCCGCCGGAACCCGGTATCGGGAGCCCTCGCAGGCGCGTACGGCCTCCCCATGTCGCATCTGCTGGCAATAAACTTGCGGAAACTTGCGGCAGTACCCGCTGAGGGGTTGGCTGGTAGCCGTGACCCGACGAAGAATTGGGCGTCATCGGTGCATGCCGACGCAAGTCATCCGATATGGGAGGTCATCATGGCTTTGAAGTTCCATGGGAAAGACCCAGATAATCCCGGCAACACCTGTCCCGCCGTCTTCCGGGACGAGGAGACGGGCGACTTCTACTTCCAGGGTGAGACGGTCATCGACCCCGAGCTGCTCGCGAGGATCTCGACGGACAGCCCACTGCTGGATACGGAGTCCGTCGTGAAGCTACCGGCCAGAATGGTCGACATCATCTTGGAGGCGTGTCGTGCCGGAGTCGTTCGCTGATCTGCTGGCCAGGACGACGAGGACTGCTCTCAAGCTGGAGTTCCGCGACCAGTACATGACCGAGGACCCAGGTCATCTCGCGTGGAAGGCCGGCGACCTCGATGAAGCCGTCCGGGCGTACGCCGAGTGGACTGATACCGCTCGACAGGCGACCGCCCGAGGAGTCGAGGTGAGGCGTGTGCGAGTCGTCAGTGTACCGGTGTCGGATTACATACGGTTCGAGCACGCGGTGACCCAGCGGGTGAACATCGACGCGGGGGAGCGAATCCGGTGGGTACCGAGGCAGCGAGTGTCTACGCTCGCGCTGCCGGGCAACGATGTGTGGGTCTTCGACGGCGCCTTCCTCCAGTTCTACTTTTTCGCTGGTGACGGGCGATACATGGGCGACCAAGTGACCACCGATCCAGAAGCCGTCAAACTGAGCGAGGCGGCGTTTGAGGCCTGCTGGGAGCTCGGGATCGACCACAGCGACTATGTCGCAGACCGGGTGACAGCCGACTAGTCCGTCCGCTCGTAGGTTTGCGATGTCTGAGTCACAGTTTTCAAGCGCTCAGAGCGCGCATCAAGCTCTCGCCAACCGGCTGCAGGAGATCAGACTCGATGCTGGTCTGACAGCGCGGGCGCTGTCTGCTGCGGCCGGTTGGCATGAGGCGAAGACGTCGCGAATCGAGCACGCCAAACAGCGGCCCAGCGAAGACGACCTGCGAGCCTGGTGCTACGTCTGCTCCGTCCCGAAGCTAATACCCGAATTCATTGCCGAGGTCAGAGCAGTTAACTCGATGTGGCTCGACTGGCGACGGGCTGAGCGAACCGGGCTGAAACAACTAAACGTCGCCGTTCGCGATATCTACGAACGCACGCGCAAGTTTCGGTCGTACTGCCAGACTATGATCCCCGGCCTGCTGCAGACACCGCAGTACACCACCGCGGTCCTGACATCGGTGCGGGACCGTCGACAAGTAGCAATCGACGACGTAGCCGCTGCAGTCACTGAACGCGTAGAGCGTCAGCACATTCTCCGCGAAGGCAATCACACCTTCGCTTTCGTGCTCGAGGAGGCGGCACTGCGCTACCAGGTGGGCGGTCACGCCGTTCTCGCTGACCAGCTCCGCCACCTGCTAGACATATCGACGCTTCCGTCGGTCACTCTCGGAGTCATACCGACGACCGTAGACCGCTCGTCGCGTTGGCCAGTCGAGGATTTCTACATGTTCGACAACAGCCAGGCAAACGTCGAGCTTGTATCCGGATTCCTCACGATCACGCACCCACGCGAAATCGCGATGTACGCGGAAACCTTTACTGCTCTGTCGAGCTTGGCCGCGTACGGCGCAGCTGCCCGCCGGCTGATCATGAGCGCTTTGGCGGAACTGCCCGCAGTGGACGATGGTGGCTGACGCCATGCTGCACCGGTTAGCGCCTATGGGGCGGTCGTCTCCACCGACTTCACCTTGATCTCCGGCGCCGTCCAGTTGACGACGCAGACCACGTCGTACCAGTTGTCCTGCAACTTCGTCTTGTGATTCATCCGAGTACGAATGTCCCAGTCGGTACCGTCGATCGGCTTGTGCTCGACCTTGTCCGATGACAGCACGACGAAGGGTTGGAGCCTCGCCTGTGCCGCCTTCTCGCAGGCGTCACCCAACTCGACATCTGCGTCCTCGCCTGATCGCTGACCGGCGTCTCACGGCCGGACCGCACCAGCACCGCTCCAACTCCGAAGCCGACGAGCAACACGACCCCACTAGAACGGCCGCGCCGGGGCGACCCCCCATTTTCTGCGTCATGACAGAGGGTTTCGCGTCTGGAAGGGCGATTGCGGAAGTCGCTACTTGTCCGGCAGTTGCTGCGCGGGCGAGGCTGTTCCATTCGGCGCCGCGCATCCTCGAAACTGATTGCATGATAGATCCACGTCCACCCGCCGCCGCGGTGCTGATCAACAGCCGGCCCCGGCCACGCGTACTTATCTATGGATTCGGTGAGGGAGTGGTCGACCGGATCCGGGAGTTCGTGCCCTCCGTGCGGGTGGTCGAGAAGTTCCCGCAGGAGGTGCGCCAGTCCGAATGGGATGCGGTGGTGGCTTCCGGACCGATCAGCTATACCGCGAACCATCTGTTCGGAGTGGTTCAGGCACCCCGGACGCTGGAGTCCGAGTGGACGGTTGAAGCGATTGATAGTCGCTGGTCCATCCGGGCCGATAACCACAACGTATCTGAGGAGCTGTTGCGCTACCCCGGGCTCCCCGAGAGCGTCGAGAGACTCGCACACGAGATTCTCGAGCCGATCGCAAAGCGTAGGGGTAAGCACACGACCTTCAGCGAGGGCCTCGTAAAGCAGCCGCGGATCACCTCGGGGGGTGGAATTGAAGCGTTCGCTCCACTAGCGCCGGGCAGCTACTCCCCTCAGCTTCAACCGTTCTTGGCGACCGGTGATAGGCATGTGCTCGCTGGCTCGTACACCCGACCGGGCGGCGCGCAGGTCTGGGTTCTCCCTGGCGATATTCCAGACATTGTCCCGTGGGTGAAAGCGGCGCTGACGGAGTGGCACAAGATCGCCCCAGATCGATTCCCGAGTCTGCCGGATTGGGCAGACGAGCAGCAGTGGCAAACACCGGCCGAACGCAAAGGCCTGGCCAACCGTTCTCTCTTCGAGGCCGAGAAGCGACACATCGAAGCCCACCTCGAGCAGCGGGCGAAAACCCTCCGTGCTCTGCTCGACGCGGCCAAGACAGCCGGCGATACCTACGAACGAGCACTTCTGACCGCGGACTCTGAGGATCTGGTCGACGCCGTAATCACAGCGCTACGCGAGCTCGGCTTCGCCGTGGTCGATGCCGATCGGCTCGCGAAGGCCGACGACAAGGTAGAGGATCTCCACATCAGCGACCCCGGCGTGCCTGGCTGGTTGGTGATTGCCGAGGTGAAGGGCTTCACAAAAGGCGCCTCGACGGTCGGGATCCAGCAGCTGGCGCGGTTCAGTAAGCGCTACCTCCAACGAACCGGAAACCTGCCGTCCGGCGAGTGGTACATCGCAAACCAGTTCCGCAACCATGACCCAGCCACAAGGCAGCCAATCCTCAACGGCAGGGATGAGGATGTGGATGGCTTCGCGCAAGACAACGGACTCGTCATCGATACGCGGACCTTGTTCCGCACACTCGACCTCGTCCGGAGCAGCGCGGTGACTGCCCGCGCGGCTCGGGACCATTTCCGCGCGGCACGCGGAATTGCCGGTCCGCCGAACGCGCCATAGCCGTCGCCAGCCCGGGCCCGGAAGTTATCCACAGGCTGGGGGGATACTCGGCAGCGCCTGAATCGGGATCCCTTGACAGGGTGATCCCGCTCAGTAGTCATGACAAAGCTCAAGTTGCGTGATCGTTGAACGATTCCTGCAGTGCCGATCCAAAGACCGATACAGCCAAGGACCGATACGCTCCGGAGCGTGAGGATCCGGGACTCTGTGCTGCGTGCTGTCGTGATCGTGCTGACCGCCTCGTCGAGCCTGGTCCTCCTCCCGATCGCCATCAACGTAGCCACCGGCGGCACCGCGCCCGCCTTCCTCACCCCGTACGTCGGCTGGGCGTGGCCGGTGATCGGCGTCCTCTGGCTGATCCTCGTCGGAACCGCCCTGGCCGAGGTCCGCAGCCGCCAACAGCCGACCATCTCCAGTCGCTCGGCCGACGTACCGGCCAACCGGCTGCTCCTCCTGCGCAACGTCGACGGCTACCTGAACCAGCGGGTTGCCGTCTCGCTGGCAGCCCGGACCCGGATCGCCCTCGCGCTCGACGAGCGTCCGCAGGCGGTGGTCCGGCCGTACGACTTGTTCGTCCAGCCGATCGACCGGGAACCGCGGCAACTCCCGGAGAACGCGGAGATCGCCGCCGTCTTCGACGAACTCCAGGACTCGATGTTGATCCTGGGTGCGCCCGGAGCCGGGAAGACCACTCTGCTGCTCAGCCTCGCCCGCACCCTGGCCGAGCAGGCGGCGATCGACGAGCGGGCACCGATCCCGGTCCTGGTCGACCTGGCCAGTTGGACGGCCACACCGTCGGCCAAGAGGGATGACCACCCGCGTGACAGTCCGTTGCTGGCTGGCTTCGTCCGCTGGCTGCTCGGCGAACTGAGACTTCGTTACGGCATCCCAGCGGCCGTAGGCCGAAGCTGGCTGCTGCACGGGCGCCTCGCGCTGCTGCTCGACGGCCTGGACGAAATCGACCGCTCGCACCACGACAAACTGGCAGGCGTCCTCACTGAGCTGCAGATGCACTACACGATCCCCAAACTCGCCGTCACCTGCCGCGCTCACGACTACGGTCAGCTGACCAACAAGCTCATCCTGAACGGTGCTGTGGACATCAGACCACTCACCAGGCAACAGGTCCTCGAGTACTTCGAAGCAGCAGGCCCTGCACTGGACGGGGCGCGCGCCGCCATCGAACAAGACGACGAGCTCTGGGACCTCGTCACCTCACCTCTGATGCTCAACGTCCTCCTGCTGGCCTACCAAGACCGAATCCCCGAAGACATCGCTGCTAGCGGTACAGAGGATGTCCGCCGCGACCTCTTCGACACCTTCATCGCCGAGGTCCTTTCCAGGCACCGTCCGACAAGCCGCCAGTACGACGCGCGCACGGCGGTGCGCTCCCTCTGGTGCCTGGCGTGGTTCACCCGTCAACTGGCCGGCGACCGAACTGAAATACCACCTTTTCTTGTTCCTCCGAACATTCGCGACCGAAGCCGCCCTGAGGTGGACTATCTGGCGCAGATGGCCTGCGCGCCGGCGGTGTTCGCGGGATTCACGGCAGGGTCAACGGCTGCAACGGCCGGGCAATACGGCGTAGTCCCTGGAGTGGTGGTCGGCGGATTGACGTTCCTCTACGCGCTCTGGCCGCCCGTCGAGTGGTGGTATCCCGTTGCCGTGAGTAACCCGGCGCCCCGCCGCGCAGCACTTCTGGGGTTGGCGTTCGCCGCGGGTGCCGTAGCCGCGCTCCTGATGACCGCTGCCGCGATCGGCGTAGTGGAGGCGCTGCCGCGGTGGACCGGCTTTGGGCTGGACCTGGGCGACCTCCTCACGGGCGCAGCGATCGGCCTGATCGTTGCTCGCGGCATCAGATTGCTGAAAGTCATCTTTGGCCCCCTCCGGCTGGCGCTGGCCGGCCCTGGACGCGGATGGCGTGGTGGGTGCTCGGTGGTGCCATGTCAGGGATCGCGGTCGCCGTCGCGCTGGGCGCCGACCTGTTCCCAGGAACTGAGGAAGTGGTTGCGGGCTTCCCGGTCGGTCTCGTGCTCGGCAGAGCGTGGTCGCTCGAGAGGTGGGGGGTGGCGAGTCTCGTGTCTCGCCGTCTCTACGACTTCCTGGTGCCCTGGACCGGCAACGTTCCCTGGCGCCGTCGCGCCTTCCTGCAGTACGCCGCCGACCGGTTCGTGCTGGCACGGACCGCACCCGGTGAGTACTCGTTCATCCATCTGCTCGTCCGCGATCACCTGGCCGACTGCGACCCCGACGAGCTGGCTGCCAAGGTCGATCACCGCACGACAACCCGCGTGCGCTAATACTCCGTGACGGGTTCTTTGAGGGCGTAGCCGATCAGGGCGCAGGCCAGGGGCAACGCGATCAGGGTGGACAGGGCGAGGTGCAGGGAGGTGTGTTCGGCGAGGGTGCCGAGGATCGGGGTGCCGATGCCGCCGATGCTGACGGCGAGGCCCAGCGTCATGCCGCCGGCGGTGCCGACGCGGGTGGGCAGGAAGTCCTGGCCGAGCGTCACATGCAGCGAGAACGGGATCGCCATCGCGATCGCCGTCAGTCCGAGGAAGGCGAAGAAGGCCGGGCCCGGGACGAACACCAGGCCAGCAAGAGCCGGTACGGCGACGCCGTACGCCGCGCGCAACGTCCGGACGCGGCCGAATCGGGTGGCGAACCGGCCACCGAGCAACGTCCCGAACGCGCTGCACGCGAACAGCACGAACAACGCGATCCCGCCGGTCGTCGAACCGCCACCGACCCGCTGACCGGCGTACAGGGCGATGAACGTGCCCAGCCCGACGAACACGATCGACCGGCAGATCATGATCGCCGACAACCGCAGGAACGACGGCCAGTCATCGGACCCGGGCGCGACATGGTTGCGGGCAGCAACAACTTCGGCGGATCGCACCGCCAGTCTGGTGATTACCGCACCGAACAGCGCGGGCACGATCAGCACGGGAGTCCACCGCAGTCCACCGGACGCGATGATCGGCGTGACCATGGCCGGCGCCAGCGCGAACCCGACGTTGCCGCCGACCGAGAACCAGCTCATCCCGACGTGACTGGCCCCGCTGACCGCGCGGGCCATTCGCGCCGCCTCCGGGTGGTACGCCGCGACGCCGAGCCCCGACAACGCGGCCGCGAACCACGCCAGCCAGTAGGCGTCGCCGACCCCGATCAACGCGATCCCTAGCCCGGCCGTCGTCATGCTCACCGGGATCAACCAGGCCAGCGGCCGTCGATCCGTCAGTACGCCGAACACCGGCTGCACCACGGACGAGAGCAAGGTCGCGGCCAGCGTGATCCCGGAGACCGCGACGTACCCGAGGCCGCGCTCAGCCACCAGAAACGGCACCAGCGCCGGGACACAGCCCTGGTAGATGTCAACGCACGCGTGCCCGATCGCCATCAGCCCGATCGGCCGGATTCTCCTCATCCAAAGATCGTCGCCGCCGGGCTACCTGTCTGGCTTCCGATAAAATGCCAACCTATGCCGGAAACCCGCCACTCCGACGCAACCACCGGAATCCTGCCGATCGCGGCCGGTGGTGCGATCGACGCGCACTGGCACGACCAGCACCAGATCGTGTACGCCGGTCAGGGCGTCCTCTCCGTTACTACCGACGCCGGCAGCTGGATCGCCCCGGCCAACCGCGCCATCTGGGTCCCGGCCGGCACAGTCCACGAACACCGCGCCTACGGCTACACAGCCCTGCACACCATCGGCCTCACCGAGAACCCGCTCGCCTTAGACCTCCCGTCCGCTCTAGTGGTGAGCCCACTCCTCCGAGAGCTGATCCTCACCTACACCACACCACTGCCGGAGTCACCTGAGCGCAGCAGGCTGTACGACGTACTGCTGGACCAGCTGAAGCGCTCACCCCAGCGCCCTACCTACCTGCCCACACCGCGTGACCCGCGGCTGGCTGCGCTCTGTGCACTCCTGTACGACGACCCTGCCGACAACCGCACCCTCACCGAGCTCGGCACCCACGTCGGCGCGAGTGAACGCACGCTGAGCCGACTGTGCCGCGCAGACCTCGGCATGACGTTCCCGCAGTGGCGCACCCAACTCAGACTGCACACAGCACTCAGGCTGCTCGCCGACGGTGAGTCAGTGACCCGAGTGGCGCACCAGTGCGGCTGGGCGTCGACCAGTGCGTTCATCGACACCTTCAGAAGGTCGTTCGGTCACACCCCAGGCGCTAGCAAGGCCTGATCGAGGATGCGGCTCCACTGGCGGACGATGCCGCGTCGGCGGGCGCTGTCATCCGACAGCAGGTCAGCCAGGCCCAGACCACGTGCCATGTCCAGCACGCCCTGCACCGTCTCCCGTACGCCGGGAGTCCGCTCCGAAACATCCAGTACGTCGAGGAGCGCCCGGTGTGCTCGCCGCCCGACCCGCTCTTCCAGCCGGACGATCTGCGCGCGCAGCGCCTCTTCAGTCGAGGCCGCAACCCACAGGTGTAGGGCGGCCCGGAACAGCGGACCGGTGTAGACGTCCACGAGCAGGCTGACGATCGCCTCGGTCCGTCCCGGTCCGGTGGGCAACGTGGCCGCCCTGATCTCCGCCAGCCGCACTTCGGTCATGTACTCGACCGCAGCCGCAAACAGGTCCGCCCGCGTCGGGAAGTGGTGCTGGGCCGCGCCCCGCGACACTCCGGCCCGGGCCGCGACCACAGCCACCGTGGTCGCGGCGTACCCGACGTCGGCGAGCGACTCGACCGCAGCCTCCAGCAACCGCTGCCGGGTGGCCCGGCTGCGGTCCTGCTGTGGCTCGCGGGGTTCCTTCAAACTGGCTTCACTCACGGGCGGCCTCGCGCGCTCTGAGCTCACGCCGCAGGATCTTCCCCGACGCTGCCTTCGGTACCGCCTCGATGAACTCGACCAGCCGCACCTTCTTGTACGGCGCCACTCGCGCCGCGACGTACTCGAGCACGTCGGCCTCGGTCAGCCCGGACCCCGGCATCGGCACCACGAACGCCTTCGGTACCTCGTTCCCGTCGGCCAGGACGCCGATCACGGCCGCATCCGCGATCCGCTCGTCGGTCAGCAGCACGGCCTCCAGCTCGGCCGGCGGCACCTGGTAGCCGTGGTACTTGATCAGCTCCTTGACCCGATCGACGACGTACAGATAGCCGCGGTCGTCGACGCGGCCGAGGTCGCCGGTGTGCAACCAGCCCTCGCGATCAACCGTCGCATCGGTCTCCGCCGGCCGACCCAGGTACCCCTTCATCACCTGCGGTCCGCGAATCCAGATCTCGCCGACCTCACCCTCGGCCACATCGTTGCCGTCGGCACCGACCAGCCGCTGCTCGGTCGACGGGAACAGCTTGCCGACAGCACCAGGCGGCGGCTCCGGATCGTCCTGCGGTACGGCGTGCGTGCCCGGCGACAGCTCGGTCATCCCGTAACACTGCAGCACGGAGACCAGCCCGAGCCGCTTCGCGCATGCCTCGGCCAGCTCCGCGTCGAGCGGAGCCGCCGCGGACGTCAGGTACTTCAGTGCCGACAGATCCACCCCATCCACCGCCGGGTGTTTCGCCAGCGCCAGCACGATCGGCGGCGCGACGAACGCCCGCGTGATCTTCTGTTCGTCCAGCGTGGTCAGGAACTGCTGCAGCTCGAACTTCGGCAGTACGACGACAGTCGCGCCGAGGCGGAACGGCAGGTTCATCAACACCGCTTGGCCGTAGATGTGGAAGAACGGCAGGATCGCGATGATCCGCTCCCCGTCGCCCATCTGGAAGGTCGCCTCGGCCTGCACCAGGTTGGTCGCGATGTTCTGGTGCGTCAGCATCACACCCTTGGCCGCACCCGTCGTACCGCTCGAATAGGGCAACACCGCGACATCGGAGGCCGGATCGATCGTGACCGATGGCTCGGGTGCGGTCGAGGCCAGCAGTTCCTGCACCGACCGATAGCCCTCGGCCTGGTCGCAGACGAAGATCTCCCCGACCTCGGTGCCCTCGATCGCGGCCGTCGCGACCGGCAGGAACAACGAGATCGTCACCAGGATCTTGGCCTTCGAGTCGACCAGTTGCTTGTGCAGTTCGTCGGCGGTGTAGAGCGCGTTGACCGTGGTCACGGTCGCGCCGGCCCGGATGGCGCCGTAGAAGACGACCGGGTAGAGGATCGTGTTCGGGCTGTAGAGCGCGACCACGTCACCGTGCCGGATGCCGAGCTCGGCCAGCCCGGCCGCCAGCCGCCGGGTCATCCCGTCCAGCTGGGCGTAGCTGATCTCGCGGCCGCTGACCGCGTCCACGAGGGCCGGGCGGTCGCCGTACTCCTGCGCACGTCCGAGGACCGCCTCGTGCAGCGGGACGTCGAGCAGCTCGACGGGCGGGTACTGGCTGGTGATGATCATCGGCCGGCCTCTCTGAGCGGAGTTAGTGGGCTGGGTTAGGACTTCAGCGGCACTGGAGGCGCCCAGGCACGCACCTCGCTGCGTTGGAGGAGCATCCACGATGAACACCGCATCGAGGACGCTCCTCCGCCTTGCGATGCACGCACCTGGACACCTCCAGCACTCGCCGACCTCCTAACCCAGCCCACTCGTGCCAGGAACTGTCGCTTACTACCGAGTATCTGCACCAGACCTCAGTACGACTTCGGCAGCCCGAGGCTGTGCTGGGCGACGAAGTTCAGGATCATCTCCCGGCTCACCGGAGCGATCCGGATCGCCCGAGCCGCGACCGACAGCGCGGCGACGCCGTACTCCTTGGTGACGCCGTTGCCGCCGAGCGACTGGACTGCCTGATCAGTGGCCCGTACGGCGACCTCTCCCGCGGCGTACTTGGCCATGTTCGCGGCCTCACCCGCGCCCAGGTCGTCGCCGGCGTCGTACAGGGCGGCCGCCTTCTGCATCATCAGCCGGGCGAGTTCCAGCTCGATCTTGACCTGCGCGAGTGGGTGCGCGATGCCTTGGTGGGCGCCGATCGGGGTCTTCCAGACCTGGCGTTCCTTGACGTAGGCAAGCGCTTTGCCGAGGGCATGCCGGGCGATCCCGAGCGCGAACGCGGACGCCATGATCCGCTCCGGGTTCAGCCCCGCGAACAGCTGCATCAGCGCCGCGTCCTCGGCGCCGACCAGCGCCTCGCGCGGCAGCTGTACGTCGTCCAGGAACAGCGTGAACTGCTTGTCCGGGCTGATCAGGTCCATCTCGATCTGCTGGAACTCGATCCCCGGCGTGTCCATCGGGACGACGAACAGCGCCGGCTTCAGCTTGCCGGTCCGGGCGTCCTCGGTCCGGCCGACGACCAGCATCGCCTGTGCCACATCGAGGCCGGAGATGAAGACCTTGCGCCCGGACAGCGACCAGCCGTCCTCGGTACGGCGGGCGGTCGTGGTGATGTTGTGCGAATTCGACCCGGCATCCGGCTCGGTGATCGCGAACGCCATCGTCGTGGACCCGTCGGCCAGCCCGGGCAGCCAGCGCTGCTTCTGCGCGTCGGTCCCGAACCGCGTGATCACCGTGCCGACGATCGACGACGACACGACCATCATCAGCAGCGGACAACCGGCCGCGCCGAGCTCCTCCAGCACGATCGACAGGTCACCCATGCCGCCGCCACCGCCGCCGTACTCCTCCGGCAGGTTGACGCCGAGATAACCGAGCTTCCCGGCCTCCAGCCACAGCTCGGAGGTGTTCCCGCCGCTCCGCGCCTGCCGGTCGAACCACTCGTAGCCGTACTTCTTCCCCAGCTCACCGACCGCCTTGCGCAGCGCCCGACGCTCTTCACTCTCTACGAAGCTCATGCGTTCTCCCCAACGACAGCCAGTACGGCGCCGACCTCGACCTGTTGACCCGCTTCGACATTGAGCTCACCGACAACACCATCAGCCGGCGCAGCGATCGTGTGCTCCATCTTCATAGCCTCCAGCCACAACAACGGCTGCCCCTGCTTCACCACCTCACCGACCTGCACACCGACCCGGATCACCGTCCCCGGCATCGGCGCCACCAACGACCCGGCCGCCACCTGCTGCGACGGGTCCACGAACCGCGGCACCGGTGTCAACGCCACTGACCCGAGAGCCGAGTCCACACACACCAGCCCGTCATACGCCGCCACGTCGAACACCCGCCGTACGCCGTCCACCTCGAGCACCACGCGTTCCGGAGTACTGTCGAGATGCCGAATGTTGCCCTCGACAACCAATCCGTCCCGGGTGTGCCGATAGTCAACGTCATAAGCGGTCTCGCCGACCCGGTAGCTCTTCCGCTGCGCCTGCGACGCCAGATTCCGCCACCCACTGGGCACCCGCACCGGCCCAACGCGTCCGGCCGCATCGGCCAGGGCGGCAGCCACCGCCGACAACTGCTGAGCCGCACTGCTGGATCGGCTGCCGACACCGTGTGTCTCAAAGAACGCGGTGTCGGTATCGCCCGCCAGAAACGCCGGATGCCGCAGAATCCAAGCGAGCAGATCCCGGTTGGTCCCCACCCCATGAAGAGTCGCCCGCTGAAGCTCTCCGGCCAGCCGCCGAGCCACCGCCCTCCGATCAGGGCCGTAAGCAATCACCTTCGCCAGCATCGCGTCATAGAACGGCGAAACCACCGACCCGTCCTCGACGCCGGAGTCCACCCGCAGCCCGCTTTGTGGAACATTTCTGTCACCAGGCGACAAGGATGTTCCACAAAGCGACGCTCGCCGCAGCACACCCGTTTGGGGTTGCCAGTCCTTCTGCGGATCCTCGGCGTACAGGCGCACCTCGATCGCGTGCCCGACCGTCGGCGGCGGATCCGCACGCAGCTTCAAACCATCCGCGATCGCGATCTGCAGCTCCACCAGATCGAGCCCCGTCGTCTCCTCCGTGACCGGGTGCTCCACCTGGAGCCGCGTGTTCATCTCGAGGAAGTAGAAGTTCCCGTCCTCATCGGCAAGGAACTCCACCGTCCCCGCGCCGACGTAGCTGATCGCCGCCGCAGCCTTCCGCGCCGCGTCGAACAGTAGCGGCCGCATCGACGGAATCCGCTCCACCAACGGCGACGGTGCTTCCTCGACCACCTTCTGATGCCGCCGCTGAATCGAACACTCCCGCTCACCGGCGGCCCAGATCGTCCCGTGCTGATCGGCCATGATCTGCACCTCGATATGCCGTCCAGCCGGCAGATACCGCTCGCAGAACATCGTCCCGTCGCCGAACGCCGACAACGCCTCCGCCGATGCCGCGTCGATCTCCGCCGCCAGATCCTCCAGCCGCGAGACCACCCGCATCCCGCGCCCACCGCCCCCGGCCGACGCCTTCACCAACACCGGGAGCTCAGCCTCGGACACCTCAGCCGGCGTCAGCTCGGCCAGCACCGGCACCCCGGCGGCCGCCATCAGCTTCTTGGACTCGATCTTCGATCCCATCGAGGAGATCGCGTCCACCGGCGGCCCGATCCACGTCAGCCCCGCCTCGATCACCGCCGCCGCGAACCCGGCGTTCTCCGACAGAAACCCATACCCCGGATGCACCGCGTCCGCACCAGCCCGCAGCGCCGCCTCAATCACCAGCTCGCCGCGCAGGTAGGTCTCCCCAGGCGTGTTCCCCGGCAGGTGCACCGCCGCGTCAGCCTCATTCACGTACGGCGCCGCCGCGTCCGCCGTGGAGTACACGGCAACCGTCGACAACCCGAGCGACCGAGCAGTCCGGAACACGCGACGAGCAATCTCCCCGCGATTGGCAACAAGAATCGACGAGATCATCGGACTCACATTCTGAAAACGCCGAAGGAGGACGTGCCCTCCACGGGTGCCGAGTGCATGGCGGACAGGCAGATACCGAGCACGGTTCGGGTATCCCGGGGATCGATGACACCGTCGTCGTACAGGCGTCCGGACAGGAACATCGGCAGCGACTCCGCCTCGATCTGGCCCTCGACGTACGCGCGCATCTTCGCGTCGCCGTCCTCGTCGTACGGCATGCCCTTCGCCTCGGAGGCTGCCTGCGCGACGATCGACAGCACGCCGGCCAGCTGCTGCGGTCCCATCACCGCCGACTTCGCCGACGGCCACGCGAACAGGAACCGTGGATCGAACGCCCGCCCGCACATCCCGTAGTGTCCGGCCCCGTACGACGCTCCCATCAGGATCGACACATGCGGGACCTTCGAGTTCGCGACCGCGTTGATCATCTGTGCGCCGTGCTTGATGATCCCGCCCTGCTCGTACTCGCGACCGACCATGTAACCGGTCGTGTTGTGCAGGAAGATCAGCGGAGTGTCTGACCGGTTCGCCAGCTGGATGAACTGCGCCGCCTTCTGCGCCTCCTCGCTGAACAACACCCCCCGCGCATTCGCGAGGATCCCGACGGGATACCCGTGCACCGAAGCCCATCCCGTCGCCAGCGACGAGCCGTACAGCGGCTTGAATTCGTCGAACACCGACCCGTCAACCACCCGCGCGATCACATCCCGCGGGTCGAACGGGATCTTCAGATCACCCGGAACGATGTCGAGCAGCTCGTCGGCCTCGTACAAGGGCTCCTGGTACGACGGCGCTGCCGCGGGACCCTTCTTGCGCCAGTTGAGCCGCGACACGATCTGCCGGCCGAGCCGAATCGCGTCCTGCTCGTCGACCGCGAAGTAGTCCGCCAGCCCCGACTTCCGCGCGTGCATCGATGCTCCACCGAGCGATTCGTCGTCCGCGTCCTCGCCGGTCGCCATCTTCACCAGCGGCGGCCCTGCCAGGAACACCTTGGCGCCGCCGTCGACCATCACCACGTAGTCGCTCATCCCGGGGATGTACGCACCGCCCGCGGTCGAGTTGCCGAAGACCAACGCGATCGTCGGAATCCCCTCGGCCGACAGCCGGGTCAGGTTCCGGAACATCGCACCGCCCGGGATGAAGATCTCCTTCTGCGTCGGCAGATCCGCGCCGCCGGACTCGACGAGGCTGATCACCGGCAACCGGTTCGCCCGCGCGATCTCGTCCGACCGCAACGCCTTCCGCAGCGTCCACGGATTGCTCGCGCCACCCTTGACCGTCGGATCGTTCGCCGTGATCAAGCATTCGACCCCGCAGACCACACCGATCCCCGTCACCAGACTCGCGCCGACCGTGAAGTCCGATCCCCACCCAGCCAACGGCGACAGCTCCAGGAACGCCGAGTCCGGGTCGATCAGCAGCTCGATCCGCTCCCGCGCCAGCAACTTCCCGCGCTTGTGATGCCGATCGACGTACTTCTCCCCACCCCCCGCCAACGCCTTCGCATGCTCACCCTCCAGCGCCGCCAACTTCTCCAGCATCGCCATCCGGTTAGCGTCCGAAGACGCGCGGGCGCTCGTCGGCGTGTTTTCGGACGTTGTGGTCATTTGGTGAACCCCAGTCGCTTGGCGGCCAAACCGGTCATGATCTCGTTGGTGCCGCCGCCGATGGCGAGCACCTTCTGGTCGCGGTACTGACGTTCCACCTCGGCCTCCCGCATGAAGCCGAACCCGCCGTGCAGCTGCAGCGCCTGGTCGCACACCCACTGGCCGGCCTCGACCGCGGTGTTCTTCGCGAAACAGACCGCCGTGAACACGTCCTCACCCCGCTCGGACCGCTCGGCGACCGACTGCACGTAGACCCGCGCGACGTCGATCCGCCGCGCCATCTCGGTGAGCGTGTGCTGCACGACCTGCCGCGAGATCAGCGGCTTGCCGAACGTCTCCCGGTTCCGGCACCACTCGACCGTGAGGTCAAGCGCCCGCTGCGCTCCGGCGTACGCCTGCACCGCGAGAATCAACCGCTCCGCAACGAAGTTGATCGCCAGCTGCACGAACCCAGAACCCTGCGCCCCCACCAGGTTGCCCACCGGAACCCGTACGTCGTCGAAGGCCAGCTCGGCCGTATCTGAACACAACCACCCGAGCTTCTCGAGCTTCCGCGACACCGTGAATCCCGGCGTACCCTTCTCGATCACCAGCAGGCTGATCCCATGCGCGCCAGGCCCGTCGGTCCGCACCGCGGTCGTCACAAAATCCGCGCGCACCCCCGACGTGATGTACGTCTTCGCGCCGTTCACCACGAAGAAGTCCCCATCACGCCGAGCGGTCGTCCGCAGCGACGCGACATCCGAACCACCGTCAGGTTCAGTGATCGCCAGCGAACCGATCAGCTCACCGTCGAGCGTCGGTCGCACCCACCGATCGAGCTGCTCTTGATTGCCCGCAGCAACAATATGCGGTACGGCGATCCCACACGTCAGTAGCGATGCGACCAGCCCACCCGAACCACCCGCGTAGTGCATCTCCTCGACCACCGCGAGCATGTCGCTCAGCGATCCGCCGCCACCACCAGCGGACTCGGGGAACGCAACCCCGAGCAGTCCGAGCTGACCGGCCTTCTTGTGCAGCTCGCGCGGCAGCTCGCCGTCCCGCTCCCACTGATCCAGATGCGGCAGCACCTCAGCCGCCATGAACCTCCGCACGCTCTCCCTGAAGTCGGTGCTCATAGCAACATCTCCGGAATGTCGACATATCGAGATCGTAGCCATTCGCCGACGGCCTTGGCCTGCGGATCGAACCGCGCCTGCGCGGCAACCCCTTCACCCAGCAGTCCTTCGACGACGAAGTTCACCGCCCACAGATTCGGCAGCAGGTGTCGAGTGACCTTCAGGTCCTTCGTCTCCGGCAAGAGCTCCTGGAACAACTCAACAGTCAGCGTGTGCGCCAACCACCGCCACGCCTTGTCGTCGCGCACCCACACCCCGACGTTCGCGTCGCCGCCCTTGTCTCCCGAGCGCGCACCCGCGATCCGCCCCAGCGGAACCTCGCGCGTCCGCGGTCGTCCGGTAGACGCCAGCGACGGCAACGGGATCGGCAACCCCGCATCCTCAGCCGGGGTCAGCTCCTGCGTCTCCGCCGCCGGCTCGATGATCGATCGCGACCCATCCGGCAGTACGACGACCTGCTCGACCGCGTGGATATCGACGTACCCGGCGCGGAAGACGCCGTACGGCGATCCCTCCCCAGGCGGCGCGAGCACGTGGAAGCCGGGGTAGCTCGACAACGCCAACTCGACCGCCGCGCTGGAGAATCCGCGGCCGACCACCTTCGGATCCGGATCCTTGACCGCGCACCGCAGGAAGACGCTGGCCTCCTCCTCGGAGTCAGCGTTCGGCTTCTCCGTCCACGCGAGCGTCCACCGCACCTCAGCCGGTCGCTTCGCGAGCCCACGCTCGAGCTGCGCCTTAACCAGCTCGGCCTTCTCCTCCAACTGCAGCCCGGTCAGCACGAAGTTCACCTCGTTGCGGAAGCCGCCCACGCTGTTCAACGACACCTTGTACGTCGGCGGCGGAGCCTCCCCCCGAACCCCACTGATCCGGACCCGGTCGGCGCCATCGTCTGACAGCTCGATCGTGTCGAGCCGCGTGGTCACGTCCGGACCGGCGTACCGGGCGCCCGTGATCTCGTAGAGCAGCTGAGCCTTGACCGTGTCGATCGTGACCGCACCACCGGTCTTGTCGTGCTTGGTGATCACGCTGCTGCCGTCCGCATGAATCTCTGCGATCGGAAACCCGGGCCGACCGAGGTCGTGGACCTCGCTGAAGAACGCGTAGTTCCCGCCGGTCGCCTGGCATCCGCACTCGATCACGTGCCCGGCGGCGACCGCGCCCGCCAGTTCGTCGTACTGGTTCCGTTTCCAGCCGTGGTGCGCGGCAGCCGGGCCGACGATCACGGACGCATCGGTGACGCGCCCGGTCACGACCACATCGGCCCCGGCCTGTAGCGCCTCGGCGATTCCCCAGGCACCGAGATAGGCGTTGGCCGTCAATGGTTCGCCCAGCTCGAGCTCGGCGGCTCGGTTCAGCAGGTCGTCGCCTTCGACGTACGCGATCTTCGGATGCAGACCGAGCCGGTCCGCCAGCTCCTGGATCGCCTGCGCGAGCCCGGCCGGGTTCAATCCGCCGGCGTTGCTGACGATCTTCACGCCGCGATCGAGAGCCTCGCCGAGCCCGCTCTCCAGTTGCTTCAGGAACGTCCGCGCGTACCCGAGCGACGGATCCTTCAGGCGATCCCGCCCGAGGATCAACATCGTCAGCTCAGCCAGGTAGTCCCCGGTCAACACATCCAGCGGCCCACCGGTCAGCATCTCCTGCACCGCGCTGAACCGGTCGCCGTAGAAGCCGGACGAGTTCCCGATCCGAATCGGCGCGGTCATGCGAACTGCCCCGGCTGACGACCCTTGCCCGGCATCCCCGCAAACGCCTGCACGATCCCCAACCACTCATCCGCGTCGGCACCCTCCGCGACCACATCCAGGTCGTCGCGATGCCTTCGCTGGGTCGCCAGCAAACAGAAGTCCAGCGCCGACCCACTCACTCGCTGCGCCGCATCCTCCGGTCCCCAGCTCCACACATCCCCATCGGGCCCAGTCAGCTCGACCCGAATCTCGACGTCAGGCGCAGTCCGCCCGTGCAGCATGTAGGCGAACCCACGCGTCCGCACCGCCAGATGCGCCACGTGTCGCAGGCGGTTGCTCGGCGGCCGTCGTACCCCGAGAGCGTCAGCGACGTCCTGCCCATGCGCCCACGTCTCCATCAACCGCGCGGTCGCCATCGAGGTCGCACTCATCGGCGGCCCGAACCACGGAATCTTCCCCCCAGCCGGCACCGCCTTCAGCGCCTCGGCCAGGTCCGCCCGCGTCTCTCGCCAGTAGACCAACAACTGATCGGGCGGCAACGCAGCCCCCTCGGCCGCCGCATCATCGATGTACCCAGTCGGGTTGGCCGCGCCACGCTCCAGCAGCTCCGCGAACCCCTCCGGCTCGGCGGCCGCCAGTCGCGCCGCCTCATCAGTCCAGGCCAGATGCCCGATCTGATGAGCGATGGTCCAGCCCTCAGCTGGCGTCGCCTGAGCCCACTCGCCAGCCGCCAGCCCGCCCACCAGCCGATCCAGCTCAGCACTCTCGGCCCAAAGATCCGCCAGCACCTCGTCTACATGCACGCGCACTCCCAAGCGACGGAGATCGTGCCACCGACACTGACACGATCCCCAAAAAGAATCAAGCGCGCTTGTTTTCATTCCGGCCATCGACAACGGTGCCCGCAGGAAGTTTCGTTGCATCCGTTGCGCGTTGCTGCAACGACCCGCCCGCCGCGTTGACGAAGGCAGAGCGCATCGGATCTCCTGAGGCTTCGCTGACCTCGGAACAGGAGCACGACCATGCCTCTCGGCAGACTGACGACCGGATTCCTCGCTGTGGCGTCAACAGCCGTTCTGCTGACGGCCGGCGTCGCCTCGTCCGCCGCCGCCGCGGCGCCGCCGGACGTGACCGTGTACGTTCAGAACTTCCACAGCGGGAAGTGTGCGGCCGTCCCAGGCGGGATCGCCACCCGGAAGACGCAGCTCGTCCAGTGGAATTGCGATCCGTTCGGCACGAACAGGCAGTGGTCCCGCCATGCGGTGGGGCTGGACCACTACGGCAACTGGATCTACATCCTCAAGAACGTCAAGACCAAGCAGTGCCTGACGTCCGCCGGTCGCACGGGCGGCCCGGTCTGGCAGTATCCCTGCAGCAATGGCGCCAACCAGCGCTGGTCCTACGACAACGCGCTTCGGTTGCACAGCAACAGCAGTGGGGATTGCCTCGCCGTACCGGGTGCCCAGAAGGGTGACGGCGTGAAGCTGATCCACTGGCGCTGTGGCACGGGGTACGAGCAGAAGTGGGACATGGGGAAGTAGTTCCAGACTTCGGTGGTCTATTGAGGTTGGGTTCGACGGCGGTGGAAAAGGTTTCGCTGGGGGATGCTGGTCTGTTACCCAGGAAGCATGCATGGTTCGCTGCCGGGGAAGGCCGCCGAGATCCGGGCGTTGTTGCTGAGTTTGATCGACACGCTCCCGGAGGGCGCTGCGCTGCCGCCCGAACGGGAGCTGGCCGTGCGCTGGAACGTGGCACGGATGACGTTGCGCCGGGCTGTCGACGAGTTGGTGATCGAGGAACTGCTCGTGCGCCGGCACGGGAGCGGCACGTACACGACCAGGCCGAAGGTGGCCCGGTGGCTGGGGATGATCGGGTTCTCCGAGGACATCCGCCGGCGCGGGATGCGGCCGGGGAACCAGATGCTCGAGTTCCGCCATCAGAAGGCTGAGCGTGCGGCGGCTCGGAGGCTGCGGATCCCGGTCGGGGATCCGATTATCGCGTTCACCCGGCTGCGGCTGGCCGACGACTTCCCGATGGTGGTCGAGCGGACCACTTTGCCCGCGGCGTACGTCCCAGGTCTGGAGGCCGAGGACCTCAACGGGTCCATGTACGACCTGCTGACCAACCGCTACGGCATCGAGGTGGTCAGCGGTACGTCGCGCCTCGAGCCCGTGATGCCCGATGCCAAGACTGCTGCCTGGCTCGACATTCCGGTCACTCAGCCGTGCCTGGCGACGCACGGCATCAGCTTCGACAGTCGCGACCGCGTCTTCGAGTACACCTCAGCTCTCTACCGAGGCGACCGGTACGCCTTCACCACCGAGCTCCGGATGACCCAGACCCCGCGGGCGCGGGCCACCAGTTTCTGAAATGTCGAGGTAGTTCGGCCGGCTCCGACATCCTTGGCGTGATGATCGAACAGCAGGTACAACTCCCCGACGGCCGCACGGTCCACGTCTATGACACCGGATCGACCGGCGTACCGGTGATCTGGAACCACGGCACCCCGAACGTCGGTGCCCCACCCGAACCCTTGTTCGCGGCGGCCGAGCGCCTCGGCCTGCGCTGGATCTCCTTCGACCGTCCCGGGTACGGCGGTTCTACCGTGGCGCGCGGGCGGACCGTGGCCTCGGTTGGCCGGGACACGGAGGCCGTGGCCAACGCCCTCGGGCTCGACCGGTTCGCCGTCGTCGGGTATTCGGGCGGTGGAACCTTCGCGCTGGGGACAGCGGCCTTGCTCGGCGACCGGGTGAGCGCGGTCGTGACGCTGGCCGCGATCGCGCCGTACGGGGCTGAGGGTCTCGACTGGTTCACCGGCATGGTGCCGTCGGGGATCGCGGCGCTCGGTTGTGCCGCGGCGGGTGCCGACGTGCGGGCTGCTTTGCATGACTCCGGTTTCGAGTACGACGCCGGGTTCATGCCGGCGGACTTCCAGATGTTCGAGGGTCCGTGGGGCTGGCTGGGCAAGGTCGCCGGCCCGGGACTCGACGCAGGTCCATACGGGCAGATCGACGACGACGCGTCGTACACGCAGCCTTGGGGTTGTGATCCGCGGGCGATCACCGCGCCGATCCTGCTGCTGCACGGGACGGCGGACGGCATCATCCCGCCCTCACACGGTCGCTGGCTCGCGGCGCATTGCCCGACCGCGACGCTGCAGATCCACGAAGGCGCGAGCCACTTCACGATCGTCGAGCACGCCGAGGAGGGCCTGACGTGGCTGGCGGCCCAGAACTGACGCCGTTGGCCAACCGCATCTCATGGGTTGACCCACGAGCTTGTGGGTTTTGGACCCGCATGAGGGTGCAGAACCCGCAACGGGATGGGTTAACCCATCAGATGGCGGAGGTGGTGGGGGTGGATTCGGTGCGGCGGAGGAGGTGGGCCTTGGCGTGGTCGGTGGCGGTGGCGATGGCGCCGACGAGGGAGGCGCGGTCGCCGAGGGTCGAGCGGAGGACGGCGACGGGGACCGGGAGGGTGGCTGCTAGTTCGGCGACGCGGGCGGCGAGGAGTTCGTTGTCGCCGATGCCGCCGGTGAGGATGACGGTCTCGGGGTCGACGATCGCGCTCAGGGCGGCGACGATTTCGTGGATGCGTCGGCACTCGTCCTCGACGAGCGACAGCGCGTAGTCGTCACCGGCGCGAGCCCGATCAAACAGATCCTGTACGTCGCGCAGCGCCGGATCCAACGCGCGGGCCTCGCGCAGCAGGGCGAGACCACCTGCCTCGTCCGGTTCGGCCGGCGTACCGCGTCTTGCATGTATTGTCGGCAGGAAACCTACCTCGCCGGCAGCCCCATGAGCGCCACGCAACAGCGTGCCGTTGTGCATGATCCCCGCACCGACACCCGCGCCGATCGCGATGACCGCAAAGGTCGACAACGAGCTCCCCGCACCATGCCGGTGCTCACCGATCGCGGCCAGGTTGACGTTGTTCTCCAGCAGCACCGGCCCGTCGATCCCCGCGGCCAGCTGCGAGTAGAGGTCGTAAGGCGTCTCCTGCCCCAGGTTCCACGCATACCGAACCATCGGGTCGTTGGTCAGATTCACCGCACCCGGCGTCGACACGCCGGCCGCCAGCAGCGGCACATCCGCTCGTCCAGCCTCAGCTCGTGCTTCGGCGAGCAGTTCAACAGCCTGCCGTACGACGCTCTCCGCGCCCTGGGCCTGAGTCGCCCGCTTCAACTCGGCCAGCGGCGTACCGCTCACATCGCAGACCGCGACCCGCAGGTTGGTCCCGCCGATATCGATCGCCGCGACACAACCCGCGCCCGTCGGCACGCCGTACAGGGTGGCAGTTCTTCCCGGAAGTCCGCTGCGCTGGCCGAGGGACTCAACCAGCCCGAGGGCCTCGAGCCGCTCGACGGCGGCGAAGACCGTGGGGCGCGAGAGGGCGCAGGCGACGGCGAGTTCGGACCGCGTCTGCGGCCCCGGCTGCGCGAGCAGGCGTGCCAGTACGACGGTCGCGCTCGGCGTACCGCTCACAACACGGTTCATGCTCACCTCGTCCGGACTTCTTGACTCCCTCGTCGGCCCTGATAATACTGCCCGTATGTTAGGAAAGTTGCCTAACAAATAAAAGACCTGGAGTGGGGCAATGGTGGCGATCGACAGGCGGACCGTACTGAAGACGGCCGGTGGGGCCGGACTGGCGGCCTTGCTGGCCGCGTGCAGCGGGGGCAAGGGCGCGACCACGGGGGACCAGGGCAGCGGCAGCAGCGGCGAGATCCGGGCGCTGTTCATGAAACAGGCGGCGTACACCGAGGACGACGTCACCAAGATGACGGCCGCGTTCACATCCGCGAACCCCGGCATCAAGGTGACGCCGGAGTTCGTCGCCTACGAGGCGCTGCACGACAAGATCGTCGCCGCCGGCCCGGCCGGCACGTACGACGTGGTGCTGATCGACGTCATCTGGCCGGCCGAGTTCGGCAGTAAGAAGATGATCACGGATGTGACCGGGCAGTGGGCCGGTGAATGGAAGACCGACATGCTCGCCGGTGCGATCGCGACCGCGGAGTACGACAAGAAGCTGTACGGCGTCCCGTGGATCATGGACACCAAGTACTTCTTCTACAACGACACGCATCTCCAGGCCGCCGGTGTGAACCCGCAGTGGCTCGACACCTGGGACGGCGTCCTCCAGGGTGCCCGGAAGCTGAAGACGTCGGGTGTCGTGAAGTACCCGTTCATCTGGTCCTGGCAGCAGGCCGAGGCGCTGGTCTGCGACTACGCGCAGCTGCTCGGCGCGATGGGTGGCAAGTTCCTCGACGACTCGGGCAAGGCCGCCTTCAACGCCGGTGGAGGGGTCCAGGCGTTGGAGTTCATGCGGCAGACGATCGTCGACGGGCTGAGCAACCCGGCGTCGACGCAGTCGCTAGAGGCCGACGTACAGCGCGTCTTCCAGGCCGGCCAGGCGAGCATGGTGCTCAACTGGACCTACATGTACGGCGCGGCCAACGACGCGAAGCAGAGCAAGATCGCCGGCAAGGTCAAGGTCGCGCAGACGCCGAAGGGCAGCGCGGGGCGGCCGGGTGTCAACGGCGGGATGGCGCTGTGCGTGACCGCGGGCAGCAAGAACCAGGCGGCCGCGTTCAAGTACATCTCGCACCTGACCAGCCAGCCCGAGCAGGACAAGTACGCGCTCGATTCGCTCCCGGTCTGGACGTCGTCGTACGACGATCCCGCGGTCGTGAAGACCAACCCGGCCGTCGTACCGCAGGCGAAGAAGCAGCTGGACGACCTGATCCTGCGGCCGCAAGCTCGCAATTACAACGCGATGTCGCAGGTTCTGCAGGCCGAGCTCCAGAACGCACTGCTCGGGCGCAAGCCGGCGCAGAAGGCGCTCGACGACGCGGCCGACAAGGCGAACAGCCTGCTGCAGTCGTGAAGCCGGTGCGGGTCCGCGGTGAGGGACGGTTCGCGCTGTTCCTTTTGTTGCCCGCGGCAATAGTCGTCTTCGGTGTGGTGCTCTACCCCGTGCTCCGGACGCTGCTGATGTCCTTCTACAAGGTCGACAGCGCGATGCCCGGCAGCTATCCGTTCGCCGGGCTGAGCAACTACACCAAGGTCTTCAGCGACCCGTCGTTCTATCCGGTGCTCGGCCACACGGCGTACTTCACACTCGTGTCGACCGCGGCCGAACTGGTGCTCGGGATGGGCGTGGCTCTGCTGCTCAACGCACCACTTCGGTTCAAGTGGTTGTGGCGCAGTCTGGTCGTGCTTCCGTGGGCCCTGCCGACGATCGTCAACGGCGCGTTGTGGCGCTGGATCGACAACGGCCAGTACGGCGTCCTGAACCAGCTGCTCGGCACGGAGATCCAGTGGCTGGGTTCGCCGTTCCTGGCGCTCAACATGGTGATCGTCGCCGACGTCTGGAAGAACACCTCGATCGTCGCGTTCTTCCTGCTCGCCGGTCTGCAGACGATCCCCGGTGAGCTGCGCGAGGCGGCGGTGGTGGACGGCGCGTCCACCTGGCGAACCTTCTGGCAGATCGTCGTACCGCTGCTGAAGCCGAGCATCGCGGTCGTCCTGGTCCTGCGCACGATCGAGGCGTTCAAGGTGTTCGACATCGTCTATGTGATGACCGGCGGTGGACCTGCCTCCGGTACACAGACGGTCGCCTTCTACACGTATCTGCAAGCGTTCTCGAACCAGCTCTTCGGGTACGGCGCTGCGCTCGCTTACCTGATCGTGATCGCGGTCGGCGCGCTGGCGATGTTCTACCTCCGTGTCCTTCGGCAGAACCAGTTGGCGGGGGTCTGATGCGCAAGTTCCAATACGCGATGTGCGGTCTGCTGGCGGTCGTCGTACTGGCGCCGTTCAGCTGGCTGGTCATCTCGAGCCTGTCCCCGGCCGACGAGCTGAACAACGGCTCGCTCTTACCGTCGCATCCGACGCTGTCGCGCTATCAAGACATCTTCACGTCGGGTGCCGACGGGATCGCCGGGACCTTCCGCGTCTCGATGCTGAACAGCCTGGTGGTCGCCTCCGCGACGACGATCATTTCGCTGGTTGTCGGCTGTCTCGGTGGGTACGCCTTTGCACGGTTGCGATTCCGTTTTCGCCGTACGACGTTGTTCGCATTCCTGGCGATCTACATGCTGCCGCCGATCGCGCTGGTGATCCCGCTCTATCTCGCGCTGGCGAACCTGCAGCTCCTGGACACCCAGCTCGGCCTGATCATCACCTACTGCTCGATCGTCACGCCGTTCTGCCTGTGGACGATGAGCAACTTCTACCTCAGCCTCCCCGCCGAACTCGAAGACGCAGCCCGCGTCGACGGTTGCTCACGGCTAGGAGCCCTGGTCCGGATCGTGCTCCCGCTCGCTCGTCCGGGGATCGTCGCGACTGCGATGTTCGGCTTCCTGCTCGCCTGGGACGAGTTCCTCTACTCACTGATCTTCACCTCGACCACGAACTCCAAGACCATCCCGGTCGCGATCGCCGAGTTCACCGGCAAATTCTCCTCCGACTTCGGCCTGGTAGCCGCCGGCGGTGTCCTGGCCGCGCTACCACCCGTACTGCTCGCTCTCCTCTTCCAGCGCTACATCGTCAACGGCCTCACCGGAGCCGTCAAAGGCTGACTTTGTGCACCCACCAACCACTCGCGGAGCCGATTCGTGGTTGAGGGGTGCTCAAGGTGGAGCTCAGGAAGTTGCAACGTCAGGATGATTACTCTGTGGAGCTGATCGGTTACTAGGGTCTCGTCATGGACCTGAAGTTGCCGATCAGCACCGTGATCCCCTCCCTGGACGGCCCGGTCCTCCAGGTCCTGGCCCGCGCCGACGAAGGCCTGTCGGGCCGCCAGATCCACAAACTCGCAGGTCAGGGCAGCGTGGCCGGCGTCCGCCTGGTCCTCCAGCGCCTCGCCGCCACCGGCCTCGTCCACGTCGACGACGCCGGCAACTCGCTCCTCTACCGCCTGAACCGCAAACACCTCGCGGCCCCCGTCGTCGAGTTCCTCGCCGACCTCCGCACCGCCCTCATCACCCGCATCGCCGACGAACTCGACTCCTGGCGCATCCGCCCCGTGCACGCCAGCCTGTACGGCGCCCTCGCCCGCGACGACGGCGACCTCGAGAGCGACGTCGAGCTCCTCCTCATCCGCCCCGACGAGGTAGACACCGGCGACCCCCTCTGGGACGAACAAGCCAGCCGCCTCATGCAAACCGTCGTAGACCTCACCGGCAACCCGGCCCACGTCTTCGAACTAAGCCGCACCGAACTCGCCAACCACCTAGCCACCTCAGCCCCCATCCTCAACGACTGGCTGAACCCCACCCTCCACCTAACCGGCCACCCCCTCGCAACCCTCCAACGGGAACCTGTGGTCGCCGAGTAGTCCGCGCGAACCCGTTGCCGCCGAGTAGTTCCCGCGGCGCGCCCCACCTCGGCGTACCGGAATTTGAACGGATATCCCTTCGGGTTGACCCTTCTCTGCTCAAATTTTGGGGGGAGAACCGGCACTTTGAGGGGAGATCCCCTGAAATGGCGCTAGCCGCCGGGCGGGCGGACTCGGGCGTCCGACCGCGGTTCTGGGTGAGGGCGGGCGGGGCTGAGTCAAGGTCCGCGGCCGCTCGGGGCCGCCGGTTCCTGTTCACGCCGCGGCGCGCCCCGCCCCTCGGCGTACCGGAATTTGAACGGATCTCCCCTGAGGTTGACCCTTCTCTGCTCAAATTTTGACGGGAGAACCGGGACTTTGAGGGGATATCCCCTGAAATGGCGCCAGCGCCCGGCGGGAGTGCGCGGGTGGGGGGAAATCGGCTTGGGTCAGTGGCCGAGGAGGGGGGACATCAGGCGGGCTATTTGGCTGTTGCGGTGGGTCAGGCGTTCTTCGGCGTCGGCGAGGGTCATGGCGCGGAGGCCCGCGTTGATGCCTAGCCAGCGGAAGGGCTCGGGTTCCCAGTGGCGGGAGTGATGACCGACCCAGGGGAGGCGGGTCAGCGCGGTGTCGCGACGGAGGATGAGGTCGGTCAACGTGCGGCCCGCGAGGTTCGTCGTACTGACGCCGTCGCCGACGTACCCACCAGCCCATGCCAGCCCACCTTCCAGGCCGACCGACGCGCACCAATCACGCGGTACGCCGAGCGCGCCGCCCCACGCATGCGTGAACTGCACGTCCGACAGTCCGAAGAGGTCCCGCAGCGTCGCCTGCAGCTTGGCGAACACCCGAGGCTCCGAGTCGTACGACGGTTGCACCCGCGACCGGAAGTGGTACGGCGCTCCGCGTCCGCCGAACACCAACCGCCCATCCGCCGTCCGTTGCCCATAGATGATCAGATGCCGGTGATCGGAGAACGACGGCCGATCCGCCAGCCCGATCCGCTCCCAGGTGGCGTCGCTCAGCGGCTCAGTTGCCACCACCAACGAGTACACCGGAGCGACCACCCGTCCTGGCGTGAAGCCCTCGGTCGCCCGTACGACGACGTCCGCCCGCACCACGCCGTACGGGGTGATGGCTCGTCCGCTCTCAAGGGAGGTGACTGGCGTCTGCTCGTGGATCGTCACGCCGAGGTCCTCGACGACCGCGGCTAATCCCCTGACCAGCTTGCCGGGATGGATGACCGCGCAGTGTGGAGTGAACGTTGCCCCCAGCACCTTTGTCGCGCGCACCTGCTGCTCGACCTCGTCCCGTGAGAGGAACCGCAGATCACCCGGACCCCACTCGTGGGCCTCCGCCACCTCAGCTCGCGCCCGGGCGAGTTGTGCCGCGGAGCGAGCTAGCACGATCGTGCCGCCCTTGTGATAGTCGCAGTCGATCCCCTCGCGGGCGCTGACCAGACCGACCTCGTTGACCGAATCCTGCATGGCCCGGTGCATGTCGATCGCCGCCGACCGGCTCGACCCCGGCAGCGCGGCCAGCTTCCGTGCCGATGCCGGGAACAGCGCTGAGCACCACCCACCGTTGCGTCCGGATGCCCCGAACCCGACGGCCTCCTTCTCCAGTACGACGATCCGCAGCGACGGGTCGGCTTTCGCCAGGTAGTACGCCGTCCACAACCCGGTGTACCCGGCGCCGACGATCACCACGTCGGCGTCCCGGTCCCCAGCTAACGGGGATCGGGTCACCTGCGGATCGGAGCTCCAGAGGTTCAGCGGACGCCCCATGAGTACGTCTGCTTGACGAGTTTCAGATACACGAATGATTCCGTGCTCTTGACGCCCTCGATCTGGCGGACGCGCTCGGACAGCACCTGCAGCAGGTGCTCGTCGCTCTCGCACAGCACCTCGATCAGGAGGTCGAACGAGCCGGCCGTGATCACGACGTACTCGACCTCGTCCATCGCCGCCAGTTGATCCGCGATCGGTTCCAGCGCGCCCTCGGCCTTGATCCCGATCATCGCCTGCCGGTCGAAGCCGAGCTCGAGCGGATCGGTGACCGCGACCACCTGCATCACGCCGGCGTCGGTCAGGCGCTGGACGCGCTGCCGGACGGCGGCCTCGGACAGCCCGACCGCTTTACCGATCGCGGCGTACGAGCGTCGCCCGTCGACCTGCAGCTGTTCGATGATCGCTTTCGAGGTCTCGTCGAGCAGACCTTGGTTCTTCTCGGGGTGCCCCGTTCGTACTGCCACCCGGTGATCCTGTCAGCGAAACCGGGGCACAGGCAAGCTACCGAATCGGAATTCGTTGTGAAAATCCAAGTTTGCTACGGAATCCCTTGTCTCGATCCCAGAGGTTTGACAGTATCCACCGCGTCAGTGCCGTTTGAGATGGCATGCCTTTGGGAGGTTCCAGTGCGAACTCGTCCTACCCCGGTCGTCGGCCGTCGGGCAGTTCTGCGCGGTCTGGGCCTGGGTGCGCTGGGTGCGGGCGCACTGGCCGCGTGCGGTATCCCGCCGGCGCGGCAGAGTGCGGACCAGTGCCTCAGCACCGATCAGTCAGGGACGCAGAAGGCGCTGAACTTCTCGAACTGGCCGAGCTATATGGACGAGTCCGACGAGAAGGTCAACGGCAAGACGGTGCTGCCGACGCTGGACGCGTTCCAGAAGAAGTCCGGTATCCAGGTCACCTACACCGCCGACGTCAACGACAACTCCGAGTTCTACGCCAAGGTCCGCGACCAGCTCGGCTCGTGCCAGCCCACCGGCCGCGACATCTTCGTGCTGACCGACTGGATGGCCGGCCGGATGGTGAACCTCGGCTGGCTGCAGAAGCTCGACCACGCCGCCGTACCGAACGTCGAAAAGCATCTGCTCAAGCAGCTCAAGTCGCCGAGCTGGGACCCGCATCGCGACTACAGCGTGCCGTGGCAGAGCGGGCTGACCGGCATCGCTTACAACGCGAAGGTGACCAAGGGCGTCGGCAGCTACGCCGACCTGCTGAGCAAAGACGAGTTCAAGGGCAAGATCACCCTCCTGTCGGAGATGCCCGACACGATGGCGTTCATGCTCCGCCTCGTCGGCGCCGACCCGAGCAAGTTCAACGACGCCGAGTGGAGCAAGGCGCTGCAGAAGCTCGAGGACGCCGTCGGCTCCGGTCAGATCCGGAAGTTCACCGGGAACGACTACGTCCAGGATCTGAACGACGGCAACATCTCCGCCTGTATGGCGTGGTCGGGTGACGTGCTCGCGCTCCAGGCGGACAACCCCGACATCAAGTTCGTCGTACCGGAAGAGGGCCTCAACCTCTGGTCGGACAACATGCTGGTGCCGAACAAGGCGACCCACAAGGCGAACGCCGAAGCCTTGATGAACTACTACTACGACCCGGAGGTCGCGGCCACGCTGGCCGCCTGGGTGAACTACATCTGTCCGGTCGACGGCGCCCGGCAGGAGATGGAGAAGATCGACCCCGACCTGGTCGACAACCCGCTGGTCTTCCCCGACCAGGACATGCTCTCGAAGACGTCGTCGTTCATGCCGCTGGACACGGCCAAGGCGAAGCTCTACGAGACCGACTTCAACCTCGCGATCGGGGGCTGATAGATGACTGTCAACATTGCCGACCCCACCCCACCGCCCCGGTCGGGGGACCTGGTCCTCACCGGCATCAGCAAGCAATTTGCGGGTCACCTCGCCGTCGACGACCTGGACCTGACGGTTCCCGCCGGGACGTTCTTCGCGTTGCTCGGTCCGTCCGGTTGCGGAAAGACGACGACGCTGCGGATGATCGCCGGTCTGGAGGAGCCGACCGCCGGGACCATCCGGCTCGGCGACGACGAGATCACCGGCCTGCGCCCGTACAAGCGCCCGGTGAACACAGTCTTCCAGAACTACGCACTGTTCCCGCATCTCGACATCTTCGAGAACGTTGCCTTCGGCCTGAAACGCCGCAAGATCAAGGATTTCAAGCCGAAGGTCCAGGAGATGCTCGACCTGGTCGAGCTCAACGACTACGGGAAACGGCGCCCCGGGCAACTATCTGGTGGCCAGCAGCAACGAGTCGCCCTGGCTCGCGCGCTGATCAACCGGCCGCAGGTGCTGCTCCTCGACGAACCGCTCGGTGCGCTCGACCTCAAGCTTCGCCGCCAGATGCAGCTGGAGCTGAAGCGGATCCAGACCGAGGTCGGCATCACGTTCGTGCACGTCACGCACGACCAGGAAGAGGCTATGACGATGGCCGACACGATCGCGGTGATGAACGGCGGCCGGATCGAGCAGCTGGGTAGTCCGACCGAGCTGTACGACCTGCCGGCCACCACGTTCGTGGCGAACTTCCTCGGCCAGTCGAATCTGATCCGCGGCGCGATCATCGGCCACTCCGATCAGAACCTGATCGTCGAGGTCCAGGGTCGTAAGGTGATCGTCCCATCGGCGCGCTGCCGGGTCAGCGAAGGCGAGGTCTGGCTGGGGATCCGGCCGGAGAAGGTGTTCCTCGCCGCGGCCGGCTCGGACGAGGGCGATGGCGTGAACCAGCTCCGCGGTGCGGTCGTCACGGATGTCAGTTACGTCGGTGTCAGCACGCAGTACCTGGCGAAGCTCCCGTGGGGGCAGGAGCTCACGGTCTTCGAGCAGAACACCGGCGCCCGCGACGCGTTCGCGGCCGGCGACCGGGTCGACCTCCATTGGCGACCGGCTCACAGCTTCGTGCTCGATGCCGCGCAGGATGCGTTGGCCGGGGTCGAGGAGGTGGAATGAGCGCCGTCGGTCAGCTGGGCGCCGCGAGTCAGGCGGCCCCCGCTCCGCCACCCGAACGGTCCGGGCGGCGACTGACGGCGTACCTGCTGTTGCTCCCGGGCGGGCTCTGGCTGCTGCTGTTCTTCGTCGTCCCGCTGGTTTCGTTGCTAGCAGCAAGTTTGTACGATCCGAACGGGTCGATCGAGAACGGTTTCTCGATGACCTGGCACTGGCAGAACTTCGGTACGACGATGGCCGACTACGCCCGGCCGTTCCTGCGCTCGCTCTGGTATGCCTTGCTGACAACGGCATTCTGCCTGCTGCTCGGGTACCCGCTCGCCTACGCGATCGCGATGAAGGCCGGGCGCTGGAAGAACCTGATGCTCGCACTCGTGATCGCGCCGTTCTTCACCAGCTTCCTGATCCGCACGCTGTCCTGGAAGCTGCTGCTGAGCGACAACGGGTTCGTCGTGGGCACGTTGCAGTGGCTGCACCTCCTCGGACCGGACGGACGGTTGCTGGCGACAACGGCCGCGGTGGTGACTGGCCTGACGTACAACTTCCTGCCGTTCATGGTGCTGCCGCTGTACGCGAGTCTGGAGAAGATCGACCGGCGCCTCATCGAGGCCGGTGGCGATCTGTTCGCGGGGCCGATGACGACCTTCCGGGTGGTCACGCTGCCGTTGTCGATGCCGGGAGTGGTCGCGGGCACGCTGCTCACGTTCATCCCGGCTGCCGGTGACTACATCAATGCCCAGCTCCTCGGTACGCCGAAGCAGCGGATGATCGGCAACGACATTCAGCGCCTGTTCGCAGCCGGCGCCTACCCGACCGCGGCCGCGCTGTCTGTGACGCTGATGGCGGCGATCGTCGTACTGGTCCTGATCTACGTCCGCCGCGCTGGAACGGATGAGCTCGTATGACGCGTCTCGGGCGGTTCATCGGCCGGCACCTGGTGATGGTGCTGGGGCTCATCGTGCTGCTGTACCTGTTCGCGCCGATCGTCGTCGTGATGCTGATGTCGTTCAACAAGCCGAAGGGCCGGCTGTCGTACACGTTCGACGGGTTCACCTGGGACAACTGGCTGCATCCGTGCCAGCCCTATGGACTGTGTGACGCGGTCAGCACGTCGCTACGGATCGGATTGCTTGCCACGGTTGTGGCGACCGCGCTGGGAACGCTGATGGCGTTCGCGATGGTGCGGCACCGGTTCCGCGGGCGGTCGGCGACGAACCTGTTCATCTTCCTGCCGATGGCGTCGCCCGAGATCGTGTTGGGATCGTCCTTGCTGGCGCTGTTCGTGTCGAGCGGGTTCGGCGGCAAGCTCGGGTTCTGGACGATCCTGATCGCGCACGTGATGTTCTGCCTGTCGTTCGTGGTGGTGACCGTGAAGGCGCGGCTCGCCGGGATGGACGGCCGGCTGGAACAAGCGGCGATGGACCTGTACGCGAACGAGTGGCAGACGTTCTGGCGGGTCACGTTCCCGCTCGTGTTCCCCGGCATCATGGCGGCCGCGCTGCTGAGCTTCTCGCTGTCGTTCGACGACTTCATCATCACGAACCTGAACGCCGGAACCACGGTGACGTTCCCGATGTACGTCTGGGGTTCGGCCCAACGCGACATCCCGCCACAGATCAACGTCGTCGGTACGGCGATGTTCCTGCTCGCCCTCATCTTCGTCCTCGGTGGTGAGGTCGCTCGCCGCAGCCGGGCCCGGAGATGATGCCCGGGGTGGAGCACCCGGCGCTGGCGGATGCCGCGCCCGAGGTGTTCTGGCTCGACGACCCCGCCGCGCCCGACCCGATGCCTCCGCTCACCGGCCCGATCACCGCCGACCTCGCGATCGTCGGCGGTGGCTATACAGGTCTGTGGACGGCATTCCGGGCCAAGGAACGCTTCCCCAACCTGGACGTCGTTCTGCTGGAGGCCAACACCTGCGGTTCTGCGGCGAGTGGCCGAAATGGCGGATTCTGCGACGCGAGTCTCACCCACGGATACGGCAACGGATTGGCCCGCTGGCCCGACGAACTACCCACGATCGAGCGGCTCGGCAACGAGAACCTGGACGCGATCGGTGCCACGATCGCCCGACTCGGGATCGACTGCGACTGGCGCCGTACCGGCGAACTGACGGTCGCCACCTCACCTCATCACCTGGCCGAACTGGCCGAGGAGGTGTCGACCCGGCCAGGATCCGTGCTGCTGGATCAGGACGCCGTACGGGCGGAGCTCAACTCGCCCACGTATCTCGGCGCGCTGTCCGATCCACACGCCACCGCACTCGTCGAGCCTGCGCGGTTGGCGTGGGGGCTGCGACAGGCCTGCCTGGACCTCGGCGTTCGCATCCATGAATACACGCGAGTCACTGCAATCCATTCCGGACGGCTCACAACCGTGTCGGGATCGGTGCGGGCGAGCCGAATCGCGCTCGCTACGAATGCGTTCCCATCTCTGCTGCGTCGCCTGCGGCTGTTCACCGTTCCTGTCTATGACCTGGTTCTAGCTAGTGAACCGCTGTCGGAGACGCAGCTCGCCAGCATCGGTTGGCAGAACCGCCAGGGCGTCGGCGACGCATCGAACCTGTTCCACTACTACCGACTCACCCGCGACAACCGGATCATCTGGGGCGGATACACCCCGCTCTACCACTTCGGCAGCCGGATCAATCCGGCGTACGAGCAACGGGCGTCCATCCACTCGATGCTCGCCGAACACTTCTTCACGACCTTCCCGCAGTTGGAAGGCCTCCGCTTCACCCACCGCTGGGGCGGCGTGATCGACACCAGCACCCGCTTCTGCGCCTTCTTCGGTACGGCGCACGCGGGGCGCACCGCTTACGCCCTCGGCTACACCGGCCTAGGTGTAGCCGCTACTCGCTTCGGCGCCGACGTGATCCTCGACCACCTGTACCGCGAGCAGACCGAGCGCACCGCCCTCCAGATGGTCCGCACCCGCCCGCTCCCCTTCCCGCCCGAACCCATCCGCTCGGTCGGCATCCATCTGACCCGCTGGTCGATGTCCCAAGCCGACGCCCACGCCGGCCACCGCAACCTCTGGCTGCGCACCCTCGACCGCCTAGGCCTCGGCTTCGACTTCTGAACGCGGACCGCCATCACCGTCCAACTTCGCGACACGCCGACAGATCACCCCGTTCGCTCGGCGTGTCGCGCACTTGGTGGGTGATGGCGGTCGCAGCCACGCGCACGGGAAGCTCGTCCTCCCGGCCGGGGGCGCGGACCAGGAGGACGAGCCGACTGAGTGACTACACGGCGTGGAAGGTGACCGTGAAGCCGCTGCAGTTGCGGCACTGACGCACGGTCTGGTTCCCGCCTTCCGCGTCCTGCTTGGACCATGCGTAGGCCTTCGGGCACCGCGAGCTCAGAGCGTCGCTGTACGGCGTCTTGTGGTCGCGATCGAGATTCAGGCAGTACGGCGTGGTGCCGTTCGTGCCGACCCGCTTGTTGACCTGCGGGCAATAGGGCAACAGGTTCTCGGGACACCCCATCGTCTCGCACTCAGGTGGTGACCCCTGCGCGTTGTTGGCGCGAATCGTGATCGGCACCGAGAACGCATTCACATAGCTGACGTTGTACCAAGGGGCGAGGCCGTCGTTCTGATCGAAGTTGAACTCCGCCAAACTCGTCGGCTGTTCACCCAGACTGCACCGATCCGCATACGGACCGCAGTCCCCCACCGCGCATTTGAACGTGGACCCGGACTGCCCGGTACATCCCTGGCGACCGAAGAACTTCCCCCGCCAGTGATAAGGCCAAGCACCCTCCGGAATCGTGACAGTCGCCGACTGCCCGTTGGCCAACGTCGGCAGCCCGCTCATGTTGACCGAACTGTCCGCGTTCACCGCAGCCCCGACCCACAAGGTCTGCCCGGAGTTGTTGACGAACGTCACGGTATGAATCGTCGCCGGCGCATGATCCGCCGCGATCGCGGCGACCGGCGCCGGAAGGCCCAGCAAAAGGGCGAGAGGAACCAGCACAGCAAAGAGTTTTCGCATGTGATCTCCGCAAAGAGTGGGGGCGGACGCGGAAGACTGCACCACCACCATCGCACGCAGTACAACGATGTCAACGCCCCCACCGAAACCCTGTGGCCCCGCCCTACGGGGCTGCCCGGTCAGGCCGGCGGGCGACGCGCGACGCAGACGAAGTGCAACGTTGCCCCGAGCAAGTCGGGTACCTCGCACGTGGCACGGAGCATCGCGAAGAACGTCTCGGGGTCCTGGGCAGCTATCGTGTCGCGGTCCATCAGTGCAGCAAGGCCTTGCAAGCTCCGCGTCCGGAGGATCTCGAAGCCGGCCGCATCCAACTCCGCGCGCGCCTCGCGTGGCCAGCTCCGGTGCTGCTGCATGCCCAGATGGACCGTCGTGCCGCCAGCGCGAAGGTGCTCGACCTCGCGTTGGTCACCCTCCTCGACCGCCTGCATGAGAGGCCGGTACGGCGAGATGTATGCGGCCACCAGGACTCCTCCGGGGCGCAGGACGCGCCGGGCTTCCTGCAGCGCCGTACGACGCTCGTCGTGCCCTACGAGGTGATAGAGCGGTCCCATCAGCAGCACCGCGTCGAACGAGCCCGAAGGCAACCACCCCAGGTCCGTTGCGGTGCCTTGCCTGCAGAACAGAACCCGATCGGCCAGTCGCGGTTCGATCCGCTCCTCGAACAGTTGCAGCGAGTCCGCCGAAAGGTCGGTCAGGCCCACCCTGCACCCCCTGCCGAGCAGATACTCGGCGTACCGGCCAGGACCAGAGCCTGCGTCGAGAACCTCGGCGCCTGGCACGACGAACTCATCGAGCAACTCGGCCGTGAGAACGAACTCCACTCGATGCAGCAGCGAGCGACCCAGCCGCTCATACTCCGCAGCCGCGTGCTGGTCGTAGACCCGGAGGATCGTCCCCTGGTCCGTCTCGTCCCCTGGGTTGTCGACGGCATCGCGGGGCTCAATGGCTGGCATAGAGGCGACTGTCCCGCTTTCATGCTGCCATCGCAACTGCCTTTACGCCGCACGATGTTGAGTTAGGAGTGCCCGCCGGGAAGGGTCGCCTCGACCCGCCAGCCGCCACCGGCGATCGGTCCGGCGACGAGCCGACCACCCAGGTCCTGCACGCGTTCCCGCAAGCCGACCAGCCCGCGACCCGTCCCCGCCAACCGCGGGTGTTCACGGGTCGCGTGATCGTTCTCGACGCTGACCGTCAGGTCGCGACCGGACCCGTTCACCAGAACCCGTACGGCGGCGCCGGGCGCGTACCGCAAGGCGTTCGTCAGGCTCTCCTGCACCACCCGGAAGGCGATGTGAGCCGTGGGCGCCGCGAAGCCGTCGCGTTCACCTTCGAAGCGGCACGACACATCGAGTCCGCCACGAGCGGCCCGCGTCACCACCTCGCCGATCAGCGACAGATCCGGTCCGCCGACCTCGGTCCCGCCGAGTAGCTCGACGAGCCGCTGGAGGTCGTCACGACCCTGCCGCGCCGACTCCGCGATCCCCGCGAAGACCTGCTCGGCCTGGACCGGGTCGCGATCGATCAGCCGTTGCCCCGCCGCGGCCTGGATGACCATCACGCTGATCGCGTGCCCGACGATGTCGTGCAGCTCGGACGCGATCCGGGCCCGCTCATGGCGGACGGCGATCTCCGCGAACAGTTCGCGTTCCTCCTCGAGCTCGCGCCCCCGGCGCGCGAGCTCGTCGGCCGTCTCCCGGCGAAGCCGCAGGACGGTTCCAGCCAGGAAGCTCGGCACGCTGAACATCACCAGCGCGACCTCGCTGGTGTCGCCGAGAATCCGCCAAAGCACCGACAGGTAGACCACCAGGCCCGCCGCCACCACCCAGGCGGCGCGGCCCGACCAGCCCAGCGCAGCCACCAGCGTCAACAGCGCGATGATCGCGAACGCGCTATCCGGAAACCACCCGGAGTTGCCAAGCAATGCAGTCACCAGCAAGAACGTCCCGCCGAGCAAGGCAACGAGCCGTGGCTGAGTCCGCCACCAGATCAGCGTGAGTCCGCAGCCGAGCAGCAACGCGGTGAAGACGTTGCCGATCAGAGTCGTGGGCCAGCCGTGGTACGCCGTCGGCAGCGCGATCGCTGCGACCACCAGTGCCGCGATCGCCAACTGCTCGAGCCTCCGCACGGCCGTCATCTCGGATCAGCCGACGACCGGCAGTTGGGCAATGGCGCCGGCACGGCCCTTGCTCACCTTGACCTCGAGCGAACCCCCGAGCAGCCGCGCGCGCTCCTTCGCCCGTGCCACGGCAGCCTTCAGGTCAGCTTTCTCATTCACCTGCCCGTTCACCCGGATCTCCAGGGCATCAGCCTCGAAGCGCACCGCGACCTCGATCGGGGCACCGGCATGATCGGCGAGCGCCGCGATCAGATGCTCAACGATCCGGTACGCCGATAGCTCGACCGTGGCCGGTAGCGACCGCGGATCACCCGTCACGCTCAACCGTGAGTGTGTCGTCCGCAGTCGCGCGAGCAGGGTGTCGAGGTGAGCGACCGTCGGCGTCGGTGCCAACGCCACATCGTCACCCCGCAACAGCCCGACGATCTCGCGCATGTCGTCCAACGTCCGTCGGCTGTCGGACTCGATCGACTCCAGCACCACCTTCGCCTCAGCCGGCGGAAGACCGTCGGCCGACTCCGCAGCGGTGGTCAACTCACCGAGCCGGTCCTGCAGGAGGCCGTCGAGCTGCTGGGACAGCCGGGCCCGGTCGTCCGCGACCTCGAGCGCCGCACGCTCGTCACGCAACTGCCGCAGCTCCGCCTCACGGTTCGCGAGTTCCTGATTCAGCACGCTGCGATGCCGAGCCGCCAGCCCGACGGCGAAGACGATCACCACAACCGGCTCGGCCAGCAGCATGGCGCCCGCGCCGGTGGTCGCGTCGACCACCAGGACCAGCCCGGTCAGTACGACGTTGAGCCCGCAGACGATCCACGCTGTCGACCGCTTGGCCGTCAACGCTCCGAGGAACGTGAGAACGAAGGCGAGCGGGAGACCCGCACCGCAGCGGGTGACCCAACCGAAGAGGACGACGTGCAACGCCATCACGGCGATCGAGACGCCGGTGACGGCGAGGATGCCTCGCCGCCACCAGAGCACCGGAACCGTGGCACCCGCGAACACCGGGATCATCCAGAGCGAATGCGAGCTCATCCCGTGAACCATCGACCCCTCCGCGATGGCCTGCTGAACCGCGGCGTCGGACATCTGCACGTTCTCCCGCATCAGGAGCGCACCGAGCACGGTGAGCCCGCCCGCGAGGAGCCAGTCGACCGGCCTGATCCCCCGACCTCGCTGCTGCTGGATCGCATCCATCGCCGGCTCCTCCTCGCAGCAACTGCTCAGGCGGCCATACGCTGGTCGGCCGGGGCCATGCTCGCGGACTGCTTGGTGACTCGATTCTGCACGAGCAGACCGATGCCGTAGAAGAGCGCAGTGCCCGGAAGGGCAATGATCAGGCCGTCGAGGACCGTGTCGATCGAGGCGTCCCTGGCCAGCATCACGACCACCAGTACGACGATTCCGGCCAGCCCGATCAGGTGGTTCCGAAGCGACCCCGCGAACCGGGCGACGCCGTACGCGAGAGCAAACGCCAGCGGGAGGAGCACACCGCACCGAGTGATCCAGCCGAACGCGAGAACGTGCGCCAGCGTGGTCACGGCGGTGATCGCGATGACCCCGAGGATGTTGCGTCGGCGCCAGAGGATCGGCAGCGTGACCAGCAGGAACGCCGGAATCATCGCTCCGGTGGTCGTCGAGAGCGGATGGGCCAGGTCCGTGCTCGACCCGGAGGTGTTCTCGTACATCAGGAACACGCCGGCCGCGGTCAGTACCCCGGCCAGGACGTAGTCGAGGGGCCGGATTCCCTTGAAGATCTCGTTCATCGGATTGTCCTTTCGCATCGGGCCTCCCTGACCCATGCAGCGAAGGTAGATTTCGGCGCCCGTCGTCCACGTCTGCCGCAAGGACGACTCTCTGGTCCGCCCGTCCTCCGTGAGGATGACGCGGTCGCCGTACGGATGAGGGCACAATCACGGTGTGATCCGTGTGCTCGTCGCCGACGACCAGACCCTCGTGCGCACCGGCTTCCGGGTGATCCTGGAGGCCGAGGGCGACATCGAGGTGGTCGCCGAGGCCGACACCGGTACGGCGGCCATCCGGCAGGCGCAGCTGGTCCAGCCGGACGTGATCCTGATGGACATCCGGATGCCGGAGCTGGACGGCCTGTCCGCGACCGAGGAGATCCGCCGGCGCCCGAACCCGCCGACCATCATCGTGCTGACAACCTTCGACCAGAACGAGTACGTCTACCGAGCCCTCCGGGCCGGCGCGGCCGGCTTCCTCCTCAAGGACTCCCCGGCAACCCGCCTGATCGCAGCCGTCCGAGCCGCAGCCACCGGCGACTCCCTGATCGAACCAGCCATCACCCGCCGCCTCGTCGAACAGTTCGTCGCACCAACCGCCCCACAAGCCCTACCCGCCGAACTCACCGCCCTGACCGAACGCGAACGCGATGTCCTGCGCCTGATCGCCCGCGGCCTCTCCAACGCCGAGATCGCCGCCGAGCTCGTAGTAGCCGAGACCACCGTCAAAACCCACGTAGCCCGAGTCCTCACCAAACTGAACGTCCGCGACCGAGTCCAAGCCGTAGTAGTCGCCTACGAAACCGGCTTCGCCCACCGCCCCTGAAGCCCGCGAACCCGGCCGTGGGGCTGCGCGGAAAATGAGGGGAGCTCCGCTCAAGTTGCTGGTTCTCCCCTCGAAATATGACCAGAGGGGAGAAGGGTCACATTGACTGGAGATCCCCTCAATTTTCGGCAGGCTGTCTGTGGCAGTAGCTGCACGCAAATCGTGAGAACCGCCAGTCGGCGAGTGCACGTGGTGCCCCCCCGGCGCCTTCGTCGCTCTGAAGGGGATCAGCCGATCTCGTGCGCGGCAGGGCAATCCCGCCAGGCGTTAGCCGGAGAGCAACCGGAGAACTCCTTCTACAGCTTGGATTCGGCTTCTATCAGGACTGCGCGGATGGTCTGCTCGATCTCGTCGAAGTGGGACTGGTCGCAGATCAGGGGTGGGGAGAGTTGGATGACGGGGTCGCCGCGGTCGTCGGCCCGGCAGTAGAGGCCGGCGTCGAAGAGGGCTTTGGAGAGGAAACCTCGGAGCAGACGCTCGGACTCGTCGGCGTTGAAGGTTTCCTTGGTGGACTTGTCTTTGACGAGTTCGATGCCGTAGAAGAAGCCGGCGCCGCGGACGTCACCGACCAAGGGCAGGTCGAGCAACTTGTCGAGTGTGGCCCGGAAGTCCCCCTCGTGATCCCGGACGTGCTCGTTGATGCCTTCGCGCTCGAAGATGTCCAGATTGGCCAGCGCGACCGCGGCGGATACGGGGTGGCCACCGAAGGTGTAGCCGTGGGCGAACGTGGTGTCGCCCTTGGCGAAGGGTTCGAAGAGGCGGTCGGTGGCGATGGCCGCGCCCAGGGGTGAGTAGCCGGAGGTGATGCCTTTGGCACAGGTGATGATGTCGGGCTGGTAGCCGTAGCGTTCGGCGCCGAACATGTGGCCAAGGCGGCCGAAGGCGCAGATGACCTCGTCGCTGACGAGCAGGACGTCGTACTCGTCACAGATCTCGCGGACGCGTTCGAAGTAGCCGGGCGGCGGCGGGAAGCAGCCGCCGGCGTTCTGCACGGGCTCGAGGAAGACGGCGGCGACCGTGGCCGGGCCTTCGTTCTCGATGGCGACGGCGATCTGGTCGGCGGCCCAACGGCCGAAGGCCTTCTCGTCATCGGCGTGAATGGGTGCCCGGTAGAAGTTGGTGTTCGGCACTCTGAACGTCGACGGGACCAGCGGCTCGAACGGCGCCTTCAGGTCGGGCAGCCCGGTGATGGACAGCGCGCCGTGCGTGGTGCCGTGGTACGCGATCGCGCGGCTGATGACCTTGTGCTTCTGCGGCTTGCCGGTCAGCTTGAAGTACTGCTTCGCGAGCTTCCACGCGGTCTCGACGGCCTCGCCGCCACCGCTGGTGAAGAAGACCCGGTTCAGATCACCAGGTGCATAAGCGGCCACGCGCTCGGCGAGCTCGATCGACTTCGGGTGCGCGTACGACCAGAGCGGGAAGAAGGCCAGCTCGGACGCCTGCTTGGCGGCGGCTTCGGCGAGCTCGGTGCGGCCGTGGCCCAGTTGGCTGACGAAGAGGCCGGCCAGGGCGTCCAGGTAGCGCTTGCCGTGGGCGTCGTAGATGTAGGCGCCGTCGCCGCGGACGATCACCGGCACCTCGGCGGTGTCGTAGCTCGACATCCGGGTGAAGTGCATCCACAGGTGGTCGCGCGCCGACTGCTGCAGCTTGGCGAATTCGGCATCGCCGATCGTGTCGGACGACATGTCGGATCCCTCGTCTCGGAGCGTGGTCGTTGCCCGTCATCCTGCCTGGCAAAATCTTCTCTGGCAAGTGATTTCGTACCCAAGGAGCCGATAGGGTGTCGATGTCATCAGCCGAGAAGCTCAAACGGTTCGGATTCCGTACGACGAGAGGCCGACGCGTGGACACCCTGTTCGTCAACGGCGCCGTGTTCGACGGCACGACCTACCGCCGTGGTCTCGCGGTCGCGGTCAAGAACGGCCGGATCGCCGCGATCGGCCCGGACATCGGCCAGCGCGCGGGCGCCGAGATCGTCGACCTGGACGGCGGCCTGCTGCTCCCCGGGTTCGTCGACGCCCACGTCCATCCGCTCCAGGGCGGCTTCGAACGTGCTCACTGCGATCTCTCCCCACTGTCCGGACTCCCGCAGTACCAGCAGAAGATCGCCGAGTACGCCGCCGCCCACCCAGAGCGCCCCTGGATCGAAGGCGGCGGCTGGCAGCAACCAGACTTTCCTGGCGGTACGCCGTTCGCCACCGACCTGGACGCGGTGACGGGCGACCGCCCCGCGTTCCTCGTGAACGCCGACCATCACGGCGCTTGGGCCAACTCGAAAGCCCTGCAACTAGCCGGCATCGACGCCACCACTCCCGATCCACCCGACGGCCGGATCGAGCGGGACCGCGACGGCAACCCCACCGGCACGCTCCACGAGGGCGCGATGCGCCTGGTCAGCCGTCTGCTCCCGCCGGCCGATCACTCCGAGGCCGTCGCGGCGCTCCTCGATGCGCAGGCCTACCTGCACTCGTTCGGCATCACCGGTTGGCAGGATGCGATCCTCGGCGCGTACGCCAACCTTGGCGACGCCACTGCCGCGTACGTCGAGCTCGCCGAGGATGGTCGCTTGACTGCGCGCGTGAACGGCGCGCTGTGGTGGGAACGCGATCGTGGCGCCGAACAGATCCCTGAACTGATTCACCGTCGCGACAAACTCAACTATCCGAGGTTCCGCGCCAGAACCGTGAAGATCATGCAGGATGGCGTCGCCGAGAACCACACCGCCGCGATGCTCGACCCGTACTTCGATGGTTGTGGCTGCCGCACCGGCAACAGTGGGATCTCGTTCGTCGACCCGATCCAGCTCCAGCAGCATGTGACCGACCTCGACGCCGCAGGCTTCCAGATCCACGTCCATACGATCGGCGACCGCGCCGCCCGCGAGGCGCTCGACGCGTTCGAGAAAGCCCAAGCCAGCAACGGATCCAACGACAACCGGCACCACATCGCCCACCTGCAGGTCATCCACCCCGACGACATCCCCAGATTCGCGAAGCTCAACGTCGCCGCGAACATGCAGGCACTCTGGGCCGTCTACGAACCGCAGATGAACGACCTCACCATCCCGTTCCTCGGTCCCGAGCGCACGGGCTGGCAGTACCCGTTCAAATCTCTCCAGGCGGCCGGAGCCAGGCTGGTGGCAGGTTCCGACTGGCCCGTGTCCAGTCCCAACCCGCTGGAAGCCATTCACGTAGCCGTCAACCGCCGTACTGACGCAGACGATGATCCCTTCCTCCCCGAACAGGCGATCGACCTCGCCACCGCGCTGAGCGCCTACACCCAAGGCAGCGCCTGGGTGAACCACGCCGACGACACCGGCCGGATCGCGGTCGGTGCCCTCGCGGATCTGGCGATCCTCGACCGCGACCTCTTCACCGCCCCGACCGACGAGATCAACACCGCCCGAGTCCGGGCCACCTATGTCGAAGGCGAGCTCGTCTTCGGCCCCGACCAGATAGGACGCTCATGACCCTCACCAACCTTGTCGACGGCAAGCCGGTAGCCGCGCTGAGCGGTGCGACGTACGACGTGATCGCGCCCGCGACCGGGGAGAAGTACACCCAGGCGCCGTTGTCCGGGCCCGAGGACGTGGACCAGGCGTACACCGCGGCCGCGCGCGCGTTCGAGAGCTGGCGGGACAGTACGCCGGCCGATCGCCAGCGGGCGCTGCTCAAGATCGCCGACGCCATCGAGCAACGCGCGGACGAGTTCACCGCGGTCGAGAGCCGCAACACCGGCAAGCCGCTGGCGCTCACCGCGAGCGAGGAAGTACCGCCCTGTGTGGACCAATTGCGGTTCTTCGCCGGTGCCGCCCGCGTCCTGGAGGGTCGCTCGGCCGGTGAGTACATGCCCGGTCACACCTCCTGGATCCGGCGCGAGCCGATCGGTGTCGTGGGCCAGGTGACGCCGTGGAACTACCCGCTGATGATGGCGATCTGGAAGATCGCGCCCGCCCTCGCGGCCGGCAACACCATCGTGCTCAAGCCGAGTGACACCACCCCGGCCTCGACCGTCCTGCTTGCCGAGGTGTGCAACGAGTTCCTCCCGCCGGGCGTGCTGAACGTAGTCTGCGGCGATCGCGACACCGGTCGCGCGCTGGTCGAGCACGACATCCCGCAGCTGGTCGCGATCACCGGTTCGGTCCGCGCCGGGCGCGAGGTCGCGTCGTCGGCCGCACGCAAGCTGAAGCGCACCCACCTCGAGCTCGGCGGCAAGGCGCCAGTCGTCGTCTTCGACGACGCCGACCTCGAGGCAGCCGCAGAGGCGATCGCCGGTGCGGGCTACTTCAATGCCGGACAGGACTGTACGGCGGCCACCCGCGTGCTCGCCGGTCCGCGGATCCACGACGACTTCGTCGCCGCCCTGACCGAGCAGGCCAAACAGACCAAGACCGGTCAGCCCGAGGACGACGTCGCGTACGGCGCGCTGAACAACGCCGACCAGCTCGGACGGGTGCGCGGATTCGTGGACCGCCTTCCCGACCATGCCGCCGTACAGACTGGTGGACACGCGATCGGGGACCGGGGGTACTTCTTCGAGCCCACGGTCGTGTCCGGTCTGCAGCAGAACGACGAGGCGATCCAGGACGAGATCTTCGGCCCGGTGATCACCGTCCAGCGCTTCTCCGACGAGGAAGAAGCGCTCAGGTGGGCGAACGGCGTCGAGTACGGACTCGCGTCATCGGTCTTCACGAAGGACCACGGTCGCGCGATGCGGATGTCGCGACGGCTCGACTTCGGCTGTGTGTGGATCAACACCCACATCCCGATCGTCGCCGAGATGCCGCACGGCGGCTTCAAGAACTCCGGCCACGGCAAGGACCTGTCGATGTACGGCCTCGAGGACTACACCCGCATCAAGCACGTGATGTCGAACATCGAGGGCTAGATGACCTCGAGATAGTCCCGGTCGGGAAGCGCTGGGAACGGCGCGTGCGGCTCGGTCTGGTACCAGAACGACGTGGAGGCGAGGTCGTCCTGGAGCTGGAGGAACCGGCCGTCGCGCCGCCACCCGAGGGCCTGGACCTCGACCCGCAGGTCCGACGTGAAGCGGATGGTGTCGGTGATGTGCCAGCGGTACAACCCGAACCGCTGCTGGTTCCTCATGAACCCGTCCGGCTGGATCGCCTGCGGCATCCCCAGGTACGGCGTCGTGAACGTCGCGTAGACGCCTTCCGGGTGGATGAATCCCCACGCACCGCCGAAGTAGTCCTCGGTCCCGGTGGTGCAGATGGTCGGGAACTCGTCGTCGCCGTCCAGGTAGAACTTGACCTCGCCCTCACCCCACCAGCCGGTGTTGTTGCAGCCCCAGGCGAGGTACGTCCCGACGTACTGTCCCTGTCCCTGGACGCCGTCCAGCAGGGTGTGCACTTCTCCATACGGAACCGGGTTCGACCGGCGGAACTGCGCATGGAAATACGCCGCGTCATCCGGAACCTCGGTGCGCACGAAGTCGACCTGGTAGAAGAGCTCCGGTACGTCGACCTCCTGGAGGTTCTCGATCGTGATCCGGGCGCCGGCGCGGAACGGCATCTGCCAGTAGCTGTTGAACCCGCCCGACGGGTTCACCGCGATCGGCACCGAGCTGATCTGCGCGTGCTCACCCCAGCCGCTGCAGAAGAAGTCGCCGAGCGGTACCTCGATCGACGGCGTCTCCTCACCGTCCCAGTACGCCCGCAGGATCAGCGACCGCCAGACCAACTTGTCGACAGTCATCCAGATATGCGTAATCGCGCCAGAACCCTGAATGTCGGCCAGCGTGGTGGTCGCGCCGGCCGGCAGCGGGATGCACGGCGACATCTTCCAGCCGACGCCGAGGTCGCGGGCCTGCCGCGACATCGTCCCCTCGGTCGCCCGCGCCCCACCGCCCTTGGCACCGTCCCGATTCTCCGCGCTGATCGAGAACGTGCGAGCCGGCGACAGCCGCGCCACATTCCCGAGATGGACGTCGAGCCCGTTGAAGTCACCCATGGGGCCAAACCTAGGCGGCGGCTAGCGGTAGCTGTCCAGCCTGTTGGCGACCTTCTCGAAGACCACTTTCTCGTGGTCCTTCGGTGTGTACAGCACGAGTTCGTCGAACCCGATCCCCGCGTACCGCTCGACCAGCCGGGCGAACCCGTCCTCGGAACCCCACGGATCCAGCTCGCCGTACCCGAGCAGCAACCGGCGGATCTTCCGCCCGTCCAGCGCCGCGTCGAGGGCCTGCGACCGCTCGGCCGACTTCGCGTAGAACTCCTCCTCCGAGGCCGCGCCGGGGAACGTGACCCACCCGTCGGCGTGGGCCGCGACCACGGCCAGGGCGCGCGGCGCGTTCGCCGCGACGATCAGCGGCAACCGCTCCTGCACAGTCCCGGGCGCCATCGCCGCCAGCGAGTACGGGTAGTACGGCCCGTCGTGGTCGGCCACGTCACCCGACAGCAACCGCTCCACCACCGCCACGAACTCGGCCAGCCGCTCGGTCCGCTCGCGCGCCGTCCAGACCGGCGTACCGGCCATGCCGTGGTCGGTCGGCCACACGCCGGAGCCGATCCCGAGGTCGAAGCGGCCGCCGGAGACGTGGTCCAGGGTGGTGGCGGTCTTCGCCAGGACGGTTGGGTGCCGGAAAACCATGTTCGCGATCAGGATGCCGACACGAATCCGCTGGGTGGTCGCTGCCCAGCCGGCGATCACCGTCGGCCCATCGTGAACGGGTATGCCTGCATCGCGCGGATTCCGCAGGTTGTCACCTGTCCACAACCCGTCGAAGCCGGCGTCTTCGGCGACGCTTGCCCAGTAGGTGGCGTCGGTCCAGCTGGCGGGATTGACCTTCAGTCCAAATCGCATTCCCTCAGCCTGCCACCTACCCGGCGCACCGTGGACCGATCTGCCCCAGTGGTCTACCTGAGGTGCTTTACCGGCTGCCCTCGGTCGGGGACAGTAATGCGGTGACCGCATCTGCGCCTGTCGCCGTGATCGGGCCGCCGGAGCCGGCCGCCGCGTTCACGGCCGCCCTCGACCAGGCAGGCCTCGCCTCCGTCCGGTACGACGCCCTGCCCGTGGACCTCTCGCCGTACCAAGCGGTGATCGTGGTGGCCGCCGGCTACCCCGAACCCGACCGCCTCGACGTGACCGGCCTGGCCGACTACGTGCGCGCGGGCGGTTCGGCGTACGTGGAGTTCGCCCTCGACGACACCGGCTTCCTCCCGCAAGGCGAGCTGCGCACCGCGCACATCGAACGCATCTTCACGACCGCCGCGCTGCCCGGGATCGAACCGCTGCACCTCCTCGACGAGCACTCCTCGCGCGCCCAGCAGGTGGTTGCCCCCAGCAACGCTGTCGAGCTGTGCAGCTACGGCTCGGTCGCCGGGACCCACGAGGCGGTCTTCGGCCCGTCGGAGGTCACCTTCCCAGCGCTGCTCGACATCCCAGCCGGCGACGGCCGGCTGCTCTACGCGACGACCGCGCTCAGCCACCACATCAAGGGCCGCTACAAGCCGGTACGGCGTTGGCGTCGCCTCCTGCAGGTGATTGTCGGGCAACTGACCGGCGTACAGCTTGCCGAGGACATCGAGGTGTTCACCGAGCCGCGGGTCTGGGTCGCCACTGGTGAGCCGGTCAAGCTCGTGGTCCGCTCGGACACCAAACCACCGGCCTCCGACCTGGAGCTGGCCGAGACGCAACCCGGCCGGTTCGAGTCAGATCCGCAGTACCTGGCCGATGGCGAGCACACCTTCGCGGTCGGCGACCACCACGTCACCGTCGCGGTCGGGCCGCGCGCGGAACGGTACCGCCGGATGGTCGACCGGGCGATCGCCTGGTACGACCGCGCCGGGATGTTCTACGACGCACCGGACGGCTCGAAGGGTGTCGCCGAAGGGTTCTCCAACGAGATCGATGCCGACGGCAAGCTTCCGTTCCGGCCGGTACCGCGCGGCGACTGCTTCACCCAGACCGCGCACGCGTTCCGGATGTACGCCGACCTCGCCGACTTCCCGCGCGGGAAGACGATCGCCGCGAACCTGATGCGGCTGGTCGTCGAGGAGGAGCAGCTCACCGACCGCAACCAGCTCTTCGGCTCGTTCGAACCGCGAGGTGCGCGGACCGACTTGACCGGTACCAACAACTTGTTTGCCGACGACAACGGCTGGATCTCGCTGTTCGCGCTGATGTCGGGCCACACCGAGTCCGGTCTGCGCGGGGTCGAGGCACTGATCCGTACGTCGAGCGCCGAGCTCGGTCTGCAGGTCGATCCGTGGCGGACGCCGTCCACGCTCCTGGTCAAGGGATGGGAGGAGATCTCGCAGTCGCCGATCTGGGACGGGCTCGACCTCACGTCGCACTGGCAGAGTTCGGCGCAGAGCGCCTATCTCTACGCCTATGGCCTGACCGGCGAGCAGCGCTACCTCGACACGGCCACGCGCGGGCTCGATCACATGGCGCGGCAGCACCCGCGAGCCCGGTTGGAGACGAGCCGGACGTGTGAAGCCGGGCGCTTCCTGCTGCCGCTGGTCGGCGCGTACCACTACACCCGCAAGCCGCTGTACCTCGAGACGATGCGGTCGCTGGCCGGCTACCTGAAGAGCAGGCAGGGCCCGGACGGCGGGTTCGCCGAGTGGGACGGGAAGTGCCCGCCGAGCAACGAGGCGTACGGCGTGGACGAGGCCTCGATCTTCACCGTCAACGGAGACAGCGTCACGGACCAGCTGTACGGGACGCCGTTCGCGGCCTGGGCGCTGCCGCTGGCGTACCGCGTGACAGGCGAGCCGGTGTTCCAGGAGTTGGCGCACGGTGTGCTCGACTACTTGAGCCGGATCCAGATCGACGACCCGGACGACGAGCAGCTCGACGGGACCTGGCAACGCGCCTTCGACTTCGACTCCTGGGAGTACTTCGGCTCGAACGCCGATCTCGGTTGGGGCCCGTACTGCGTGGAGACCGGCTGGTCGGTCGCACCGTCGATCATCGGCGCGATGCTCTACCTGACCGGCGACACGTTCTTCCCGCCGCCCCCTGAACCCGGTGCCGGTCTGTCCACCCTGCCCGCGTCGATTCGGGCGGAATTCGACGCGATCCAGGCTGGGCAGCCGGTACCGGTCCACTTCGCGCGTCGCGAGGATGGCCGGGTGATCCGGACCCAGGACGGCGTACAGGCAGTGCTCGGGGACTTGATTGCCGCCGGGGAGCCGGTCTGGGCGCGCAACGAACCGGTCGGGTCCTACGAGATCTACGTCCGCGGCGCCGACGGTCACCTGCACCACACGTATCTCGACGACCGCGTCGGTCAGGGCCGCTGGCAACAAATCGGCGAGCTCACTCTGGCCGACGAGCCCATCGCCGCGTTCAACCCGGGCGCCAACGCGATCGAGGTCTACGTCCTGGGCGAGGACAGCCACATCCACCACTGCTCGATGATCGACGTCCGCGGCGGCCACACCCCGTGGGAGCAGGTCGGCACCTTGCACTTCACCGGCTCCCCAGCCGTCATGTACGACGAAACGCTCGGTACCGTCCGCCTGGTCGCCAACGACACCGCCGGCCAGGATCGCCGTACCCACAAGGTCAACCGCTGGCACCTGCCGTGGCAGGACTACTCCCACTGGATCACCGCATGAGCATCAATGTGGCGATCGACGGTGGCCAATCGGCCCTCCGCCTTCGTGTCCTCCCAACGGGTGAAACAGGCACCGGCCCCGGCTACATCCACGGTGCCGACGCCGCCGACCACATGCTGGAAGCGATCCGCGAAGCAGTCACCGAGGCGGGGGTGGGCGAAGCCAGCATTGGCGTCGCAGCGCTTGGGCTCACCGGGTTTCCCGCAGCAGCACCGGGGGCCGCGGAGGCGTTCGCCGTACGGGTTCGCGACCTGCTCGATGCGGACGAGGTGCGGCTGACCCAGGACATGGTGACGGCCCACGCGGGTGCTCTACCTGCTGGGTACGGCGTAGTGGTTGCCGCGGGCACTGGGTTGGTGTGCCTGGCGGTCGATCGGGACGGTAGTTGGCACAAGCTCGACGGTCACGGGTACCTCTTCGGTGATGCCGGGAGCGCTTTCGCGATCGGCCGAGCCGGGCTGGCCGCCGTACAGAAGGCAAGGGACGGTCGTGGGCCGGGGACCAAGCTGGCCGAGACCACACTCGACCCCGTCACGCTCTACCGATCGCCAACGCTGGTCGACGACGTGGCGCGGTTCGCTCCCGACGTACTGCGGTGTGCGGCCGAAGGCGATGTAGTTGCCAACGGCATCTTGACCGGCGCGGCCCAAGACATCGCCGAGACGATCGATGCCGCGGTCAACAAACTGACCGGAACCGGCCCGGTCCCGGTGGCCTGCGTCGGCGGATTGTTCGCCGGTGCCGGAGACCAACTGCTCGGCCCGGTCCGCGCGCTACTGACCGCACGAGCTCAGCTGATCGAAGCTGCCGGCTCAGCGCTGGACGGCGCCGAGCGCCTGGCGACCAGCGATCCCGGACCCTATACCGCCCTCACCGTCATCCAAAGGAAGCTATGAGAGTCCTTGCCCCGGGCACCTTGGTGGTGTCCTGCCAGTCTGCCCCCGGCAATCCGCTGCACGCTCCGGAGTCGATGGCCCTGATGGCGCGCGCCGCCGAGGCCGGTGGCGCCGGAGCGATCCGCGCGAACGGCGCCGCCGACGTGGCTGCGATCCGCGCTGTCACCGACCTCCCGATCATCGGGATCAACAAGGTCGGCGACCCGGCCGGGGTGTTCATCACCCCGACCTTCGAGTCCGCCATCGACGTCGTCCGGGCCGGCGCGGACCTGATCGCCCTGGACGGCACGCTCCGCCCGCGCCCCGACGGACAGCGGTTGGACCAGCAGATCACCCGCATCCACGCGGAGCTCGGCGTACCGGTTCTGGCCGATGTGGACACCCTCGAGGCCGGGATCGCAGCGCGTGACAGCGGTGCCGACCTGGTCGCCTCGACGCTGTCCGGGTATACCAATGGCCACACTCCGAGCGGACCAGACGTCGAGCTGGTCCGGCAGTTGGTGGCCAAGCTGGACTGCCCGGTCGTTGCCGAGGGCAGGGTTCGTACGCCGGACGACGTCCGTGCCGTGTGTGATGCGGGCGCGTACGCCGTCGTGGTCGGCTACGCGATCACCAATCCGATGGACATCACCGCCCGTCTGGTCAGCGCGATCCAGGTTTCATAACCCATCGGAGTGGTCTACTCCACCTTGTCGATCCAGGTCGAATGCTCTTCCGCAGTCCGGTCGCGCGGGCGTATCCATGTCCCAACCCATCCCCTGGAGAGGACGCGTCTCATGAGCACAGACGGCAAGGTCGACCGCCGTACCCTTCTCCGCGTCGCGCTCGCCGCGCCTGCCGTCGGTGCGCTGGCGTCCTGTGCGAAGCCCGTTGTGGACAAGTCGGCACCCGCGCAGTCGGTCGGTGCGAAGGTCGACGGCAGCAAGGCGCTGGAGTTCGTCAACTTCGACGGCGGGTACGGCAAGAAGTGGACCGAGATGCCACTCGACCTGTACCGCAAGGAGTTCCCGCAGGCCGACGTGAAGCTGAACAGCATGCAGCAGCTCCAGCAGCAGTTGCAGCCGCGGTTCATCCAGGGCACCCCGCCGGACCTGATCGAGAACGTCGGCCTCGACGGCGCCGCCCTGGCTGCGAAGAAGCAGGTCATGGACATCAGCGCGCTGCTCGAGATGGAGGCCTACGACCAGCCGGGCGTGAAGTTCAAGGACACGCTGCTGCCGGGGGTCGCCGAGGCCGGCGTGTACGACGGGGTCAAGTACGAGATGCCGTACGTGATCGGTACCGGCGGCATCTGGTTCAGCCAGAAGCTGATGGACGATCACGGCTGGACCTACCCGAAGACGTGGCCGGAGATGCTCGCGCTCTGCGAGGAGATCAAGACGACGACGAAGATCGCGCCGTGGACCTACCAGGGCAAGTACCCCGGGTACCTGACCAGCCCGATGCTGATGACGGCGTACAAGGCGGCCGGTCCGGAGCTGAAGAAGAAGATCGACAACCTGGAGCCGAACGCCTGGCGTGACCCCGCGCTGATCCAGGCCGCCGAGGGCTACCAGGAGCTGGCCGCGAAGGGCTACCTGCTGGAGGGCTCGCAGGCCATCGACCACAAGCAGTCGCAGGCCTTCTGGGCGAAGGGCCAGGCCGTGTTCATCCCCTGCGGTGGCTGGCTGGAGAACGAGTCCGGCCAGGACGCGCCGAAGGACTTCGCGATGACGATGATGCCGGTGCCCGGCTGGTCGAAGGACGACAAGGCGCCGTTCGAGACGCTGACCGGCGGCCCCGGCGGCGCGCTGATCGTGCCCGCGCAGGCCAAGAACCCGCAGGGTGGACTGGAGTTGCTGCGCATCATCCTCTCGAAGAAGTGCATGCAGAACTTCGCCGGTCTGACCAACTCGCCGGTGGTCGTGAAGGGCGGCACCGACGGCGTCAAGCTGACCCACGCCGCCGAGTCGATGCAGAAGGCGATCGCCGCGGCCGGTTCGAACATGTTCACCGACTGGGGGTTCCGGCTCTGGTACAAGAAGCTGCTGGACAACTCCGACGGCGCGATGGCGGCGCTGATGAACCGTGAAGTGACGCCGGACGAGTGGAGCAAGAAGATGCAGAAGTACGCCGACGCCACCGCGAAGGACCCGTCGATCAAGAAGTTCCACGTCTGACATGCACCACGGTAAGTACCGCTTCGTCATCGGCCTGCTGCTGATCCCACTCGGCCTGTACGCCGTGTTCGTGGTCTCGCCGTACGTGCAGGCCTTCCCGATCGCGTTCACCGACTGGGAAGGCCTGTCGGCGACGTACGACTACATCGGGTTCGACAACTTCGTCGCGCTGTTCCACGACGAGGTGTTCTGGACGGCGATGCGGCACAACCTGTTCCTGCTGGTCAGTCTGCCGACGATCATCGTCACGCTCTCGCTGTTCTTCTCCGCGGTGCTCAACCACCGCGGCGGAATCCCGGGCGCGAAGGTCTACAAGATCGTCTACTTCTTCCCGGCGGTGCTGTCGATCGCGGTGGTCGGCGTGCTGTGGCAGTTCATCTTCGAGCCCCGCGGCGGTCTGCTGAACGGGTTCCTGCGTGCGGTCGGCCTGGACGCGCTCGCTCAGTCGTGGCTGGGTGACGGTGACACCGCGCTCGCCTCGATCATGGCGGTGGTGGTCTGGGGCGGTGTCGGGTTCTACGTGGTGCTGTTCACCGCGGCGATGGCGGCGATCCCGAAGGAGCTCTACGAGGCCGCACTCCTGGATGGCGCCGGATCCGTGCAGGCGTTCTTCAAGATCACGCTTCCGCTGATCTGGAACACCGTCCAGGTGGCGATCGCGTTCCTGGTGATCGGTGCGCTCGACCAGTTCGCGCTGATCAAGGTGCTGTCGGTCGGGCCGGGCGGCCCGGACAACGCGACCCAGGTGATCTCGCTGTACATGTACTCGAACGCGTTCACGTACGGGAAGTTCGGGTACGCGTCGGCCATCGGCGTGACGCTGTTCCTGCTGAACATGATCCTGACCCTGCTCACGTTCCGGCTCACCCGCCGCGAGCGAGTCGTCTACTAAGGAGGTGCGTTGATGGCCACAGTCACAGAGCCGCCCCGGGTGGACCTGACACCGCTCTCCGGTGTGGAAGAGCCTTCGATGCCGCAGAAGGTGGGCGGCCGGTTGCTGGGTGGGGCGACCCAGGGCTTCGCGCTCGTATGGGGCGCGATGGTGCTGTTCCCGCTGCTCTGGTCGCTGGTGAGCTCCTTCAAGACCGACTCGGAGATCTTCCAGAGCCCGTGGAAGCTGCCGGCGGTCTGGCACTGGGACAACTTCAGCCGGGCCTGGGGCGAGTCGCACATCGGCCGCTACTTCTTCAACAGCCTGGTCGTGGTGACCTGCGGCGTCGTGCTCTGCCTGCTGCTGTCGGCCGCGGTCGCGTACGTGCTCGCGCAGTTCGAGTTCCCGGGCAGCAAGGCCCTGTACTACGTCTTCGTCGGCGGCATGGTGTTCCCGGGGTTCATGGCCCTGGTGCCGTTGTTCTTCGTCGTCCAGAACCTCGGGCTGATGAACACCTATCTCGGCCTGATCCTGGTCTACGCGACCGGCGGGATGTCGTTCTCGGTGTTCTTCCTGACCGCGTTCTTCAAGACCCAGTCCAAGGAGCTCGCCGAGGCCGCGCTCGTCGACGGCTGCTCGCACTGGGGCGTGCTGTTCCGGATCATGCTGCCGCTGGCCCGGCCGGGCCTGGTCAGCATCGGCATCTTCCAGTTCCTCGGGATGTGGAACGAGTACCTGCTGCCACTCGTTCTCAACACCGACGAGAGCCGCTTCCTGGTCACCCAGGGCCTGGCGAACATCGCCGTCACCCAGGGATACCACGCCGACTACTCCGGTCTGTTCGCCGGACTCACGATCTCGATCCTTCCGGTCCTCGCGGTCTACCTTGTCTTCCATCGGCAGATCAGTGCCGGTATGACCGCAGGAGCCCTCAAGTGACGGATCTACTGCTGGCCGCGACGTCCCTGGACGTCACACCGCCGCCCGGCCACAACCTGGACGGCTACGCCGCCCGCACCGGGCCAGCGACCGGTAGCGCGGATCCGCTCCGCGTATCCATCATCTGGCTCAGTACGGCGGATGCTCCCGGCGTGCTGTGGTTGACCCTGGACGCGATCGCGGTCGGCGCGGAGCTGACCGCTGAGCTGTCCGCAGCGGCCGGACGCGCCGCCGGTATCCCGGCAGAGCACGTGGTCGTGTCGGCCTCGCACACGCACTCCGGTCCGAGCGGCTGGACCGGTCAGATCCACCCGGTGATTCCGGCCGAGCGTGAGCCCGAGCTGTACGAACCACTCGTCTCGGCGGTAGCGAACGCCGTACTGACTCGGCAGCCGGCGGTGGCGTCGTGGCGGTCGGTGGAGGTGACTGGGGTTGGGACCAACCGGCATCGCGAGGACGGGCCGCACGACAACACAGCTGGGGTGCTCGCGCTGCACTCGCCGTCTGGATCGCTGCAGGCCGTGCTGCTGGACTTCGCCTGCCACCCGACGACGTACGGGCCGGAGAACCTGTTGTATTCGGCTGACTGGCCCGGTGCGGCCCGGGCTGCGCTCGGATCAGCTGTGGTCGGCTACCTGCAGGGTGCCGCCGGTGACGTCAGCCCACGGTTCACTCGGCAGGGACGTGGGGCCGCAGAGATCACCAGGTTGGGTGAGCTGCTCGCAGCGCGAGTGCGCGAGGCACTGGCCGAGCCGGGGCTCGAACTACCGCAGGTGGCACCGTCCATTCGCCGTACGACGCTGCGGCTGCCGGTGCGAGCCCTACCGACCGCGTCGGACGCCGCAGCGATCGTCAGAGCCTCTGAGCAGGCCATCCGCTCTGGAGTGGACGACCCGTCGGCCAGGATCACGCAGACCCGCCTCGACGGCGCCCGTGGGCAAGCACTGATGGCTGCGGCCGACCTGCCCGCCGAACTCGACCTACCGGTCAGCGTGGTCACCTTGGGCGACGTCTGCTGGGTGAACCTGCCCGTCGAGCTGTTTGCGCTCCACGGCGCGGCCCTGCAGGAGAAGAGCAGCTACTCGGTCACTCGGGTGGTCGGCTACACCGACGGCTACTTCGGGTACGTCGTCGACGCGACCGCGGCCGAAGCAGGTGCGTACGAGGCGCTGATCACCTACTTCGATCAGCCGACCACCAGTCAGCTGCTGACCGAGACGGCCGCCTTCGTCAACGGCTAGAAGGTGGCGATCGGGTTCACCGGACTGCCCGACGTACCGGCGAAGCGGACCGGCGCGACGGCGAGCTGGAAGTCCCACTGACCGAGCTCGGCAGCCGTCGTCGCGCACAGCTCCAGGTCGCAGTTGTCGAGCATCCACAGCCCCATCGCGACGAGGCTCACCGCGTGCACCGGCATCAGTACGTCGTCGTACCCGGACGGCTGCACGTCCTGGGGAGTGTCCGCGCCGATCAGTGCGACACCCCGCTCGTGTAGCCACGGCAGACAGGACGCATGCCAGCCTGCCTGCTCGATGCCGCCGGACGGGCCAGACTCGTGCCTAGCGCGGCCGTAGCCGGTCCGCAGCAGTACCGCGTCACCGGGCTGCACTCGCACACCCTGGCGACGCTCAGCCGCCTCCAGGTCCTCGGGGAACACGCCCTCACCGGCCTCCAGCCACGGCACGTCGCGGACTGCGGCAACGTCCAGCAGGACCCCACGCGTGACGATGCCGTTCGCTGCGGCCGTCACGGCCGCCCACGCCGATCCGGTGTCGGCGTCGACCAACGAGTGCGACCGCCCGTTGTACATCTTGCCGTCCCAGAAGATGTGGCACGGGGAGTCGAGGTGGGTGATCGTGTTGCCGTGGAAGAAGATGCCGAGCCGCTCGTTCGAGAAGCCCCAGCGCCGGTCGTTGTGGAACGCGGTCGGCATGTGCTCGGCACCCGGCATCTCAGCCGCACACGGGCACGCGTTCGTCGACCGCTCCATCTCAGCCGGTACGGCGACCTCCCAGCCGCACGAGACGCTCCGGCCGTGGCGCACGGCCTGAGCCGCCGCCCGCCGGACGTCGTCGGTGATGTGGTTCAGCGTGCCGAGCTCGTCGTCGTCGCCCCACCGTCCCCAGTTCGACAGTGTGTCGAAGTACCCGAGTACGTCGTCCTGCGTGGGCTTCATGCCGTTCTCCTCCGTCAGAGCGCGAGCTCCGGCTGAAGCTTCTTGGCCGGCCACACCCGCTGCTTACGAGCAGCCAGGGTAGATGCCGCCAGGGCTACTGCGAACCAGGCCGCGAGCGCCAGCAGGTCCTTGCCGAGCGATGCGGTGGAGCCGCCGTACATGAGGTGGCGGACGCCGTCGATCGCGTAGCTCATCGGCAGTGCGTGGTGGAAGAAGTACAGCGGTGCGGGGATGGTCTGCCAGGGGAACGTGCCGCCTGCGCTGACCAGCTGGATCACCATCATCACCAGGCCGAGGAACTTGCCGATGGCACCGAACCACGAGGCCAGTGCGTGCAGGATCGCCACGAAGGTGACCGAGGTCAGGATCAGGAAGCCGGCGGTCAGCCACGGGTGTGCCGCGTGGATACCGAGGCCGAGCGTCACTGCGCCGAAGACCAGCGTCGCCTGGATCGCACCGAAGATGGCCGGCGGCAACCAGCCACCGAGCGCCACCCGGAACGGCGACTGCAGTCCGGCCAGCGCCCGCGGGGAGAGCGGGCGCACCAGCAGGAAGAGCACGTAGGCGCCGATCCAGCAGGCCAGGCAGAGGAAGAACGGAGCCAGACCGGCGCCGTAGCTCTCGGCCCGCGCCTGGGAGATGTTCTGGAGGCCGACGGGCGCGCCCAGGGTCTCGGCCACGGCCTTGCGCTGCTCCGCGGTCGGGTTCGGGATCTCCTTGACGCCCTTCTGCAGCCCAGTGTTCAGCTGAGTGGCGCCGTCCTTGAGCTTCGTCATGCCGGTGGCGAGGCTGTTCACGCCGTTCAGGAGTTGGCCCTGCCCGGTGACCGCCTGCTTCTCACCACTCGCCAGCTGCTGCGCACCGGAGTTCAGCGTGCCCAGTCCGGTGTTCAGCTGACTGGCTCCGGTGTCGAGCTGCTTGGCGCCGTTGGCCGCCGTACTGATGCCGTTCGTGAGGGCCGGAGTGGCCTTGGCCAGGGCGGCCGCGCCGTTGGAGACCTTGCGAGCGCCACCGGCGAGCTGGTTGAGCTGTGCGGACGTGGACTGGATCTTGGTGTTCGCCCGGACGACCGGACCGCGCAGCTTGGCGGTCTCGGCCAGGATCAGGTTGATCTGGTGATTGCTGAGGCCCTGTGCCTTCAGACGGGCAGCAAGGGTCTTGTCGAAGGCCTTGAGGTCTCCGACCAGAGCGTTCGACGCGGTAGCAACCTGGCGGCCGACACCGGCGATCTTTTCGTTGCCGTCGGCCACCTGGTCGGCGCCGTTCGCCAGAGCCTTGGTCTGCTTCGGCAGGCTGGCGGTCTTGGACTTCAGCGTGCCCAGACCGTCGCTGAGCTGGTCAGCGCCGTTCGCGAGCTTCGTAGCGCCCTGCTGTGCTTGAGCGGTGCCACCGGCCAGCTTCGTCGCGCCAGCTGACAGCTGCTGCTGGGCGGTGTTGAGCTGGCCTGCGCCGGTCTGCAGCTTGCCGACGCCGGTGGACGCCGTGGTCAGACCATTCTGGAGCTGTGCGGCACCCGAGGCGGCCTGGCTGATCTGGCCGTGGATCTGGTTGAACCCGGCCAGCAGCTTGCTCGCCGCGGTCTCGCTGACCTGGGACGCGACAGTCTTGGTGACCTGGGCAACGACCTGGTTGGCGATGGTGTGCGCGATGTAGTTGTTCGCGTCGTTGGTGAGCAGCTCCAGGTTTGCCTGCCGCGGCTTGAAGTCCGCACTGGAGGCCAGGTCCCCGGAGAACGACTTGGGCAGCACCAGGGCGAACTCGTACTTGCCCTCCGACACACCCTTGGTCGCCTCGGCCCGGTCGACCCGGTGCCAGCCGAAGCTCTTCGACTTGACCAGCTCGTCGGCCACCTGCGGTCCGACGTTCAGCTTCTCGCCCGTCGCCAGCGTCGTGCCATCGTCCTCCACCACGACCGCAGTGGGGATCTGGCCGAGCCGGCTGTACGGATCATGGTTCGCGTAGAGGTACAGGCCGCCGTACAGGACGGGCACCATCAGCAACGCGATCACGGCCAGCTTGGGCAGTCGGCCCGCGGTCAGGCGCCGCAGCTCACTCAAGGCCATCCGGAGCGCGGTCACGCCTTCATCTCCTCAACTTGATCAGCGGGTACGTCGAGCAACCGGGCGGAGGTATCTGCGCACGTGATCAGGACTGCGTAGCCCCGCTCGGCCAGATCCTGGCCCACGGCGTACCACTCGTGCGGATCGCCACCATGGCGGTCAGGCATGGTCAGAATGACGACCTTTACCTCAGGCCGGGCCACCGTCAGCTCAGCGAGCAGTCTGGTGCGCGCAGCGACCGGGAGGTGCTCGAAGCGCTTGTCAGCGTGCTCCGCCTCACCGTGCTCGTCCAGCCACGCCAGCACGGCCTTCCGGCCGGCCTTGTGGCCAGCCATGGCCAGCTCCTCGCCGACAACCGTCTGAACCGGCAGTGCGTCGTCCGGCTCGGTGATGCCGGGCGCATCGACGATGGCAACCTTGCGACGCAGCACGGCGGGGTCGGTGTCGCCTTGGAGCGTCACCACACCGGCATCCGCCTTGAGCCGCCCGGACAGCGCCAGGGCCGCCGCCACGTGGCCGGCACCGGGGTATCCGGTCAGCAGGATCACCTGCTTCTCGTCGACCGTCACTGACATGTTGCTCAGCATCGGCGCGTGCGGACCCTGCACGGTGACACCGCTGGCCTCGAGCTGCATCGCTGTTTACCCCAGTTCAATACGTTTGTGTATTCAATACAGAACTGTATCCTACTCCTATGGAAACACCCAAGCGCAGTCGTACCGCCACTCGGGCCCGCCTGCTGGAAGGCGCGCTCGAAGTCTTCGCCGAGCGCGGCTTCGCCGGCGCCTCGGTCGAGGACATCTGCGACCAGGCCGGGTTCACCCGAGGCGCCTTCTACTCGAACTTCGGTTCCAAGGACGAGCTTGTCCTAGCGTTGTTCCAGGCAACGACCGACAGGCTGCTCGAGCAGATCGAGGCGCTGCTCCCCGACCTGGCCAATCAGCCCGGCACGCTGCTGGACGCCGTACTGGGCCTGCTGGACAAGGCGCTTGGGGATCAGCGGCAGTGGCATCTGATCTCGACCGAGTTCACGCTGCACGCGTTGCGCAATCCCGACGCGGCGCGGGCGTTGACCGAGCAGCGGGCGATGTTCCGGACCAGCCTGACCCGGTTGGTCGAGGAGATCTCGGCGACCAGCGGTGTGACCTTCAGTGTGCCGCCGGAGCTGTTCGTGCGACTGATCATCGCGCTGCATGAGGGTGCGCGGTCACAGAGCCTGCTGGAGCCTGCCAGCGTGCCGGCCGGATCGCTCGAGCAGGCCTTCCTGCCGATCGTGCTCGCCGCGGTCAGTCGACCTTCACGCTGATCGTGTGCAGGCCGGTCGACCCGTCCGGGGCCGGTGGTGCGGTCGCCTCGACCTGCGGCGTGCCCTTCGCGTCGGTCGCGCGGACCTGCAGGATGTGCGTGCCGCGCGGCGCGTCCCACGTCCAGTGCCACTGCCGCCAGGTGTCGGTCGACGCGTCCGCGGCCAGCGTGGTTTGTTGCCAAGGGCCACCATCGACGCGGACCTCGACCTTCGACACCCCGACGTGCTGGTCCCACGCCACCCCGGCCACGGTCGTCGGCCCAGCGGTCACCTTCTTGCCGAGCGGTACGTCGATCCGCGACGACAGCTTGATCGGCCCGAGCGCCGACCAGCCGCGCGGCGTCCAGTACGCCTCGAACTGATCGAACCGCGTCACCTCGATATCGACCAGCCACTTCGTCGCCGACACATATCCGTACAGCCCCGGTACGACGATCCGCACCGGGAACCCGTGCTCGACCGGCAGCGGCTCACCGTTCATCGCGAACGCGAGCATCGACTCGCGATCGTCGAGCAGCGTGCTGAGCGGCGTACCGGCGGTGAAGCCGTCCTTCGACGTCGACTGGATCGCGTCGGCGTCCTTCGACGGCCCGGCCTCTTCGAGCAGGTCCTTCAACAGCACGCCGCTCCACAGCGCGTTGCCGATCAGGTCACCGCCGACCTCGTTGCTGACGCAGGTCAGGGTCACCCACTTGTGCACGACCTGCCGCTTCAGCAGGTCGTCGAACGTGAAGTTCAGTTCCTTGTCGACCATGCCGTGGATCCGCAGCTTCCAGTCCGACGGTGCGATCTGCGGGACGGCGAGCGCGGTGTCGATGCGGTAGAAGTCCTCGTTCGGCGTCGCCCACGGAACACCACCATCGACCTGTACGCCGGGCGGCGGGTCGAGGGTCGGCGGCTTCGGGAGCGACAGGCCGTTGCGGGCCTCGGCGACCGCGGCGCGGTTGCCGCCGATCACCTTGCCGAGGGCACCGATCGCGGCCGAACCGAGCGCGACCCCGGCCGACAACTGCAGGAAGCCCCGGCGGCTGACACCGTCATCGGGGAAGTCGAGGAGCGGTTCGAGGCGTGAGGTGTAGAGGCGCAGGATGCCGAGCGCGACGAGGCCGGCGACCGCGGACGGGACGAACCCCGTTTGGCCGGAATCCGCGCGAGTCATTGCTGCGGCCACGGCCACCCCGGCCAGTACGACGACCACGAGTGCGCCGGCCCAATAACGCCGTACCGCAAGAATCCCGCCCACGGCGGCCAGCGCCAGCAGGACGATCAGGATGCCGGCGCGGAGCGCGGTCTTGTCGTGCGTGCCGAACACGGAGATCGCGAATTCCTTCAGCCACGGCGGCACGCGGTCGATGAAGGCCGAGCCGATCGCGACCACGGGGGTCTGTGAGGTGCCGAGGATGCCGGCGGCCACGCTGCCTGCCGCGAGGCCGGCGAGGGCGGCCAGGACACCACCGATCGCACCACGCCATCGCGTCGCGCGACGGCCGTCGGTGCGGCGTTCGATCTGTTGCTCGCGCTCGGCCAGCTGTTGGTTCACGTCTCAACCATGACGCGGAGGGGCGCTCGACACCAGCCGAGCGCTCCATCCGTTAGTTCCGGGTAATACGTTGAAGTTGTTCTTGCTGGTTTACTGCTCGCCGCTAGGTGTGCTGCTGCGTCAGAGCGCGGGCCGGCCGTTCGGCCAGCGACGTGCGTTGTCCCGGACCCGGCGCAGCTTGCCGAGCACGACGTCGCGCTCGTCGGACAGCTGCGACATCCACAGGCTGTCGATCTCCAGGAGGTGATCCGGCAGTGCTTCGCGCAGCCGCCGCTTCCCCTCCTCGGTGAGCACCGCGTACGAACCGCGGGCATCGTCAGGACAAGGCTCACGACGAACCAGGCCGAGGTTCTCGGCACGGTCGACGAGCCGGGTGATGCCGCCGGTGGTGACGGTCAGCTCCCGGGCCAGGGAGGTCAAACGCTGCTTCTCCCCGTGACTGCGGGCCAGCCGCAGCAACAGTTCGAACATTGCCATTTGCAGACCACTGCGCTTGAGAGAGTGCCGCATCAACTGGTCCAGCTCGGCTGCGGCTTCGCGCAGCAGACCGTAGGCCGTGATGACGTCGCTCTCCCAGGGTTCCGCGGCGCGGGTGGGTTCTGCATCGGCGAGCGCTAGGGGCGAGCAAAGCGAAGGCGCGATGGTCATGCGCGGACTCTAGTAGCTGACTAGTTCACTTCGCTACACGGGGTGACCTATTGGCTACAGATCGACCGGGACTCGCAAACTTCCTGAGCGTAACCGAGCACCTGTCCAGACCAGTTCGGCGGGTGCCTGTGGATAACTTCCGCGGCGATCGGCCGATTTTTGCAAGCCTTGTCCCAGCAGGTTGTCCACCTTTGATCGGGGGCTCGGGATGAGCGAGAACGAGAGCACTACGGGGTTCGGGCCGGGTTTCATCGCCGCGTGCATCGTGATCGCCGCGGTCGTCGCGTGCGGCGTCATCCTGCTGGTCAGCGGGGACGCCACCGAGTCTCAGGCGGCACCTGCACCTCCGCCTGCACCTGCGCCGGCGACGCCGAGCCAAGTGGTGCAGCAATCAACTTCCCCGGCGGCTGGGTGCTCTCTGGCGGCTGGTGACCAGGGACTTCCCAGTACGGCGCCTGCTGCCGACAGCTGGGAGGTGAGCCGGCGAGTGGTGGTTCCCCGGTCGGCGGTCTTCGGACCGGCGGCGACGGACTCCGACGGGTTCCGGCGGTGCTTCGCTCATTCGCCGACGGGCGCGGTGTTCGCGGCGTACAACGTGCTTGCTGCGCTGGCGGATCAGACCAAGGTGGCGGCGACCGCGCGCAAGCTCATGGTGCCCGGTCCGGAGACCGATGCCATGCTGCGCGACCTCGCCAAGGAGAAGCCGTCGACAGACTCGGAGCCGACTCAACTGGCCGGGTACCGCGTGCTCGCCGCCAACCGCGATCAGGTGACGGTGATGCTCGCCGTACCGGTCGAGCAGCAGTGGGTGAGCCTCACCGTGACGATGGTCTGGCACGACCACGACTGGCGGCTCCAACCACCACCGCCGGGTGATGCCGTCGGTGCCCCGTTCGTCCAGGTGCGCAGTCTCGCCGACTTCGTGAAGTGGAGTGGTCTCTGATGTGCGGAAACTTCGAGGTCGGCTGTCAGATCAAGGAAGGCTTCCTCTCGGTCGCGCAGTCCGGGGTGGATGCGATGGCTCGCCAGGTCGCTCAGGCCGCGCTCGACTCGATCCACGCGATGGCGTCGTTCTGGCTGAAGGTGCCGACGGCAACGATCTCGTACGAGTCCAAGGGCTGGACGAATTCCGGCCCGGTCGAGTACCTGCAGCACAGCACGCTCAGCGTCGTCGGCGCGGTCTTCACGATCGCGATCATCATCGCGGGCCTCCGCACTGCCTGGGAGCAGCGCGCCAAGCCGCTGCAGGAGTTGCTCAAGGCAATGATGTTGTTCGTGCTGGTCTGCGGCGCGGGTTCGGCCATGCTGCAGGCGTTGAGCAGCTGGTCGGACGACTTCGCGCTGTACATCGTCCAGGACGCCTCCGGAGGCAACGTCGAGGAAGGCTTCAAGAGCGTCGTCGCGAACGGCGGTTTCACCGACGTCGGCGTGGCCTCCGGACAGGTCGTGATGTCGATCGGGCTGACCGTCACGGTGATGCTCGCCTCGCTGATCCAGATCGTGCTGTTGCTGATCCGGTCCGCGATGCTGGTGCTCCTGGCCGGGACGTTCCCACTCGCGGCCGCCGCGACGAACACCGAGGTCGGGCGGACATGGTTCCGCAAGTTCTGTGGGTGGTCGCTGGCATTCATCGCCTACAAACCGGCCGCGGCACTCATCTACGCGGCCGCGATGAAGCTCAACCAGGGCGCCATGATGCCCGGCGACAACCAGCTGGTGCGGGCGATGACCGGGATCATGCTGCTGATGCTCGCCGTGTTCGCGCTGCCTGCGCTGCTGCGCTTCGCCGTACCGCTCACTGCTGCTGTGGCCGGGGGCAGTGCCGCGATGGGTAGCTCCGTCGCGGACCCGGGTGGACTCGCTACCGGTGCGATCAATGTCGGTCGCGCCAAGCTGGGCGGGTCCGGTGGTGGCGGTGCGGGTGCTGGCGGTGGCGGTGCTACGGGCGCGCAGACCGTGGGCAGCGCGGGACTGGGTGCAGCGGGTGCGGCACTGACGGCGGCCCGCAAGGCCGGTGGTGCGGCGGCTGGTGCGGCCTCGCACTCTGCGGGCGAGAGCGGGGGTGGCGGGAGTACGCCGAGCTCCTTCGGACCGCGCAGCTCCGGTCCTAGTGGTTCGGGTGGGCGCGGGTCATCGGGTGGTGGTCGCGGTGGTTCATCCGGGGGGTCGTCCGGTGGTTCTTCTGGTGGCAGCCGCGGTGGCGGTCGCAGTGGTGGCGGCGGGGGGCCTTCCGGGTCGTCGGGTGGGTCGTCCAGCTCGCGGGCCTATGCGACCACCGGATCCTCCTCCTCCGAGTACGACGGTCCGGCGGGTAGCTGGTGAGAAACGATTTGCCGTGGACCGTCCGGGCTTGAACGATGGCGGGCATGCAGCTCGAGCGGATCGCCCTCATCTCGGACGTCCACGGCAACCTCACCGCACTCGAAGCAGTCCTCGCGGACATCGAGGCCCGCGGGATCACCCGGATCTTCAACCTCGGCGACTACGTCGGCAAGGGCCCGCGCGGCCAGGCGGTGGTCGACCGCTGCCGCGAGGTCTGCGAGGTGAACATCCTCGGGAACTGGGACGACTTCCTCCCGGACCCGGACCGCGAATGGCCGGCCGGCGGCAGCATGCTCTGGTGGCATGACGAGCTTCGCGAAGACCAGCGCACCTGGCTGCGCAATCTCCCGTTCTGTCACGACTTCCAGCTGAGCGGCCGGCAGATCCGCATCTTCCACGCCTCCGCGACCACGGTCCACCATCGCGTCTACTTCGACCACGACAAAACGGCGTACCAGGGCATGTTCGAGAACACCCCAGCCACCGGCGACGGTCCGCTGCCGACCGTGGTCGCCTACGGCGACATCCACGACGCCTACTACGAGTGCGACTTCGGCGGCACCCTCATCAACGTCGGCTCGGTCGGCAACAGCCTCCAGGACCCGACCCCCGTCTACACGATCCTCGAAGGCGGCCCGGACGCGACAGCGCCGTTCTCCGTCCAGTTCGTCCGCGTCCCGTACGACGCCCCCGCCGAACTGGCCATCGCCCGCGAACTGGGCGCTCCCGAACTCGACGGCTACGAGGCCGAGATCATCCACGGCATCTACCGAGGCACCCTCTACGCCGGCAAAACCCCCACCTACCACCGGGACTGACGGGCGTATCCCCTTGTCTGCAAGGCGGATTTGGCTCGTTACCGTTTTGTGACTACAGTGGAACACATGTTCGATTTCGATGGGGACCTCACGGATCTCTCCAACCGCGACCTGCTCGAATCGGTCGCGGACCACATCGCGTTGTCCAACCGTTGTGACACCCGCGTCTTCGAACACGCCCTCGTGTACGCCGATCGCTTCCACCCCGACCATCTCCCCGACGCGGTCCGGCCCGGTCGCCGTGTAGCCGATGGCCGCGAGCGTGCCGTTGTGTATGGCGGTGAGGGCTGCCCGCCGGTCGCGGAGTTCGCGGTCGACGAGTTCGGTGTCGTGATCGGTGTCTCGCCCCGGGTCGCGGCCCGCTACATCGGCAACGCTCTCGGGCTACGCCACCGGTTCCCACAGACCTGGGCGAAGGTCCTGGCCGGCGAGGCCACCGCGTGGAAGGCCGCCCGGATCGTCGACGACTGCACCGACCTGTCCGAGGAAGCCGCCCGATATGTCGATGCCCGGGTCGCCGGCCTGATCGACTCGATCACGCCGGGCCAGCTCGCGCGGATCGTGCGCGCCGCCAAGTACCACGCCGACCCCGACCAGGCTCGTGCCCAGGCTGCTGAGAAGGCCCGTGAGCGCGGAGTGTTCACCGGTCAGGCCGACGAGCACGGCACCGCGACCATGTACATCCGTGCCGGGGCCGGCGACATCAAACGCCACAAGGTGGCCATTCGAGCCATCGCCGATGCGTTGAAGGACATCGGTGACCCCCGCACCCTGCAAGCCCGTCAAGCCACCGCCGTCGGCATCATCGCCGACCCCCGCTACCACCAAGAACTCCTAGCCCAAGCCGCCAACCACCCCCGCCACACCACCAACACCCCCGCAGAACCGAACGCCACGCAACCCGCCTCCACGCCGAGCCCCGCCTCCGCCCGGAGTTCTGCCTCCGCCCCGAGTCCTGCCTCCGCCCCGGGTCCTGCCTCCGCCCCGAGGGGAGCCTCCGAACCCAGGCCTACGCCGGACTCCTCACCTGCTCCAACCTCCACGCCAAGCCCGGCCCCCGCGCCTGCTGTTGCCACGCCCACCGGTGGCTCTGGAGTCCCGCCGGCTGTCGGTCGGCGGGCGGGTGGGGGTGCGCCGCTCGTGGACGACCCCGTCGCTGCCCCAGCTCAAGACCGGCGCGACCGCTGGCACGAACCCAGCCTGGAAGACGAGGCCGACCGCGACGCACCCCACCCCAGCACCAGCGACCTGCCCGACCCCCTCGACAACCCACCCACAGACCCGGGCGACGGCGGCGAACCACTCGACGCCGAAACCCGGCGCGCTCTCGCTGCCCGCCTGGCCCAAATCAGGCATGACGCCTACAACAACCCCAGCACCCCGGGCACGTCAGGCGTTTCCGCGCGCCCCGGCAAGACCGAGATCTATATCCACCTCACCGACCACACCCTGGCCACCGGCACCGGCGTTCTGCGCGCCGAAACCATTGGCCCGCAGATCGCCGACCAGCTCACCGAACTCATCGGATACGCCCCCTACACCGTCAAGCCCGTCATCGATCTCAACCAAGCCGTCAGCGCCAACGCCTACGAAATCCCCCTCCGCATCCGCGAACACGTCAAACTCACCCACCCCGTCGAGCTCTTCCCCTACGGCACCCGCGAAACCACCAACACCCTCGACCTCGACCACATCCACCCCTACGACCCCCTCGGCCCACCCGGCCAAACCAGCACCGACAACCTCGCACCGCTGAGCCGCCACGGCCACCGGGTCAAAACTCACGCCCGCGGCTGGACCGTCCACCGCCTCAACCCCACAACACTCGAATGGACCACACCCCACGGCTTCACCTTCCACGTCACCCCCACCGGCACCCACCGAATCACCAAAGACCCACCAGGCGTTTCCCGATCAGGGGGTCAGGCGGCCGAGCCAGTCGGTGAGTGCCGCGACGATCTCGGTCGGGCGATCCTCAGGGAGGAAGTGTGAGCCTGGCCCGAGGTCGACGATGGTGAGGGCTTGGCCGTGCTCGCGGCACCAGGCGACCTCGGCCGGGCCGATCACCGCGCCGGGCGTCGCGTGGAGCAGGAGCTTCGGGAGGTCCGGGTCTGCGATCACCGACTGGTTGGCGGTGACGATCGCGGCGACGTCGGCGGGTACGCCCTCGATCGGGATCTCCTGCGGCCAGCGCCAGACCGGCAGCCGGGCGGCGGGATCGCGGTACGGCGCGCGGTAGGCGTCGAGCTCCTCCTGACTCAGGGTGCGGAGGATCCCGGCCGGCAGCACCTCCTCGACGAAGAAGTTCTCCTGGATGATCAGCTGTTCCCCGACGCCGGGGGTGCGCAGTTTGTGGAACAGCTCCCGGCCGCCCTCGTCCAGGTCGCTCCACCGGTCGATGGGGTGCAGGTGGCCCTCGAGAAACGCGACACCGCGGACCCGGTCGCGGAAGCGTCGCGCGTAGTCGAGAGCGATCACGGCACCCCAGTCGTGCCCGACCAGCGTGAGTTCGGACAGCCCCAACGTTTCGACGAAGGCTTCAACGAATGACAGATGGTCGACGAGACGGTAGTCGATCGCGGGCTTACCGGAATCGCCCATGCCGATCAGGTCGAGCGCGATGCACCGCCGGCCCGTTCGGGCCACCGCACCGACGACTTTTCGCCACAGGTACGACGATGTGGGGTTCCCGTGCAGGAAGAGCACAGGATCACCGGCGCCCACTTCGACGTACTGGAGCCAGCTCCCTAGCACCTCGACCCTGGCCGACTTCACCGTCCGATCGTATTCGAGCGAGGTTTCATCGGTGGTCCGGTCGGCGACGGCGTGCTCGAATTCCTTGCATGACGGACGATTCCAGCGCGACGCCCACGCCGACGATCGCCCGCCGCGGACTTCTGAAGCTCGCCGCCGCGGCCGGCATCCTGCCTTTCCTGCCCGCCACCACAGCTCTCGCGAAGACCACGCAGGCGATTGCTGCCCCTTGCTCGCCGTTGCCGATCATCTCCGGTCCGGAGTTCCCGATCGGCGCGTTCTGGCCGCCGTCGATGCAGACGCGGTTCAACCTGCTGGAGCGGTTCCAGGAGATGAAGGATGCCGGGTTCACCTTCTCCTTCGTCGGCGCGAGTGACGACGACAAGGAAGTGCCGTACGTCCACAGCACGCTCGACCTCACCGACCAGGTCGGGCTGAAGGCGCTGGTCGTCAACTGGCCCGAGAAGGCGTTGGAGCGGCGCGAGGAGTTCACCCGGCATCCGTCGTTCGCCGGCTTCCGGCTGACCGACGAGCCGCAGGCCAGCGAGTTCCCGCGGTTCGCGGCCGGCTCGGCCGCGCTGCGTGCGGCGGCCCCGAACCTGCTGCAGAACATCAATCTGCTCCCCGACTTCGGGGGCTGGCGGAACTACATCCACGAGTTCGCCAGTACCGTCAAGCCGCAGATGCTGTCGTACGACCGCTATCCGTTGATGGACGACGGTAGCGACTTCGGCGGCTACTGCGCCGAGTGGCAGGAGTTTCGCGCGGCCGGTCTGGGTGCTGGGGTGCCGACCTGGATCTACATCCTTTCCGTCCCGCACTGGCACTACCGGTCGCCATCGGCCGCCGAGCTCGCATGGCAGGTCAACGTCAGCCTGGCCTACGGGTGCAAGGGCATCCAGTACTTCTGTTACTGGTCGCCGGAGCCGCCGCCAAGCTATGGCCCCGCACTGATCGACTACGAAGGCAATCGGTCCCCGATCTACGACTACGCCAAGACGCTGAACACCACCTGGCTCGCGCCGGTCGGTGCGGAGCTCCTACCGCTCGTGTCGGAGCGCGTGGTGCACGCGAACGGATCGGTCCCGTCCAGCGTGCAGCCCTTCACGCCGGATACGTTCCTGACCGGCACCTCCGGCAACCCTGTCGTTCTCGGCAGCTTCCGCAGTAAGGACCGGAAGCCGCGGACCAGGTGGTTGCTGGTGGCGAACTGGTCCCACTCGGCGTCCGCGCAGGCCACCATCAACGTGAACACGGCAACGGTGACTGGTGTCTCGCGCTTCGACCCGGCGACCAAGACCTACACGGCCCAGCCGGGCGCGGCCTCGATCACGGTCTCGCTCGCCCCCGGCGCGGCCGCGCTCTACCGACTCGACGCCCCCGGTGCCTCACTCGATCCGCAGGCACAGGTCATCCTGGCTTCGGACAGCGCGGTGCACCACGCGATCCAGCAGGCCAACGACAGCTGGGACGGCCCGAACGCGCTGGGTGGCCCGGCCTGGCTGGTGGCGGCATCCGAGTTCAACGGTGCGTTGAACGTGATGGAGATGACCGGCGACGCGATCTATCACCGGGTGCGTGCCGTCGACGGCAGCTGGAGTACCCGGAACCTGTTCGGCGAGCTCAGAGGTGTGTCGTCGATGACGGCCGCGGTCGTGCTCGGCTGCCTGCAAGTGGCCTTCGCCTCGGGCGGGGTCGTCTATCACCTGATGCAGTTCCCCGACGGCCGCTGGGACGGCCCGAACCGGCTCGGCGATGCCGCGAACCTGGTGGCCGCCACCGAGTTCCACGGCACCTTCCACATGATGCAGGTCGAGGGTTCCGGACGGATCTATCACCGGGTCCGGAACGGCAACGGCAGCTGGAGCTCGCGGAACCTGTTCGCCACGATGAGCGGCATCACCTCCGTCGCCGTCACCGTGGTCGGCGACGAGATGATGGTCGTCATCGCCGCAGGCGGCCAGCTGCACTACGCGATTCAGCACACCGACGGCAGTTGGCAATTTCCGACTGCGACCGGCGATCCGGCCGATCAGGTCGCGGCGTCCTCGGCAGGTGGCGAGCTCCAGATCACCGCGATCTCCGCTGGCCAAGCCTTCACCCGCCGCCGACACGCGGACGGCTCGCTGGCCCCGAAGGTCGCCGTACCGGGAGCTCCGGCCAACCTCACCACTGTGGCCGCCGCCGGCCGCTCCCCGGAGCACTGCCCCTAAGTTGTACTGCCCATAAAACTGTGCTGTCTCAGAAGAAGAGGATCTCCGAGCCGACGATGCGATAGCCGGCGGCGAGGAAGGCGCGGAACGACGCGGCGTTGCCGGGCGTGACTTGCGCCCAGAGATGCGCGTCGGCAGGGATCAGGGCACGAGCAGCCTGCGCGAGCCGGCGGCCGTGCCCTTGACCTTGTGCGGACCCCGGGACCTCGATCGCGCACTCGAGACGTCCGGCCACGCCGCGCCCGACGATGACGACGCCGCCGTACGGATCGACGTACGCGCGAACGTCGTCGCGATACTTGAGCGCCCGGACCAGCCGTGGGTGATCGCTGCCGGTCAATTCTTCGAGATCAGCCAGTACGGCGGGCTCCGGGAGCGGCGGCGCGAGGAGCATCGCGTCGAGGCAGTGCGCGTGCCGGCCGGTCGCTTCCGCGAGGGCGGTGAGGAACGGCGGGGAGACGGGCTCGACCATGTCCTCGGGCGTCAGGCGGTCGGTGACCCAACTGGCGTCGACTTCGGCGGCGACCACGATGTGCCCGGTGAATGCCATCACGCAGGACTCCCGCGCGGACGGTGGTGAGACAACCGTCACGCCGAGATCGGGATCCGGGAAGGTGCCGCCTTCGACGCGGCGCAGAATGTCAGCCAGAGTTGTCATCACGAGCCATTGTGGTGGGGTACCCCACCGAACGCACGGAGGCGACACATGCGGACACCGCAGCTGGTGCAGGCCGACGGGCTGCCCGACGAGGTCACGATCTACGAGGTCGGGCCGCGGGACGGGCTGCAGAACGAGTCGGCGATCGTCGACGTCGAGGTCAAGGCGGAGTTCATCCGCCGGCTCGTCGACGCCGGCCTGCGCACCGTGGAGACGACCAGCTTCGTGCACCCGAAGTGGGTTCCCCAGCTCGCTGACGCGACCGAACTGCTGGCCAAACTCGACCTGCCGGACGACGTCCGCGCGCCGGTCCTGGTCCCGAACGAGCGCGGTCTCGACCGCGCCCTCGCCAGCGGAGTCCGGGAGATCGCGATCTTTGCCAGTGCCACGGAGACCTTCGCCGCGAAGAACCTGAACTCGACGGTCGACGAGCAGTTCGCGATGTTCACTCCGACCGTCGAGCGAGCGCTGGCTGAGGGTTTGACCGTCCGCGGCTACGTGTCGATGTGTTACGGCGATCCGTGGGAGGGCGACGTACCGATCGATCAGGTCGTCAAGGTCGGCGCCCGCCTGGTCGACCTCGGCTGCCATGAGCTCTCCCTCGGCGACACCATCGGCGTCGCGACCCCCGGCCACGTCACCGCCCTGATCGCCGCCTTCACCGCGGCCGGTGTCAGCACTGACAAGCTCGCCGTGCACTTCCACGACACCTACGGCCAAGCCCTCGCCAACACCCTCACCGCCTTCCGTGAAGGCGTCACCACGGTCGACAGCTCCGCCGGTGGCCTCGGCGGTTGCCCGTACGCCGAGTCCGCCACCGGCAACCTCGCCACCGAGGACCTGCTCTGGCAGCTCGACGGCCTCGGCATCAAGACCGGCGTCGACCTCCCCAAGCTCGTCGAGACCAGCGTCTGGATGGCCGAAAGGCTCGGCAAACCTTCCCCGAGCCGCGTCGTCCAAGCCCTCGCCGGCTGACATTGCACGTTCCTGCAAGGATGGGCGGAAGTAGACCACTTTGACCTGTACCTCCGGCTAGCGTCTGTTGCTCCTTCGGGCAACGGAAGGGCAGGGGGCATGGACGTCGGAGTGGAGACGCGCTCGTTCGGGGAGCTGCTACGGCGCTTTCGAGGGGCCGCCCAGCTGACCCAGGCCGGCTTGGCCGAGCGCTCCGGCTTGGGGACCGAGACGATTCGCAGCCTCGAGTCCGGTCGGCGGAAGTCGCCGCGCGGCGCGACCCTGGAGTCGTTGGCCGACGCGCTCGGGCTGGTGGGCGCGGAACTGGCCATGTTCGCCGCGGCAGGTCAGGAGCAGAGCGCTGTTCCCCATGAGCTGCCTGCGGACGTCCAGGACTTCACCGGTCGAGCCGACGAGGTACGTCGCTTGGTCGGCCTGCTGGCAGCGCCGGGGACGATCGTGATCGCCGGTCCGGCCGGTGCGGGCAAGACGGCGCTGGCCGTGCATGCGGCCCGCCAGGTGGTGTTCCCTGCCGGCGAGGTCTTCGTTCGTGGCGGCGGTCCGGTCCGGCCGGCCGCGGGATCGCTGGTCGTGCTCGATGACGTGGCGTCGGCGGATCAGGTGCCTAAGGCAACAATAGGGACGGTCGTCGTGACGAGTCGCCGGCCGCTCGGTGAGGTAGCCACGGAACACCGGATCGTCCTTGCTGGACTACCGGTTCCGGATGCGGTGCGGTTGCTTCATCAGCTTGCCGGTGCCGACCGATGGCAGCGCGATCCGGCGGCGACGCTCGAGGTCGTCGAGCTGTGCGGAGGGCTGCCGACCGAGCTCCGCCGAGCGGCCGCCCGGATGGTCGGCAGACCGTCGTGGTCACCCGCGGACCTTCGCGGCTGGCTCCGGACCAACAGAACGGTGGGTACGGCGTGAGTGCGGTGCCGGAGTTGTTGCGGAAGTTCCGTCGCGTGGCCGGGCTGACCCAGGAGCAGCTCTCCGAGCGCTCCGGACTCAGCGTGGAGGCGATCCGCACACTGGAGATCGGGCGGCGGCACCATCCCCGCGCACTCACCGTGAGCAGGCTGGCCGATGCCTTGGAGCTCGGCCCCGCCGATCGTGACCGGCTGGAACAGGCTGCCCGCCGACCGACCGAGACCCCCGATCGGCTGCCTGCAGGTGTCACGGATTTCGTCGGCCGGGCCGAGTCGGTACGAACGTTGACCGAGTTGCTGCTGCGGACCGGCGAGCCTGCCGACACGACGAGCGTGGTGATCTCCGCTGTGACGGGGATGGGCGGTGTCGGAAAGACCACGCTCGCTGTCCACGTCGGCCATCTCGTCGAAGCGCAGTTCCCCGACGGCAGCATCTACCTGAACCTGCGCGGTGAGACCGAGCCGCTGGCTCCCTTGCAGGGACTCACCTTCCTGCTCCGGACCCTCGGCGTACAGGCGCAGGAGATTCCGGACGACCTCGCTGCGGCGACAGCCCGGTATCGGACCGCGATCGCGGGGCGCCGGATGCTCGTCGTACTGGATGACGCGGCCACTGTGGAGCAGGTGACTCCGCTGATTCCCGGTACGTCGGGAGCCGCGGCAGTGATCACGAGTCGACGACTGCTCGATCAACTGGCCGGTGCGCTGCACCTGCGGCTCGACGTACTGCCCGACGACGAGGCGCTGCAGTTGCTCGCCGAGGTCATCGGTGCGGCCCTCGTTGCGGCCGAACCCGACGCGGCACTGGCCGTCGTGCACGCCTGCGGCAATCTGCCGCTCGCGCTGCGCATCGCCGGCACGCGGCTGCGCACGGGACTGCCGCCGCAGGAGCTCGCCGACCGGCTGGCCGACGCGAGCACCCGACTCGGTGAGCTCGCGGACGGAGAGATCGGCGTACGGGCGTCGATCGCGGTGTCGATCGACGACCTGCGGGCGGTGCCCGCCGATCGGGACGCTGCCGACGCGTTCGGCGTGCTGTCCCTGCTCGATGCGGGGGAGTTCCCGCTCCGGGTCGCGGCCGCGGGGCTCGGGCGGACGCTGGACGACACGGAGGACCTGCTCGACCGGCTGGTCGACGTACACCTGCTGGAGGCGCCGGCTCTGCACCGCTACCGCCTGCACGACCTGGTCCGCGCGGTCGGCCAGGAGGGTGCGAGTGCGGAGGCTCATCGGGTCGTCGGGGAGCGGGTGCTCAAGTGCTACCTGTCGATGCTCTGGCGCGCCGACGAGCTGGACGCAGAGGGTCCGCTGAGCGTGACCTGGCGAGATGCGGCCTGGGCTGCAGACGCACGTGACCTGTCTGCTGTCGACGACGTCCTCGACTGGCTGGACGCCAACCGGAGCGCTCTTGTCGAGCTCGCGCGGCGTGCTGCCCTGGGGACCGTGGAGGACCGGCAGACCGCCGTACGGATTGCTGTTGGGATGAACGCTTTCGGGCGGCACCGGCAGCGGTGGCTGGAGTGGCGCGACCTGAACCGGACGGCTGCTGCGCTGACCGACCTACGATCGGATCCGGTCGGTACGGCGCTGGTCCGCTTCGATCTGGGGCTCGCACTCGGCGAGCTCGACGACTTCTCCGCCGCCGCGGACGAGCTGATGCTTGCCACCGAGGCCGCGCGCTTGATCGGGGCACCGGGATTCCTGGCCAGCTCGCTGGTGAATCTTGCTCACATGCTCGAGCGGGCCGGCCGTACGAAGGAGGGCTTCGTGGTCGTGCGGGAAGCCGTCGACCTGATCGCTCAGGAGCCTGACGCTGCCCACCACGCCCTGTGGGCGCAGCTGACGTTAGGCATGTTGTACGGGCGCGATGGCGAGCCGGAGCGTCAGCTCGAGCCGTTCGAGGCGGCGATCGCGCTTGCTCAGGACGACCCGGGACTGCAGGGCCGAGTGCGCGCCATCGCTGGGGCTTCGCTGCGTGAGTGCGGTCAGGCAGCGGTGGCGATTCCGGTACTGCTGGCCGGAGTGCACATGGTCCGGCCGGTCGGTCGGCCCGGAGTCCTGGCCGAAGCGCTGGACGAGTTGGGCGCGTCCTACCGTGAGCTGGGCCGCTATGCGGAGGCGCTGGTGGCGTACCACGAGAGCTTGGACATCGCGGTGAGCCAGGAGTTGTGGCACCGCGAGGCGCGCGTTCGGACCGGCCTCGGGTACACCTACCTCGGACTCGGCCGCGTCGCCGAAGGCCAGGAACAGCTGCGTCTGGCCGAAGAGGTCTACGCGGCGCACGGAACGACACCGCCCAGCTGACCGGTGCTGGTGTACCACTTTGTCCCTGTTCGGTCGCAGCCTCGCGGATGAGGCTGTTGCACGGCGCTCACGGTGAGTGCCGGAAACGGACAGAGGTGACTCATGAAGGTTCGTAGGGGGATCCGGATCGCGGCGGTCCTGGCCTTGGCAGCACCGGCCTTGATCGCCATCGCACCAGCGACGACGGCGTCGGCGTACCCGCAGGTCTGCAAGCCGGGCGAGAAGTGGGCGACGGTCAGCGGCACCAAGTCCGCGTACGCGCCTACGCATCTGGAGGTCATTTCGCTCTCGCCAGGCACTGGTTTCGACCGGGCGAAGTCGATCGCGTGGGAGCGTACCTTCACCGCAGGTATCGACGTGACCACCGAGGCCTCGGTGAAGGCCGGCGTGATCCTCGCCAAGGCGAGCGTCACCGTTGGTGCGAAGCTGTCGGTCGCCGGGTCGCACACCAGCACGAAGTCGATCACGGACACCTGGAAGATTGCGGTGGCGAGTACGCAGCGCCGGTACGTCCTGTGGTCCGGGACGAGGGTCTACAGCGGCCGCTACGCGTACCACGTCTGCAAGCCCGGCGGACGTACGTACACCACCGAGTCCGGCCCATGGCGGTCGTACCGGACACCGTGGCAGGGCGCAACCTTGTGCGGCAAGAAGTACACGGCGGGCTCGATGGAGGCCAACGCCGTCAGGCTGAGTGGTTGCTGACGGTGCTCAGGGTGACCGAGACGTGGGACTTCAGGGCTCGATCGGGCGCGGTATCCGGCGGATGAGGCTCTTGTCGGCGTACTGACCGATCCGGTACGTCGACCAGCCGTCGACGGTGGCTCCGACGGCGCCACCGAGCAGCGGGACGCGGCGGGTGACGGTGATGGCCATGCGTTTGCCGCTGACACGGGCGATCAGTTCGGCGACGACCTCGGTGGCGACCTGGCGGTCGAGCTCGGGGTCGAAGACGGGTGCCGTGGCGATGGCGAGGGGTGAGGTCACCAGGCTGGACTTCTTCAGGCGGTCGGTGACGCCGTCCTCGCCGAGCAGGCAGGTGATGACCGCCGTACGGACGCGGGGGTCGTCGAGGTCGTAGCCACGCAGGTGGGCGATCGCGGCGACCATCCGGGCCTGCACGATCGCGATGCCGGTCATGTTCGCGGGGAGGGAGACGGGGAGCGTGACGAGGCCGCCGATGCTGGTGACGAAGCCCTGCACGCCGGCGAGCCGGATGTGCTGGTCGACCACGGCGTCGATGGCGAGCTGTGGGTCGCCGCCGACCTTGGCGAGTTTGTTCTCCGCGACCCGCTCGGCGCTCGGGAACCGCTGGTACCCGTCGATGGCGAACTCGAGGATCGAGCGCAGTACGCCCGCTGCAGCTTGGGGCGCGAACCGCTGGGCAGCGGGCGCGAGACTACTGGCAACGAACCTGGCTACTCCGGCCACAGTGCTCCTTCCCGCCTGACCCCACATGTCGGAGACCTGGGCGTCCTCACTCCCATGTATCAGCAACTCTACGTGGCCCAGGTGCCCGCGCCACTCGGGACAAACCCTCGGTGTTCCCTGGGATTCGTCGTGGTCCAGGATGTGAGGGTGCCTGTCGAGCCTGCTGCGTCTGTGTGGGACTTCCCGCCGGTGTCGGTCGCCGGCGACGGTGACGTGGTGGCGGGTGGGGCGGATCTGCGCCCGGGGACGGTATTGGCGGCGTACCGGCAGGGGTTGTTCCCGATGCCGGACCACCGCAGTTCGTTGCTGTGGTGGTCGCCGGTGGACCGCGGCGTGATCGAGGTGGCCGGGTACCGGCCGACGCGGACGGTACGGCGGGCCCGGGCGAAGTTCGAGATCCGGGTGAACACGGCGTTCGACCAGGTGATCCGGGCCTGCGCGGACCCACGCCGTACCGGCGCCTGGATCGATCGGGACATCATCGCGTCGTACACCGAACTGCACCGGCTCGGTTGGGTGCACTCGGTCGAGGCGTGGGACGGAGACGAGCTCGCGGGCGGCCTGTACGGCGTCGCGATCGGCGGACTGTTCGCCGGGGAGTCGATGTTCCACCACAAGACCGACGGGTCGAAGGCGGCCGTGGCCGGGCTGATCGAGCTGCTGGACGACGAGTACGCCGAGGAGCGGGTGTTCGACATCCAGTGGGTGACCGACCACCTGGCGACGATGGGCGCGATCTCGATCCCGCGCGAAGACTATGTACGGCGGGTGCGGGGCGCGCTCGCGCTGCCCCTGCCGAAGGCGTTCAGCTGATCCCCACGAACGCGGCCATCTGACGGCTGGTCTCGGTGAAGAAGTCGTCGGCCGGGTCCATCGATCCGACCAGCTGACCGAAGAGCTCGAAGCTGATCATCCCGAACAGCTGCGTCCAGACGATCGCCATTCGCAACAGCATCCGCCGCGGTACACCGGGCGCGAACTCAGTCAGTACGTCGACCTGCTCGGCGAGCCGGCCAGTGGGCTCGGGCGCGTCCAGGTCTTTGAGCCAACCCTCGGCGTGTGCCTGCCCGAGGATGCGCAGCAGCACCAGCGGCACGCGTGCAGCCGGCTGGACGGTCGTCTGCGGTGCCTGGTAGCCGGCGATGGGTGAGCCGTAGATCAGTGCGTACTCGTGCCGGTTCGCGCGGGCCCAGTCGCGGACGGCGGCGTAAACAGCGATCCACGCCTCGCGGGGGTGCGGGTACTCCTGGTTCGCTGCGCGCTCTGCGGCCTCGCCGAGAGCGTCGTACGCGTCGATGATGAGCGCGGTGAGCAGGTCGTCCCGGCTGGGGAAGTAGCGGTACAGGGATGACGACACCATGCCGAGCTCGCGTGAGATCGCCCGCAGCGACAAGCTCTCGGCGCCGCTGGTCTCCAACTGCCGTCGCGCGGCCGCCTTGATCTCGTCGGTCAGCTCGGCCCGGGCTCGCTCACGGGCAGTACGTCCGGCGCTCATGGGCCCAGTCTGCCACAAAACCGAGAGCAGTGCTCTTGACAGTGAGCAGTGCTTCCGTGTTCACTGATCACAACAGAGAGCACTGCTCTCGCAAATGACTTCGAGAAGGGCACGACGATGCCGGAGTACCAGCAGACCTACGACAGCAAGCGCGTCATCACCACCGGCGCGGGCAGCATGCGCTTCCTCAATCGGCTCGTGGTCCCGCTCACCAAGCTCGGCCTCGGCCTGCTGGGAAGCCGCGTCCTCTCCGTCCGCGGCCGCAAGTCCGGCGAGTGGCGCAGTACGCCCGTCAGCCTGATCGTTCTGGAAGGTCAGCGCTACCTGGTCGCCCCGCGCGGTCACACCCAATGGGTCCGCAACCTGCGCGCTACTCCCGAAGCCCGCCTCCAATTGGGCCGCACCACCGAGACCTTCCGCGCCGAAGAGATCCCCGACGCCGACAAGACCGAGGTCCTCCGCCGCTACGTCAAGCTGTGGTCCATGGAGCTGAAAACCTTCTTCGACGGCGACGTCACCAAGAACTCCCCCGACGAAGTCCTCCACCACATCGCCCCCGGCGTCCCCGTCTTCGCCATCCACCCCGCCTGAGCCGGTGGAAGCAGGCGCGGAGGTCCTGCCTACGCCGAGCGGGGTAGGCAGGAAGCCGCCTGCGATACGACGACGGGAGCGTGACCGTTGACCAGGATGGTGGCTATTCCACATCCACGAAGGGGGCTGTCTCGTGACAGCACAGACTCAAGTCAACGATCATCCGATTGCCTGGACAGCGATCGGCCGTGCTCACGGTCGGCACCGGACCTACCTGATCGCCACGTGTACGGCGCTCGTCCTGGCCGCCATCGGTGACCAAGCAACCGGCTATGACGGGCCGGGTCCGTTCATCGACCTCGGCATGGCCGTCCTGGTGGCGTTGGCGGCGTGGCGCTTCGTGCCGCTGCTGATAGTTGCCGGGAGCACCTTCTTTGTCGTCGGCGGACTCGCCACGACCGGGTTCACACCCCGGCTGCTCGCACCGGACAACTTCCTGGAGTTCGCCTCCGGCTGGCTACAGATGCTCAGCTTCGGCGCCGCGGCCATCTTCGCCGTCACCGCGGTGCTCAACGCCCGGAGGAATCAATCATGATCCGTCTCAGTCGTCTGACGTTGGTCGCGCTGGCCGGTCTGCTCGTCGGTGTCGCCGGCCTGGTCATCCAGTGGATCGCCGACCCGGGCAAGTTCTCCGAGGCCTTACCGCCGCTCGGCGTCGCCTTCCCTCCCGGCATTGCGTTCATCGTCCTGGCCGGCGTACTGGCGGTCCTCACCTCGCGCTGGTGGTGGCACCCGGTCTTCGCGGTGCTGATCGCCTTCTGGATCGCCGGCGTCGGCACCTTGGCCGGACAACTGACCCCCAACCTGGTCTCCGACAACTTCGGCACCGTCGCCGGCACCAGCGTGATGACCGCCGGCCTCATGGCCACCTTCATCGCCGGCATCCGCAGCGCCATCACCGCCCGCCACACCCACCGGCAGCCTCACCGAGAACCAGGCCGGGTACGCCATCCCGCCTGACCGGCCGGCCCTTTGCAAGCGGCACTTGCAGAAAGGGACGACCTGTCGCACTCAGACCTCGGGTGGTGGGGAGGAGAGCTCAGCCTCGAGAGCTGGGCGACTCTTCTGGACCAATCGCAGCTCGGATCGATGACACCGATCAGATAAGCCATTATCGCCAAGGCGTTGTACACGCCGAAGCGTGCCTTGGCGCTGTCGTGATCGCTGAGATGATCGAGCGCTGGGATGCTCCCCCTGCTGGATCGCTTGGGCGCTATGACCAGCTTCCGGTTGAACAACCTTGCGTGATGCGCGGCGACGTTGCGCACATAGTTGAGGCTGGCGATCCAACTCGCCATCACGCGCTTGGAGGGTACGCCGTACCACTGCGCGATCTTCGTCGCGAGTGGGTTGTTGAGACCGGCGTACAGCCGGGCGAGATGTCCGAACTCCATGATCTCGGTCAGCGCCCAGATCGGCATTTTGTTGTCATAGCGATCCCGAAAGTGCGCGACGAAGGCTTCGTCGGAGCTGTCTTAGCGCTGCTCGACCCGTTCGATCCAGTGATCGAGCTTGCTCGGCAAGCTTTCGCCGGTCTGCGGATTGGTGCCGTGCTCTGTGAAAGCGGGCCCGAAATTGGCCGGCTCAGTGTGGGCGTAGGCCGACACCTCGCCCAGGAGGTGTCCAATGCTCGTTCGCAGTGACACCTCGATGCGCTCGGTTCCGTCGAGCACCAGCATCCGCATTTGGCGATCGAAGTCGATCAACGCTGCTGCGGCGGCAATGGAGGTGCCCGCCTGGTACTCATCGAGGATGACCAGGGCGTCGTGCCCGTCCGGCCCAGCTACCCACTCGGATGACCGAAAGGGGTAGAGGTAGCCGGTCAACCGGTAGTAGCCGACTGCGTTGAGCAGGGACGAAGTCTCATTCCGGTCGCCGACGTCGACGCCGCGCTTGGCGAGTCGTTCGATCTGCTCGGAAACCGGCAGCCACGGCTTTTCGTACTCCGCCATGACTCATTCCTCCGGGAAAAGAAAATCAGCCCGAGCCGTTAGGCGTCCGGGCTGATCATGATGGGACCACTGTACCACTGTCTCGCTCCGGCCGTGAGTCCAACGCGACCGTGGGCTGGTCGACGTCGATCGGTAGGTTGGCCTCGCGCTCCATCTTGTGGTTGAGGCAGTGCAGATAAAGCAGCGTAGTTCGAGGTGGTAGAAGAGCAGATCGCAGAAGAACTCCTCATCGCCGAGCTCGAGCCGCACCTGCTGTCCGAGGATGGCGAACCCCTGCCCGAGCTCCAGCAGGAACTTGCCGACATGCTCGACGAGCTGTTGCTCGACCTCCCGCTCCCGCCATCCGTCGGTGGCGCCGAGGAAGTCGAACAGGTACGGATCGCGTGTTGCTTGCTGAGCGAGGTCGGAGTCACCCGGCGGCATCGTCGTGGCAAAGTTGGTGATCGCCTTGCCGGCTCGTTCGTGGAACCGGGCGTCGATGTACGTCGCGAGCATGTCTCGGCTCCACCCGCGATCGACCGCAGCGGCGGCATACCAGAGGCGCATATCGGGTTCACTGAGCTTCGACATGAGCGCCAACTGGTGGTACCAGGGCAATTCTGCAAGCGGCGCTTGCAGAATTGCGTCGGCCGGCCAGGCGGCGGCGAACGTGCGCATATACCGCAGGTTGCGTGGCGAGTAACCGGTAGCGCCGGGGAAGCGTGACTTGAGATCGGTGGAGAGCCGGTCGATGACGCTTGCACCCCAGCCTTCCTCGGACTGGCGGGCGAGGATCTCGCGGCCGATGGCCCAGTAACTGCGAAGCAGTTCGCGGTTGGCGGCGGTGACTGCGCGGCGGTGGCCGGTAGTGATGTGTTCGGAGACGCGGTCGAGCAGGTCTGGTACCAGGCGGGGAGGGACGATCGGGCGGGGGCGCTTTCGAAGCGCGGCTTGTCGTTCATCGGCAACGCTTTCGCGGGACAGGCCTGCGACACGAAGGGATTCCAGGGGCATCCCGGGGCAGATCGGGGCAGATCGGTGCCGGTGCGAAGATGGGTGGATGATCACGGCTGAGCAGTTGAACGCGGCGCCGAAGGTGCTTCTGCATGACCATCTGGATGGTGGGTTGCGGCCCGCGACCGTGGTGGAGCTGGCGAAGGAGGTCGGCCACCGGGTGCCTCGGGAGGATGCGGGGGAGCTGGGGCAGTGGTTCGTGGAGTCGGCGGACTCGGGGTCGTTGGAGCGGTACCTGGAGACGTTCGATCACACGGTGGCGGTGATGCAGACGGCTGAGGCGATCTCGCGGGTGGCCAGTGAGTGTGTGCAGGATCTGGCGGCAGACGGGGTGGTGTATGCGGAGGTGCGGTACGCGCCGGAGCAGCATCTGACCAAGGGGTTGTCGCTGGAGCAGGTCGTGGATGCCGTGCGGGAGGGGTTCGAGCACGGGATGGCGGCGGCCGAGCGGCCGATCGTGGCGCGGCAACTGCTGACGGCGATGCGGCATCAGGCGCGGTCGATGGAGATCGCGGAGTTGTCGGTGCGGTACCGCGATGCCGGCGTGGTCGGGTTCGACATTGCCGGGGCGGAGGCGGGGTATCCGCCCACCCGGCACCTGGATGCGTTCGAGTACCTGCAGCGGGAGAACGCGCACTTCACGATTCACGCCGGCGAGGCTTTCGGGTTGCCGTCGATCTGGCAGGCGATTCAGTGGTGTGGGGCGGACCGGTTGGGGCACGGCGTGCGGATCATCGACGACATCAGCCATGACCCGGCCGGCGAAAAGGTGGAGTTGGGCCGGTTGGCGGCGTACGTGCGGGACCGGCGGATTCCGCTGGAGATGTGCCCGAGTTCGAACCTGCAGACCGGCGCGGCGACGTCGCTGGCCGAGCACCCGATCGGGCTGCTGACCAAGCTGCGCTTCCGGGTGACGGTCAACACCGACAACCGGCTGATGAGCGGTACGTCGATGAGCCGCGAACTGGCGTTGCTCGCGGAGACGTTCGGCTACGGGCTGGCGGACTTCCGCTGGTTCGCGATCAACGCGATGAAGTCCGCGTTCATCCCGTTCGACGAACGCCTCGCGATCATCGACACGATCATCAAGCCCTGGTACGCCGAGGCGCTAGCCCAAGCGTAGTAAGACTTTCCCGGCCGTCGTCGCCGCAGCATCGATCGCAGCGGCGGCGTCGGCCAGGTCGTACTCACCCGCGATCAACGGCGTCACGTCGAGCCCGCCGGCCAACAACGCGACGGCCTCAGTGATCTCGTCGACGAACCGATACGAACCAGTCCAGGTGATCTCGCGCGAGACCAGATCGCCCAACACCGCAGGCGTCGGCGCGATCGGCAGGTTCCCCACCTGTACGACGGTCCCGCCGCGAGCCGTCGCTCGCAGGACCGCACCGAGTGCCCCTGGAACGCCAGAAGCTTCGACCACCAACGCGCTGTCGTTCGGCAGCCCCACGGCCGCATCGAACAGGTGGTCCGCACCCATGGCCGAGGCCATCGCCAACGCCTCAGCGGTCACGTCTGCACTCGCTACGCGTGCAGCCCCACGAGCCTTCAAAGCCGCGACCACCAGTGACCCGATCGACCCAGCGCCGTTCACGAACACGAACTGGCCTCGCACATCGCCCAGCCGGCCGACCGCATGCAAAGCAACTGCCAGCGGCTCGGCCAACGCAGCAATCCGTGTGGACAACCCAGCAGGCAGTGCCCGCAACTGATCCACCCGCACCACCCGGTACGTCGAGAACCCACCGTCCTCATGCGGATCGAAGGCCGCCGACCCGAAGTACCGAACCTCCCGATGCAGGTTCGTCCGCCCCGCCACCAACTCAGGCAGCGGTTCCGAGGACGGCGTCGCCGGATGCACCGTCACCGCATCCCCAACCCCATAAGACGAAACTCCCGCACCCAGTACGGCGACCCGCCCCGCCACCTCGTGACCGAGCACGAGTGGATGACGGAGGACCGCCGTACCGGAGGAGCCGTGTCGCGCGTAGGAGATGTCACTCCCGCAGATGCCACCCCACTCCATCGCGACCAGTACCTCACCGGGCCCGGGCGACGGATCCGGCCGCGACTCGACACGGACATCTCCTGGGCCATGTACGACAACGGCCTGCATCAGACGGACGCACCGCCGACCGGAATCGTCGTACCGGACAGATAGCTGAACTCGTCACCCGCGAGACCGAGCACAGCCTGCGCAACCGCGGCAGCCGGCACAGCCCCCGCCAGGATGGTGTTCACGCGGACCCCCTGTACGCCGTACTCGGCCGCGGCCGTCCGGACCAGGTCCTGCGCAGCTGACGAGTTGCTGATGATGTGCCCGCCGCCGCTCGCGATGAGGTGCGGGAGCTCGTACTTCATCGCCAGGAACTGCCCATGCGCGTTCGTGGCCAGTCCATCGCTCCACTCCGCGACCGACCCGACCTGTACGCCGGCGTTGTTGAACGCGATGTCGAGCCGCCCATAACGCCGTACGGCGTCATTGACGAACCCCTCCATCGACGAAGCCGAGCGGACGTCGCTCTCCTGGTACGTCGCTTCTCCCCGCGCGGCTCGGATGGTGCGTTCGACCTCGCGGCCCAGCGCTGTCCGCCGGCCACCGAAGACGACGCGTGCCCCGGCCGCGGCGAAGGCCCGGGCGGTGGCCTCGCCGATTCCGGAGGTTCCTCCGGTGATCAACACGACCTTCCCGGTGAACCTGCCGGGTGGGCGGTGGGTGGTGGCGGTGGACGTTCCACTGGCGGCGATACCGGCGGCGGTGGCGACAGCACCGCCGAGGACGGCCCGGCGACTCGCTCTGCTCATGTGCGTTCCCCTCGAAGCAACGGTCAGTGGCTTCAAGCGTGCCGGATCACGGCGAACTTCGCGCCGGTCTAGCGCGGTGAAATTCCGGTGACCACGACGTCAAGGGCGGTGTCGAAGGCCTGTTCGAGGGGCAGCTCGACCTCGCCGAGGCCCCAGCGGTAGAGGATGCCCACGCAGCCGTCGAAGAGCACGTTGCCGATCGCGTAGGCGTCCACGTCGGTGCGGATCTCGCCGCGCACCTGCCCGACGGCGACCGCACGGCCGAAAGCGAGGCCGGTCGAGTGTGAGCCGGCCGTGGCCATCACGCCGGATTGGAGCATCGCGTGCATCATCGCCTGGTTCGTTTCCGGGTTCGCCTCGTACGAGCGGGCGGCCGCCCGGACCACCTCGCGGATACCGTCGAGCACGGTCTGGCCGGGAGACGCGAGCTGCTCCTCGAGCCCCTCGCGGATGCCCTGCCGCCGCTTCAGGATGAGCTCGAGGAGGAAGTCCTCCTTGCGCGGGTAATGGTTGAAGGCCGTGGCCCGGGCGACATCGGCGCGTTCGGCGATCTCGTCGATGGTCGAGGCCCGGTAGCCCTTCTCCGCGAAGGCGGCCAGCGCCGCCTCCAGCAGCCGCTGCCGCACCGCCGCCTTGCTCCGCTCCCGGCGGCCCAGTGGGGCTGCGTCGACTGTTGCCGAGTCAGAGTCCATCTGCAGACTATGACATCAACTTGGACTAGAGTCTGACTTAGGGTGGGCTTGGTGACCGAGGGGGAGCACGGATGGCGAAGGTCTGGTTGGTGACCGGGGCGGATGGCGTTCTGGGGCGCTCGATCGTGGCCGCGGCCGCCGCGTCCGGAGCGGTCGTCGTCGCGGCGGCCCGGCACCCCGAGTCCGTTTATGACCTCGTCGGCGCGTTCCCGCGGCAGGTCGAGGCGCTCGGCCTCGCCCCGGAGCAGGCCGACCACGCGGTGGCCGGGATCCTCAGCCACCACCGCCGCCTCGACGTGCTCGTGAACACCACCAGCGACCGTGCGATCGAGGACGCCGTCCTCTCGCACTTCAGCAGCCAGCGGTCCGGGGCGATCGTCCGTCCGGACGACGACGCCGAGCCGTGGGCCGAGGCGGACGCGATCGTCGCCGCCCACACCGAAGCTGGTCCTCGACCCAAGGGGTTGCAGCCCCTTGGGTCGAGGACCGTCAGACCGACCGTTGATAGGTGCGGAAGGCCCGGGTCGACAGCCACCCGACGATCAGCGTGAACGCGGCCAGATAGCCGCCGTGGCGCAGCACCGACGACCAGTCCGGGTCGGCGGACAGCGCCTGCCGGGCGGCGATCGCGGCCCAGTCGACCGGGTTGAACCGGGCGGCCACACCGACCCAGTGCGGTGCCACCTTCGGGTCGATCATGATCGACGACATGAACGTCAGCGGTAACGAGACGAACTGCGAGATCCCGATCAGCGCCTCCTGCTGCCGGGTCAGCAGGGCGACCGCGTTGGACAGCGAACCGAACGCGATCCCGATCAGCATCGACGCCGCGGCCGTGACCAGGTAGCCGGCTGCGCCGCCGTCGTACCGGGCGCCGGCAGCGATCCCGATCGCGAACACGAGCACCGTCTGGATCAGCGTGTTGGTCGCGTTGCTGATCAGCTGTCCGGCCATCAGCCCGCCGCGGCTCACCGGTGAGGCGAGCATCCGGTCCATCACGCCGCGTTCCATGTCCGCGATGAACGTCGTACCGCTCCAGCCGCTCGACATCAGCGCGGTCATCATCACGATCCCCGGTGTCAGGAAGGCGATGTACGACGTGTCGCCGAACCCCGGGATCTGCACGACGCCCTGGAACACCTGCCCGAACAACAGCAGCCAGATCGCCGGCTGAACCAGCGTGAAGATGATCAGAGCCGGTTGCCGGTACGACGCGCGCAGCCAGCGACCGGTGATGAGTCGAGTGTGCGCAACTGCAGTCGTCATCACGCCGCCTCCTCGGCTGCCTGGAACGAGCGACCCGTGTAGTTCAGGTACACGTCGTCCAGCGATGGTCGCGAAACCGTCACCGCGGAGACCGGAATCGCCTTGTCCTCAAGGGCTCCCAGTACGGCGGGAACCGCGGTCGCGCCGTGAGCCACTCGTGCGCGCAACACCTTGCCTTCGACAACTATCTCGCCGATCCCGGGCAGTTGTCCCAGCAGGGTGCGAACGGTTCCGTCGGTGTCGGCATCGATGAGCTCTACCTGTACCGAGTCACCGCGCAGCTCGGACTTCAGCCCTTCTGGGGTGCCTTCGGCAACGATCTTGCCGTGATCGACGATCGCGAGTTGATCCGCCAGCCGGTCAGCCTCTTCCAGGTAATGCGTGGTGAGCAACACCGTCAGGCCTTCGGCGCCTGCCAGCCGTCCGACCTCGGTCCACAGGTCCGCACGCGCCTCCGGGTCGAGGCCGGTGGTCGGCTCGTCGAGGAAGAGGACCCGCGGCCGGTGTACCAGGCCGAGCGCGACATCCAGCTTGCGCTGCATTCCGCCGGAGTACGTCTTGACCTGACGATCGCCGAACTCGGTCAGGCCGAACCGCTCGAGCAGTTCGGTCGCCCGCCGTACGGCGTCGGTCCGGGACAGGCCGTAGATGCGCCCGCCCAGCACGAGGTTCTCGACGCCGGTAGCCATCGGGTCCGAGCTGGACTTCTGCGGGACGTAACCGATTGCGTGCCGGACCTTGGCCTGGTCGCGGATCACGTCGTACCCGGCGACCCGCGCGGTCCCGGAGTCGGCGCGGGACAGGGTCGTGAGGATCTTCACGGTGGTCGACTTGCCGGCGCCGTTCGGGCCGAGCAGGCCGAGTACGACGCCTTCGCCGACGCTGAAGGTCAGTCCGTCGAGTGCGCGTAACGGTGGTTTCCGGCGACCGGCCGGATACGTCTTGACCAACTGCAGTGCTTCCAGGGCATGCGTAGCCATGGTGGGTGACTCCCTTGGTGTGATGGGGAGCCGGTCCGGGGCTGGCTATCCTGATGGTTGTGCCCTTGGATACCCGGTCTTCGGACCGACTCTGAGGAAACTGCGGCCCTGACCCTTGGCGTTGCCGCGCCGTGGGTCGGGGCCGTTCTTCTACAGTCCTCCTGGTGGCACCGCCTTCATCCAGGCGAACTCCTGCCCGAAGTACTTGACCGGGTCCCTGAGCTGCTCGTTCGGTGAGACTCCCGTCTCGGCGAAGGTCTGCCACGCCTTCCGCCAGAATCCCGACTCACCAAGACTGTCGGTCCGGATCTCCTCGGTGAGCTGATGCACGTAGGCCGACTCGGCCTTCAGCAGCGCCAGCCGGAACTCCGACTCGACCCAGAAGACCCGCGGGAAGTCCATCGAGGCCATGTACTGGTGGGCGGTCTCGAGTTGCTCGATCTCTGCGTCGATTGCCTTGATGCGGTCGAGGAGGAGCTCGACCACGCGGTCCGGCGGCAGGCCTGGCATGTACGCCAGCCCAGCCTCCAGCGGGTGGTACTCCCGGGCCGGTGACCCGATCAGCTCGGTCAGCCAGTCCTGGAACTCGGCCGAGCCCGCCTCGGTGAGCCGGTAGACCGTCCGCTCCGGGCGATTGCCGTCCCTGATCGTCTCCTGCGCCTCGATGAAGCCGTTCTTCTCCAGGGCACCGACGACCGAGTACAGCGAGCCGTAGTTGAGCTTGATGCTCGAGTCCTTGCCGCGCGCCTTGAGCATCGTCGAGATCTCGTACGGATGCATCGGGCGTTCGGTCAGGCTCCCGAGAACGGCGAAGGCCAGTGGGTTCGCCACCTTGCGTTTCGCCACGACAGCCCCCTCGGTCTCGGTTATTCGAGATCGAGTATTAGCTCACGGGTATCCGATGTCAAGTATTGAGCCACGCGACCGCGCGGAACCCGAGCCGCCGGACCGGCTTGCGCGCGGTCAACAGCCGGTACGCCGGTTGTTCGACGTACCGGGTGAGCAGCCAGGCGAGCAGGATCGCCGCGGCGACGGCACCGACGATCTGGCCGAGCCGGCCGACGCCGAGCCTCATCAGGTGCCAGGCGACGAGGTAGCCGAGCTCCTGGTTCAGCAGGTAGATCCCGAAGGAGATCTTCGCCAGGAACTGGATCGGTCGCCGTACGGGCTCGAAGACCGTCCAGTCCGGGCCGCGCGCGGCGCCGGCAACGACGATGAGCAGCACTCCCAACCCCAGTGCGGACGGCCAGTCCTGCGTCTGCGCGTGATGCGCGAACACGGTCGCCACCAGCAGTGCGGCCAGGTGCGGCGTACCGATGCGGTGTTTTGTCCACAGCCAGAGAGCGATACCGATGGCGAACAGCTGGAGCCGGTGGATGCCGAAGCCGTTCCAAATCTGGATCACCCATTGCGGGCTGTTGGTGATCCGGTCGTTCCACTGCAGGATCACCGGCGCCAGGATCATCACCCAGAGCAGGACGGTGACCCGCTGACCGGCGAGGGCGCCGCGCGGCCAGAGGACGGCTGCGACCGTGAAGGCCATCAGCTGCAGCGGCAGTGTCCAGTAGGACCCGTCGATCATCCGGACTGTCGGGTCGAAGGAGCTGGCCAGCGTGAGGTTGCCCCACAGGTCATGCGGCGTGGGCAGGGTCCATTGGCTCGGACCGAACAGCACCAGTGCCGTGTAGGTGATGACGGCAGCGGCCAGGTACGGCGGGATCACCCGCGCATACCGCCGTCGCAGCCAGTGCAGGGTGGACCCGTCTTTTCGCACGGTCACGCAGACGAAGTACGCGCTGATCACCAGCAGAACGCTGGCGCCGACCTGGAAAGGATGCGGAGTCAGTGGTGCTCCGAGCTCGGGATGCAGGAAGGGACCCATATAGGTCGTGTGGGTGAAGATGACCGCCAGCACGGCGAGGACGCGGACAACGTCCCAACTCAAACGGCGCGCGGAAGTCACCCGGGGCGGGTAGGGCGTGGACACAGAAGCTCCAGCATGGCTCGACTCGCCGAATCAGTATCGGCCGTGTCCCCCCAGTACCCGTTATCCCCCCGTGATACTTGGGAGATCCTAGTGGGACGCCCCGGGGTCGTAGCAAATCGTGTGCATTACGTCACGCTGTGGTGCGGAACGTGCGCCGATAGTCCTGCGGCGGTACGCCGACGACGCGCCGGAAGTGGTGCCGCAATAGCGCCGCCGTCCCGAAGCCGGACTCCGAGGCGATCTGCTCGATTCCCATCCGCGTCTGCTCAAGCAGGGTGCGAGCGCGCAGTACGCGCTGGGTGGTGACCCACTTCAGCGGGGTGGTCCCGGTCTCGGCGACGAAGCGCCGGGCGAAGGTCCGCTCCGACATCTGCGCCTGGCGGGCCAGGGCCGGGACGGTGTGATCGACGGTCAGGTTGTCGACCATCCAGTCCAGCACCGGCTGCAGGCTCTCGCCGGATGACTCGGGCACGGGCACCTCGACGTACTGGCGCTGGCCGCCGTCTCGTTGCGGCGGGACGACCATGCGGCGCGCGATGCGGGTGGCGACCGCACTGCCGAGCTCACGTCGTACCAGGTGGAGGCAGGCGTCGATCCCGGCTGCGGTGCCGGCGCTGGTGATGATGTTGCCGTCGTCGACGAACAGCACGTCCGCATCCAGCTTGGCCAGTGGGAACTGTTCCTCGAACTTCTTCACGTAGCGCCAATGCGTGGTGCACGGACGACCGTCCAGCAGCCCGGCCGCACCGAGCACGAAGGCGCCCGAGCAGACCGTCAGCAGGATTGCCCCGCGGGCCTCGGCTCGCCGCAGTGCCTCGAGGATGCGCTCGTCGTACGCGTCCCGCCAGGTCGTGGCCGGCAGCGCGATCAGGTCGGCGTCCTCCATCTCCTCCAGCCCGTACGGCGCGATGACCGCGGAGTGGCTGCTGGTGGACATCGGCTCACCCGGCCGGGTCGAGCAGACCTTGAACTCGAACGGCGGCACCCCGTCGTCGGTCCGGTCGATCCCGAACACCTCGGAGACCACTCCGAACTCGAACAGGGCCACGTCTTCCATCAGTACGACGGCGATCTTCCGCAGCATGCAGCCAGTATGGCAGGAATTTGATGAACACTGTCAATAGTGCCAATTGTGGCTGGATCTAGTTGGTAGCAAGATTACTGCCATGAACGGAATCGTGGTGATCGCAGTACTCGTACTGGCCCTGATCGCGGCCCTCGAGGTCAGCCACCGTCGGCACCCTGCCGACCTGGGTGGCGCGGCTGACGACCGTGACGTGGCCCGGACCAAGCTGGACCTGCTCGCCCTCGGCGCGTCGGCCAAGCCCTTCACTCACAAGCCCACCACCACCGAAGCCTCCGTACGGCGGATTCACGCGGCTCGTCTGGCCCACCCAGGACGTCACGCGGCGTGACTTTGGTCTACTCGTGAACCAACAGTCGGGTTTGCTGATCTAAGAACCTCAAGATCACGCTCTCGACTGTGAGGAGACACGTTGATGCAGCGCAGGACGTTCCTGCAAGGGTTGGCGGCGGCAGCGGTAGCCGCGCCGGCGGCGACACTACTGGGGCAGCAGGACGCGGTGGCGGCCACGGACTATTACGTGGCCACCACCGAGCAGACCAAGAACAAGGTGCTCGTCTTCCCCAAGAGCAAAGCGTTCACCGACGCGAACGTGCACTGGAGCTTCACTCCGGGCGGCGGCGCGTGGGCGAACCTGAGCGACGTGAAGATCCGCGCCACCGAGGCGCAAGGCTGGATCGCCCTGGTGGCCGCGTCCGGCGGCAAGGCGGGCATCGTCGACATCGGCAGCGAGAAGCACACCGAACTCAACGACCTGAAGTGGAGCGCGACGCCGGGTGGCAACCCGCACGCGATCGAGCGGGTACCGGGGAATGGCTCGGTCGTCGTGGCGAGCTCCGACGGCAAACTCACGCTCTACGCACCGACCAGCGTCGCCAACCTGGGCAGCCTGGCTCAGGTGCAGACGGTCAACTATGCCGGTGCGCACGGCGTGCTGTGGGACCCGACGTACAAGCTGCTCTGGGTAGTCGGTCAGAACCGGTTCAGCCACTATGCGGTGATGGGCAGCGGCCGGAACACCCGGCTCAAGTACGCCGCCCACTTCAGCCTCGGCAGTGGCAACCTCGGGCACGACCTGCAGCCCGACTTCACCAACAAGCAGAAAATGCTGATCACGGCGACCAAGGGCATCTACGAGCTGCTGACCGACGGCGGGACCTTCCGCAGCCGCAAGATCTCCTCGGAGACCAAGGTGAAGTCGTACGTGAAGCACTCCTCGGGCGAGGTCGTGTCGATCCGCGGCGACGGCACCCAGCCACGCGACTGGGCCAACAAGACGATCCGCTTCTCCCAGTCCGCGGATCGCACGCGCTCCGGCGCGCAGTTCTACAAGGCCCGCATCTGGACCACTGCCTTCGAGTAGCCCCTTCGGGCAAAACCGGTCGAACCCCACCGCCCGGCTGTGCCACAGTCGGGCGGTGACCGACTACCGCGAGATCAACCAGGCCAGCTGGGACGAACGCGTCCCCGCGCATGTGGCTTCGCCGAGCTATCACGTGGCCGAGTTCGAGAGTGACCCGTCGTACCTGAGCGAAGTGGTGCGCTTCGACGTACCGCGGCTCGGGGACATCACCGGGCTGCGCGGCGTGCATCTCCAGTGCCACATCGGCACGGACACGGTGTCGCTGGCGCGGCTCGGGGCGCGGATGAGCGGTCTGGACTTCTCGCCGCCCGCAATCGAAGCAGCACAAGGGCTTGCCGACCGGCTGGGCCTGGAGACCGACTTCCATGTCGCCGATGTGTACGACGCGGTCGAGGTGCTCGGCGCAGCGCAGTACGACCTCGTCTACACCGGGGTCGGCGCGATCTGCTGGATCCCGGACATCAAGCGCTGGGCGCAGGTCGTGGCCGGTCTGCTGAAGCCGGGTGGGCGGCTGTTCATCCGGGAGGGCCACCCGATGATGTGGGCCACGGATGCCGTTGGCCAGGACATCGTCCTGAAGTACCCGTACTTCGAGACCGAGAAGGGCACCGTCTTCGAGACGGGTGGGACCTATGTCGAGACCGATGCCGAGTTCACCGAGAACACGACACACGACTGGAACCACGGCCTGGCAGAGATCATCACCGCGCTCCAGGACGCGGGCCTGGTGTTCGGCTCACTCGCTGAGCACGACAGTGCGCCCTGGTGCGCATTCCCCGGTCTGATGACCGTGGACGCTGAACTTGCCGGTGAGTGGCGTCTCACCGACAACCCGGAGCGTCTTCCGGCGACCTACACCTTGCAGGCCCACAAGCCGGCTTAGTGTGCGCGGCGCTGCTGGACCTTCTGGAACGCCTGCTTGATCTTGGCCTGGTTCTCCGGCTTGCTCAGTTCGCGCTGCGCGACCTGGACCACCTTGGCGACGACGGCACCCTTCACCAGCGTCTTGATAAAGCCACCCATTGTGGGCCTCCCTAGTTCGTTGACATCGACGGTAGCCGGGTACACAACCTGTCTCCATGGGTGAAGACCCCGAAGTTCGGGGCGGCGGGGTGGGTGAAGTATCAGTACTGTCCCTGGGATCAGGCACACTGGTGGGGTGCCTGAGTTGCCGGAGGTCGAGTCGCTGGCGGTGTTCCTGCGGGAACGCGCGGTCGGCCATGCGTTCGTGCGCGCGGACATCACCGCGATCAGCGCCCTGAAAACGTACGACCCGCCGGTCTCGGCGCTGGTCGGGCTGCTGATCGACGACGTTCAGCGGCACGGGAAGTTCCTGGACTTCTCGGCACAGGGCGTGCACCTGATCATCCACCTGGCCCGCGCGGGCTGGCTGCGCTGGCGGGATGAGCAGTCCGCCACCCTGGTCCGGCCCGGCAAGGGCCCGATCGCGCTGCGGACGGCGTTCGACGACGGGTCCGGGTTCGACCTGACCGAGGCCGGCACGCAGAAGAAGCTCGCGGTGTACGTCGTTCGCGATCCCGCCGAGGTGCCGGGGATCGCGCGGCTCGGGCCGGAGCCGTTCTCGTTGTCCATCGAGGAGTTCGGCGCGATCCTCAAGCAGGCCGGGCGGGTGCAGCTGAAGGGTGTGCTGCGCAACCAGTCGATCATCGCCGGGATCGGCAACGCCTACTCCGACGAGATCCTGCACGTGGCGAAGATGAGCCCGTTCAAACCGGCGTCGAACCTGACCGACGACGAGCTGAAGATCCTGTACGACGCGATGCGCGAGACCCTGCAGGACGCGGTCGACCGGTCCGCCGGCCTCGCCGTACAGGACCTGAAGTCGGAGAAGAAGTCCGGTCTGCGGGTGCATGGGCGGACCGGCCAGAAGTGCCCGGTCTGCGGGGACATCGTCCGCGAGGTGAGCTTCGCCGACTCCTCGTTGCAGTACTGCGCGACCTGTCAGACCGGTGGCAAACCACTGGCCGACCGGCGGCTGTCCAAGCTGCTCAAATAGTTCCGGAACCTCCGAGGGCTTGACAGCAGGAAACCGCCTTCCGACAGTTAGGAAAGTTTCTTAACTATCGGAGGTGTGCACGATGCGTATCCGCCCCATCGCATTTGCCCTCGCAGTGATCGGCAGTGCGCTGCTGATTCCCACGATCGCGACCACGGCCACCGCGGCGACCACGTCGTACGAGGCTGAGAACGCGGCCCGGACCCAAGGCGTGGTGGAGTCCAACCACGCCGGGTTCACCGGCTCCGGCTTCGTCAACTACGACAACGTGACCGGCTCGTCCGTCACGTTCACCGTGAACGTCGGCGCCAGCGGCAACGCCTCGCTGGCGTTCCGCTTCGCCAACGGGACCACGGTGAACCGGCCGATGACGATCGCCGTCGACGGTACGACGGTCGCGACCCCGCAGTTCGCCGGGACCGGCGACTGGACGGCCTGGAACACCACCACGGTCAACGCGAACCTCTCCGCGGGTTCGCACACGATCAAGACCACCGCGACCACCGCGAACGGCGGCCCGAACCTGGACTCGCTCACCGTCACTGACTCCGGTGGTGGTGGCGGCGCACCGACCGCGGCCGAGTTGCTGGCCAAGGTGACCAGCTGCAGCCAGATCTCCAACGGCCTCTACAAGACCGACTCCGAGCTCAGCCCGACCATCCCGGTCTGCGGCAAGAACGGCGCCGTGTTCTGGAAGGCCGACCTGGACGTCGACTGTGACGGTCTGCGCACCACGCAGTGCAACGAGAGCACCGACCCGTGGTTCCAGCCGGACACTGCCTTCCACACCTCGACAGGCCAGCCGCTCAACGCGGCCCAGCTCCCGTACGTCGTCGTACCGAGTGCTAGCAGCATCTGGAACTACCAGAACTTCCAGATCGCCGGTGGCGGTGTGGTCGCGATGATCTACAACAACCAGGTCAAGTACGCCGTGGTCGGCGACACCGGCCCGACCGACATCATCGGTGAGGCGTCGTACGCGTCGGCCGTTGCCCTCGGCATCAACCCGGACCCGGCGAACGGCGGCAGTGACGGTCCGGTCACCTATATCGTCTTCAAGAACTCGACGATCAACCCGATCGAGAACCAGAGCCTCGCCACGTCGCGCGGTCAGGAACTCGCCCGCACCTTCATCAACAACAACTAGCATCAACAACAACTGACCCCGACCCCCACCGCGCTAACGTCCGAACGCCCGGAGCGCCCGTCTCCGATCCTTCGGACGTTAGCCCCGGTGCGGCGAGATGTACCAACCAACGGGTAGTGGTCCTCGGAAACCCGCCTACGACTGCGCCGGCACGCGGCGCGACTCACCGCTGGGCGAACCACTACCCGTCCGTCGGTACACATGGGCTTTGCGGGGGACTGCTAGGTCGTCATCTGGTCGAACATCGTCTTCACGTCACCGGAGTTCGGCGTCGCGAGCAATGTCGGTGTACCGCTGGTCGTCCGGCGCGACGTCTCCGCGAAAACGTAACCCAGGTTGGCGTTGATGCGGTCCTTCATCCACGGTCCGCCACTGGCGCCGCCGTTCATGCTGCAGGTCAGGGCCGCGTCGGTCGAGCCCCACGCGTAGGTGGTGCCGTCGCAGTAGTACGGCACCTGGCCGTTGTACGGCGGCTCGGCCGGCCAGCCCCAGATCCGGGTGTTGGCCTGTGCGCGACCGTTGCCCCAGACCAGGCCGTTGCCGCCGACCGCGTCCACGACGTTGACGTTGTTGCGCTTCTGGAGGGTGATGAACGCCTGGTCGTGGCTGAAGTCGCTGCTGTTGATCCACGAGTTGAACGTCCGGGCGTTGCTCCAGTTGTAGGAGCCGTAGCCGGATTCGCCGTTGTAGTAGGCCGGCGCGAACCGGAAGTTCGCGTGCCACCCGCCACCCGCGCCGTCGTGCACACAGTGCCCGGCGGTGATGATCAGGTTCTTGTAGTTGTTGTTGATCGTCGACGCCGAGCAGACGTAGTTGGCGCTGCCGATCGTGAAGAACAGCTTGCCCGCGGTGCTCGGGACCGGGTCGGCCAGCGTGCCGTTACCCTTCGGCGCGACCGGGTGCGAGGCGACGCCGCTCGAGTTGTCCACTGCCTTGCCCTGGGTGCCCTTGGCACCCGACGGCAGGTCGTAGGGAATGGCGTTCGCCATCTTCTCGGCGGTCCAGTAGTCGGTCTTGCTCTGGGCCGGGGCCTGGATCGAGGTGGTCGTGGCCTGCGGTGCCGCTGCCGGGGTGGTCGGCGGTGCGGCGACCGCGGTGGTCGCCGCGCCACCGCTGATCAGGACGCCGGCGACCAGTAGCCGGGCGAATCTGGGCATGGGGTTACGCATGAAGTGACTCCTCTGTCGGGGCGGAAGTAGAGTCCGATCGGTGACTGGATCGACAGTCCCGATCACGCCCAGTACAGGGAAAGCGCTCTCATAATTCAACGGCTCGTCGGTGAACCATTGTGAGATCTGACATCATCGACCCCATGTCCCAGAATCAGCAGATCCCTTCGGTCGTGGTGGCCGAGCTCGACGACGCGCTGCTCGCGGAAGCCTTCGTCCTCGACGTGCGCGAACCCGACGAATGGGCCCGCGGACACATCGACGGCGCCATCCACATCCCGCTCGGTGACCTGCAGGAGCGGGTCGGCGAGGTGCCGAACGACCAGAAGATCCTCTGCGTCTGCGCGGTCGGCGGCCGGTCCGGCATGGCTACCCAGTTCCTGAACTCGGTCGGTCGCGACGCGATCAACCTCGACGGCGGCATGCACGCCTGGGAAACGCTCGGCAAGCCGGTCAGCACCGACTGATTCACCTGCTGTTCGGGGAGAACCTTCCGGTTGGACGCCGGTGACGTTAGTTTGTCACCGGTATCGAATCTGTGGAGGCTCCCGTGCCGTTCGTCCGTCCTGCCTGTACGGCGCTCGCCGTCGGCGGTCTGCTCGCCGCCATCACGCTGTCCCCGGCCCACGCCGCCCCCGGCACCGGACTGGCTGGTGACGGCGTGGTCGCCAGCCGCCAGGACAGTCCGGTCGCGCCCGGTGTCACCTATACCTCGTTCGAGCGGCTCGACCCCAAGGGCTGGTTGCGCGGCGACCTCATCTCCACCGATCTCGACAAGCACGGGGTGACGGTCGACTACGTCAGCACCGGCAAGGTCTCGGGCGGTGCGCCGCTCAGCCAGCAGTTGGCTCGCAAGGGCGCGATCGCCGGAGTCAACGGCGACTTCTTCGACATCAACGACACGACCGCGCCGCTCGGCGTGGGTGTCGAGCAGGGCGGCCGGCTGATCAACGCTCCGGCGGCCGGGCACAACGACACCGCGGTGATCGGCAAGGACGGCCTCGGCCAGATCGCGCAGCTCTTCCTGCAAGGGACGGCGACCGACGACGACGCGGTCAAGCTCGCCCTGACCAACCTGAACTCACCCTCCGTCAACTCCGGCGGTATCGGCCTCTACACCCCGGAGTGGGGTGACGTCGCCCGGACCCGAACCGTCGACGGGCTGCCCACCGTCCGCGAGGTCATCCTTCGCGACGGCGTGGTCGTCTCGTCAGCGGCAGCACCCGGTACGACGGCCCTCGCGGCGAACGAGCAGGCGTTGATCGGTCGCGAGGCTGGCGCTGACGCGCTCACCGCCTTCGAGATCGGCGACAAGGTCGACGTGAAGTACGGACTGCGGCCGGATGCGTCGAAGGTCGCGGTCGGGATCAGTGGGAACGTTCAGCTGGCCAAGGACGGCGCGGTACCGGCCGACGTACCGGATGCGGACCTGGCACCGCGGACGGCGATCGGGTTCGACGCCGACGGAAGCCGGATGATCCTGCTGACCGTCGACGGCCGGGCGACCGGATCGCGCGGGCTGTCGCTGAAGGAGATGGGTCAGCTGATGATCGGCCTCGGTGCCGACGATGCGCTGAACCTCGATGGTGGTGGCTCGTCGACGATGCTGGCCCGGTCGGCCGGCGACGCCGCGCCGGGCGTGGTCAACGACCCGTCCGACGGTGGCGAGCGCGTGGTGCCGAACGGGCTCGGGCTGATTCCGGTCAAGGGCTCCGGCCGCCTCAAGGGATTCCGGATCGAGGCAGCCGGTACGGCGGCCGAGGACGCGGATGCCGATCTGTCCCGCAGCTCCCGCGTGCTCAGCGGCTTGAGTCGCGTGCTCACGGCAACCGGTCATGACGAGACGTACGCGCCGGCCGCTGGTACGCCGTACTGGTTTGGTGGCAGTGCTGTCCGGGTTGATCAGCATGGCGTGGTGACTGGGCGGCGGGCCGGTGACGTGGTGGTCACTGCGGCGCGCGGGACGGCGAACGGGAGGTTCCCGATGACTGTGCTGGGTGCACCGATCCGGTTGGCGCCTTCGAGTCGTCAGGTGTCGCTGGCCGACTCCGCGGCGAAGGGGTTCTTCGAGATCGACGGGTACGACGCGGATGGGTTCGCGACGTGGGTCGAGCCGCGGGACGTCAAGCTGAGCTACGATCCGGCGGTCCTGAAGGTGGTTGCTAAGGGCAAGGGATTCGAAGTGAATGCCCTGAGCAACGAAGCGGTGTCGGCCGTGGTGACTGCGACGGTTGGCAAGTTGAGCACCCAGCTCAGTGTCACGGCTGGGCTAGCGAGCACGGTGGTAGACGAGCTGGATGATGTGACCAAATGGGCGGCGAACGCCGTACCGGCTGGTGCTGCGACGGCCACACGGTCCGCGGCCGAGGGGCACGACGGTGGGCAGGCGATTGCACTCGACTACTCGCTGACGGGCAGCACGGCGACGCGGGCGGCGTACCTGTCGCAGACTCCGCAGCAGACGCTGCCTGGACAGCCGCAGAAGCTCGGAGCCTGGGTGTACGGCGATGGCAAGGGTGCGTGGTTGCGTGCCAACGCTTATGACGCGGCCGGTGGTTCGGCCCAGACGTTGAACCTGGCGTCGGCGGTCGACTGGACCGGCTGGAAGTACGTCGAGGCAGACATCCCGCCGGGACTGACGATGCCGCTGCGGTTCTGGCGGATCTACGTGGTGGAGACGGTGCCGACGCGGCAGTACGCCGGCCGGATCATCGTCGACGACCTGACTCTCCGCAGCGCGCCGCCGGTGACGCTGGCGCCTGCGGCCAAGGTGGTCGACCCGATGGTCGTCACGGACGGAACCGTCACGGGTGGCGGGCGCTGGCGGTTCGCGGTGATGTCGGACGCGCAGTTCACCGCCGACGACCCGAACTCCGACTACGTGAAGCAGGCCCGGCGGACGATCCGGGAGGCGCTCGCGCAGCACCCGGACTTCCTGATCATCAACGGCGACTTCGTCGACCGGGCGTTCGGTCCGGACATCGCGCTGGCCAAGAAGATCCTCGACGAGGAGGTCGCCGGCGAAGTGCCGGTGCATTACGTGCCGGGCAACCACGAGAGCTACGGCCCGGGTGACCTGTCCGAGTGGACCAAAGTCTTCGGTGCTCCGACCAGCTCGTTCGACCACAAGGGCACCCGCTTCGTACTGCGGGATTCGTCGCTCGGTTCCTTGCGGGCCGGCGGGTTCGCCCAGATCGCCGATCTGCGCGCGCAGCTCGACGACGCGGCCCGGAACAAGTCGATCCAGAACGTCGTCGTGATGGCGCACCACCCGATCGACGACCCGTCGCCGACGCAGAACTCGCAGCTAGGCGACCGCAAGGAAGCCGCGCTGATCGTCAAATGGCTGGCCGACTTCCGCGCCCAGACCGGTAAGGGTGCCGCGTACATGGCCGCCCACGCCGGCACCTTCGCTGCCACTCGCACTGATGGCGTGCTGCTGCCGCTGACCGGCAACTCCGGCAAGAGCCCGGCCGCTGCACCGGACGCCGGCGGCTTCACGGGCTGGGCGCTGGTCGGCATCGGTCGCGAACCAAACTGGATGCAGCTGGAGCTCCGGCCGCACGTGGACACGCTCGAACTCGCCGTCCCCGCGACGCTCCGTCGCGGCGCCACCGCGCCGGCAGCGGCAACCGTCGTACAGGATGGTCGCCGGGTCCCGGTCAGCTTCCCCGTCTCAGCCGACTGGCAAGGCAACCTCCAACTCCACATCGGTCCTGCCAGCACTGCGCCGTTCTGGGCCGTAGCGTCGTACGACCCAGCCAGCGGCCAGCTGACCGCACTCCGCCCCGGCACCGCCGAGCTGAGCGTCACCGTCAACGGCGTCACCAAGTCGGCGCCCCTGAAGGTCACGTGGTGACGGGCGATAGGTTCAGCGGGTGACGAGTGTGGTGGTGCCGCGGCGGCTGCGGAGCGGGGACCGGGTTGCCGTGGTGGCGCCCTCTGGGCGGATCAGGTCCGAGCGGTTGGACCAAGGCACTGAGTACCTGAAGACGTGGGGTCTTGAGGTTGAGATCATGCCGTCAGTGCTCGCGGGACATGAGCGGTTCGCCTATCTCGCGGCTGAGGACAAGGCGCGGGCTGCTGACCTGCGCGACGCGTGGCTGGACGAGCGGTTCGCTGCGGTGTTCTGTGGACGCGGCGGGTACGGCGTGCAGCGGATGCTGGAGGCGGTCGACTTCGACGAGCTGGCCGCCGTACCGAAGTGGTTCGTTGGCTTTAGCGACATCACCGCGCTGCACGAACCCCTGAACGCCCGAGGCCTCGTCACGATCCATGGGCCGATGGCGGCTGCTGTTGAGCAGCTAGGCGTGGAAGAGGGGCGTGCCCGGGTTCACGACCTGCTGTTCGAGCCTGAGCGGGTCACCGACCTGCTCACACCGCGGGGTGCGCGCACCCTGATCGGTGGGGTTGCAGAAGGCGTGCTGCGCGGTGGCAACCTCGCACTGCTCGCCTCAAGCATCGGTACGCCGACCTACGCGCCACCCGTCGGTGTCGTCGTCCTGGAGGACGTGAGCGAGCAGGGCTATCGGATCGACCGCCTGCTCACGCAGTTGCTGCGGTCCGGCTGGTTCGACCAGGTGACGGGGATCGTGGTCGGGGACTTCAGCGAGTCCGATGACCAGGGGCTCGCGGCCGACGTCGTACGGGAACGGCTGGAGCCTCTGGGTCTTCCGATGGTGGAGGGTGCGGGGATCGGGCATGAGGACCTGAACCTCGCCGTACCGCTCGGGCTGCCGGTCCGGCTGGACGCGACAGCCGCGACGCTCACTCCGCTGTGGCCAGGTGCTGCCGCAGGAAGCTGAAGGCCCGCGGGTAGGCGTCGAGCTTGTTCTTGAGCTTGGCCAGGCCGTGGCCCTCGTCGGTGTAGACGGCCAGCTCACACGGCACCCCGCGCTGCTCGAGCGCCGCGCTGATCTGCTCTGCCTCGGACAGCGGCACCCGCGGGTCGTTGGCGCCGTGGATGACGAACAGCGGCGCCCGGATGTCGTCGACCCGGCTCAGCGGGCTCGCGGACTCCAGGAACTCGCGGTCGGTCGCGAGATAGCCGTACTCGCGCTCACGCGTCGCGCGGCGGTAGTCGGACGTGTTCTCCAGGAAGGTCACCAGCGAGGCGATCCCGACGATGTCCACACCGGCCGCCCACAGCTCCGGCTGGAAGGCGAGACCGGCCAGCACCATGTAGCCGCCGTACGAACCGCCCCACAGCACCGCACGGCTCTGGTCGGCCCCGATGGTCGGGAGCCAGGCGTGGATCGCGGCCAGGTCCTTCACCGAGTCGAGTCGCAGCTCGCGGTCGTCCAGCGAGTACCAGCGCTTGCCGTACGACGCTGAGCCGCGCACGTTCGGCACGATCACCGTGTGGCCCTCCGCGGCCAGCGCCGCGATCACCGGCTGCCAGACACGCATTGCCGCGCCCTCGGGTCCACCGTGGATGTGCAGCACGGTCGACCCCAGGTCGGGTCCGGTCGGCCGGAAGACGAAGACCGGCACCTGCTCGCCGTCGAACGACGGCACCCGCAGGCTCTCCGGCAGCGTCAGCTTCGGCACCTCAGGCATCCCAGGAGCCGGTACGGCGACCACCTCGCCGGTGGCCGGGTCATAGCGATGCACGGTCGGCGGGGTGGTCGGGGAGTTGTAGGTGAGCGCGACGAACGACCCGTCCGGCGACCAGACCGGGTCGGGAGTCGTCATGCTGAGTGCTGCACAGCCGCCGGCTGGCAGGTCGAGGCGGTTGATCTCCGAGCCGTCGGACAGCCGGTGCGTCGCCAGCGACACCTCACCGTCGTCGACCACGGCCACCAGCAGTTGATCACCGTCCGGCGACACCCAAGCGGCCAGGTCACGCGCATCGTCGACCAGTACGTCGCTCCACGCCGCAGTGCTCAACTCGTAGCGGCGCAAGGCCTTCCGGTCCCGGTCCGCATCGGTCGACACCACGAAGGCGGCGGAGTCCGGCAGCCAGGACACCTGGCCCTGGTCGTTGTGCGCATCGGCCGGTGTGAGCTCGGTGACCCTCTGAGTGGCCGTCTCGACCAGCAGGAGCTGGAAAGAGTTCGCCGGAACGGTGGCCACCGTCAGTACGACCCACTGGTCGTCCGGCGACGCGCTGACGCCCATGACCCAGCCACCGCCGTCGTACAGCACCGTGTCCGCGCCGGTGGCGAGGTCGCGGGCGATCAGGTCGAAGTCGACCCGATTGCGCCGGTTGGTCGTGTAGAGCACCCGGCCGGGCTTGGCGGCGACCAGGTGATGGAGGTAGTCGAGGTCGTGCACGAGCGGGGTCAGCGTGGGCAGCCCGGGCTCGTCGAGGTCGAGGAGCGAGAGCTGACCGCGCTCGTTCCCGCCGCTGTCGTGCTCGACCACCACCAGCCGGCTGTCCGGGACGAACTGTGCGCTCCGGCAGGTGTCAGCGAGGTCGGTGAGCGCGCGCCAGTCACCCTCCGGTGTGATCTCGTTGATCTGACGGACGCCGGTCCCGTCGTACAGGACGAGCACCCGGCCCTCGTCGTTCACGTCGAGAGCCATGGCAGCGGGCAGTGAGAGCAACGTCGTCAGCACACTTCATCCTCACACGGGTGGCGGCCAAGTGGCAGCCGATCAGGCTGCCACTTGGTGCAACGGGTCAGCGGTCGCCGTGCCAGGAGTGCCACAGCGCGGCATAGGGGCCCTGGGCATCGACCAGCTCGTCGTGACCGCCCAGCTCGACAATCCTGCCGTCTTCGACCACCGCAATCACGTCCGCGTCGTGCGCGGTGTGCAAGCGGTGCGCGATCGCCACCACGGTCCTGCCCTCCAGGACACCGGCCAGTGACCGCTCCAGGTGCCGAGCGGCCCGCGGGTCCATCAGCGAGGTCGCCTCGTCGAGAACCAGCGTGTGCGGGTCGGCCAGCACCAGCCGGGCCAGTGCGACCTGCTGAGCCTGCGCCGGGGTCAGGGTGATGCCCCCGGAACCCACCTCGGTGTCCAGGCCGTCATCGAACCCGGCCACCCAGCCGTCGGCATCCACCGAGCGCAGTGCTGCCCACAGGTCCGCATCGGTCCCCTCCGGCCGAGCCAGCCGCAGGTTGTCGCGGACACTGCCGACGAACACGTGGTGCTCCTGGTTGACCAGAGCCACATGGCTCCGCACCTGCTCAGCCGACATCTTGTCGAGCGCAGCACCACCCAGCGTGATGTCACCGACCCGCGGCGAGTAGATGCCGGCCAGCAGCCGGCCCAGTGTGGACTTGCCGGCACCGGACGGACCAACCAGCGCGACTCGTGCTCCCGGCTGGACGGTCAGCGTGACGCCGTGCAGGACGTCGCGGCCTTCCAGGTAGCCGAAGCGCACCTCGTCGGCCAGCACGGTCCGGCCCTCCGGCTCGCGCTCCTCACCCAGCTGCTCGGTCTCGATCTCACGGACCCCGACCAGCCGAGCCAGTGACACCTGCGCCACCTGGAGCTCGTCGTACCAGCGGATCATCATGTTGACCGGCTCGACCAGCATCTGGATGTACAGCGCGCTCGTGGTGAGCGCACCGACGGTCATCCAGCCCTGCAGCGCGAATCCGCCACCGATCACCAGCACCGCGGCCAGTGCGACCGTGTGCGTCATGTTGATCACCGGGAACAGGATCATCCGCAGATAGAGCGTGTACCGCTCCCAGGCGACCCACTGACCGATCCGGGTGTCGCCCAGACCGATCCGGCGGGTGCCGAGCCGGTGCGACTCGACAGTCCGGCCGGCGTCGACGGTCTCGGCGAGTGCCGAGGCCACAGCGGCGTACCCGGCGGCCTCGGAGCGGTAGGCCTGCGGTGCCCGGCGGAAGTACCAGCGGCCGCCGATGATCAGGATCGGCGCTGCGATCACCACGGCCACCGCGAGCGGCGGGGCCGTCACGATCAGCGCACCGATCAGCAGGCCGGCCCAGAGCACGGCAATGGTCAGCTGCGGTACGGCGTCGCGCATGGCGTGCGAGAGCCGATCGATGTCGGTGGTGATCCGGGACAGCAGGTCACCGGTCCCGGCCCGCTCCAGCACACCCGGCGGCAGCCCGACCGCCCGGACCAGGAAGTCCTCGCGCAGATCCGCGAGCATCTCCTCACCGAGCACCGCACCACGGAGCCTGGTCAGCCGGACGAACACCGTCTGGACGAGCAGGGCGATGGTGAAGCCCAGCACGACATACGGAAGGTCGACGTCCTTCTCACCCTGGGACAGCTTCTCGACCACGTTGCCGAGCAGCCAGGGACCGACCATGCCGCTCAGCGCGGCCGCTGCGTTCACCACAGTCAGCCAGCCGAAGGCACGGCGATGCCGACGGAACAGCGTCTTCAGGTAGGCGCGAACAGTCGCGCTCCCTGCCACCGGCAGGCGCACCACTTCCTGTGGTGCCGCCGGGTCGTACAGAGGGGGCTTCACACCGACTCCTCGAGAGTTGGCTCTTCTTCACGGGTGACGACCGCGCGGTACCGCGGATTGGTGTGCACCAGCTCGTGGTGCGTGCCGACGGCGTCGACGCGACCATCCGGCACGAACACCACCCGCTCCGCGCGGTCCAGCATCAGCGGGCTGGACGTGAACACCACGGTGGTCCGTCCGGCCCTCAATAAGCGCAGTCCGTCAGCGATCCGGGCTTCGGTGTGCGCGTCGACCGCACTGGTCGGCTCGTCGAGCACCAGCACCTGCGGATCGACGTACAGGGACCTTGCGAGTGCGACGCGCTGGCGCTGTCCACCGGACAGCGACCGGCCGCGCTCGGTCAGCATCGCCTGCATCGCGTCGTCCTCACCAGCGGGCAAGGTCTGACGCAGTACGTCGAGGATGTCCGCACACTGTGCAGCCTCGAGTGCTGTCTCCGGGGAGACCACACCACTAGCCGGTACGTCGAACAGCTCGCGCACCGTGCCGGACAGCAGCACCGGGTCCTTGTCCTGGACCAGCACGACGGTGCGCGCCGAATCCAGCGGCAGGTCGTCCAGACCGACACCGCCCAGCTGCACCGACGCTTCGTCCGGCTCACTCGTCGGGCTGTGTCCACCCAGGCGGTCGGCCAGTAGACCGCCCGCATCAGGGTTGCCGGACACCACTGCGGTGAACGAACCAGCTGGCACCTGCAGACCGGAGACCGGGTCGAACAGGTCGCCCTCGGGCAGCTGCGCCGCAGCCGTGCCCATGGTCTCGTCGGTGCGCCGCAGCGACAGCACGCGGGCCGCCCGCCGCGCAGACACCTTCGAGAAGATGAACGCGCTCGCGGTCTCCTCGAACGTGTGCAACGGCACCAGCAGGAAGGTGATGAACCCGTACGTCGTGACGAGCTCACCGACTGTGATCCGGCCGGACGACACCATGCGCACACCCAGCCAGACGATCAGCACCAGGAACAACCCGAACAGGAACACCTGCAGTGCGGCGATCAGTGACCACATGCGGGCGCTGCGGACCGCGCTGGAGCGGTACTCCTGCGAGGCGGCGCGGTAGCGGTCCAGGAACAGCTGCTCACCGCCGATACCGCGCAGCACGCGCAGACCGGCCACGGTGTCCGCGGCTAGCTCGGTCGCACGACCACCCTTGGCGCGCTGCTCGTCCGCACGCCGCTCGGCCGGGCCCATCAGGGGCACGATCGAGAACGCCAGCACCGGAACGGCGACAGCCACGATCAGACCGAGCTGCGGTTCGTAGAACAGCAGACCGATCACGACCGCGAACGAGGTCAGCAGTGCGGCCGTGAAGCGACCGAGCACCTCGACGAACCAGCCGATCTTCTCGACGTCGCCGCTGCTCACCGCGACCACCTCACCGGCAGCGATCCGGCGGGTGAGCAGTGAGCCCAGCTCCGACGCCTTGCGCATCAGCAGCTGCTGCAGGCGCGACGCCGTACAGATCCAGTTGGAGACCACCGCACGGTGGAAGAACGAGTCCGCGCCGGCTTTGGCCGCGCCGAACACGAGCAGCAGCACACCGGCGAAGATCAGCTTCGGCCAGGACTTGTCGATCACTGCCTGCACGGCCAGGCCGACCGCGATCGGAGCAGCGGCGATCCCGCCGAAGAACACCAAGCCCCAGAAGATCGCGAGCGCTTGCCCGCGCAGCTGCTGGTGCTCGAGCCAGATGATGAGTCGGAGAGCCGACCGGGTGTCTGGCACACCTGGGTCGGCGAACGGAATGAGGCGCAGGGACATGACGTCTCACAGACGAAGACATAGAGGGGTGATGAAGGGCACCTGACCAGGCGAATACATCAACCCTAGGCGCCGCCTCCGACAGTCCGTCAAACCCTTTTCGAAGGACCCGGAGTACATTCGGGAGCGATGGATGACGAGTTGAGTCGCAGGCGGCGGCTGGCCGTCCTTGGGATCTGCTGTTCCAGCTTGTTCATCGTGGGTCTCGACTCGACCATCGTGAACCTGGCGCTGCCCGCGATCCGCTCCGAGCTGGGTGCGTCGGTGACCGAGCTGCAGTGGACGATCGACGCCTACACGCTGGTGCTGGCGAGTCTGCTAATGGTGTCCGGGTCCACTGCGGACCGCGTGGGTCGGCGGCGGACGTTCCAGGCCGGCCTGTTGCTCTTCGGGATCGGGTCGCTGCTCTGCGGGTTCGCGCCGACGGTAGACCTGCTGATCGCGTTCCGGATGCTGCAGGCGATCGGTGGGTCGATGCTGAACCCGGTGGCGATGTCGATCATCACCAACACGTTCACCGATCCGCGGGAGCGCGCGCAGGCGATCGGTGTGTGGGGTGGCGTCGTCGGACTGAGCATGGCGGTCGGCCCGGTCGTGGGCGGTGCATTGGTCGACAGCGTCGGGTGGCGGTTCATCTTCTGGATCAACGTGCCGGTGACGCTACTAGCCGTCGTACTGGCTGCGTTGTTCGTGCCGGAGTCGCGGTCGCTGGTACCGCGGCGGATCGACCCGGTCGGGCAGGTGCTCGTCGTACTGCTGCTTGGTGGGTTGACCTACGGGATCATCGAGGGCCGTGAGGCCGGGTGGACCTCACCGCTGATTCTGGGCTGCTTCGCACTGACTGTGATTGCTGCGGTCACGCTGGTGCTTTACGAGCAGCGCAGGGACCAGCCGTTGCTGGAACCGCGCTTCTTCCGCAGTGCGCCGTTCTCCGGGGCCACGCTGATCGCAGTGGCCGGCTTCTCCGCACTGTCTGGGTTTCTGTTCCTCAACTCGCTGTATCTGCAGTCTGTGCGTGGCTACTCCGCACTGCATGCGGGACTGCTGACTCTGCCGATGGCGGCTATGACTGTGGTGTTCGCGCCCATCTCTGGCTGGCTGGTCGGGCACCGTGGGCCGCGACTGCCGCTAGTGGTGGCGGGGACGATGCTGGCTGCGTCCGGCCTGATCCTGTCCCGGCTGACTACGTCGACGACGGTGCTGGTGCTGGCGCTCGGCTATCTGGTCTTCGGCATCGGCTTCGGCATGCTGAACTCGCCCATCACGAATGCGGCCGTCTCCGGGATGCCTCGCGAGCAGGCGGGAGTCGCGGCCGCCGTGGCGTCGACGAGCCGTCAGGTTGGTGCCTCACTCGGGGTGGCGATCGCCGGTACGGTTCTGGCCGCGCGACTCGTCGGACCGCTCGAGAGCGGATTCGTCTCGGCCGCCCGGCTGTACTGGTACCTCATCGCCGGTTGCGGCCTGCTGGTGCTCACGCTTGGCCTGATCACCACAGGTGCCTGGGCTCGCCGTACTGCGGCTGTAGTCGCCGAGGACCTCGTCAAGCCTCGGTGATGCCGGCCCGGCTGAGGGCCTTCAGCCGACCACGCAGGATCTTCTGCCGGCGCTCCTCGTCCGGGAACAGGTCGATGTACGACGATCCGCCCGCAGCGAGCAGGTCGTCGTCCAACCGCCGTACGGTGCCGGCGGGAAACCGGTGCGTCATGGCGGCCTGGACGGCGAGGCTGTCGATACCGGAGAGCAGGTCGGTGAGCTTCTCTTCGGTGGTGACGCCCATCCGGGCCAGGATGCCGAGGATCCACGCATAGTGGTTCGTCTTGGCGTGCGGGGCGTCCGGGTAGCGGCGGGTCAGGTACGTCGTCAGGATCGACGTGTCGAGTTGCCGTGGCGACTTGTCCGGCGCAGCGGCGGCCAGCTCACGGTAGAGCCGGTCGATCTCGGTGAACTCGTTGTCGGCCAGCTCCATGAGTGCGGCCGCCAGCAGGAACCGCCGGTCGAACTCCGGCTTGCGGTCCGGCGGGATGTCCAGCTTGTACCGGATGTCGTGCTCGAACTCGGCCCAGGCGTGCTGAACCGCGGTCCGGACCTGGATCTCCATGGTCAGGTTCTTCAGTACGGCGAACTCCGGCTGCTCGCGCCGATGCGCGTTCAGCCGGACCAGGAAGTGCTTGCTGGCATAGCCGAACACGCCCTGCGCGCGGGTATGCGCGCCCATGTCGGTGTGCTCGACGATCTCGAACTCCTCCTCGATCACCTCGCACACACGGTCCACGGCCTCGACCAGGAAGGTGATGACGCGGGCCGCGACCAGATCGGTGATCTGCTCCAGCGGCTCGTCGTACTTGGGCCGGTTCGGATCGTCCGGATGCGGTTTGGCGGCCTTGGCCAGGAACGACTCAGGGTCCTTGGCCCGGGCGGTCGCGGTGAGGTAGTTGATGCCCTCTTCCTCACCGATCAGCTCGTTGATCAGCGCCTCGAGCTTGCGGGCACCGCCGACGTACTGCTGGTGCACCCGCTCGTACAACGCCGCGGCCTGCTCAGCCCACTCCACCCGCCCGACCATGCCCGCACCATAGTGCTCTTGACGCGTCACTGACACCTGCGAAACTCGCCCGATGCCGGACTTCAGCGACTGGACGCCGTACGTGGCCCACACCACCGGGGCGGCGCCACGTCCTTTCTATCTGCGGACGGTCGAGTTGGTGGAGCGTGTGGGGACCGCAGTGGACCTCGGGTGTGGGGCAGGTAATGAGGTGCTCGATCTGCTGCAGCGTGGGTGGCAGGTGCACGCTGTCGACTCCAGTACGGCGGCGCTGGCGGAGGTGGAGCGTCGTACGGCCGGACTCCCCGGGCTGACGCTGGAGCACAGCGAACTGTGGTCTGCTGAGCCTCCGGCGGCGGACTACGTGTACGCGGGGTTCAGTCTGTTCTTTGCGCCGCCGGAGCGGTTCGCGAAGGTGTGGGCGGTGGTGACGCGGGCTGTGCGGCCGGGTGGGTTGTTTGCCGGTCAGCTGCTCGGGCCGCGGGACTCCTGGGCCTCTGAGCCTGGCTTGACTGTGCACAGTGAGGCGGAGGTTCGGGAGTTGCTGACCGGATGGGACGTGCTGCAGCTGAAGTCGGTGGAGCTGGATGGGCGGGCTATGAGTGGTCCGAAGCACTGGCACCGGTTCGACATCGTTGCTAGACGCCTCTAGTGGAATCTAGTTCTGATGCTAGAAAGCTGTAGACACTGCTCGCGACACGCTCTGGTTGTTGATTGGTCAATCTACGGAAAACGCTAGACGGCCTCATACAGTGACAGCATGGATCCGATTCGGAATCCCTATGCGCCCGGCGCCGGTCAGCGCCCGCCTGAGCTGGCCGGTCGCGACACCGAGGTGCGGCAGTTCGAGGTAGTGCTCGAACGGGTCGCCGCAGGCAGGCCCGAGCGGAGTCTGGTTCTGAGCGGACTCCGTGGAGTGGGCAAGACCGTTCTGCTCAACACGTTGCGCAGTCAGGCGATCAAGCGCGCCTGGGGTACCGGGAAGATCGAGGCCCGTCCTGATCAGAGCATCCGGTTGCCGATCGCTCAGGCGCTGCACACGGCCATGCGGGAGCTGGGACACCGGCACCGGGACGACGAGCGCGTCGACCAGTTCAGCGCCGTACTGAAGGCTTTTGCGCTGCGGACCGACGTGAACGACCGGAAGGGTATTCGCTGGCACCCGCCGGTTGACGTGGCCGCTGCGAAGGGTCGCGCCGACTCCGGTGATCTGGAGATGGACCTGATCGAGCTGTTCACCGATGCGGCTGATCTGGCCGGTGATCTGTCCGTTGGGGTCGGACTGTTCATCGACGAGATGCAGGACATCAGTGCGGACGACCTGTCGGCGCTGTGCGCGGCTTGTCACGAGATCTCGCAGCAGAGTGCGCCGATGGTGGTTGTCGGCGCCGGTCTGCCGCACCTGCCCGCCGTACTGTCCGCTAGTAAGTCCTACTCCGAGCGGCTGTTCCGCTACGTCCGGGTGGACCGGCTGGCGCGTGAGGCGTGTGACCGCGCTCTGATGATCCCTGCGGAGAGTGAAGGCGTTCAGTACGACCCTGAGGCGCTGGACGAGCTCTACGCCCAGACCGACGGCTACCCGTACTTCGTCCAAGCCTTCGCCCACGCCACCTGGGACCACGCACCCACCTCCCCCATCACCATCAAAGACGTAGCCGTAGCCGGCCCCGAAGCCTCCGCCGAACTAACGGTCGGCTTCTTCGGCTCCCGCTACGAACGCGCCACCCCCGCCGAACGCGAGTACATGCGAGCAATGGCCGAACTAGGCATAGCCGCCGACGACGGCTCAGTGCCAACGGCCGAAGTAGCCACCACGCTCAACCGCAAACCCCAGTCCCTCTCCCCAGCCCGAGACGGCCTGATCAAGAAAGGCCTCGTCTTCTCCGCCGAACGCGGCACCGTAGCCTTCACCGTCCCCCACTTCGGTAAGTTCCTCCGCACCCGTACGGCGTAACCCCCTCGGCTGCCCTTTTGTGCACAGCCGGTCAGTCTGTAGGGTGAATCGGCATGACCACCGGGCGGACTGGCCAGCGTGCTGGGGTGTCTGCGCGCGGGCGGCACAGCCGACGGCGGTCTTATCGGGTGCAGTGGTTTTCGGTGACTGCGTTGGCGGTGCTGGGGACTGTGATGGTGGTGCATCCGGATGTGACGGGGCGGCGGAGTCTGGCTGCTGAGGTTGTTGCCGGGGCAAGCACTCCGGTTGCGCTGGCGGCCCCGACAACTGTGCCGACACCCGTGCCTACGCCTTCTACGCATTTGACGACTCCGTTGCGGCCGGCACCTACGTTGACTCGGCAACCGAAGGGCGCGAAGCCGAATGTGACGGTGTCGAGCGGCAAGCTGAGTGTGGTGCCGGGGTCGAACAAGGCCAACGGCGTGCGGGACAAGCTGACGTATCGGGTTGAGATCGAGCAGGGTGTGTCGGTGAACCCGGCGGCGGTGGCGGAGGCGATTCACAAGACGCTGACCGATCCGCGCGGGTGGCAGGCGGTGCATCCGGTGAGCTTCGAGCGGACTGACTCCGATGACGTGGATCTGCGGATCATCGTGGCCACGCCGACGCTGACCGACAAGCTGTGTCTGCCGCTCGACACCGGTGGTGAGGTGTCGTGCCGGGTCGAGGACCGGGTCGTGCTGAACGCGAAGCGGTGGATGTACGCGGTACCGGCGTACGGCGGGGATGTCGCGCTCTACCGGAGCTATCTGGTGAACCATGAGGTCGGGCACGCGCTTGGGCATGGGCACTCGACCTGTGCGAAGGCGAAGACGCCGGCGCCGGTGATGATGCAGCAGACGAAAGGCCTCGGTGGCTGTCGTCCGAACGCATGGCCGACGATCAAGGCCACCTGACCAGCTCCCGTGAGAAGCTGAGTCCCGAGGGAGGGAGCAGCGATGTCGTCACAGGATTTCCCGACGTACGGGCGTGATCCGGAGCCTGAGCAGCAGCCGGACAACGCACAGCACGGCGAGGAGCAGCACTTCGCTCCGCCCACGCCGTACGGCGGTGGCACGTATGCCGGCGGCGGTCAGCCGCTACCGCCTGCCCCCTACGCGCCGTCGCAGCCCTACGGCTCCCAGCCAGGCCAGTACGGCGGTCCGCCTACCGACCCGGCGCAGCCACCGAGCTACCGGCCCGGACACCCGTACGGCGCTCCCGTGGACGCGCACCCGGAGCACTTCCCGACGTACGGGCGCAAGGAGCCTTTCGCCGACCGGGACCCGCGGGCGGCCAAGGTGGTCCTGCTGGCCACGCTGATCGCGGCGATCTACGGCCTGATGGTGATCTCGATCCAGCGGGTCTCGATCCGGGAGATCACCCAGGCACCGGGCTCACCGCTCAACCACCCACTGCGCACCGACGTCATCGACGCGCTCGGTCAGCTGCTGATCGTTCTAGTAGGTGTGGCGGCCCTGGCCCTGTGGGCGCGTGACGTGCTGGGTCGTCGCAAGATCAATCGCCAGCCAGAGCTGTCCGAGATCATCGGCGGCGCAGTGGTCGCCGTCTCGCTCGTCCCACTGCTCATCTGGCTGATCATGGTGCTGACGACCGGTCTGGGCTCCGTCGACGCCACTCTGGACCGGCTGCCGACCGCGTACGCCTGGGGTGGATTCGGACTGCTGCTCCTCGCAGTCGGCCTCTTCCTCGGCTACCGCGAGCTCAAGCCGGACTACGACACCGTGGTCCGGTCCGCGCCCGGCCGTCCACCCTGGGAGTGAGCACCCCCGTCGTACTCGTCCCAGGCCTCGGCCTGGGCATCGAGTCGTACGCACCGACCGTCGAGCATCTCTCCCTGCCCTACAACGTGGTGACACTGCCCGGGTACGGCGAACCTGCGGGCGAGCGTGAGGACCTGCACCCCGAGGCGCTCGCAGCGATCCTGGAGCGGAAGATACGCGAGCGTTCCGTGCTCGTCGGGCACTCCGCCGGTGCCCAGATCGCAGTGGAGCTGGCCGTCGCGCACCCCGAGTTGGTGCACGCACTGGTGCTCATCGCTCCGAGCGGTGACACGAAGGCCTCCAGTTGGCTGGACCTAGGCATGCGCTGGCTGGAGTCCGCCGCCCCGGAGTCGCCAAAGCTCATCCCGGTCCTCGCCCCGCAGTACGCGCGGACAGGGATGCCGACGATCGCCCGGGCCGCGGCCGCCTGCCGGAAGCACGACCTGGCCGCCGTGATCACCCGCGTCAAGGCGCCAGTGGTGATCATCCGCTCGCAGCACGACCACCTGTCGTCAGCCGACTTCGCGCGCAGGCTGGCCGAGCTGACCCACGGGGAGGCGCGCACGCTCTCCACCGGGTCGCACATGCCGGTGCTGACCAACGGCCCGGAGGTGGCTGCGCTCATCCACCGAGCAGCCGCCGCGCGGCCAACCGGCTGACGCAGTATCGTTGACGCGGTAGCAAACCTCTGCGGGAGCTCGCGCCGAATGCGGGCTGAGAGGGCGACGAGACAATCCGGGTCGCCGACCGCCTGAACCTGACCGGGTAATGCCGGCGTAGGGATCGCGATGACTGACACTGCAGTTCGTCCTGCCAGCAGCACTGAGGCACCGCTCGTCCTCACCACGGATGCGCCGAGGACCCTCGGGTTCCTCGATCAGTTCACCCTCTGGGGGAACTTCGGCATCTCCCTGTTCGGCCCGGTCACCGGCGCGCTGGTCGCGGCGTACACGGGTTCGTTGTGGCAGGGCCTGCTGGCCGTGGTCGTCGGATGCGGGATGGGTGCGCTGGTGCTCGGCGGCGCGGCCGTCTTCGGCTCGCAGACCGGAGCACCGGCGATGACCGCGCTGCGAGGCATCTTCGGCCGTCGCGGGTCGATGGCCCCGACCGTGCTGAACATCGCGCAGAACATCGGCTGGGCCACGATGGAGATCATCGTGATCGCGCAGGCCGCGGTCGCGGTGACGAGTGAACGCTGGCGCTGGCTGTTCGTCGTACTGGCCGGAATCATCGCCACCACGATGGCGGTTCGGCCACTGGGCAGCGTGAAAGTCCTGCGCAAGTTCATGGTCTGGCTGGTTTTGATTGCCTCGATCTACCTCTTTGTTCAGGTGCTGAGCAAGCCGGTCCACGGTCTCCCGCAGGACGGTGTGTTCGGGTTCTGGCCGGCCGTCGACCTGGCCGCCGCGGGCGTCGTCTCGTTCGCTCCGCTGGCCGCGGACTACACGCGGCACTCGAAGACCAACAAGGCCGCGTTCGGAGGTTCCGCGCTCGGCTACGGCCTGGCCGCGATCCTGTACTACGCCTTGGGCGTCTTCGCGGTGGCGACGCTTCAGACCGACAGCGAAGGCGTGATCACCGCGCTCGTGACATTGCCGGCCGGCGCGATCGCGCTGTTCGTGCTGCTGGTCGACGAGGTCGACGAGGCCTATGCGAACGTCTACTCGACCACGATGGCCGCGCACAACCTGATCGGTCACGTCGACCGCCGCTGGATCTCGGTCGCGATCGGCGTCCTCGCCACCGGCCTCGCGCTGTTGGTTGACCTGGGCAACTACACGCAGTTCCTCTACCTGATCGGCTCGGTCTTCATCCCGCTGTTCGCGGTCGCGATCGCCGACTTCTTCCTGGTGAGCAAGATGAACTGGGACGTCTCCGGTACGGCGAAGTTCCGCTGGCCGCCCGCGGTCGCGTGGCTGATCGGCTTCGTCGCCTACCAGCTGGTGAATCCGGGCACGGTCGCCGGATGGTCGCCGTTCTGGCTCGATGTCCAAGGCAAGCTCTTCGGCGGACACGCCGTACCTGGCTGGCTGGGTGCCACCTACACCAGCATCATCGTCTCCATGGCGGCCGCGGTCGTGCTCGGCAAGCTGCGTACGCCGGCAAAATCGGTCGCGGCCGGATCGTGACCCGCGTACCGGTGGACAACTGACCTGCGGCACGCGGGATACTTGCGCCCATGCTCAACTCCGCACTGCGCAGCCGGGCCGAGTACGCCGAACTCGGCGTCGACGGTCTGTCCGCGCGGACCTCGCCCGAGCGGGACGCAGACATCGTCAAGGCCGTCGAAGAACTCCTGGAGGGCCGCGAAACGGTCCTTGACCTGTGCTGTGGTTACGGCCGGATCAGCCTCCCGCTGGCGCGGGCCGGGAAGACCGTGCGCGGCCTCGACATCTCGCCGAACCTGATCGAGGCCGGCCGCGCCCAGGCGGTCGAGGAGGAGCTGGCGATCGACTGGGCGATCGGGTCGATGACCGATCTGCCGTATGCGTGGGACTCGTTCGACGCGGTGATCTGCCTGTGGACCGCGTTCCACGAGTTGTTCGCCGAGGACGAGCAGATCTCGACGATCTGCGAGATCTCCCGGGTGCTGAAGCCGGGCGGGATCGCGGTCATCGAGGGCCCGGCCTGGGGACCGGCCAAGGCCGGCGAGATCGCACTGGGCATGCGCCAAGGGCCCGAGCACCGGATCGTCACCACCGAGCACGCCGACGGGCTGAGCAGCGTGCACTACATCCACGACGAGATCAGCTACGGCCGGCTCTGCGCCGCCGCGGGGATCGACAACTACAAGGTCTACAAGCGCGAGTGGGGCGGCCGCCGCCGCTTGATCCTCGAGATCCACGCCTGACCACCGCGCCAACGCCTGACCACCGCGCCAACGTCCGAAGGATCGACGGACGTGGTCGGCGTGTCTTCGGACGTTGTGAGGGTTCTACTGGACCTCGGCACCTGGTGGGTTATCCGTTCAAGTCGACGGTTCTCTGGTCAAAAAACGAGGGGAGAACCGGCAACTTGAGAGGAGATCCCCTCAAATTGCCGCGCAGCAAACCGCCGTACTGGGGACATGAGCTGGGGACCTCGGACACCTGATCACGTGTGCCGGCTCCCGATGAGGTGTACGCGGTCGTAGCAGGGGTCCGCTGGCTGAGACTGGGGTGAGGGGACGGGACCGGTCTCGACCCCGAAAGAATAGGAGCAGATCCCCACTCCACATTGGGGACCTGCTCCCTGTTTGCATTAACTGTAAAACGCGTCCGGTGGCTACGGGGAAAGAATTCTTTTCTTTTCGAGATTCAACAAGTAGCGCTTCGCCTCGAGGCCGCCCGCGTACCCGGTCAGCGCGCCGCTCGCGCCGATCACCCGGTGGCAAGGCAGTAGGACACACACGGGGTTCGCGCCCAGCGCCGTACCGACTGCTCGTGCTGCCTTGGGTCGTTCGATCTCTCCGGCGAGCTGGCCGTAGGTCTTGGTGTGGCCATAGCTGGTGTGCGTGCGGAGATCACTCAAGACCAATTGCTGGAACGGCGTCGCGAGCGCGAGATCGACCGGCACGGTGAATTCCTGCCGGTCTCCGGCGAGGTATTCGTCCAGCTCCTTCCGTACGACGTCCAGTGCGCGCGGCTGGCGTAGTACCCGGGGGGAGATCGCGCGGGCCAGTCGCCCGGTCATCGTCTCCTCGTCGCCGAAGGAGCTCGCCACCACCCGGCCGTGCGCGATCGCGAGCAGCAGTGTGCCGATCGGGGTGTCGTGTAGGGTGTAGGCGACGTCGGCGTCCGGCAGGACGGGTGGTTTGAGGTCAGGGGTGCTGAACCGGGTCAGCCGGTCCTCCAGTGAGTTCATGCGTCAACTCCGAGTGTGCGGCGCAGGGTCGCGAGGGCGTCGCTGACAAGGCGCCGCGAGGCTGCGGGGGTGGTGTCCAGGGCGGCGGCCACACCGTGGTGGTCCAGGTCGCCGACGTACTTGAGCGTGATCGCGTACCGCTGCCGCTCGGGCAGCCCGTTGACCGCCTGCCACAGATCGGGATCGGGCCAGTCGGCGGCGTCCGGGCCGTCGACCGCGATCGGTGGCGCATCGTCGAGCGGGCGCTGCGGTTTTCGAGCCCGATGTACGTCGGTCGCGCAGCGGGCCGTGATCGTGAGCAACCAGCCGCGCAGGTTCTTGGCCGAGGTCAACCCGGCATAAGCGGCGAACGCCTTCTCCCAGGCGCGTTGTGCCACGTCGTCACCGTCCACCGGCCCGGCCAGGGCACGCGCGAGCCGGGCGACGTCTCGCCAGTGCGCGTCGACGAGCGCCTGGAACGGCGGCAGTGCGTCAGTCATCACGACCATTAAACGCAGCGGGTGCGCAGGGTGTGAGGGTGGCCCGTTTTCGGACGGTTGTCCCGCATCGTGGGATTGTCGAGTACTCCAGTAGACATAGATGCGAAGATTGCTGACATGACGACGACCTTGCTCACCCGCCGTCGCGTCATCGATCTGCTCCGGACGGCGAGCGCCACCTGTCGGTGACCTGCGTCCCCTGGTGATCCGGCGCTGAGCGCCGTACGAGGCCTGAGCGCCTCTCAACTGATTCCTTCCCCGCCCCACCACCCCGATCTTCAGCATGCCCTTGCCTTCGTCCGAGGGAGAGTTATGTCCGTCCCTGCTGTGCATCGCCCTGCCCTGACACTGGTCCCGGACCGCTCCGAGGAGCGGATCGTCGACGCCGACGTCTACCGGAACGTGTTCCGTCGCCACGCCGCCGGCGTCGTGGTGATCACCGCCGACGCCGGGCACGGCCCGGTCGGCTTCACCGCCACCTCACTGGTATCGGTCAGCCTGCTGCCGCCCTTGGTGTCGTTCGCGATCGACACCAAGGCGTCCAGCTGGCCGACCGTCAGCCGTACCGCGTCCCTCGCGATCAACTTCCTGTCCGATGACCAGCATGCGATCGCCGGCCGCTTCGCCACCAGTGGGATCGACCGCTTCGCGGCGCCGACCCGCTGGTCCCGCCTGCGCACCGGGGAGCCCGTGCTCGACGAGGCGCCGAGCGTCCTGCGTGCGCATGTCGAACACCGCTTCGCCGTCGGCGACCACTACCTGGTCGTCGCGCGCCTGATCACCCACACCGAACGTCGTGAGCACGAGCCCCTGCTCTATCACGACGGCCGCTACGCCACCGCCACCCCGAAGGTTCACCATGTCTAACAAGTTCAAGTACGCCGTACTGGCCCTCGCCCTCGTTGTCACCGGATGTGGTGGCGCGGCCCAGGCCGGCGGTAGTGGTCAGAAGCTCGCGCTGGACGCGCCCCTGCCGACCAGCGTGCCCGACGGGACGAAGATCGTCGTCGGTGATCCGGCCACCCAGGTCGCGTTCAAACTGTCGGGTCAGCTCGACAAGGTGGAGAAGTACGTCAAGTTCGCCAACCTGAGCGGCGGTCCGCAGACCACCGAGGCGTTCCGGGCGAAGGCGCTGGATCTCGGTTCGGTGGCCGAGATCCCGGCGATCCACGCGACCTGGACCGGGCTGCACGTGAAGATCGTCGCCTCGAAATTCCGCCAGGACCCGATCAACCACCCGATCTACGAGCTCGGCATCGCGCCGGGCGTGACCGTCAAGACGCTCGCCGACCTGCGCGGCAAGTCGATCGCCTACAGCCCCGGGCAGGCGCAGGGTGCGCTGATCCTCAAGGTGCTCAAGAAGGCCGGGCTGACCAAGGACGACGTGAAGCTGATCGAGATCCCGAGCACCGGCGACGTGTACGTGAACGCCCTTGCAGGTAAGCAGGTCGACGTCGCCCCGATCGGCGGCGTACAGATCAAGCGGTATCAGACGAAGTACGGCAAGGACGGCGCGACCACCCTGCAGCACGGTCTGCGGGACGACGCCGGTCACCTCTACGGGCCGGTCGAGTCGCTCGAGGATCCCGCCAAGGCGGCCGCGATCCGCGCGTACGTCGCGGCCTGGGGTGTCGCGCAGGACTGGATCGACAAGCACCCGAAGGAATGGATCGCCGGGTACTACGTGAAGGACCAGGGGCTCACCGAGGCCGACGGCCAGTGGCTGGTCGACAACGCCGGACACGCCGACATCCCGGCCGACTGGAGTGACGCGATCACCCGGCACCAGGAGACGATCGAACTGCTGGCCAAGGAGACCAAGAACCCGGTGATCCAGGCCAAGGACCTGTACGACTTGCGGTTCCAGGCCGTCGCGGCCGACGCGATCAAGGCAGGAGCGGTCAAATGACCGTCACCACGCTGCCGGGAGTGCGGACTGCGGCGCGGACCGCTCCCGTCGTACGGCGGCGACGGCTCGGACCGGGGAAGCCGATCAAGTTCGGTGCCGCGATCGGACCGGTTCTGCTGCTGGCCGTGTGGAGCATCGGCTCGGCCACCGGCTGGATCGACCAGCGCGTCCTGTCGGCGCCGTGGACGGTTGTCACGACCGCCGGTGAGCTCATCTCCGACGGCCGCCTGCAGTCGAACCTGTGGACGTCGTCGCAACGCGCCCTGCTCGGACTCGCCCTCGGCATCGTGCTGGGCGTCGTACTGGCGCTGATCTCCGGCCTGTCCCGGCTCGGCGAGGCGGTTCTCGACGGCCCGATCCAGATCAAGCGCGCGATCCCGTCACTCGCCCTGCTCCCGCTGCTGATTCTGTGGCTGGGCATCGGTGAGTCGATGAAGGTCGTGACGATCCTGCTCGGCGTCTTCGTCCCGATCTACTTACACACGCACAACGGCCTGCGCACGATCGACAGCCGGTACGTCGAACTCGCGCAGACCGTGGGTCTGTCGCAGCGCGAGTTCATCCGCCGGGTCGTCCTGCCGGGTGCGCTGCCCGGGTTCCTGCTCGGTCTGCGGTTCGCCGTGACCGGCGCCTGGCTGTCGCTGGTGGTGGTCGAGCAGATCAACGCCACCAGCGGTATCGGCTACATGATGGAGCTGGCCCGGACCTACGGGCAGACCGACATCATCATCGTCGGTCTGGTCCTGTACGGCATTCTCGGGTTGCTCTCCGACGGCGTTGTCCGCTTGATTCAGAGGAGGGCCCTGACGTGGCGCCGTACGCTGGCATCGTAACCACTGTCCAGGTCCGCGACCTCGTACGCCAGTACGACGATCGCGCCGTACTGGATGGTGTTGATCTGGACATCGCGCCCGGGGAATTCGTTGCCCTGCTGGGAAAGAGTGGTTCCGGCAAGAGTACGTTGCTGCGGGCGCTGGCCGGTCTGGATCCATCGGTCGACGGTTCGGGAGAGATCGCCGTACCGGAGCAGGTGTCGGTTGTCTTCCAGGATTCCCGGTTGTTGCCGTGGGCAAAGGTATTGGACAACGTCGTGCTCGGGCTGCGGGGCGCAGAGGAGCGTGGGCGGCAGAGTCTGGCCGAGGTTGGGCTCGCCGGACGGGAGGACGCTTGGCCCAACGAGCTGTCGGGCGGTGAGCAGCAGCGGGTCGCGTTGGCGCGGTCGCTGGTCCGTGAACCTGAGCTATTGCTGGCCGATGAGCCCTTTGGTGCGCTCGATGCGCTGACCCGGCTGAAGATGCACGCGTTGCTGCGCAAGTTGTGCGCGGCGCACCAGCCCGCCGTACTGCTGGTGACGCATGACGTCGATGAGGCGATCGTGCTGGCCGACCGGGTGATCGTCCTTGATGCTGGTCGGTTGGTTGCTGAAGAGGTGATCTCGCTGGGGGCCGCTCGGAGCTCGGCGGACCCGGAGTTCGCCGCGGTGCGGTCGCGGCTCCTTGACGCGTTGGGGGTTTCGTTGTGAGTAAGCAGTTGCACCTGAATGCGTTCCTGATGAGCACCGGGCATCACGAGGCGTCGTGGCGGTTGCCGGAGAGCAATCCGTTCGCGAACACGTCGGTCGCGCACTATCAGGAGCTGGCCCGGATCGCCGAGCGCGGATTGTTCGACTCGGTGTTCTTCGCGGATTCGCCGGCGTTGTTCGGCGAGGTCGGCCGGCGTCCGGCGGGTTCGCTCGAACCGACCGTGCTGCTGACCGCGATCGCCGCGGTCACGTCGCGGATCGGGCTGATCGCGACGGCGTCGACGACGTACAACGATCCTTACAACCTGGCGCGGCGGTTCGCGAGCGTCGATCACGTCAGCGGCGGTCGCGCCGGGTGGAACGTCGTGACCACGGCGGGACCGGACGCGGCGAAGAACTTCAACCTGGCCGATCAGCCGGCGCATGCGGAGCGGTACGACCGCGCGGCGGAGTTCCTCGAGGTCGCGTACAAGCTGTGGGATTCGTGGCAGGACGACGCCGCGATCGCCGACAAGGAGGCCGGCGTCTGGGCGGTCAACGACCGCGTCGTACCGATCGATCACGTCGGCCGGCACTTCCAGGTCCGCGGCCCGCTCAACCTGCCGCGCTCGCCGCAGGGGCACCCGCTGATCGTGCAGGCCGGATCGTCGGAGGACGGCAAGGGCCTGGCCGCCCGGTACGCCGAGGCCGTGTTCACGGCGCAGCAGACGCTTGAGGACGCTCAGGACTTCTACCGCGATCTGAAAGCCCGTACGGCGGCGCTCGGCCGCGATCCCTCGACGATCAAGATTCTGCCGGGGATTGTGCCGGTGATCGGATCGACCGTCGAGGAGGCTCAGCGGCTGGAGGCGCAGTTGGATGAGTTGATCCGGCCCGAGTACGCGCGGCTGCAGCTGGCCAAGACGCTGCGGGTCGCGCCGGAGGCCCTGCCGTTCGACCAGCAGCTCCCGGCCGAACTGCCGGACGAGGACGAGATCGAGGGCGCGAAGAGTCGCTACACGCTGATCGTCACGCTCGCCCGGCGCGAGAAGCTGACCGTGCGCGAGCTGATCGGCCGCCTCGGTGGCGGCCGCGGCCACCGCACCTTCACCGGTACGCCGGACCAGGTGGCCGACGCGATCGAGCAGTGGTTCACGGCCGGAGCAGCCGACGGCTTCAACATCATGCCGCCGGTGCTTCCGTCCGGGCTGACCGTGTTCGTGGACGAGGTCATCCCGATCCTGCAAGCCCGTGGACTGTTCCGCACCGAGTACACCGGGACGACGCTGAGAGACCACTACGGTCTGGCGCGTCCTGCTGGCCGGGCCTCGCTGTTGCAGGAGGCAACCGGCTGACCTGATGCGGGGGGCGTCGGGGGCGGCGCCCCCTGCATCAGTTCACTGTGACGACCAGCTTGCCGACTGCCTTGCCGTCGGCCATGATCCGGTGGGCTTCGCCGATCTCGTCCATCGTGAAGACCCGGTCGATGCGGATCGGGAGCTTGCCGGCGGCCACGAGGTCGACGTACCGCTGGAAAGCTTCGGCGGGGAGATCGCTGCTCTCGCCGCCGTACGCGGTGAGCCGGACGCCGTTCGGAAGATAGTCCATCGGATAGAAGTCCGGGATCGTCCAGTTGTCGCTGAGCATTCCGGTGAAGCACGCCGTACCGTGCACGGCGACGGCTTTCAGAGTGTCCGGAAGAACATTAGTGCCGACCAGTTCGAGAGCGGCCTGGACGCCGTCCGGCTGGATTTCCCGGACCTTTTCCGCGACGTTGCCGTCGTCAACGATCGGATGGTCGACTCCGTGTTCCCGGAGAACGTCGACGCGGTCGGGATTGCGGGTGGTGGAGAAGACGGTCAGACCGTGTTCCTTGGCAATCGCCGCGGCGGCCACCCCGACGGACGACGTACCGCCGCGGATCAGGATGCTCTGGCCGGGTTCGATGGCCAGGCCGGTGAACAGCGAGCCGTGGGCGGTCTGCAGCATCTCGGGGAGCGCGCCAAAGGTGGCCCAGTCGAGATCGGTGCTGACCGGGGTGACCGACGAGGCCGGTACGACGACGTACTCGGCGTATCCGCCGTCATAGCTGCGGCCCATCCCGCCCATCATCGCGGCGACCTGCTGGCCGGGGTGGTACTCGCCGTTCGGGGCCTTGTCGACGGTGCCGACCGCCTCGATGCCGGGGATGATCGGGAACGTCACTCCGGCGGCCAGGCCCTCGCGGAGGTGATACTCCGAGCGGTTCAGTCCGAAGGCCTCCACCTTGATCCGCACCCAGCCCGGATCCGGCTCGGGAACCGGCACTCGCCGTACTCGTAATTCCTCCGGTTCGACCGGGTGGTCCAGCACGATCGCACGCATCTCCATGGCGATCATCCTGCCCTGACCGCTTCCGTGTCAGAGTTACCTCTATGGGGAAACGCCCAAGCGTCGTGGCGCACCGTGGATCCAGTGAAACCAGTCCCGAGCACACGCTGGCGGCGTACCGCCGGGCGATCGATGCCGGGGCCGACGGGCTGGAGTGTGACGTCCGGCTGACCGCTGACGGTCATCTGGTCTGTGTCCACGACCGCCGGATCGAACGCACATCGAACGGCCGTGGCGTGCTGTCCACGATGAGCCTGCAGGAGCTGGAGAGCTTCGACTGGGGATCGTGGAAGAACCCGTGGTCGGATCTCGACGACGAGGCCGAGCTGCCGGATCCGGACCTGTCCAAGGTTCTGACGCTGGACAAGCTGCTGGCGACCGTCCGCGACGCCGGGCGGCCGCTGGAGCTGGCGATCGAGACCAAGCACCCGACGCGGTACGCCGGACTGGTGGAACGGCGACTGATCGAGGCGCTCGGGCGATACGGCTGGTCGCATCCGAAGGTCGGCACGGAGTCGCCCGTCCGGGTGATGAGCTTCTCGTGGCTGTCGCTGCGGCGAATGCGGGTGCTGGCGCCCAAGCTGCGAACCGTGCTGCTGATGGACCGGGTGCCGCTGCGGTTCCGGGACGGGTCGCTGCCGACCGGTGTCTCGTACGCCGGCCCGAGTCTGGAGATCGTCACCGCCCACCCCGAGTACGTCGATCGCGCGCACAAGCACGGTCACCAGGTGCATGTGTGGACCGTGAACGCGGAGGCCGACATTCGGCACTGCCGCGAGATCGGAGTGGACGCGATCATCAGTGACCGGCCGGAGTCTGTACTCCGGATATTGTCCGACGAAGCGCGTGAGATAGGACGTCCGGAAACGTAGTTCGTTGAATGCGCGCGGTCATTGTTACGTTAAATACCGTCGCTTTTATTACAGTTTCCCGACAGTCGCCGTGATCTACCGGCGGGACTGTGTAACGGAATACCTGCCGGTGTTTTCCTCGGCAAGAAGCTGGGCAGAACCTCTGATGGCTGTTCCGATCATCGAGGAGACCCTGCTTGTCCTCAGCGACTCTGCCTGCCGACGTGAGTATCGTCGACGTCGTACTGCCGCACGAAGTGTCCGCGGTAGCGGACGCCCGGCGCCGTTTGGCCGCCTACCTGAAGCGGTACCGGGTCGCTGACGCGGCCTGTGACGACGCGCAGCTCGTGCTGTCGGAGCTGCTCTCCAATGCCATCCGGTACGCGCCCGCACTGCCGGCCGGTGAGGTACGCGCGGCCTGGTGGATCGACAAGGCCGGCATTCATGTCGAGGTCACGGACGGGCGCGGTGAGACCGAGCCGCAGCGGATCGACGACACCCACCCCGAGTCGATCGGTGGCCGCGGGCTGGCGATCGTCGACGTACTGACGTCGCACTGGGACGTCCGCACCGCAGCGACGCACCGGACCGTGCACGCGATCGTTCCCAACTAGCTGGTTGGCCGTGGGACGGTCTTCACTGTAAGACTGCCGCCATGGGAAAGAAGTCGCGGCAGCGCGCCAAGAACACGACGACCGTCACTCTCGACCCGGCCGACCTGGTCGACGTCGGTCCGCGGGAACCATGCCCCTGCGGTTCGGGCAAGCGGTTCAAGCAGTGCCACGGCAAGGAGATCGCGGCCGCCGCCGACACCTGGGTGGTGCGCCCGTTCGAGGGGCTGCCGTCCGAGTGTGACCTGATCGCGTTCCGCGAGATCGTCCCGTCCGGTACGGCGCAGGTCGTGCTGAAGGACTCCGGCAAGACCGTCAACCTGGTGACGTTGCTGCCGATGGCGATGCCCGGCCTGGTCCGCGACGACGAGACCATCTGGATCGGCCTGCAGACGCACGCCTCCTCCGGTGACCCGTCCCGCGACGTCGCACACGCGATCACCGCCGCGCTGACCACCGAGCCCGGGAACCCGATCCAGGTCGGCGACCTGATGAAGGACGGTCCCCGCCTCCAGGACCTGATCGACACCTCGAAGCCGATCGAGGTCAAGGTCCACGAAGGCTTCGACTTCTGGGTCGGCGAGAACGTCGAAGACCCGACCGGCGAGGTCGCCGCCGGGTTGGAGCGCGCCAACGCCGCTGCTGCCCCGACCGTCCGCCTCGAGTCCGTCGACGCGGCGTACTGGACCCAGATCGGCGACCGCCGCTACCTGCGCTGGGTCCTGCCCCACACCGAAGACACGGTGCTCGACGCCCTGGCCCGCCTGCACGCTGCCGGCCAGTCGGCCCTCGTCGAAGGCAGCCGCCTGATCGGCTCCTTCCGCGCCCTCGGCGTCCTGGCTCCCGTCTGGGAACTCCCCACCGACACCGAAGCCACCGACGTCGAAAAACCCGCCGCCGACTTCGCCACCGCCCTCGACAAGGCCCTCTCAACCGACACCCCGTTGTCGACGGAAGAACGAGCCGCCCGAGCCGGCCTGGCCAGCCGCCAACTAACCATCCGCTAACTTCCCACCCCAGGCCCCGGACTCCCCGTCCGGGGCCTGCGTCATGCCCATCCGTTAACTCCCAGCCGCCTCAGACCGCCTGTTAACCCCTCCACCGCGGCCGCGCGCATTTCAGCGGATATCCGCTCAGGTTGCTGGTTCTCCCCTCAAATTTCGAGGGGAGAAGGGACAACTTCAGGGGAGATCCCCTCAAATTGCCGGGGGTCGGGTCGCTACGGGGGCGAGCGTCGGCGGTCCGGGGGCGGGACGTGCGAAGGCCGGGGGCGAGCGTCGGCGGTCCGTGGGCGGGACGTGCGAGGGCCCGGGGAGGGGGCGTGGTGGCGGACGTGCGAAGGCCCCCGGACACGTGGTGTGCGGGGGCCTTCGGGACGTGGACGGCCCAAGTCCTGCTGACGGGGGAGCAACAGGGCCTGGGCCTAGCGTGGAGAATACTCAGGAGAGGGTCTCTGCACAAGCCCCGATTTCACTCCGCGTGTCGTCCGCCTTACTTGCGCCGTCAAGTGAGGGCGTGAACTAAGGAGTCAGGCCGGGTCCCGGAGGACGGGGCAGGACATGCAGCGGGGGCCGCCGCGGCCGGAGCCCAGTTCGGAGCCGGAGATGCGGATGACCTCGACGCCGGACTCCTCGAGGCGCTGGTTGGTCTCGACGGTGCGCTCGTAGGCGATGCAGACGCGGGGCGCGAGGGCGAGAGTGTTGTTGCCGTCGTCCCATTGTTCGCGCTCGGCGGTGACCGGGTCGAGGCCGGTGTCGATGCGGCGCAGGGTGTCGATGCCGAGGGCTTTGGCGGCCGCGACGAGGAACGGTTCGGACTCGGCGACGTGCAGTTGGTCGCCGTCGGTGGTGACAGCGAGCGCCCGCATCTCCTCGGCCATGTTCGGATACATCAGTACGGCGTCGACGTCGACCATCGTGCAGACCGTGTCGAGGTGCATGGTGGCGCGCTGCTGCGCGATCGGTACGGCGAGCACGGTGTGCGCCAGGTCCTTCGCGAACACTCGCCGGGCCAGCCGCTCCACACCAGCCGGCGTGGTCCGCTCGCCAACTCCAACAGCCAGTACGCCGGGGCCGAGCGCGAGCACATCTCCACCCTCCACGTGTTCGAGCGAGTGGTCGTAGACCTTGTCCGCGCCGGCGAACCGTGGGTGGAAGCCGTAGATCAGCTCGGTCAGCTGCGTCTCCCGAACGCGCGCCGGCATCGCCAGCGACGTCACAGCGACCGAGTCCCGGATCCAGACGCTCGAGTCCCGGGTGAAGAGCAGGTTCGGCAGCGGGTCGATCAGGAAGTCCTCGTGCGCGAGCAGCGACGTGACCAGCCCACCCGCCCGGACCTCGTCGTTCCGTACGCCGGCCATCAGCGCCTCGGCCAGTTGGGCCGGGTCGAGAGCGGTCAGCGACGCCGCCAGGTACGAACGCAGCGTGTCACCGAGCCGCAGATCCGCGATCGCGCCCTCAACAGCCTGCTCTCGCGCCGAGGGATCACCGAGTGCTTCGGTCAGCAGCTCGTGCAGGTAGAGGACCTCGACGCCCCGGTCGCGGAGCACCTGGGCGAACGCGTCGTGCTCGTCCTGGGCCCGGCCCACCCACGGGATGCCGTCGAAGAGCAGCTTGTCGTTGTTGCGTGGGGTCAGCCGGCGCAGCTCGTTCCCCGGCCGGTGCAGCATCACTGTCCGCAGCGTGCCGACCTCGCTGTCGACGCCGTACATCTGGCTCATCCGCCCGCCCTCTCGTCGGTCCTGCCCACCACGCTACGGCAGCACCCGCCGGGATGGCGGATGTCGAGGTTCTGTCTGATTGTCCGACAATATGCCTGGCAGTGCAAAACGCCGCCGTCGTACGAAAGAACGAGATGTCCGATCCGGGTGGCCGCTGACGCGGGAGATCGGCTGGTGAGCAACTAGGCTGCGGTGCTGTGTCCGGTGCTGATTCATCCCCTGAGCCGTTCGAGCGTGCCGTCGCCTGTGTGATTCCGGCGAAGGACGAGGCGGCGCGGATCGCGGCGACGGTCGACGCGGTGCACAAGCTCATCGGGGTCGATCTGGTGGTGGTTGTCGACGACGGCTCGTCCGACGGGACCGCGCAGGCGGCCGAGCGGGCCGGAGCCGTGGTGGTGCGCCACGAGCGCAACCGGGGCAAGGCAGCCGCGATGGAGACCGGCGCGGCGGCGGTCGCCGAGCGCGACGGCGCCCGTCCGCGGCACCTGCTCTTCCTCGACGCCGACCTGACCGATACCGCGAGCGCTGTCGCGCCGCTGATCGAGCCGGTGCAGTCCGGCCGCGCGGACATGACGATCGGCACGCTGCCGGCGCAGATCCGGGCGGATGGTTCCAAGGCCGGCGGTCACGGGTTCGTGGTCAAGCTGGCCCGCGCCGGGATCCAGGAGGCGACCGGCTGGGCGCCCGAGCAACCGCTCTCCGGCCAGCGCTGCCTCACCCGGGTCGCGTTCGAGGCCGCCGTACCGCTGGCCGCCGGGTTCGGGGTCGAGACCGCGCTGAGCATCGATCTCGGCCGGAAGGGCTTCCGGATCCTCGAGGTTCCGATCGACGTGCGGCACCGGGCGACCGGGACCGACCTGCGCGGGCAGTTGCACCGCGGCCGTCAGTACCTCCATGTACGCCGCGCGCTCGCGGCGCGGAGCGCGTTGCCCGCCGAGGGTGGACCGTCGCTCCGCAGCTTGTTCCCGCGGAAGACCACGCCATGAGCGCGGAACAGACCGCCGACCCGCGCCTGGCGGAGCGGTACGGCCGACGCGCCGTCGCGCTCTACCTCGCCTGTACGGCGTTGATCGTGGCCGTCGGACTGCTCGGCCCCTCAGTGGTCGTGCTGACGCTGACCAACCGGCACGCGTGGCTCCCGTCGTACTGGTTCGACACGAAGCCGAACGACTGGCTCGTCTCGGTGATGATCTACGTCGCGATCGCCCTCGGCGGGTACGGCGTCTGGCTGGCCCTGAAGGCGCTCAAGCACGGCTGGGCCCCGCGCCTCACCCGATTGGTTGCCCTGGGCATCGGTACGACGGCGGCCATCACGCTGGTGCCGCCGATGGCCTCGGGTGACGTGCTGATCTACGCGGCGTACGGGCGGATCATGACGCTCGGCGGCAACCCGTACACGACGGCGCCGGCCGACACCATCCGGCTCGGGTACGACCCGGTGATCGCCGCGACCGAACGGCCGTGGCAGGGCGCGCGCAGTGTCTACGGCCCGATCGCAACCTGGATCCAGTGGGTGTCGTCGCTGATCGGTGGCGACTCGATGCAGCTCACGGTGTGGATGCTGCAACTGTCGGTCGCGATCAGTCTGGTTCTGACCAGCCTGCTCCTGTTCAAGCTCGTCGGCCCGAACCTGCCTGCCCGCCGTCGCGTCGTGATGCTCGGGATGGCGAACCCGCTGCTGCTGTTCGCGGTCCTCGCCGGTGGACACAACGACTCGATCGCGGTGATGTTCGCGGTGCTCGCCCTGGTGGCGCTGCGCCGGCATATCTTCGTGGCCGGCCTCCTGATCGGGATGGCCGGCGCGACCAAGCTGTCGATCGGGCTCGTCGGGATCGCGATGCTGTGGTCGCTGCGCGGCGACCGGCGCAAGATGATCTACCTCTGCGGCGGTGGCGCGCTGGCGATGGGCGGCCTGTACGGCGTGTTCGGGCTGCAGGCGTTCCAGCAGGCGCGCTCGCAGACGTCGTTCATCTCGACCGGTACGCCGCACAAGGTGCTGCTCAGTCTCTTCGACCTGTTCCTGCCCGGAGCGCTCGTCCGGACGATCCTCGCGATCCTGGCGTGGGTCGGCCTGATCGTGGTCGCGATCCTGCTCTCGCAGGTGATGCCGAAGTCGCTCGTCCCGCAGACGCACCCGGACGACCCGGTACCGGCCGCGGTTCGGTACACGACGATCTATGCGATCGCGTGGGTGCTGACGGCGATGTACTCACTGCCCTGGTACGACGTGATCGCGTGGATGCCGCTCGCGGTGATGGCGGCGTCGAAGGTCGACGGCCTGATGGTCGTCCGTACGACGATGCTCGCGATCGCGTATGTACCTGGCCGCGACCCGAATGCACGGCAGGTCGCGGCGAGCCTGTCCGATTCGCTGGAGTTCTTCAGTGCGCGGCTGCGGGACACCATCTGCCCGGCGATCGAGCTCGCCGTACTGGTGGGGTTGATCATTTGGGCCCGTCGCAGCGGGGCTCAGTGGTGGCCGTACGACTGGCCGCGGCGGAAGCAAAAAGCCGTTCCGGAGAAGGCTGCTGCGCGTTAGCCTCACCGGATGAAGAAGCTGGTGGGCGCGGGTGTCTTCGTGCGCCGGGAGCCGAACGACTACGTCGAACAACTGCGGACGGAGTCGATGTCCGTCGGGACGTACTCGATCCCGGCCGGCGGGGTGGACGACCAGGCGCCGCATCACGAGGAAGAGATCTACGTGGTGACGGCCGGACGGGCGACGTTCGTGACGCCGTCCGGTGCGGAGCCGGTGGGACCGGGCGATGTCCTCTTCGTTCCGGCTGAAGAGGAGCATCGCTTCGTCGACATCACCGAAGACCTGTCGCTGCTGGTCTTCTTCGCACCGGCGTACTCCGGGCGTTAGGTCCAGAGGTTCTCGGCGGCCGCGATCGCCTTGGCCATCACGGCTTTGACCGGGCGCTTGAGCTCGGCTGCCGCGGTGACCACGTCCTCGTACTCCGGTTGAACGTTGACCACCTGGCCGTCGTACCGGGCGATCTTGATGCTGATCTGCTGGCCGTCGACGTCGACGGTGGTGAACTCGCGGTCGGCGGCGTGCTTGCGGATGTCGTACTCGCGGAGGCCGATGGCGGTGGTCTCGGTGAGGACAACGCGGCGTACGGCGTCGGCGTTCGTGCTGCTGACGAGTACGGACAGGGTGTGTGCCGGACGGCCCTTCTTCATCAGGATCGGGGTTAGCCAGGCATCGGCGGCACCAGCGTCCAGCAGGCGCTGCAGGACCGGCGGCCAGAGGCGCGGGTCCAGGTCGTCGATGTTCGTCTCGTAGACGAGTTGGGTCGCAGCCCGCTCGGTGGTCTCGCCGACAATCACGCGCAGGATGTTCGGTACCTCGACCGGGTCCCGTCCGCCGGCGCCCACACCCGTGCGGCCGACTCGCATCGGCGGCATCATCCCGAACTCGTCCGCCAGCGTCGCCAGCAAGGCGGCTCCGGTCGGCGTCGTCATCTCGTACGGCGCTGTGCCCCCGATCACGGGTGCCTCGGCCTCAGCGACCAGATGCAGCACCGCGGGTCCCGGAATCGGAATCCCTCCGTGCTGTCCCTTCACCTGCCGACCGCCGCCGAGCGCGATCGTCGAGACCACCACCCGCTCCAGCCCCAGCGAGACGGAAGCCGCTGCTACCCCCACGATGTCCGCGATGGCGTCGAGCGCGCCCACCTCATGGAAGTGCACACCCTCAACGTCCACCCCGTGCGCAGTGGCCTCAGCCCGAGCCAACCGAGCAAACGTGTCCAGCGCCCGCGCCCGTACGACGTCCGGTAGCTCGGCCGCCTCGAGAATCCGCCGCACCTCAGCCCAAGGCCGCGTGGGCCCATGACTGTGGTGGCCGTGTCCATGCCCATGCCCGTGTCCAGCTTCGGCAGGACCTTCCGGGTGGGGCGTGCCGTTGACCTCCACTGACGCTTTGAGGGCGGCTATCTGGTGGCGGGCGGTTCTGCCGACCTGGACGGAGAGGGAGGGGTCTACGGCGGCCACAGCGGCGTTCACGTAGGCCAGGTCGGCACCTGCGTCCAGGAGAGCTCCCAGGAGCATGTCGCCGGAGGCGCCGGCGGAGCAGTCGATCCAGGCGACCTTCACGACTCGTCCTTCGTCTCACGGGGTGCTGCGCGGCGGGCGACCCGGGCGGCGAACACGCCGGCCCCGAAGCCGTTGTCGATGTTCACCACAGTCACGCCGGGCGCGCACGAGTTCAGCATCCCCAGCAGCGCGGCCACTCCACCGAACGAAGCGCCGTACCCGACAGAGGTCGGCACAGCCACCAGCGGTACGCCGACGAGCCCGCCGACGACGCTCGGCAGCGCGCCCTCCATCCCGGCGACCACAATCAGGCAGTCAGCCGTGTCCAGCCGCTCACGCACGCCAAGGATCCGGTGCAGCCCCGCGACACCCACGTCGGTGATCATCTCGACGTTCGCCCCGAACACCCGCGCAGTAGTCGCCGCCTCAAGCGCGACCGGCGCATCCGACGTACCGGCGGCCACCACGGCCACGGTCCCCCGCAAAACCGGCACAGCGCCGAGAACCGCCGTACGGCCGACTGGGTCGACCAGAGCCTCCGGTAGCGCCTCAGAAACGGCAGACTGCGCCTCAGGCGTCAGCCGGGTCGCCAGTACGGCGGTGTCCGGGTGCGTGGCGTGCAGCGTGCGCAGCAGTTCCACCACCTGCGATGGCGTCTTGCCGGCGCCGTACACGACCTCGGCGTCGCCGGTGCGCTCCAGGCGGTCAGTGTCGAGACGGGCGTAACCGAGGTCGTGCACCCCCGGCTGTGGTCCTTGGTCAGGCAAATGTGTCACGTCGTGAATCTACGTGGCCCACGCCCCGGACACCTCTTCCGGCCGTCGTTCTGCACGCTCCGCAACCACCTGAGTACTCAGGTAAACGCTGATGCCTTAGGCTCTCGTGCGTGTCTTCGACGTTAGCCGGTGCCTTCGGGATCGCTGCCCTGTTCGTGGCGGTGCTCGCCCTCGTGTTCGCCATCCAGGCGGTCCGGGCCCAGACCGGTACGACGGCCAAGGTGGAACCGGTCGTCCCGGAACCCGAGCCGGAACCCCAGCCCGAGGCCAAGCCGGGCACGGTCAAGTCCGAGCTGCGCCGGCTCGGCAAGGACATCGAGGTGACCCGCGCCGAGGTGCGCGAGACCCTCCAACACCTCGCCATGGTCCGGTACGACGCGTTCGGCGACACCGGCGGCAAGCTGTCCTGGTCCCTCGCCCTGCTGGACGACAACGGCCACGGTGTGATCCTGACCTCGATCAACAGCCGCGCCGACGCCCGCACCTACGCCAAGGAGATCCGCTCCTTCGCCAGCGAGTCCAAGCTCTCGCCGGAGGAAGAGGAAGCCCTCGAAACCCTCCGCAAAGAAGCCGGCCCCACCGTCGCCTGACCCGCGAGATGGGGACGGGTCAGCGGCCGCGGGGGACTCGGGCGATCAGGGCGCCGGGCTCGATCTCGGCGGTGAGGGAGCGGCCGGGGCCGATGGGGTCGCCGTCCAGTTGGCGTTCGACGTCGACGGCGGCCTCGATCTCGACCTTGCGGCCGGTGAAGCGCTCGAGGTACATGTCGGCGCGGTTGGTGCGGGTCATCAGCCGCCAGACCACGATCGGCCACTGGGTGACCCGCCGCGGCGCGATCACGACCACGTCGAGCAGGCCGTCGTCCGGCCGCGCGTCCGGCAGCAGCGGGATGTTCGCCTGCAGCATGCCGACGTTCCCGATCACCACGGTCCGGACCCGGCGCTCGATCGACACCTCGTCGTCCAGCGTGATCCGCACCCGCACCGACGGGTGGTTGATGTTCCGGGCCGTCGACACCAGGTACGCCGGCCACCCGATCTGCGCCTTCAGCACCGGCGGTGCACCGGAGATGATCGCCGCATCCAGCCCCAGCCCCGCCATCACTGCGAACCGGTCCGTGTCCAGCTGATCGCCGTACACGGAGACCATGTCGATCCGCCGGTCCCGTCCTTCCAGGATCCGCTCGAGCGCGTCGTCCAGGTCCAGCGGGATGTGCAGGTTGCGAGCGAGCAGGTTCCCGGTCCCAGCTGGGATCACGCCGACCGGAATCCCGGTATGCGCGAGTGCCGCGCAGACCACCCGAACCGTCCCGTCCCCACCGGCCACCAGCACGAGGTCGGACTCGTACTCGATCGCGCGCTTGGCCATCGCGTTCCCGGAGTCGTCCACCCGGGTCTCCAGCCAGAGCGGATCGTCGAACCCGCGCAGCTCCAGCGACCGCGTCACCTTCCGCCGGAACGTCACGCCGTCCCCGACCTTGATCGGGTTGACGATCACTGCCGCCCGCGGTGGCTTCGCGATCTCATCAGGCGAAGACGGTGTACGACGGCGCCGGCGGCGCAACCCCGGCCGCAGTCCGAAGCCGATCGAGGTGGCGGTCAGGATCGCCAGGCCGAGCGCCCACCCACCCAGTACGTCGGACACGTAGTGCACGTTCAGCGCGATCCGGTCCGCCGACGCGATCCACACCACCGCGATCACCGGAATCAGCACCAGCAGCCGGAACCGTCGCCGCCAGCCCCGCACGGACGGCAGCACCACGCCGAGCGCCCCGGCCATCACGAACGCCGCGGTGGCGTGGCCGGACACATACGACCAGCCGTCGTTCTCGACGAGCATCTGGACCGGTCGAGGCCGGGTGAAGATGTACTTGGCGGCCTGGACCAGTCCGAGCTCCGCACCGGCCGAGACCAGCAGCCAGACCGTCAGCAGCCGAGCCCGGCGGTGCCACAGGTAGGCGGCGACGACCACGATCACGGCTCGCGACGTCCACGGCAGGACGACCGCCCCGACCACCTGCCAGATGTCGACCACGTTCGGGTGCGTCGCGCCGTACGCGGAAGCCCGGGCGGCCACCGAGGTGTCCCACTGCGCCAGCGGCGGCCAGTGCCCGAAGACGAGGAGGGTGATGACGGTGAACGGCACCGCGCCCAGGACAACTGTCAGCGCACGGCCGACCGGACTGGGTGGATGGTGGTTCATCGCCCGCTCAATTCCCCCTCTGTAGTCAGTAGGCCCACCCCATCATCCCGAATTGACTTCGCCGGTTCAGACACGCCCCGATACCCTCAGGGTGTGATTGACGCGAAACTGCTCCGTGAGACCCCTGACGTCGTACGTGCCGCCCTGACCAAGCGCGGCGAGAGTACCGACCTGGTCGACCAGATCCTGGTCGCCGACAGCGAGCGTCGATCGTCCATCTCCGCCTTCGAGGCGCTCCGGGCCGAGCAGAAGTCGCTCGGCAAGCAGGTCGCCCAGGCCAAGGGTGACGAGCGCACCGCGCTGCTGGAGCGGACCAAGACCCTGGCCGCCGAGGTGAAGGCCAACGAGGCGGCGGCGAACGACGCCGGCCGCCGGTACGACGAGCTGGCCGCGTCGCTGCCGAACCTGGTCTCGGACGAGGCGCCGGTCGGTGGCGAGGCCGACTTCCGCGTGGTCGAGGAGATCGGCAAGCCGCGCGACTTCGCGGCCGAGGGCTTCGAGCCGCGCGACCACCTCGAGCTGGGCGAGCTGCTCGGCGCGATCGACATGGAGCGCGGCGCCAAGGTCTCGGGTGCCCGCTTCTACTTCCTCAAGGGCGCCGGCATGCTGCTGCAGCTCGGCATGCTGCAGCTGGCGATCCAGCAGGCGGTGGAGAACGGCTTCACCCCGATGATCACGCCGACCCTGGTCAAGCCCGAGGTGATGGGCGGCACCGGCTATCTGTCGGCGCACGACGACGTCTACCGCCTCGACGACCCGGAGCTCTACCTGACCGGTACGTCGGAGGTCGCGCTGGCCGGCTATCACATGGACGAGATCCTGGACCTGTCCAACGGCCCGATCCGGTACGCCGGCTGGTCGTCCTGCTACCGCAAGGAAGCCGGCTCGCACGGGAAGGACACCCGCGGGATCATCCGCGTCCACCAGTTCGACAAGGTCGAGATGTTCTCCTACTGCAATCTCGAGGACGCTGCCGCGGAGCACCTGCGGCTGCTGGACTGGGAGAAGCAGATGCTCGACAAGATGGAGCTCAGCTACCGGGTGATCGACACCGCGACCGGCGATCTGGGTCAGTCGGCGTACCGGAAGTTCGACTGCGAGGCCTGGGTGCCGACCCAGGGCGCGTACCGCGAGCTCACCTCGACGTCGAACTGCACCGACTTCCAGGCCCGCCGGCTGAACATCCGGCACCGCGACGCCGACGGCAAGACGCAGCCGGTGGCGACGCTGAACGGAACGCTGGCCACGACCCGCTGGATCGTCGCGATCCTGGAGACGCACCAGCAGGCGGACGGTTCGGTGCGGGTGCCGACGGCGCTCCAGCCGTACCTCGGCGGCCGCGAAGTCCTCGAGCCGGTCAAATAGATGAGCGGACAGCCCTTCGCCCCGACAGCCGTTGCCCTCGACATCGATGGCACCCTGATCGACCACGACGAAGGGCTGTCGCCCGCGGTCGTCGACGCGGTACGGCGTGCGTCCGCACAGGTGCCGGTCTTTCTGGCTACCGGCCGCGCGTGGTCGACCACCAAGCCGGTGGCCGACCGCTTCGGCCTGCCGGACGGATTGGTTGTCGTGAGCAACGGTGCGCGCACGCTGCGCTACCCCGACGGTGAAGTGCTCGACGAGCGCACGTTCGATCCGCGCACGGTGATCGCGTCGGTGCGCGAGCACGCGCCGAATGCCCGGATGGCCGTCGAGGAGTACGACGGGACCTACCTGGTGACCGCGCCGTTCCCGGACGGCGACCTCGGTAAGTACGCCAAGATCCGCGTGGTCACCGACGAGGAGCTCGCGCCGGAACCCGTGACCAGGTTGATCATTCGCGACCCGGAGCAGTCCGAGGCCGACTTCGTCCGGCTGGCCGAGCGACTCGGTCTGCACGGTGTCGGCTACTTCGTCGGTTGGACGGCTTGGCTCGACATCGCGCCCGAAGGCGTCGACAAATCGACCGGGCTGAAGGTGGCGCTGGCGCAGTACGACCTGGATGCGTCGGGACTGCTCGCGATCGGGGACGGCCGCAACGACATCGAGATGCTGACGTTCGCCGGCCACGGGGTCGCGATGGGCGCGGCTCCCGACGAGGTGAAGTCGGCAGCCGACGAGGTGACCAAGTCGGTCACCGACGACGGGGTTGCCGCCGTACTGAATCGCTACTTCTGAGACCGGACCAGTGTGGTCCCGGGCCGGAGGTCTGCGCCAACCTTTCGACCAGAACAAAATAGGTTGCCAGCAGTGAAGCTTGCCAGTAGCAACAAAACGGCCCGGAACCCCTGTCTACACAGGGATTCCGGGCCGATGCGCAGAGTGATCCGGCAATCCGCTGGCGGGCCGAGGGCCGGATCAGGCGACGCGGCTACCGCCGCGGCGTGGCTGGCAGGACTGGCCTTCCACGACGGTCTCGAAGGCGTCCAGGACGGCGTTCACCTCGGGCCGCGGCCGCGGCGTCTTGGTGGCCGGGCTCTGGCCGCGCCGGGCCCGGCGCAGGTGCCGCTTGACCGTCGACAGCGAGCATCCCAGCCGCATGGCAAGGGATTCCAGGCTGTCGTTGGGGTACTGGCCGCGCAGGCGCAGTACTTCTTCGTGGCTCACCGGGCGCCGCGTGCCGCGGGCTCCGGCCAGTTGGTCGAAGTCGTCGGCCTGCACTTCGACGTCGAGCAGGTTCCGCATCGAACGGCGTTGTGCGGCGGTGGTTCCGGCGACGAAGCCGCTCACATCATGTTCGGCGACGGCGCTGTAGAGGCAGTCGGTGAACAGTGGACACGAGGCACACAAGGCTTTTGCCTCCCGCACCAGCTGTTCGTACCGCTCCCGGGTCCGGCGGGTTGCCGAGGCGGGCGGCGGCTCTTCCATCAGGCGGTGCTGGAAAATATCCGACCGGGCGATACATCCGGTCATGGCCCCAACTGTGCTGGAAGATGTGTCGACAGCTTGCATTTGTCCCGTGCGAGTGGCGCTGCTGACGGTCATCAAGGCTCCCCAAGTATCCGGACTCACATGAACGAACGGTGAACGCCGTTCGGTCACACGGATCCACTAGCTGATGGAACGGCGAACTGTTGCCGACCCACCGTTGTCGTCCCTGTCGCGGGACAGACTGATCCATAACTGTTGACGTCGCTGCTGAGGATTTGGTTGCAGCCAAATCCGCATCAATTTGCGGACGTTACGTCTGCTGGTTCGCTGGCGGGCTGTCTCAGTCGTGCTGATCCAGAACAGGCATACGACGCGGTCGAATCGCTCCGGGTTCCCCGCCAGACCTCCGCATGAAATCACGCGTTCTCCCTGCTGCGCAGGGGAACTAGCTGCCTTTGCAGCATGTTGCCGTAACGGTCTGGTGACGTTGTCAAATACTCAATCAGATTGATCAGAATCATCAGAAACCGATCTCCGGAACCTTGCGCCCAGGGGTGTTCCGGCGGTAGTGCGGAACCTCGGTACGGTGGGCGCGTGACGGCTCCTGAAGCTCCCCGCCCGCCCCGCCTGATCGCGACCGATCTTGACGGAACCTTGGTGCGCAGTGATCGTTCGGTCTCCGACCGCACCCGCGCCGCCGTGACCGCTGCCCAACGCGCCGGAAGTGTTTTCGTGATGGTCACCGCGCGGCCACCTCGCTGGTTGCACGAACTGGCAGATCTGGTCGGCGATCACGGAATTGCAATAGTTGCCAACGGCGCCATTCTGTACGACGTCGCACACCAGCACGCGATCCGGACCCGGCTGATCGATCCGGGCGTATTGCACGAAGTGGCAATCGCGATCCGATCGGTCATTCCCGAGGTGGAGTTCGCCATTGAGCGATCGGACCGTTACGGACAGGAACCGCGGTACGTGAATCGCTGGCCGCAACCCGAGAACACATTGATCGCCGAGCTCGAGGAGCTACTCGCCGAGCCGGCCGCCAAACTGCTTGTCCGGCACCCGAGTTGGCATTCCGACGAACTGCTCGCGCATGTCAGCGCAGTGGTGGGTGAGCGCGTGACTGCCAGCCACAGTGGCGGGACGAGCTTGGTCGAGATCAGTGCGACTGGTGTCTCGAAGGCAGCGATGCTCGCGGACTTCGCAGCCGAGCTGGACATCCCGGCCGCCGACACGATCGCCTTCGGTGACTCACTCAACGATCTGCCCATGCTCGCCTGGGCCGGTATGTCGTACGCGGTGGCGAACGCGCACACCGACGTACTGGCTGCTGTTGACCGGGTGTGCCCCTCAAACGACGAGGACGGCGTCGCCGCCGTCCTCGAGGAGTTGTTCGACCTTTAGGGCTTAGAGATACATCCCGTTGCTGCCCGGGCCATCAGTGGCCCGTGGGGCGCCGGGGAAGCCGGGTCCTTCTTCGCCGGGCGGCTGCTGACCGCCGGGGAGTGCGCGCCGCATGCCCTCCAGTTGCTGGCGTGCGGCCATCTGCTGGGCGAAGAGCGCGGTCTGGATGCCGTGGAAGAGACCCTCCAGCCAACCGACCAGCTGGGCCTGTGCGATCCGCAGCTCGGCCTCGGTCGGCGTGCTGTCCTCGGTGAAGTCGAGGCTGAGTCGCTCCAGCTCCTCGACGAGCTCCGGCGCGAGGCCGCTCTCCAGCTCCTTGATCGAAGCTTCGTGGATCGTCCGCAGCCGCTGCCGTGACGCTTCGTCGAGCGGTGCCGACTTCACCTCGTCGAGCAATTGGCGAATCATGTTCGCGACCCGCATCACCTTGGCCGGCTGCTCGACCAGTTCGGTCACCGATCGTGGCTCATCGTGATCGTCGTCGTCGCTCGAGCGCGGCGGTCCCTCGACAGCCATGCCGTCCGGCCCGACGATCAGCACCTTGCCGTCCTCGGTCCGTGCCCCGGCCATCGGCATCTCCTGGCCCTCGCCGCTGCTGCTCTCACTCATCTGGCCATCCTAGGCTTGCTTGGCGCGATGACGCCGTACGGCGTCTCTATTCGCACAAGCCGGGCTGCAGTAGCGCTGACGGCCGGTTCGCGAGAGGTCGGCGTACACGTTGCTGCAACCCTCAGTAGCGCAACGGCCGAGTCGGGTGATGCCACGCCCGGCCAGGTGCAACGCCGTACCGGTGCTGATCAGTGTCGCGACGAGTCGGCCGACCGGCACGTTGTCGGGCCGGTAGTGCACGTGCCAGCCGTCGCCGGCGTGGTTGGTCAGCCGCGGATGCTCGGTGTACTTGGCGAGCATCGCGTTCATCAGGTCGACGCGAGTCTGGTCGTCGGTCGCATCGGCCACCTCGAGCCACTCGGCCAACGCGACGCGGACCGCGGCCAGGTCGGCCTGCGTCGCCTTGCGCTCGCGGATCAGGCTGCTGTCGACCCGGTTCTCCTCGCAGATCTCCGCCAGTTCGACCGGGGTCGCCGGCGGTCTGCTGATCAGGTCGACGGCCAGCAGCACCGCGTCCGCACCGTAAGGGTTGAGATGCATAATGCCATTACAGCACGATGGACCTATGACAGCCCAGACCGAGACTCATCGGCACCGCTGGAGCGCGGTGTCCTCCCATCAAGTCAGCGAAGGACTCGTCGTCTATCAACGCTGTGCCTGCGGCGACTGGCGCGTCACCAGCACCCCGCCGTACCCAGTCGCCTACCCCGAGGTCGCCCACATCGCGAGCTAGTCATCGCCAGCTAGTCGATGCGAGCCACCATCGGGAGGCGGGACCGGGTCAGCAGCCAGGCCAGCGCCGCGGCGAATAGAGGTACGGCGATCAGCGTGCCGCCGATCTCCGCCCAGGGGACTGTGAAGTGCGGCGAGCCGAAGGCCGCGTGCGCGGTGTAGCCGTAGAGCGCGCCGACCCCCACACCCAGCACGCATCCGAGCTGCCCGAGCATCCATGCCTGCGCCGCGGCGAGGTTCCGCCGACGGCGTGGTGACGCGCCGACCGCCGCCAGGGTGGCGAGGTCGGCCCGGCCTTCGGCCGCGGACAAGGAGACCGAGATCGCCACCCCGAGCAGAGTGACCACGGCCGCGGCGGTGAGGACGCCGAGCAGGATCTTGTCGCCCGGGTTCTGGTATCCCTGCTCCACGGTCAGCAACTTGTCGTGACCGAGAACCACGTCCGTGGCGGCGAGGTCGTCCTTTGTCGGCAAGCTTTTCACCTGGTACTCGACCATGAACGTGTTCACCCGGCCGATCTTCGCGGCCGCGTCCGGCCCGATCAGCGCCTGGCCTTGCAGCACCTGGATCAGCGGCAGCGCTCCGGCGTACGACGCCTTGTGCTGAACGACTTTCGTGGGCTGCGCCGGATCTGTGAAGCCGATGTCGACCGAGCTCGTGGTGGTGAAGTCGCTGCTCGGTACGACGATGTCGCCACCGCGCAGGCGGGCCGCCAACTCCGGACCGCTGCCGTCGAACTGCTCGAGGTATGCCGGATCCACGACCACCAGACCGATGAAGGAGGCCGGCGATTCCTCCGACTTAACGCCGGGAGGCTGCACGCCCAGGTACGCCGGGGCGCGGTCCGGACGCGCCACGTTGATCATGCCGAACCGATAGGTGTGTTCGGCCGACAACTGTGCGCCGACCCGCCGTTCGAGCTCGGGTGAGTACGCGACCCCGCCGGGGCCGTCGTCGAACCGCACACTCGCATTTCCCCGGTGGGCGATCGGGATGTACTCCGCGGAGTCCGCAGCGATGGAGTTGGCACCGGCGAAGGCGGCTGCGGCGGTAGCGGCGACCGACATCATGATCGCCGCCACGGCCGGCGCGGTGCGGTGCCGGTGCCGGGCCGCGTCGCGCATCGCGAGCCGCCCGCTCAGCGGCAACCGTCCAGCCAGGCCGGAGATCGTGCTGACCAGACTCGGCAGCATCCAGATCAGCCCGGCGATCGCCGTCGTAATGCCAAGCAGCACCAAGGCGATCGGTCCGACCGGCGTCGCGGTCGCCTGGTAGTGATCGCTTTCGCTGAACTGCCGCTGCGCCGCGGCGAGGTCCGCTGCCAGCAGCCCGGAGCCGGCGACCACTAGGACGACGCCCGCGATCACCAGCAGGAGTGCGGGTTTGCGGATCGGCTGGCGTTTCGTCGTCGCCGCGAAACGGCCGGCCAAAGCCGCCATCGGCGTCTGCCGCCCAGCACTGATCGCCGGTACGACGGCCGCCGCCAGCCCGGCGAACAGCCCGATCAGGCTGATCGTGATGATCGCCGTCCAGGGAATCTGCCATTCCAGAAAGAGTGTTGAGGTCCTGCGTTCCCACAGCGACCGGCCGGCGATCAGTGCCACGGCAGCGAGCAGCAGACCGCTGCTGACCCCGACGACTCCGGCGAAAAGCCCTTGCAGCAGAACGATTCGCCGGACATCGCGGGCGGTCCCGCCGCTGGCGAGCACCAGCCCGAGTTCTCGCGTCTGCCGCCGGGCGCCGACCGCGAACGCCGTACCGGCGAGCAGCACGATCTCGAGGACGCCGAAGCCGATCGCGAGCGCCATCGCGGCGTACGGGCCGATCGCGTTGCCGGGATAGCCGGAGGGGTTCGGCGGCGGATCGATGATATTTGCTCTCGGCAACAAGATGAACCCTTGGGCACCGAGGGGAGCAATCAGTGCATGTGGGTCGACCGAGTCAGGGAGATCGAGCAGGTAGCGCGTGTCGACCGGCGCCGCGGGGACGAGGGTGGTGGCCGGTGCCGCGAACAGCAGCCAGGAGCTGGTCTGCTCGATCTGCCGGGCGACCCCGACCACCTTGTAGGCCTTGCCGTCCGCCGTGTTCAGGGAGCCGCCGAGTGTCGTGATGCCGAGATGCTTGGCCAGGCCCGGGGAGACGGCGACTTCGTCCGGCGCGGTCGCGAAGCGTCCCTCGTCGAGCCGGAAGGTGTCCTTGAGTAGTCGATCCTGCCCGTCACCGACCACCACGCTGACACTGTTGACCGTGTTCGGGCCCTTGACCTCCGCGGTGCCGGCATTGTCGAACTGCAGGGCTACGTGGGTCCCTGGCGGGAGCACGTGCAACGGGTCGAACGTCGCAGGGTTCCGCACCCGCTTGCCGTCCAGGGGAGCGCCCGGCATCACGCCGAGCGCCGGCTCGCCGTACTGGAGGTCGATCTTGTTGTACGCCGTCACCGTGAGCTGCGCGTCGGCCTGACCGATGGTGACCCGGGCCAGCAGCTCACCGGACGGGTGGGCGGAGCGGCCGGTCACGCCGCTCCAGGTCGCGGCGAACACGGGCAGGCCGATCAAGGCCGCGACCAGGAGCGTGCGGCCGATCGACTTGCGGGTGGTTCTTCGAGCGATCCGGAGTGGTGGGCCCCAGCTGCCCATCAGCGGCTCTCCTGCAGGAGTTCGTCGGCGTCGGACAACGGACCGGCCTGACCTACCAGGACACCATCGCGCAGGTAGACCACTCGGTCGGCCCAGGCGGCGTGCCGGGCTTCGTGGGTGACGAGGACGCCGGCGATGCCGTGCTGGTCGCAGCGGTCGCGGAGGAGCTGGAGAACGGCTTCGCCGGTTTCGGAGTCGAGGGCTCCGGTGGGCTCGTCGGCGAGTAGTAGTCGTCGTTCACCGACGATGGCCCGGGCGATCGCCACGCGCTGGCGCTGGCCGCCGGACATGTCGTCGGGGAAACGGTCGGCGAGCTCACCAATACCTACTTCCTGCAGAGCAGCTTCGGCGTACTTGCGGGCGGTCCTGGTCCGGGTGCCATCGAGCTCGAGCGGGAGTGCGACGTTCTCGGCGGCGGTCAGGGCCGGGATCAGGTTGAAGTCCTGGAAGACGTAGCCGATCCGGCGGCGGCGCAGGGCGGCCACGCCGGCCCGGCTGAGGGTGACGAGATCGTTGCCGTCGACAAGTACTTCGCCGCCGGTCGGCCGGTCGAGGCCGCCGGCGCAGGTCAGCAGCGTGGACTTGCCCGAACCGGATGGGCCCATCACCGCGACGAGTTCGCCGGGCGCGACGCTCAGATCGATGCCGCGGAGCGCGTGCACGGCCTGCTCGCCGTGGCCGTGGGTCCTGCTCAGGTTGCGGATGTCGAGTACGGCGCTCATTGGGTCACCTCGGTGATTTCCTCAACCGGGTGGACCTGTTTCGCCGGTCGGCCGCGGTGCCTTAACAGGATGGACTCGCAGTGGTCGAGCCAGCGGATCTCGGCCTCGGCGGCGAAGATCATCGACTCCAGCACGAGCAGCCAGGAGATCTCGCCATCGCGGTCGCCGCGCTTCAGCCGGGTCAGCTCCTGCAGGGACTGCATCGTCGCCGCCCGCTGCCGCTGAACGACAGCGCTGACGTCGACCCCCGGAACGGCCAGCGCCAGCGCGAGTTTGATCGCGAGCTCGTCGCGCGGGCGCGACTCGCGGGTCACCGGGGTCTGGAACCAGCTGTTCAGCTCGTCCCGGCCGGCGTCGGTGATCTCGTACATCGAGCGGCCGTCGGCCTCGGTCGACGCGGCCCGGACCAGACCGTCGCGCTCCAGCCGGGTCAGGGTCGTATAGACCTGCCCGATGTTCAGTGGCCAGGTCGCCCCGGTGGCGGCTTCGAACTCACCGCGCAGCTGGTAGCCGTACTTCGGCTCCTCGCGGAGCAACGCCAGCAGTCCGTGCTTGATCGACATAGATACCGAGTATGCATACCCGGTATGCCACGGTCAATCCCCAGGCCAGCTAACCATCCCCTCGCGCGGACCAGCTCCATCCCACCGAGCGGCTGCCCCGGCCAGCACCCCGGCCGCTAATGTCCGAAAAACCGCACGCCCGCCCTCCGATCTTTCGGACGTTAGTCCCGCGACCGACTTAACGTCCGAAAGACCGGAGACCCGCCCTCCGGTCTTTCGGACGTTGCGGTCAGGACGTGGGCGCCGAGGCTGAAGCGCGTGACGCTGAACCCGAACCCGATCCCGCGTGGTTGGGGCCCTAGAGGGTTAGCAGGATCTTGCCGATCTGGGTTGATTCCTCGAGGGCGCGGTGTGCCTCGGCCACCTCGGCCAGCGGGAACGTGGTGTGGACGATCGGGCGGACCTTCTTCGCGGCGACCAGCGGCCAGACGTGGCCGACGACCTCGGCGACGATCCGTCCCTTGTCCGCGACCGAGCGGAACCGCAGGCTGGTCGCCGTCACCGAGGCACGGCGACTGAGCAGGCGGGCCATGTCCAGCTCACCCTTCGCCCCGCCCTGGAAACCGATCACGACCAGGCGGCCGTCGTACGCGAGGGACTTCACGTTGTCGGTCAGGTATTTCGCGCCGATGATGTCGAGGATGACGTCGGCCCCGGCGCCGCCGGTCGCCTCCTGGACCACCGAGGCCCACTCGGCTTCCTTGTAGTTGATCGCGACGTCGGCACCGAGCGCGCTGCAGAACGCCATCTTGTCCTTGCTGCCGACGGTCGTCAGCACGCGTGCGCCGTGCGCGACGCCGAGCTGGATGGCCATCGTGCCGATGCCGGAGGCACCGCCGTGGACCAGGAAGGTCTCGCCGTCCTTGAGGTGCGCGCCCATGAAGATGTTCGACCAGACGGTCGCCACCACCTCGGGCAACGCGGCCGCGCTGACAAGGTCGACCCCGTCCGGCACAGGCATCACCTGCGGCGCCGGTACGACGACCTTCGCGGCGTACCCGCCTCCGGCCAGCAGCGCGCAGCACTCGTCGCCGACGGCCCAGTCGGTCACCTCGGAACCGACCGCCGCGATCCGGCCGGAGACCTCAAGCCCGATCGTGCCGGGTGCGCCCGGAGGCGGCGGATAGAAGCCCTGCCGCTGCAGGAGGTCGGCGCGGTTCACACCCGCGGCGACGACGTCGATCACGACCTCGTCGACGGCCGGGGTCGGATCCGGGATCTCGCCGACCGTCAGAACCTCGAGTCCGCCTGTACCTTCACACACCACAGCTCGCATGACTCACACGGTACCGCTGACCAAACCTGCGATGTCGCCCGCGATGCTGTCCAGGTAGGTGGTCTCTCCTATCGACTTGAACCAGTCCCATAGTTCGAGCGAGTGGTAGACCCGGTAGAGCGCGAGCTTCTCCGGATCGAGAGCGCCGTACCCGGCCTCGAGCCCGGCGAACTTCTCGGCGTTGTCGCGGATCGAGTACGCGACGGTCTTCGCGACATCCATCAGCGGATCGGCGGCGATCGCGTTCTCCACATCGATGAAGCCGGTCACCTGCCAGGTCTGCGGGTCGACCAGGATATTGCCCTCGTGGAAGTCGTTGTGGCAGAGGACCGCGTGGTCGATGGCCAGGTCGGCGGTGTGCTTCGCGACGTACTCGGTGATCTGCTGGTGCAGTGCCGGGTCGCCGCCGAGCTGCTCGAACTCGCCGAGCTTCTTCGCGAACTGACGCTGGACGTACTGCTCGTTGTCCGGCAGCGGCTCGAGGATCTGATCGACCAGATACCCGTACGCCGGTTGGGGGATCTGGTGCATGCGGTGGAGGATCTTGCCCAGCTGGACGTAGATCGGCTGCCAGTCCGGCGGCTCCGCTTCGGACAGCGGCACACCCTCGATCTTCGTCAGCACGGTGAAGGCGTCCTGGTCACCGGCCGGCTCGGCGTGGATCACCCGCGGGACCTCGCCGTCGAACACACCTTCCAGCAGCCCGTAGACGTGCACTTCCTTGGCCTGCTTCCAGGCCCACTCCGGCTTGTAGACCTTCACGATCAGCGGCTCGTCGTTCTCCCGCTGCACCTCGAACACACTGCTGAGCTGACCGCCAGTTCGCTCCTTGACGTCCGTGACTGTGCTTCCGGGACAGGCTTTGGCCACCATCGCTTCGATAGTCATTGATTGGAGCCTAGGAGCGCTGTCGAACGGTTTTCAGCCGTCGAGATCGGCCCAGGTGTCCACGTCGTCGCCGCTCCGGGACGGGTCCGACCAGACCAGGTCCAGGTCGGCGACGAGACGCCGTACCGACTTGTTGTGGGGATCGCCGAGCTTGGTGAACGCCTTTGCGAGCGAGCTGCGTTTGTACGCCGCTGCGAGCCACTGGTCGCGTCCGTCACTGTCGCGCAGCCCGCTGCCGTCGTGGGTGTCGATGCTGTCGACCAATCGAGTGATGTCCTGGGCGGTGACCCAGGGCAGGTCACAGCTCAGCACCACGACGTTTGGCGCGCTGCCGCTCGCCAGGCCAGCCGCCAGCCCGGCCACTGGCCCACTGCCCGGTGGGTCCTCTTGGGTCCACTGGACCTCGCGGTAGGTCTCTCGCACCGGTCCGACCACCACGGTGTGCGTGGCGTGGCCGACCGCACGCAGTACCCGGTCGAGGAACGTCACTCCGTCCAGGACCACCAGCGCCTTGTCGACGCCACCCAACCTCGTCGACCCGCCGCCGGCCACCACCACCGCATCGAACTCCACCTCAGCAGTGTGCCCCCAGGTAGTCCTCCCACGCGTGCGTCGGGGGAGGTTCAAGTCCGAGTTTGTGCGGCACCATGGGGGCATGAGGATTGCTGTGGTGCAGACCGCCAGTGGCTCTGACAAGGCGGCCAACCGGGAGCTGGTCACCAGACTGGTGGCGGAGGCTGCTCAGGACCGGCCGGACCTGGTGGTGCTGCCGGAGGCGATCATGGCCGACTTCAACCTCGAGGGCGTCGCGGACGTGGCGGAGCCTCTGGACGGTGAGTTCGTGTCGACGCTGCGCAAGAGTGCGGTGGAGCACGGAGTGGCGATCGTGGCCGGCATGTTCGAGCGGAGCTGCGACCAGGACCGGCCGTACAACACGCTGCTGGCCGTCGGCGCCGACGGTTCACTGCTCGGGGCGTACCGCAAGATCCACCTGTACGACGCGTTCGGCTACAAGGAGTCTGACCAGCTGACGGCTGGCGACGTGGCTCCGGTCGTGGTGAAGGTTGCTGGGCGGACACTCGGGCTGATGACTTGCTACGACCTGCGGTTCCCGGAGTTGTCGCGGGCGCTGGTCGACAAGGGTGCCGACGTCCTCGTCGTACCGGCCGCGTGGGTCCGGGGGCCGCTCAAGGAGCACCACTGGACCACTCTGCTCACCGCACGCGCGATTGAGAACACCTGCTACGTGGCGGCCGCGGCACAGAACGGAAAGAAGTACTCCGGGCTCAGCCAGGTCATCGACCCGCAGGGCATCGCCATCGCCGCAGTGGGCGAAGCAGACGGCTACGCGGTCGCTGAGCTCGCCGACGAACGTCTGGCCGAGGTGCGCCGGCGGAACCCTTCGCTGATCAATCGCCGCTTCAGTGTCACTCCCCGTTCCTAGTCTCGGGTTAGCCTCCAGGGGTGGCGGATGGCTTTGACTTGTGGCACCACGGCGATCTCGAGGTCGGTGACGGCCTCGTAGACCTCGCCGTCAACGTGCGGACCGGTACGCCGCCGCCGTGGCTCGTCGACGCGATTACGGCCAGCCTGACTGACTTGGCGGCGTACCCACGACAGGACGCGGCGGTCCTCGCGGTCGCTGCCCGGCACCGGGTGACGCCGGAGCGGGTGCTGCTGACGGCCGGTGCGGCGGAGGCGTTCGTGCTGATCGCGCGGGCCTTCCGGCCACGCCATGCGGTCGTTGTTCATCCACAATTCACCGAGCCCGAGGCTGCGCTGCGATCTGCAGGGCACATGGTTGATCGGGTCGTGCTCCGCCCGGAGGACGGGTTCGTGCTCGACCCGGCGGCGATCCCGGCCGACGCGGATCTGGTCGTGATCGGCAATCCGACGAACCCCACGTCGGTCCTGCACCGGGCCGACGACCTGCGGGAGCTCGCGCGGCCGGATCGCATCCTGGTGGTCGACGAGGCGTTCATGGACGCCATACCGGGTGAGCCGGAATCGCTTGCCGGTGCGTCGATTCCGGGGCTGGTGGTGATTCGCAGCCTCACCAAGACCTGGGGGCTGGCTGGGTTGCGAGTGGGGTACGTGCTGGCTGCTGCGGGACTGATCGAGCAGCTAGCCGCCGTACAGCCGCACTGGCCGGTGTCCACGCCTGCGTTGGCTGCGGCGATTGCTTGCAGCAACGAGCACGCGGTGGCCGAGGCGGCCGCAGCAGCGTGCGACATCGAGCGGCAGCGGTCGTATCTCCTCGACAGCCTGACTGGCGTGCGGACCTACGGCGTACCGCGGGGGCCGTTCGTCCTCGTGCAGGTGGCGGGCGGTGCCGTACTGCGAGAAGCCTTGCGTGCCAAGGGATATGCGGTACGGCGTGGCGACACGTTCCCCGGGCTCGGACCGGACTGGCTGCGGATCGCGGTGCGACCGGAGGACGTTGTTGACGGCTTCGTGAAGGTGTGGCGAGACACTGCAGTCGAGCTGTAACCAGCGTGACGTTTAGCTCTTCGCCGGTTTGCGCACAGGATGGTCGCAGAGCGCGCTGCTCCACTGTCCGGCGCTCTGAAGCCAGCAGTGAAGGGAGCACCATCATGGGTCTGAACGATGACGACATGAACACTTCGTCCGACGGCGAGTACGGAGGCTCAGCCGACGGCAACGACAGCCAGGCAGGTGGCAACAACTCGTCCGGCTACGGCAACGAGTCCGAGGGTCCGGCCGACGGTGGTGCGGTAGGCGGTGGCACGGATGGCGGCGCCGATGGTGGCGCTGACGGCGGCTCGGGCGGTTCTGACGACAGCAGCTACGGCGGCGGGGACTCCAATGAGGGTCCTGCTGACGGTGGCGCGGAAGGTGGCGGTACGGACGGCGGCGCTGATGGTGGTGCCGGTGGGGACAGCTACGGCGGTTCCAGTGGCGGTGGTGACAGCAGCTACGGCGACTCTGGTGGTTCCAGTGACGGTGGCGGGGACTCCAACGAGGGTCCGGCCGATGGTGGCGCAGTAGGTGGCGGCACCGACGGAGGCGCCAGCGGTAACTCCGGAAGCTGGTGACCGCAGTGCCGGGAGCCGGACCGCAATCAGATCCTGCCGAGACGGTTGACCGTCCGGCTCTTCGGCGCTGCGTGACAGGCGACCTGGATGAGTTCGCCAGCGCCTACTGGGGTTCACGGGCTCTGTTGTCTCACGCCCCTGACTTGCCCGCGCCGTACGACGACCTCTTCAGCCTGACCGCGGCAGACGAGCTGCTGTCCCGTCGTGGTCTGCGTACGCCGTTCCTGCGGATCGCCAAGAACGGTGCAGTCGTCGGCGACTCGCAGTTCACCGGCTCGGGTGGAGCGGGTGCTGACATCGGTGACCAGGTCCGCGACGACAAGGTCGCTGCGCTGTTCGCGAGCGGCCACACCGTCGTACTGCAGGCTCTTCACCGCACCTGGCCCGCGCTGGTCGACTTCGCTACTCAGCTGTCGACGGACGCCGGGCATCCGGTGCAGATCAACGCCTACATCACTCCGCCGGAGTCACAGGGGTTCTCGGCGCACTACGACGTTCACGATGTCTTCGTTCTCCAGGTCGCCGGTGAGAAGCACTGGACTGTGCATGAACCAGTCCACGTGGATCCACTGCGCAACCAGCCGTGGACCGATCACTCGCGTGCGGTCGCTGCGGCTGCCCACGACCAGGCTCCGGTCGTGGACGACGTCCTTCGGCCGGGTGATGCGCTCTATGTGCCGCGCGGGTTCCTGCACTCGGCCAAGGCACTGGGTGGAGTCAGTGCGCACCTGACGGTCGGACTGCACACGCTGACGCGGTACCTGCTGGTCCAGGAGCTAGCCGCTCTGGCAGCCAACGAGCCGGCGCTCCGGACCGCGCTCCCGCTCGGCTTCGACCCTGGCGACCCGGCTCAGCTGGCCGACGTGCTCCCGCAGGTGACCGACCTCCTCATTGCCCACCTTCGCTCGACCTCGGTCGACGACCTGGCGCCGCGCCTGCGCCGCCGTACCTGGTCGGCCAACCGTCCCGAACCGATCCCGCCGCTGGCGCACGCAGCCGCCATCACCAACCTCGCGTCCGGTACGACGGTCCGCCTGCGCGCTGGTCTCCGCTGCCGAGTGGTCCCGGGAGACCCGGTCACACTCCGACTGCCTGATCGGACCATCACGTTCCCCGCGACCGTCCTTGAGGCTTTGGCGCAGCTCTGCGACGGTCAGGAGCACAAGGTGGGCACCCTGCCGGGCTTGGACACTCCCGACCAGGTGGTCCTCGTCCGCCGACTGCTCACCGAGGCGGTTCTGGTCCCCACCTCGTAAACTCGCCTCAGGTCTCCATCACCGCTCGTCACCCCAACGCGGTACCAAAGGCATGCAGTGACCAACTCACCCCCAGCTCGCTACACGCCGGAGACTGGTTGCGCGGCGATGGCACTCCAGCGCGGCGACGCGCTGATCGCCACGGCCCCACCGGCGGCTCGCTGGCTGCTCATCGAGTCCGCCAACGCCTGGCCGCGCCAGGCTCTGGGCGCGCTCGAATCCGCCCCCGAGGAACCTGCCGTCAGCAGTGAGGTAGCCCGCCGCTGCGGTGAGCTCGGCTATCGCCCGGTCCTCATCCGACGCCACGGACGAGTGACCCGCGCCGCCGTACGCCGCTATGCCCTGGTCGACTGCCGCCCCGGGCACGAGTCGGTTCGCTGGGGCGAACTACCGACGGACGCCTACTTGCTGAACGTCCTCGAGGCAGTCGCCAACAACTCCCTGAACGCTCTCCCCGATCTCCAACCTCCCACCCAAGAACCGATCTACCTCGTCTGCACCCATGGTCGTCACGACGCCTGCTGCGCCGTCCGCGGTCGCCCGGTGGCAGCCGCTCTCGCCGGCGCCTACCCGGACCGCACCTGGGAGTGCAGTCACATCGGCGGCGATCGCTTCGCCGGCAACGTCGTCGTCCTCCCGCACGCTCTCTTCTACGGCCAAGTCCCGCCGTCACGTGCAGTGGAGGTCGCCAAACACCACGCCGAAGGTCGCGTAGTCCCTGACCTCCTCCGAGGCTCCGGCATCTATCCACCTGCCGTCCAAGCCGCTCAGCACTACGCGCGCCTGGCCGGCCACTCTGACTCTCTCAATACCCTCCGTCCCACGCAGGTTCAGCAACTCGCCAACCAGCACTACAAAGTCACTCTCACCACGACTCCAGCCACAGCTGTAGTGATCGAGGTGTCGGTGCATTTCGACAGCGTGGACGCTCGGCTGACCTGTGCTGGCAAAGCGCCGGTCCAGGTACGCCGGTTCGAGCTCCACGGAATCGAGTCGATGGGCGGGTAGATCGAGTTGGTCCTCCACGCATGATGTTCTGGGCGGTTCTCCGTCGCCCGGGACCTCACACCCCGGGCGGCGGGTCCGTCTGGCCGTCCACATCGAAGGTGGGAGACTCGGCCGGCCGGACGTCCGGGTGGAGAACCTCGAACTGAGGAAAACATTAGAACAGATGTTCGATCAGATGCAATGAATCCTGACAAGTCAATTGCCGGTTGTTACTCCCCGGCTACCGGCCTCGCATCGGTCTGGTTCGGGAGGACTCGGCCGACGGCGGCGAGCAGGCCCGCGGCGACCAGTGCGAGCGTGGCTATCGCCAGCCACGGCAGCTCATGCCGCACCTCGAAGAGTTGGGCGAAGAACGCCGGCGCCAGCACGCTCGCGAACGCGAAGCTGTACTGCCAGTAGGACAGATACTTCCCGCGCCCGGCCTCCGGCGCGACCGACGCGGCGAGCGCATTGTTCGTCGCCGCGTGAAGCAGATCAGCAAACGCGAAGACGGCAGTCGCAAGCACCAGCATCGCCGCAACCAGCGCGTTCGGGACCTGCGTCAGCGAGGCCATCAACAGCCCCCACACCGCCCATGCCAGGCCGGCCACGACGATCACCGACGTACGGCGAAGCTTCTCGGTGTGCCGCACCACCAGCGTCTGTCCAGCCGCCAGCACGACGGACGCCGCGGCCAGCAGCACCCCGACCAACCACTTCGGTACTGGCAGCGCTTCCGACACGTACACCGGGAGTCCGACGCCGAGCATCATGATGCAGAGGGCGAAGAGGGTGTTCACTGCGATCAGCACCAGGAACGGTTTGTCCTTGCGCAGCAGTGGCGCTGGACCCGAGTCCTGCGTGGCCCGCTGGTGGTGGGAGGCGTGCAGCCCCAGCAGGAGCACTCCGGCCAGATAGAAGCTCGCTGCGTTCACGGCCATCGCAATCAGGAACGGGGTGGTCCCGCCGGCGGCAAGCAGCGCGCCCGCGACCAGACCGCCGAGTGCGAAGCCGCCCGCCTGCATCATCCCGCCGAGACCGAACCAGCGGTCTCGTTCACCCTCGTCAGCGACGTCGGCCAGCAGACTGAAGATCGAGGACCAGAACACCCGCTGACCGGTCGTTGAGACCAGGGCGCAGAGGAACAGCAGCCACGTCGACCGGCCGAAGAAGAAGCCCGTGAAAGCGAGCCCCTGGGCGAACTGCGCACCGACGACCAGGTTGCGCGGCCCGAGCCGGTCAATGACGACCCCCACCGCGCCCGGAGCCGCGATGGAGAACAGTGTGGCCACGGTCAGCAGCACGCCAGCCGTACCGAGCGGGATGCCGGCGACGCGGATGAAGTACAGCAGCATCAGCGGCCCTGCGACGCCACCACCGAACGAGTCGATCGCCAGCCCGATCAGGAGCGGTAGCCGCCCACGGACATTCGGCAGGCCGAGCGAGGTGGCAGAGGGCATGGCCCCATCCTTACCAGCACCAGGCTCGGCCGCGACCCGATTTCAGTCCGGTACGACGGACGTCCGCCGTACCGAGACATGTCGCAGCGGGCGCCACGCGATCGCCGTCATCAGCACCATGGCCGCGAAAGCCGCAGTGAACGGAGCAGTCAGGCCGAACCGCTGCGCGAGGACGCCGCCCAGCGCGGACCCGATCGCCGCACCGCCAACCGAGGCCAGCAGGTAGACGCTGTTCACCCGGCCCATCAGAGCATCAGGTGTCGCCAGCTGGCGCGCTGTGGTCGACACGATGCCCCACACCACCGCATGCACGCCGAACACCGCCATAGTCGCGCCAGCGACCCACGGACTCCGAGTCAGCGCCAGAGCTAGGTGGACCGCCGTCTCGGTGATCAGCCCGGCCCGCAACAACGTCAGCGAGCCCAACCGCGGCTCAAGCAGGTGGTAAACTGGCATCCCAAACACGCCGCCGACCGCACCGACCGCCACGAGCAATCCGAACTGGGTGTCGCTGAGCCCGAGCCGCTCCCGCGCGTAGAGCACCCAGGTCGCGAAGGCGGCGCAGAACGTGATGTTCATGACCAGGATCGAGCAGGCGAGCGTCCGCACGCCCACATGTCCCCACAGCCAGCGCACCCCATCACGGACCTCGGTCCAAAGCGCCGTACCAGCGGACTCCGTAGGCACTGGCCGAACGGCGACCCGCGCGATGAGCGCCGCGGCGGCGACGAAGGTGACCGCGTCGAACACCAGTGGCACTCCCGCGCCCACCGCGAACAGCAACGCCCCCAACGGCGGACCGCCGAGGCCTTGCAGCACGGTGCCGGCAGCGTAGAGCCGAGCGTTCGCCTTACCCAGCTGGTCTTTCGGTACGGCGCTCACCAGTAGTGCACCGGATGCACTGTCGGCGAGCGTCTCCGCCGTACCGAGCAGGAACAGGGCAACGTAGATCGCCCAGAGCGGCGAGGAGCCGACCAGGACCGCAACCCCCAGCGCAGTAAGGACTGCGCCCCGAAAGAGGTCAGCGGCAACGATCATCGTCCGCCGGTCGAGCCGATCGGCCAGCGCGCCACTGAACAACGCAAACAACAACCACGGCAGCTGCTGTACAAACGCTGCGGCCCCCACCGCCGCCGGCGCACTGGTGATCGAAGCAACCAGCAACGGCCCCGCCGCCAGCAGCGCCCCGTCACCAAGATTGGAGATGACCGCCGCCGGCCAGATCCGCCGAAAGTCCGCGCCGAGCGCAGCAGGCAGCACAGTTTCACGAAGAGATGGCATTCGAGCTCCAGAGGGCATGACGAAACAACCGGACCAGCCGGCTCACTCGCCGGCCGTGCGCCCGGTCAGCGCCGAATCAGCCCGCCGACCGGACGGTGACGACCATGACCTCGACCATCCGAGACATCAGCGCACCTCCGTCCACACACCCCGGGCAGCTCCTCCGCCCAGCTCCCCCGCACCGTACCGCTGCCCCTGCGCTATCCTCAACCCTCGGCGGCAAGCCGCCAGGAGGGCTCGCATAGTGGCCGAGTGCGCTGGTCTTGAAAACCGGTATGGCGGGTGACCGTCATCGTGGGTTCGAATCCCACGCCCTCCGCTTTAAGCCTCGCAAAAGTGCCTCTGACCTGCTGAAACACAGGGGTAGCCCTCCCGCTCGGCAGTCCAGCCAACACCAGCAGCGTCCGGCCAGCCCCAGCCATCTACGGCCATCTGTGCCCGTATAGTGCCCGCGTCTCAAGCCTGCCTTGGAACGCCGGTGCACGCTCCGCCCCCAGGGGTGTTACAGCAGTCTGTCTCGGCCGCCGGAGCGGAGTCCGAGGCTGAAAGACCCCCCGCTGGGACACCTTGGGACAGTGTTCGAAAGCGAGTGTCCCAGACGTCCGCGCAGGTCAGAGCCGATTCTGGGACAGTGGGACAGCTGGGACAGGGCAACGGCAGTCGCCGTCACAGTCGCATTGGGAGGAACCAGATGCCCTACTACTTTGTTCGAAGCAGGGAATTCATCGAGCAGTACACGAATAACAACCCCGGCAAGGAGAAAATGCTCTGGATCGATCTCCTAACGGAGGCCGTGAATGAGTCTGGAGCCGAGGTTGTGAGCGTTGGCTACGACAGCATTGGTGAGCCGATGACGATGCTCCTCAAGGTTGTGAGCGACACCTAGAGGAGAGCTTCCGGGGGTCAGTGATCTGCCCTCGTTGACCTCAGGCTCACCCGGATGAAGCGGACTTGCTCTGGACGGATGCGCGTTGCGCGATCGTGATCTAGCATCGCGAGATGACAGATGGGCCGAAGTGGGGAGACCTGGAGCGAGATCAAGCTCTTGCTGAAATCTCGGCCGCCGCCGCTCAAATCGAGATACTTCTACGCAGCCCGGATTTCGTGCGACCATCCGGAATGCCTGACATGTTGTTGGCGATCGTGGCCATGGCGGACCAATTCACAAGGCCGCCGTTCGGGGATGGGGAGGATGCAACCGGACAACCGCCTTGGATTGCCGATGCGACGGAGACTGCGGCCCGAGAACTCATGTTCGATATCCAACGGATATTGATGAGAGAGGCTCCGAGTGAGGACCTTGAAAGACTCTGTCTGACATTGGTTGATCGAGGGCTTAGCGCTGCACGTGAGACACTGCGAACGGCCGAGAATTTCGATATTCCCGACAAGGCGAGCGAGCTTCGGCACTGGACAGATAGTATTGAGGAACTCAGGCAGCGTCAATTGGTTCTACGGTCGCGGGTTGCCCTAAGGGCAGAAATTGCCGGAATTAAGGAGGTCGCCGCTGAAGTAGCTCAAGTTGCGGCGGACTCCCGTGATAGCGCGACAACGGTCGGCGAATTGGAGTTGGCTTCATACTTCGAGCTCTTGGCGGCCAGTGAACGCAGGTCCGCGAATAAATATCGCATCTCAGCAATCGCGATCCTGGTTGTCTCGGCTATCCTTGTATACGTTGCCTCGTTCGATTCCAAGATATCGGCCGCCGATGTAATCCGACATGTAGCATTCGTTGTTCCTGCTGTAGGACTGAGTACCTATCTGGGTGCGGAAGCTTCGAAGCACCGTCGGTCCGCACAATGGGCAGAAGTCGTGAAGGTGCAGTTACGTACCATTGGACTCTTTTGCGCTTCGATGGATATCGAATCTGCAATCTCTATCCGCAAACTGCTGGCAAACCGTGTCTTCGGAACGATCCCTGGCGAGGGGGTAGAGAGTCCGAGCGCAACAGGGCTATCACCTACTGCCCTGGAGCAAGTCCTTGGGCTCTTGCGAACTTCGAAGAATGCGTCCTAGGTTCCAATTTTGGCTTCGTGTGGATCTCATGCCGAGGTAGCTGAACGACGATGCTCTATGCCGTTGTTTATGCGGGCTCTAGCCGGGCCTCTAGTTGCCGCAGCCGTCTCGCGGTGTGGCGGACGCCTCGCGGCAAAAAACCGCTTGAAAGTCTCGAAGGTCATCGCTCACCATGAGTTGGGGAGCCTTGCCATCTTTGCGTACGAGACTCTCTTGGATTCTGAGTTGGACGGCCCATGCGGCATCTGAGCCATATACGTAGACCAGGTCAGCTTGGCGCTCGTACTCCGAACGTGACTTCGATGCCTTGGCATTAGCGTCGGCAAGGTAGTGCTGTGCGACATCAATTCGGTTCTGGGCCGCGAGGTTTTCAGAGGCCGACGGACTCTTTGCCACCTTTTTATCCAGATCCAGTATCCCCTCAGCGGCCGCCACGCCCATCTGGTCGAAAAGATAGTTCCGCGTGGCTCCCAGATAGTCGGCATAGATCGTCGCGCGCCGCTCGCGAGATTCCTTTTCGCGGTCTTCATCAGCGCCGAAATGGTTCGCTGACCAGGTCCCCCATAGAGCCGTGAAGGCGACAAGCAAGGTAATCATGCTGGAGAGAGCTGCCGGTTTGATCCAAGCTCGCGAATCTTCCTTCCCACCGTTCGCTGGCGAACCCTGCAGCCTTTCAACTTGTGCTCGCAGCTCTTGTATCAATCGCCGATCGGCACTCCGATTCCTAAGTTTCCCGGCGTCCATTTATCTCCCTGGTGCAGTTGTCGTCAGTGTGGCTATTACGCCATTGGTGAGTCGATGATCATGCTCCTCCAGGAGAAGGACACGGACTAGGTGGCGAGTCCGTATTTGAGCATGGCTTCTGTGTTGATATCACGTGCGGGGCGCTCGAATAGTGCACCCGAATTCCGATGCGCCAACTCGACGGTTCGCACATGGCGGAATCCCTGTGACAGGTAGTACTTCTGCAAATCGAGGTTTGTACGCCAAGCGTCGAGGCGTAGCAGTTCCCCGCCTCGACGTGCAGTCTCGCGACCGCACCAGTCGAGCACTGCTGTCCCGAGTCCGCCGTATCCGCTGACGGTCGAAATCTTGCTGACGTAAAAGGCGGGGCCGGCCAACTCGTCGGGTGTCCAGAAGTCCCTATCGCCGTTCGTGTTGAGAATCGTCGTAGCGATGGCGTCCGATCCATCCCAGATGATGTAGGCATCACCGGCCTCAATGTCGGGTAGTACTTTGCTCGGGGCGAATCGTGGCGGCCACTGCTGGATTCCGCGTGCGTGAAGGCGAGCGGTAGCAGTGGCCAGCACATCGAGGAAGGCTTCAATGTCGGATGGTTCGGCTCGTCTAATGCTGGTCATGCCGACACCTCGTAGAGCAGGATGTGTCGATCTCCGGGAAGCACGCTAACGGTGCATCGGATCGGAGTGCCGTCTTTCGCGCTGCCAGTACGAGTTTGGACTGTGACCGGAACGCCGGGTCCGATTTCGAGTGCTTTTGCCTCGTCGGGCGTGGGCATGCGGCTGGCAATCTCGTCTAGGTAGGACACCTGAATGTGCCCACGGTCGGCGAGGTGCACGGTTAGGCCAGTGACGACGTCGGCCGGATCGAGAATCGCCGGAACCTCCTGGGCGAGCTCCATCGGGTAATACGAGTCGTTGAGGTTCCAGGGCTGGCCGTCGACGAGTCGCACGCGCTGCCGGACGGCCGCCAGTCCGCCAGGTGCAAGCTGTAGACGCTTGGCAACGTTGGCCGGTGGTTGCACTACGGCGACCTTGATGTCGGTTCGGGCCGATCGGCCCTGGGCCTCCACGTCGTCTACCCAGGAGTCCACGCCTGTTGGCCGCCGCCGTGCTCGGCTCTCCGAGCGTGACGCCCAGATCTCCACGGGCTCGCGGCGGCTGACGTGCCGACCGCGCCCCTTGACGCTTGTGACGAGCCCGGCGTTCTCCAGCGTCCGGAACGCACCACGCACCGTGTTCCGAGAGACCTTGTAGCGCTCCATCAGCTCGGACTCGCTGGGCAGAGCTGCGCCAGGGCTGAGCTCGCCGGTCTCGATAGCTCGTCTCAGGTCGCTGGCCATCGCCTCGTGCAGATGCACCCCGGCTGTGCTTCGCGCTGGTCCATCGGTCGTCAACTGACGCTCCCTCTGATCAGTACCAACAGATCTGTACCAACAACTCTACCGAAAAGCCTTGACTTGCGGGAACTGTCCATGTGACGGTTTGCAGTACCACCTGTTAGTACAGATCTGTTGGTACAGGTTGGCGAGAGTCGAACACAGCGACGCCCCGGTGGCTGGAACCACCGAGGCGTCTGGGTCGCACTAGTCCGTTGAGAAGGAGCACAACCCATGAGCATCATCCACCTTTCGGTCCTTCGGGACGAGGAGCCGTCCGCCGCCGATCTGGCGGCGATCGAGCTGGAATGGCCGTTGATCGCGGCGGAGCGGGACTTGCTCGAAGCCGAGATCGCGTTCATCAACGCGGGCGAGAACGTCTCGGTCCTGGACCGCCGCCGGATCCGCCGGGCCGAGCGCCGGGTGCTGGACGTCGCCCGCGAGCTGGCCGTTCCCGCGGCTGATGCGGAGGTCGTCGCATGACCGGCTTCGACCACGCCAACCAGGCAATCCTCAACCTGCAAGACGCCGACGACGCGCTGAGCGTCCAGAGCGAGCTCTACCGCCTGCGCCGGGCGCAGGTCCACGCCACTCTCGCTACTGTGCCGCCGGT
>NZ_JBHVWY010000007.1:0-44821 GCF_042882005.1 Kribbella sp. NPDC058245
CATGCCTTGAATACCCGGGATCGTGGTTGTGTCGTGTGTGGCGCTCCACCGGTCATGTGCGATGCGCACCACCTCATCTCGTGGATCGACGGCGGTATCACGGCCGTCAGCAATCTCGTCTTGCTGTGCCGCCTTCACCATGTCGATCTGCACGCCGGCAAGTGGGTCGTCACCATCACCAACGGCCAGGTCCACGTCGCTAGACCAATGTGGGCCGAGCCGCCGTCGCGCCGACGTCGACTACCCGCAGGGCCCTCACCCGAGCCGTCACTGCCCGCCGCGCGTGCGGATGCTGCGGCCTGCGCGTCTGGTACCAATGAGCTCCGCACCGGCTACTCCAGTACCGAGCAGCCCAGTACCGAGCAGCCCAGGGCGGGTCAGCCCAGTACCGAGCAGCCCAGGGCGGGTGAGCCCAGTACCGAGCAGCCCAGGGCGGGTGAGCCCAGTACCGAGCAGCCCAGGGCGGGTGAGCCCAGTACCGAGCAGCCCAGGACGGGTCAGTCCGGCGTGCATCAGTCCAGCGTGAATCAGCCTGGCGTGGATGAGCGCGGCGTGGATGAGCGTGGAGTGAATGGATTGGGTGCGGCTGGGATCGGTGGGAGCCTGTGCGGCCGGGCTGGGAGCGGTGAGAGTGGTGAGAGTGGTGATGGCGAGGGTTCGGTGCTGGCGGCAACGGATGTTCGTGCGGCCACGCGTGCCATGTGGGGAGAAGATCTGTCGCCCGAACCGCCCGAACCGCCCGAACCGCCCGAACCGCCCGAACCGCCCGAACCGCCCGAACCGCCCAGGCGTCTCACGCGGTTGAGCGAGGGGGCTGACTTCGGTCCATGGGGTGAGGCGGACCAGGGACCTGCATCGCCGCCATGCGCGCCCCGTTGATCGGACGCCGGGGGAGCGCAGTGGGCTGCGTGCTGGAGACCGGCCTGCGGCTGAACGCCCTGGGTAGGAGGGGAGCAGGCGGGGGGTGACGTGCACTCCGACGTTCAGTTGGCTGGTGGAAGGCTCGCGGCTACCGCGATCACCCGCGCGCTCGGCTACGCGTCCCCGAGCTGATCGCCGACCGGCTCCCGCAAGCGAGCGGATTCCGGTCGCGGCCGCAGTCGCCGGCGCCATGATCCCGGTGGACGGCGGCGCCCTCCGGACCCTCTAGAGACCGGCGCCTCCGGACCTTCTAGAGACCGGCGCTTCCGGACCTTCTAGAGACCTAGGGCGGGGAGGTCGGACCAGGCGTAGACCGACTCGGGGAAGGCCTGGCCCTCGTCGAGGTTCAGGCGGCTGCCGATCAGCTCGGCGCCGAGGGATTCGTAGAAGGCCCGGGCTGGTGCGTTGGCGGTGAGCACTCCCACCAGCAGGCGGCGCATCCCCTGGCCGGCCACGTGACGGGAGATGTCGCCGATCAGCAGGCGGCCGATTCCCTCCCGCTGGCGGGACGGATCGACGTACAGAGCCCAGCATTCGGCCGTCGGGACCTCGCTCCGGGCGGTGTCGTCGTCCGCCCAGGGGTGGGGCGGGCCGACCATCGCGAGCCCGACCACCTCGCCGCTGCTGGACGCGACCGAGATGTACTCGCCGGGCGAGGGCGCGGTCAAGTCCCGTCGCCACGCGGCGGCTGACGTCTCGTACGTCCTGGACTGCAGCAGGTTCTCCGGGATCTGCCCCTGGTGCCCAGCCCGGAACGAGTCGACGAACACCCGGGCCATCGCGTCGGCGTCATCCACCCGCGCCGGCCTGACGATCACAGTCATGGGCTACTCGGCGCGCCGAGAATGCCGTTGCCGGCCGCGATGAAGAAGGTCACGATGTCCAGCTTGGTCAGACCGCGGTCGGCGAAGTACGGCTTGTCGGGATTACTGACCCGTACCGTCCTGCCGGCGATCTCCAGCTCGATAGCTTGTGCAGCCGCCATGTCGCGACCGTATCGCCCGGCACCGGCCAAAACCCCGAATTCAGCGCCATCGGGCAACTTTCGCTAGCTCTGGCCTCTTTTGGCGCCAGCAGGATTCGCCTGATGGGGGAGCGGAGGGAGATGGGGCCGCTGGCGGTGAGGGAGGCGAGCGGTTGGTGTTCGTGCCGGCGGTACGGGACTTCGGTCGCGATTGAGGTCAGCTCAGCGGCGAGTATCAGCGATAGTTCTCTGCAATGGGTGTTGTACAAGAGATCTTGAGTAACCGCTGGGGATTTTGCGTTGTGAGCAAGGGAAAGCCAACCGCGGCACCCGGAGAGGGGTGCCGCGGCGGGCTCACTGGGTGAAGCAGAAGCCTTGGGTGCCAACGCTCCAGCACTGGATCTGTTTGGTGGTGGTGTTGCTCAGGCCAGAGCGGTCAGTAACTTTCAGTTCGGCGGTGTAGGTCTTTTGGGTGTTGGGGTAGGTGTTGGTCGTCGTCACACCCGACCCGGTCTTACCGTCACCGAAGTTCCACGCGTACGACGCGATGTCGTTGTCCGGATCGGATGAACCAGTGCCGTTGAAGCTGCAGACCGCCCACTGACACTGCACCGTGAAGGAAGCGCGAGGCGGCTGACCGGCCGGGGGTGCGCCGGCCTGGACTTGCTTGGTGGTCGAGCCCGTCTTGCCGGCGGTGTCGGTGACGGTGAGCTTCACCGTGTAAGAGCCGGCCGTCGCATAGGTGTGCGAGGGCGTAGCGCCGGTACCAGTCTGGCTGTCACCGAAATCCCACGCGTACGACGCGATCGACGGACTCGACGCGGAGCCGTCGAACGAACACGTCAGCGAGCTGGCGCAGTTCGCAGTGAACGAGGCAGTCGGGGCGTCCGGGTCGCTGTACTTCTTGATGGTTTCGTTGGCCCAGTCGCCCATCACGCCGGTGAGTTTGCCCCAGGCGCCGTAGCTACCGCAACCGGTCTTGACCCAGGAGGCGACGCCGACGATGACGCCGTCGACGAGCATCGGGCCGCCGCTGTCGCCTTGGCAGATGCCGTCGTGGCCGTCGGCGTAGCCGCCGCAGATCATGTAGGTGTCGTTGAAGGAACCGAACGAGCCGCAGGTGTTGCGGCCGTCGACGAGCGGGAAGTTCTCGACCTTCTTCAGGTGGCCGAACTCGTTCTCGCCGTCGCGCACGCGACCGTAGCCGAGCAGCAGCGCCTTCTTGCCCGGGTCATCCAACGTTGTGTCGGAGGAGTCGGCGACCCGCGGGTACTTGTAGCCGGCCGGGATCGGGATGTCGGTCTCGGTGACGACGATGCCGACGTCCCAGCCTTGCTGCCAGCCGTTCGGGGGCTGGTAGTTCGGGTGCTGCAGGTACTCCTTGACCGCGAGCTTGGTGCCGCCGGGCTTGGTGAGGTCGTCGGAGCCGTAGAGCATCGACTTCGCGCCGTCGCCGTTCTTGCAGTGCGCGGCGGTGACGATCACGCGCCGCGCCACGACGGCCGACGTACAGGTCTGGCCTTGGGGCCGGGTGCCGCCTTCGCGGAGCATCGCGATGACGAAGGGGTAGTCGGCGACGGAGGCCTGCTGCCCGCCGATGATCTGGGTGGTGGGCGGGTTCTGGTTGGGCGGGGTCGCCTCGTACGACGGTGGGGCGGCGTGCGCGAGTCCGGGGCTGAAGGCGATCAGTGCGGTGAGGGCTGCCAGTAGTCGTCTCATGACCGCAGGATCGCCAACGGCCGGAGCGCGAACAATCCGCGCACGGGTCCGTAGGGGTACGCATCTATTACTACCTATCCCACTACGGATTGTTCCGCGCAGGGCTCAGCTCGACAGTGGCTGCAGATCCGAAGGAGGAACCATGCGAGGAAAGTCCATTGGGCTGTTCGTCAGCACCCTGGCCTTGGTCGTGGCCGGTGCCGGCAATGTCCAGGCGGCGCCGACCGGAACCGTTCTGAATGCCGGTGCGCCCGACACCGTCCCCGGTCTGTACATCGTCGGCCTGTACGGCGGTACGTCGCTCGCCCCGGCCGCGATGCCGACCGTCAGCGCGGAGGCTGGCGTACTGGCTGATCGGTACGGCGGCAAGGTCCGCAACGTGTATTCGGCGGCCCTGCGTGGCTTTGCCGTGAAGATGTCGGACGGGCAGGCGCGCCGGCTCGCGGCCGATCCGAAGGTCGAGTTCGTCCAGCAGTCGTTGTGGGTGCACCGGGCCGATGCCAAGAGCAACGCGTACGGCGCCAGCGTGGCCACTATCGCTCGCAGTCTCGCGGCACCGACCGCCGGGGAGCAGCCGAACCCGCCGTCGTGGGGTCTCGACCGCATCGACGGGGTCAAGGACAGCGTCTACAAGTACCCGAACACTGGTACCGGTGTCACCGTCTACAACACCGACTCCGAGCTGAACACTGACCACGTCGCGTTCGAGGGCCGGGCCAAGTCCGGGTACGACTTCGTCGACGAGGACGCGAACGTCAACGAGTGCAAGAGCCCGACCGATCAGGGCCACGGCACGCATACGTCCGGTACGTCGAGCAGTGAGACGTACGGCGTGGCCAAGGACGTCACCGTGATCGGCGTGAAGGTGCTCGGCTGTGATGGGAACGCCCCTGACGCGGACTCGATCCAGGGTGTCGACTGGGTGACCCAGAACGCGGTCAAGCCCGCAGTGGCCAACGCCAGCTGGACCTCCGGCGGCGCCAACGCCGACCCCGAGGGCGTCAACCGGGCGGTCAAGGCATCGATCGCTTCCGGTGTCGTCTGGGCAGTTGCTGCTGGCAACGACAACGGCGGTAGTGCCTGTACGCCGAGCCCGGCCAAGGTGCCGGAGGCAATCACTGTCGCGTCGACCGACTCCAATGACAGCCGGTCGAGCTTCTCCAATATCGGGTCCTGCGTGGACCTCTTCGCGCCCGGCGGCAACATCACCTCGGCCAGCAACTCCAACAACAACGGCAGCAAAGGCATGTCCGGTACGTCGATGGCCACGCCGCACGTGACCGGAGCAGCCGCCCTGTACCTGTCGGCGAACCCGAGTGCGACGCCGCAGCAGGTTCGGGACGCGCTGGTGAACATGGCTCAGGAAGGCAAGGTGCAGAACCCGGGCGCCGGTTCGCCGAACAAGCTGCTCGACGTCAGCAAGATCGGTGGCGGTCAGCCGGGCGGTCCGACTGCCTCCTTCACTGCGAACTGCGCCAGCTCCCTGACGTGTTCGTTCGACGGGTCCGCGTCGAGTCCGTCGATCGCGTCGTACGCGTGGGATTTCGGTGACAGCCAGACTGGTACCGGCGCTACCCCCTCGCACACCTATGCGACGGCTGGCAGCTACGCCGTGAAGCTGACGGTGACGGACACCGCCGGGAAGACCGGCAACACCACGAAGCAGGTGCAGGCTGGTGCGCCGCCCGCGGGTCAGCCGCCGAAGGCGTCGTTCACGGTGCAGTGTCAGTGGGCGGTGTGCAGCTTCAACGGCACTGGTTCAACCGATCCGGACAACGACATCGCGTCGTATGCGTGGAACTTCGGTGACGGTAAGACCGGGTCAGGTGCGACGACGTCCAACACCTACCCCAACACGCAGAAGACCTACACGGCGGAGTTGAAGGTCACCGACCGAGCCGGTCTGAGCAACTCCACGACCAAGCAGATCCAGTGCTGGGGCGTGGGTGCGCAAGGCTTCTGCTTCACCCAGTAACGCGGCCGAGCTCGGCGCGGGAGACCGCGCCGAGCTTGCGCAGCACCTTCGCGACGTGTTGTTCGACCGTGCGAGGGGAGAGGAACAATACCTCGGCGATCTCGCGGTTGGTCAGTCCCTGCGAGACAAGCCGGGCCACATCCTGCTCCCGCGGTGACAGCTCCAGCCCGTAGCCCCGGCGGCCGCGGCGGGATGGAGCGGGTGTGCCGCGGGAGCGCAGGTCGTAGCGGCAGCGCGCCGCATCACGAGTCGCACCCAGTACGTCGTACCAGTCGGCCAGCGCGGGCAGGTCCCGCGTATCGGCTCGTTCGGAGGCGAGCGCGGCGAGGTAGACCGCGTCCAGAGCGCGGTAAGCGGCCTCGGCCTCGCGGTAATGCGACCGGCCGTCGTCGCTGAGCTCGCCACGGCACGACGACAGCGCCGCATGGGCCAGCGGCGCGTCCCGACCTGCGATCCCGGCCGCGAACTCCTTGACGAGGGCGACGGCTTCAAGAGTGCGGCCGGTGGCGAGGAAGGTGCTCACGGCAACGGGTGCGAGGTCGGCGGCCCAGACCCAGATGCCCTTGTGGCGCACGAGGTGCAGGCCGCGCTCGACGCTGGTCGAGGCGGCGACCAGGTCGTCCTGTGCGAGCCACATCCGGGCCAACCCTGCGAAGCCGCCGATGGCGATCGGCGTGATCGAGTCCTGCGGGCTGTCGACGCCGGTGCGGCTGAGGTGTTCGGCGGCGGCCGGCCATTCGCCGCGGGTGATCGCGAGGAAGCCGAGGACGAGGCAGAGTTCGCTTGCCACTGGCAACAAGTCGCGGTATTCGGCGAGCAGGCGGGTGGCGCGTTCGGCCAGGCCGGACCAGTTCCCGGTGTACCAGTCGAGCCGGACTTCCGTGGACCGCGCGGTGCTGACCACGAAGGGGCTGCCGGCCTCCGCGGCCAGCCGGACTCCGCTGGTCAGGAAGTCACGGGCCTTCTCGAAGTGGCCGATCGTCGTGCAGGAGTCGGCGAGGTTGCAGCGGGTGCGGGCGAGCTGGCGCCGTTCGGCCGGTGACTCGACGGTTGTGGGGAGGGTGGACAGCTTGGACAGTACGTCGGGTTCGCCGATCGCGAGCCGGGAGCCGAGCACGTTGGCCAGCAACGACATCCGGACCTCGAGGTTGTCGCAGCCGGCCAGGTAGTCCTCGACTCGCTCCAGCCACGGGAGCTGTTCGGCCAAGGGCGTGTCGCCGATGAACGTCGTACCGAGGAGGGCTGCGCCGCCGGCGGCGAGGTCGGGGCGCTCGGCGAGTTCGTCGACGGCCTGTCCGATCGTGACGCGGGCCTCGGCGATCCGGCCGCCGTTCTGGCGGACCATGAGTCGGCCGAGCAGCAGCCGGACCTCGCCGCGGGCCGCGGTCGACAGGCGGTGGTCGCTGAGGACGCGCTCGAGGGTGGTGACCGGATCGTGCTGGTCGAGACCGGCGTAGGCGACCGACCCGAGTTTGGTGGCGAGCCGGTCGACCTCGCTGGTCGGAAGGTCGGGTTCGGCGAGCAGCTGCTGGAGCAGTCCGGTAGCGACGGCGGGGTCGCCGACTTCGGTGGCGCGGTCGGCGGCCTCCTCGCCGTACCGGAGCCAATCGGTACGGCGGCCTGCGCGGCGACTGTGTTCGGCGAGCTGCACGAGTGGTGGCGGCTCGGTGTCGCGGAGGGCGGCGATCGCGCTCAGGTGCAGCTGGCGGCGGGCCGGTCCTTCGAGGGAGTCGTACACAGCCTGTTGCGCGAGCACATGGCGGAAGCCGTACTGATTAGGCCGGGTCTCGTGCAGTACGCCGGCGCGGGCGAGCTGGATGAGGGCCAGCTCGGCGTGCTCAGGATCGATGGCAGCGACGACCGACAACTGCTCAACCCCAGCCGGTACGCCGAGGACCGCGGCGGCGTGGACGACGCGGTGCGCGAGTTCGGGGAGGCCGGCGAGGCGGTCGGCGAACGCGTCGCGTAGGAGCACCGGGACCTCGACCTCGTCGGGGAGCCGGTCGGCCGTGCCGTGCAGCGACCGCAGCAGCTCTTCGACCACGAAGGGGATTCCGGCGGTTCGTTCGTGCAGGCGATCGGCGAACTCTTCACTGACCGGTTCGTGTTCCAGGATGGCGGCCGCCAGGACCCGTACGGCGTCGACGTCGAGTGGGCGGAGTTGGAGGAGGATCCCGGCCACGTGGTCAGGCGGTCGGTACGCCGTACCGAGGGGGAGGTGGCCGGCGAGATCTTCGCGGCGGTAGGTGATCACGACCGACAGGTTGGGTGGCGGGTCGGCCATCAGGAAGCGCAGCAGTTGGCGGGTGCCGTCGTCGGCCCATTGCAGGTCTTCGATGACCAGGACGGCGGGGCCGATCGCGGCGAGGACCTCGCGGGTTGCGCGCAGGGTGCGGTGCCGCTCGGCGTGTGGGTCGCCGATGGGTTCGGGCTGGGGCGGTAGCAGGTCGGCCAGTTCGGGCAGGAGCGGGCGCAGTGCTCCGGCGACCGGGCTGATGGTGTGGAGCTTGGTGCCGGCCAGGGACCGCAGTGCCTCGATGACTGCGCCGTACGGGAAGGGTTCGCGCAGGTGCTGGCAGTGGCCGACGAGGGCCTTGAGCCGGGCGAGCTCGGGATGGGCGAGCAGTTCGTCCACCAGGCGGGTCTTTCCGATGCCGGCTTCGCCTTCGATCATCACGACCGTCGAGCGGCGTGGCACGGTCGAGACCAGGACCTGCAGTTCTTCGCTCCGGCCGACGAGAACGGGGGAGCTCGTGCGCAGCAGATTGCGATGAGGCATGGTCACTCCCTCGGGGGCGGCGGGGGTCGTGTCGCTCAATACACCGTTCGAGGGGACCCTAGTTCGTGACCGCCCGTCGTGGAAGGACTTCAGCCAGTTAGCTTGTGGGGAGCTGGTGTGGCCTTGAGCAGCAGGTTGGCGATCAGCGCGTGCCCGGCCGCGTTCGGGTGGTCGCCGTCGTCGGCGAGCAGGTTGGTGATGTCGGGTGCGGTCTCGAAGGGCGTGTACAGATCCACGTACGTCGCGTGCGCGGCCTGCGCGACCTCGGCGATCACGTGATTGGTCGCCTGGGTCAGGGCGAGCGTCGCGTTCTGACCGTCGAGCGGGTAGAGCCTGCGGGCGACCTCGCCGTCCTTGAAGACGTTCCAGTAGCCCGTGATCAGGACCTCGGGCGTGCGATGGGTGTCCAGCTCGTCGATGCGGTCGACGATCTGTTGCAGATTGGTGCTCAGGTCGGCGAGCTCCTCGGTGACGCATTCGGTGGTGCAGCGGCCGGCGGTGACGTCGTCCTCGTGGTCGGCGAAGTCGTTGGCGCCGATGGTGAGCAGGACGTAGTCGGCGTCGGTGGCGGCCTGTGCCATCTGTGAGCTGGAGCGGTCGAGGTCGTCGAGCAGGCCGCCGGAGTCGAGTCCGCCGACGCCGAGGTTGTGCACGGTGACTCCGGTGCCGGTCTTGTTCGCCAGCAGGTCGCCGTACGCGGCTGGGAAGGCGTCGCAGTAGCACTGGTAGCCGGAGGTGACGGAGTCACCGAGTGCCAGCACGCTGAGGTTGCCGGGTGGGACCTGGAGCGGGATCGGGCGGGCATCCGCTGCGGCGGTCGTGGTGACCAGCGCGAGCGTGACGAGGAAGTAGAGGAGTCTGCGCGTCACGCCGACCTGTGGTGTGCGGAGAGCTGGCCGGCCAGCCAGGGAAAGGACTTGGCGAACGCCGGGCCGGCGAACTGCCAGACATGCGATCCGGGGGAGACCTGCACCGTGGTCGGGATGCCGACCTTGGCTGCCGCCTTCGACAGCATGTGCGCCTCCCGCTGGTGGGTCTTCTCGGCGGTGCTGGTCAGGAACATGCCGCTCACGCCCAGGTACTTGCCGTGGGCATGCATCACCTTGAGCGGCTCATTGGCCTGTTCCAACGCCACGTCGCCACCGTACAACTGGACCAAAGTGTCGTGGTCGTCGCCGCTGTTCGGCTCCAGGTCGCCGGAGATGTCGACGAAATGGGTGAACACGTCCGGGTGCTCGACGACCAGGTCGATGGCGCAGGTGCCGCCCATCGAGAAGCCGGCGACCGCCCACTGCGCGGGGTTGCGGGAGGCGCCGAAGGTGGTCTCGACGTACTGCGGGATGTCGCGTGCCAGGTGCGTCGCGGCGTTCCCACGGGGGCCGTCGACGCACTCGGTGTCGTTGTCGAACGACGCGGTCGCATCCACGAACACCAGTATGGGTGCAACCCCGTGGTGTTTGTGGGCATACGCGTCGGCCGTGTTGACGGCGTTGCCGAGCCGCACCCAGTCCGCGGGCGCGCCGCGTTCGCCGCCGATGACCTCCACCACGGGCAGTGCGGGGTGGTGCTTGGCGCTGCGGAACCAGACCGGCGGCAGGTAGACCAGTTCGGCGCGGTGGTCGAACCCGCTGTACGTCGCCGGGATGTTGACCGACACGAGTTTGCCCGTTCTCGGCAGCGTGTGACCGCCGGAATCGTGGGCGAGCCCGGTCATCGACACCTGTCCGGGCAGTGGCGTGTCGGTGAAGTCGTTCAGCGCCGAGTCGACCGTCGGGTAGTAGCCGACGAACTGGTTGATCTGGTTCGCGCAGACGAGCGTCGCCATCCCGATCGCGAGCACTGCGACCCCACGCCGCCACCACCGCGCACTACGCCAACCTGCGATCAGGACGACGAGGGCGGTCAGCCCGACCCCGAGCCACAGCCACACCCCGAACGGCAGCGGATCGGTGATCCCGGCCAGCGCTGCGCCCGGGTACGACGCCAGCAGCGCCCCGACCGCGGAGAGCCCGATCACCAGGGGCAGGATCCGCACCCGCCACCGACGGTCCCGCCACCCGATCGCCACGATCAGCAACCCCACTGCAAGTACCTCTAGCGTCGCCGGAAACCACCCGCCGAGCAGTGAGATCCCGTTCATCCCCAGCCCCCTCACGATTTGACGTCCACCTGCGAGACGCCGATCTGGCCGCGGAGGTTGGCACCGAACATTGCGAACGCTTTACGGTCTGACCATGACTGCCGCGCTGCTCGACCATCTTGTCTTCGCGACGCCCGATCTCCTCGCGACCGTCGAGCGGTTCGCCGCCGCGACCGGCGTCCGGCCGGTCGAGGGCGGTCGGCACGAGGCGTGGGGGACGCGGAACTACCTCGTCGGGCTGGGAGGTCCGGCGTACCTGGAGTTCATCGGACCGGATCCGCAGGCGTCGGAGGTGTCGATGTTCGACGTCAGCGGTGAGCGGCTTCTCACCTGGGCGATCCATCCCACGGACCTCGAGGCCGCCCTGGCCGCGGCGCGCGCGGCCGGTGCCGACCTGGGTGAGATCTTCCCGGGGTCGCGGACGACGCCGGCCGGTGACGTGCTCAGCTGGCGGGTCACGGGGACCGAGCCTTCCCCGTACGACGGTGTCGTCCCGTTCCTGATCGATTGGGAGGACACCACGCACCCGGCCACGAACCTGCCGGTCGTGGAGCTGCTCGACTTCCGCGCCACGCACCCGCAGGCCGACGAGGTCCGCTCGGTCCTGCGGGCGCTGTCAGCCGACCTGCCCGTCACCGAAGGGCCCGCCGGCCTGACCGCGACGGTGCGCGGGCCGGCGGGCGCCTTCCTACTTAGCTAAATGGCGCGCCTGCTTAGCTAAATGGCGCGCCTGCTTAGCTAAATGGCGCGCTCAGTTAGCGGACAGGGTCAACCGCTCGCCGTGCGGGGCGATGTCGCGGGCGATGACGGTGCAGGTCGTGTACGTCCCGTCCAAGAAGCATGTGGACAGATCGTTCCCGGCGACGGCGACGAACGTGTCGTCCGACAACCACTGCCCGAACATCCGGAACTCCTGCCCAATCTGGATCCGGTGACCCGTCACGTCGTACAGGTGCGGTGAGGCGCCGTCCGCTGTGAGGGAGACGTAGGAGCCCTTGGGAGAGATGCTGGCGGACAGCTGTTCGGGCGAGCCGTTGAACGCCTCGAGCGCCTGGGGAGCCGGGGGTGTCGTGTCGGTGCGGAGGTAGACGTATCTGCCGGTGTTCTCCGGGCCGGGTGCCAGGAACACATAGCGACCGGCGCCGGCCGCGACGGTCGAAACCGCGCCCTTCGGCAGTTCCACAACACTGGTGCTGGGCTTGGCGGGTAGGGCGAACCCGAAGACTTCTGATGCTCTGCCGATATAGGCCGCCCGGTCGTCGACTCCGATCAGCCCGGACCCTACGACCTGGGACCACTCGAAGCGCTTGCTGTCTTTCGGCGGAGGCTCCGTGTCGTACTCGGCCTTGTCCGTCCGGAGGTTCGTGAGGACGGGTATGGTGCCCTTCACCCCCGACGTGACCCAGGCGGCATAGTCGCCGGCGGCGTAGAACTTGCTGCCTGGCTCGATCGTGGCGACTGTGCGGGTGGTGCGGCCGTCGGCGAGGTGGAGGGTGTTGCTGCCGGCCTCGGTGTAGAGGAAGCCGAGGTTGGTCCGTACGAGGCGGTCGAGTTGTTTGGCGCCGGTGTCGATCTTCGCGTCGCCGAAGTGGATCACGCCGTTGACCGCGTACGTCGGACGGGCCTCGCTGAACGGCAGTCCCGCGACCGGTGGCTCGTTGACGGTACTGCGGACCACGACGAGGCTGGTGGCGACCACGGCCGCGACGGCGAACGCCGTACCGAGGACTGCTCCGACGCGGCGCCGGCGGATGCGGCGGCTGCCGGTGGCGATGAGGGCGTCGAGGTCGAGTGGTGGCGGCTCGGAGCCTGCGGCCTGGGTGGTGAATGTGTCTTTGAGCAGGTCGGTCACTGCAGGGCTCCTGTCATGTCCAGGGAAAGGACTTGGTCGCCGAGCCGGTCGCGGAGTTTGCGCAGCGCGACCGACACCTGGCTCTTCACGGTGCCGACCGAGCAGTCGAGGACCTCGGCGGTCTGCACCTCGGTCAGGTCCTCGTAGTAGCGCAGCACGAGGGCGGCACGCTGGCGCGGCGGCAGTTTGAGCAGTTCGTGCCAGAGCCACAGCCGGGTGCCGGTGTCGTCGGCGGGGGCGATCACGTCGGGCAGGATGTCGTGTGGGCGCTCGTGCCACGACTTGCGCCGCCACCAGTCGATCGCGGTGGTGGTGATCACTTTGCGTGTGTACGCCTCGGCCGCGGCGGGGTCGCGCATCCGGCGCCAGGCGACGTACGTCTTGATCAGGCCTTCCTGCACCAGGTCGTCGGCCAGGCCGCGCTCACCGGCGAGCAGGTACGCGTACCGGTAGAGGGCTCCGTGCCGCCCGCGAGCGAACTCGGCGAACTCCTCGCCCATCGGGCTCCTTCCATCGGGCGTGCTGTGTCGTTCGCCCTGACGGGTTCACTGTCCCAAAGGGTTGGATCAGGCGGAAACCGTCGCTCCAGGTTGCCGTTGGGTTACCGTGTGTCGCAGACCAGTGGCGAGGTGGTCCCGTTCGACAATGTCGAACGGCGGCCGTTGTGGTGGCCGCCGCATGCTCCTAGATTCCAGCCAGCCGTGGTCGTCACGGTTGTCTTGCAAGGAAGGGAGGCTAGCCGGTATGGCTACGACCGAAGCGGTCAAAGCGAAAACCCTTCTGGGGGAGTGTTCCGCCGAGCTCGCGGGCACGTTCATCCTGATCCTGTTCGGCTGCGGAGTGGTGGCGCAGGTGGTGGCCGGCGGGATCGGCGACCACGACTCGATCGCGTGGGCGTGGGGACTCGGTGTGACGCTGGGTATTTACGTGGCGGGCCGGATGACCGGCGCGCACCTGAATCCGGCGGTGACGATCGCCCTGGCGGCGTTCCGCGGGTTCAGCTGGAAGAAGGTGCTGCCGTACTCGGTGGCACAGTTCCTCGGCGCGTTCCTGGCGGCGCTGGTCGTTCGGTGGAACTACACCGAGGCACTCAACAAGGTCGACCCCGGACTGACGATCAAGACCCAGGGGGTGTTCTCCACCCTGCCGGGCAACGGCAGCATGGATCTCGGCGTTCACCTGTGGGGCGGCTTCCGGGACCAGATCATCGGTACGGCGATCCTGATGATGGTGATCCTGGCCATCACCGACCTGCGCAACACCGCGCCGGCCGCCAACCTCGCACCGTTCATCGTGGGCCTCCTGGTGGTGGCCATCGGGATGGCGTGGGGAACCAACGCCGGGTACGCGATCAACCCGGCCCGTGACTTCGGACCGCGGCTGGCGTCGTTCTTCACCGGGTACGGAGGGGCGTTCAAGGATCAGTTCGGGGACGTCTATTTCTGGGTGCCGATCGTGGCACCGATCATCGGCGCGCTGGTCGGCGCGTTCCTCTACGACCTGCTGGTCGGGCGTAACCTGCCGATCGCGGACGAGGACGAAGAGCCGGGCCGCATTCCTGAGGAGAAGACCGCATGACGATTTGTGAGGAGTTCTAATGGCTGACTTCGTCGGTGCCGTCGATCAGGGCACCACGAGCACCCGCTTCATGATCTTCGACCACTCCGGCAACGAGGTGGGCAAGCATCAGCTCGAGCACGAACAGATCCTGCCGCAGGCCGGCTGGGTGGAGCACAACCCGACCGAGATCTGGGAGCGGACCAGCTCGGTCATCCAGACGGCGCTGAACGCGAACGGTCTGCATGCCAGCGACCTGGCGGCGCTCGGCATCACCAACCAGCGCGAGACGGCCGTGGTCTGGAACCGCAAGACCGGCCGGCCGTACTACAACGCGATTGTCTGGCAGGACACCCGGACCGACCGGATCGCCTCGGCGCTCGAGCGGGAGGGCAAGGGCGACGTGATCCGGCAGAAGGCCGGGCTGCCGCCGGCGACGTACTTCTCGGCCGGCAAGGTGCAGTGGATCCTGGAGAACGTCGACGGTGTTCGCGCCGCCGCCGAGGCCGGGGACGCGGTCTTCGGCAACACCGATACCTGGCTGCTGTGGAACCTGACCGGCGGTGTCAACGGTGGTGTGCACATCACCGACGTCACCAACGCCAGCCGGACCATGCTGATGAACCTCGAGACCCTGGACTGGGACGACGAGCTGATCAGCTTCTTCGACATCCCGCGGCAGATGCTGCCCGAGATCCGGCCGTCGTCGGACCCGAACAAGTACGGCGAGACGCTCGTCAACGGCCCGCTCGGTGGCGTGGTCGCGTTGACGGGTGACCTTGGTGACCAGCAGGCCGCGACCGTCGGCCAGGTCTGCTTCAACCCGGGCGAGGCCAAGAACACCTACGGCACCGGCAACTTCATGCTGCTGAACACCGGCACCGAGCTGGTCCGGTCGAAGGCCGGTCTGCTCAGCACGATGTGCTACAAGTTCGGCGACGAGGCACCGGTCTACGCGCTGGAGGGTTCGATCGCGGTGACCGGGTCGGCCGTGCAGTGGCTGCGCGACCAGCTCGGCATCATCTCCGGTGCGAGCGAGATCGAGAACCTGGCCCGGACGGTCCCGGACAACGGTGGCGTGTACTTCGTGCCCGCGTTCTCCGGCCTGTTCGCGCCGTACTGGCGCTCCGACGCCCGCGGCGCGATCGTCGGGCTGTCGCGGTTCAACACCAACGCTCACCTGGCGCGCGCAACACTGGAAGCGATCTGCTACCAGAGCAAGGACGTGACAGATGCGATGGAGAAGGACTCCGGCGTGACGCTGGACGTGCTGAAGGTCGACGGCGGTGTCACGGCCAACGAGCTGGCCATGCAGATGCAGGCCGACATCCTCGGCGTACCGGTGAGCAAGCCGGTCGTGGCCGAGACCACGGCCCTGGGTGCGGCGTACGCGGCCGGCCTGGCGGTCGGGTTCTGGAAGAACAAGGAAGAGCTCGTCCAGAACTGGAACGAGGACAAGCGGTGGGAGCCGCAGTGGAACGACGAGCAGCGCGCGAAGGGGTACGCCGGATGGCAGAAGGCCGTCTCGCGCACTCTTGACTGGGTCGACGTCGACTAGATCACCAGTACTCAGCTAGCTAAGTAATCGGAAGGAAGGCAGCACAGTGGCGGTAGTGGCTCTGTCACCGCAAGCAAGGGCCGACGCGATCGACGCGATGGCCGACGGACGAGAGCTGGACGTCCTGGTGATCGGTGGCGGGGTGGTCGGCACCGGGTCGGCACTCGACGCCGCGACCCGGGGCCTGACCACCGGACTGCTGGAGGCCCGCGACTTCGCGAGCGGTACTTCCAGCCGTTCCAGCAAGCTGATCCACGGTGGTCTGCGCTACCTGGAGATGCTCGACTTCCGACTGGTGCACGAGGCGTTGCAGGAGCGCGGCCTGCTCCTGCAACGCCTGGCACCGCACCTGGTCAAGCCGGTGCCGTTCCTCTACCCGCTCCAGCACCGCTGGTGGGAGCGGTTCTACGCCGGCGCCGGCGTCGCCCTGTACGACGGCATGGCCGTCAGCTCGGGTCTCGGCGCGGGCCTGCCGATCCACAAGCACCTGACGCGGCGCGGCGCGATGCGACTGGTTCCGTCGCTGAAGAAGTCGGCGCTGGTCGGTGCACTCCTGTACTACGACGCGCAGGTGGACGACGCCCGCCACACGATGGAGCTCGCGCGGACGGCAGCAACGTACGGCGCTCATGTCGCGAACCGGGTCAAGGTCACCGGTTTCCTGCGTCAGGGCGAGCGCGTCACCGGCGTACAGGCCAAGGACCTGGAGAGCGGGCGCGAGTTCGAGGTCCGCGCCAAGCAGGTCGTGAACGCGACCGGTGTCTGGACCGACGACACGCAGGCGATGGTGGGGGAGCGCGGTCAGTACCACGTGCGCGCCTCGAAGGGCATCCACCTCGTCGTGCCCAAGGACCGGATCCAGTCCAGCACCGGGATGATCCTGCGCACCGAGAAGTCGGTGCTGTTCATCATCCCGTGGGGCCGGCACTGGCTGATCGGCACCACCGACACCGACTGGAACCTGGACAAGGCGCACCCGGCCGCGACCAGCAAGGACATCGAGTACCTGCTCGACCACGTGAACTCCGTGCTCGTCACCCCGCTGACCCGCGAGGACGTCGAGGGCGTGTACGCCGGACTCCGGCCGCTGCTGGCCGGCGAGTCGGAGAGCACGTCGAAGCTGTCGCGTGAACACGTCGTCGCGCACGCCGCACCTGGTCTCGTGGTTGTTGCCGGTGGCAAGTACACGACGTACCGGGTGATGGCCAAGGACGCGATCGACGCGGCCGCGGCGGCACTGGACGGACGAGTGCCGAAGTCGGTCACCAAGACCACGCCCCTGGTCGGCGCGGACGGCTACCAGGCGCTGTGGAACCAGCGGCACCTGATCGCGCAACGCTCCGGTCTGCATGTTGCCCGGATCGAGCACCTGCTCAACCGGTACGGCGCTTTGATCGACGAGGTGCTCGCGCTGGTCGAGGAGGACCCGTCGCTGGGTGAGCAGTTGCCCGGCACGCAGGACTACCTGAAGGCCGAGGTCGTCTACGGGGCGAAGGCCGAAGGGGCCCGGCACCTGGACGACGTACTGGCTCGGCGGACCCGGATCTCGATCGAGGCCTGGGACCGTGGGGTCGCTGCCGCCGAGGCCGCGGCCCGGCTGATGGCGCCGGTCCTTGGCTGGGACGACAAGGCGATCGAGCGCGAGGTGTCGTTCTACCTGCGCAGGGTCGAGTCCGAGCGGGCGTCGCAGGATCAGCCCGATGACGAGTCCGCGGACAAGGTCCGCCTGGAAGCGCCGGATATCGTCTCTCCGGCGTGATGGATCTACTGGAACGAGCCGAGGCGGAGTTCGTCTGGCAGCTTGGTGGGGACTCTGGGCCGGGCCCGGAGTCCCTCGGGCTCACCAGGTGCCGGTTCGGACAGGTCGCCGTACTGGCTGCGCCTGGAGACACCTCGTTGTTCTGGTCCCGGGCGGCCGGCTTCGGTCTTGACCGGCCGGTCGACTCAGGCGTGATCGGCGAGGTGCTCGACTATCTGCGGTCGGCCGGGTGCACGACGGCGAACCTGAGCATCGCGCCGGAGGCGTTGCCGGCCGACTGGGATGCGATCAGTGCTGAGCATTCATTGACTGCTGGTGGCACGACGGTTCGGCTCGTTCGTGAGGCTGGGCCGGTTGCACCGGTGCCGACCACCGGGCTGCGGATCGAGCCGGTTGGGCCTTCGGATGCGACGGCTTGGGCGGAGTTGCAGCTGGCGGTGTTCGGGATGGAGTCCGCCAGTTTCGGGGCGATGCTGGAGGCTTACACGGACTGGCCCGGAGTGACGGCGTACGGGGCTTGGGACGGGGAGACGCTCATCGGGACCGGGTCGCTGCATGTGACGGGCGCGGTCGGGCGGTTTCTCAACGGCGCCACGGTGCCGGCGTACCGGGGACGTGGTGTGCAGACGGCGTTGATCGCGCGGCGGATCGCGGATGCGTTCGCGCAGGGCTGCGCATGGGTCACCTCGGACACGGCCAAGCCGCCGCCGGATGGTCACAATCCTTCGCTGGCGAACCTGGAGCGGGCCGGGTTCAAAGCACTGCCCGACCGTGCACACCAGGTCTGGCGAACTGAGTGATCCTCGCCTTCCTTTACTGGCTAGAGTAAGTGGTATGGAGCTGACTGAGCGGCTGGAACGGGCCGAGGGCGAGATGATCTGGGCACTCACGCAGAGCACGCCGCAGGTGCTGGCCGCGCTCGGCATCAGCGGGCAGCGGATCGGCAAGGGCGTGGTCGTTGTGATGAGCAACGATTCGATCGACTACTGGTCGCGGGCCTCCGGGTTCGGCTTCGACCGGCCGATCGACAGTGCGCTGGTCGGCGAGATCCTCGATACCGCCCGCGCCGCCGACGCCCGCGCGCTGAACTTCCACCTCGCCCCCGAGGTGCTCCCGGCGAACTGGTCCGAGATCTGCGCCGAGCACGGCATCGTTGCCGGCGGCACCTGGGTGAAGGCCGTCCGCGAGGCCGGCCCCGTCGACCCGGTCCCGACCGACCTGCGGATCGGCGTGATCGAGCCCGGCGAGGCTGCGACCTGGTCGGCCCTGCAGATCGAGGTCTTCGGCATCCCGAAGGATCAGACCGACCTGCTCACCGCCTTCGCCTCCGCGCCCAACGTCACCGCGTACGGCGCCTGGGACGGCGACACCCTGGTCGCGACCGGCGGCCTGGTCATCGCCGGCGAGGTCGGTGAATGCGTCAGCGGTACGACGCTGCCGCCGTACCGGGGGCGTGGCGCACAGTCCGCGATCCTGGCCCGCCGGGCCGAAGACGCCTTCGCGGCCGGCTGCCGCTGGGTCGCCTCCGAGACCGGCAAGCCCGGACCGGGCGAGCACAACTCCTCCCTGGCCAACATGGAGCGCGTCGGCTTCAAGGTCGCCTACGACCGCCCCATCTACCGCTGGAAGGCTTTGACTGTGTAGAGCGCGACTACAGGTTCGGGTTTCATGTCTCGCCGGTGAACCTGTACCTAGGTGTCAGAGGCAAGTCCTTGTCGCTCCGAAGGTGATGGAAGGTGGTGAGCAGCGACGAACGCCAAGCTGGCAAGGAGGCACCCACCGGCCGCAGTGAGGATCAGCGGGGTGTACCCGACGGCAGAGATCAGGGCTGCAGCTGCAAGTGGCGCGGTGGCGCCGGCGGAGGTGAGGGCCGAGGTGGTCAGTGCGCCGGTTGCTGTGGTGGTGGAGATGTGCAGATCGGTGCGCATCGGTTCGAGCAGGGCACTGAAGGCGTAGTACAGGACGCCGTAGCCGACGGTCGTCGTGATCGCGAGTGCCGCGACGACCTCGCGCCGGATGCCTCCGCGGCCGGTCCGGCCGGCTGCGGAGACAGGCGCGGTCATCAGCTGCAGCAGCCTGACTGCTTGGTTGCGTTGCTGTCGATCACGGTCAGGAGCCCGCCGCTGATACCGGTGGCCAGGCCTCGACCGGCCGATGTAGTGGGGGTCTCTTCAGCCTGGGGCGCTGGGCCGCAGCCTCCGCGGGAGGACTCGTCCTCGGGGAAGGCGAGGTTCGAGGAACACACCCCGCTTTCGGGCAGATCGAGCTGTACGTCGCGGGCAGCCTCCCAATCACCGGCCAGCGCCGCAACGATCGAGCGGGCCTGCTCGTAACCAGTGGCCAGCAGGAACGTCGGAGCTCGGCCGTAGGACTTCGCACCGACAGCGTAGTAGCCGGGCTCAGGATGGGTGAGTTCATCGACGCCATGCGGTGGCACGGTGCCGCACGAGTGCTGGTTCGGGTCGATGAGCGGCGCGAGCGCGCGGGTCGAACCCATGATCGGGTCGAGGTCGAGGCGCAGTTCGGCGACGATGTCGTGGTCGGGGCGGAAGCCGGTCGAGTTCACGACCGTGTCCACGACGACGCGCTGGTCACCGGCGACGAGCTCCACGCGGCCGTCGACGGTCGGGACCAGTTCTTCGGTTCGGAAGCCGCTCACCAAGCTCACATGGCCCGACTGCACGAGCTGCTTGAGTCGCGTGCCGAGTGCGCCTCGCGCGGGAAGTTCGTCGGCCTCGCCACCGCCGTACGTGCGCGCCTGGTCAGTGCCACGAACAACCCACAAAACCTCGGTTCCGGGTACCTCGCCGGCCAACTCACCCAGCTCTAGCAGGGTGGTCGACGCCGAGTGCCCGGCACCGAGAACCGCCGTACGACGACCTGCAAAGCGCTCACGGTCCCGGCCCAGCACGTCGGGCAGGGCGTGCGCGACGTGGTCGGCGGCGGCCGCTTCTCCTCGGGCGGGGATTCCGGAGCCGCCGAGGACATTCGGGCGACGCCATGTACCGGCTGCGTCGATCACAGCAGAGGCGTGCAGCTCGGTACCATCGGCAAGACGGATCAGGAACGGCGCCTTCTCGCGGCCGTCGGTGCGGATCCGGTCGAATCCGGACCGGGTCACCGCCGTGACCTCGGCGCCGTACCGGATGCGGTCGGTCAACTGAGGGGTCTTGGTCAGCGGTTCGAGGTAAGAATCGATCAGATCGCCACCGGTCGGCAGCGCGCCGAGGTCGGGTTCGCTCCAACCGCCGGCCTGCTCCAGCAGCCGCTTCGCTGCGGAGTCGATGTCATAGCGCCACGGGCTGAACAGCTTCACGTGCCGCCACTCCTCGATCGCGGCCGCGACTCCCGGCCCCGACTCCAGGACCAGGAAATCAACCCCGCGCTCAGCCAGGTGCGCTGCGGCGGCAAGACCAACCGGACCCGCACCGATGACGACCACAGGCCCCGCCGGAGCCGTCACGTTCTGCTCACTCACGATCGCTCTCCCAACACCACTATGTAGAAGTTCATCTAATCAACGATGCCCACCTTGCATCCTGGTTAGACGGAAGTCAAGATAGACGCATGTCGAAACAACGGGCCGAGACGGCCAACCGTGGAGGCGGGTGCTGCACCCCGATCTCGGTGGCCCCGCTGAACGAGTCAGCAGCCACTGAAGGCGCGGCGGCCTTCAAGGCGCTGGCCGATCCGATCCGGTTGCGACTGATGTCGATCATCGCTTCAGCCGGTGAAGAAGTCTGCGTCTGCGACATCACGCCACACTTCAATGTCTCCGGCCCGACGATCTCCCACCACCTGCGGGTGCTGCGCGAATCCGGTCTCGTGGACTGCGAGCGGCGCGGTACCTGGGTCTATTACTGGCCGATCCCTGCGCGGCTTGAATGGATCTCGCGATTGCTGTCCGTCCCGGAAGCATCCCTGAGCGTCTAGCGCCGGCCGTCACCCGAGAACCCGCTTGCCCTGCCCACGGGAGATTTCGTCATGCCTCCATCCGCTGAAGAACTGGCCCTGCTCGACACCGACGCCCGCGTCCGGGACCTGCTCGACGAACTGACCGGAGACACTGCATGACCGACACCGTCAACCGCACCGCGACATTGCCGGTCACCAAGCAACTCTCGTTCCTGGACCGGTACCTCGCGCTCTGGATTCTCGTTGCCATGGGCATCGGTCTGCTGCTCGGCCGGGTCGTGCCGGGCCTCGACGACGCACTCGACGCGGTCAAGGCCGGATCGGTCAGCCTGCCGATCGCCATCGGCCTGCTGCTGATGATGTACCCGGTCCTGGCCAAGGTCCGCTACACCGAAACCGGCCGCGTCACCGGCGACCGCAGACTCCTCGTCTCGTCACTGGCCCTGAACTGGATCATCGGCCCGGCGCTGATGTTTGCGCTCGCCTGGCTCCTGCTGCCCGACCTGCCCGAGTACCGAACCGGACTGATCATCGTCGGGCTCGCCCGGTGCATCGCGATGGTGCTGATCTGGAACGACCTGTCCTGCGGTGACCGCGAAGCGGCCGCCGTACTGGTCGCGATCAACTCCGTCTTCCAGATCGTCGCCTTCGCCGCCCTCGGCTGGTTCTATCTGCAGATCCTGCCCGGCTGGCTCGGCCTGGCCACCACCAGCGCCGAGTTCTCGATCGGTGCCATCGCCATCAGCGTGCTGGTTTTCCTCGGCATCCCACTGGCAGCCGGATACCTCACCCGCACGATCGGCGAGAAGACCCGGGGGCGGGACTGGTACGAGAACTCGTTCCTGCCCAGGATCGGACCAGTCGCGCTCTACGGACTGCTGTTCACCATCGTCATGCTCTTCGCACTCCAAGGCGATGCCATCACGGGCCAGCCACTCGACGTCGTCCGCATCGCCCTGCCACTGCTGGCCTACTTCATCCTGATGTTCGGCGGCTCGTTCTTGCTCGGCCGTCGGCTCGGACTCGGCTACGAGAAGACCGCCACGCTCGCTTTCACGGCGGCCGGCAACAACTTCGAACTGGCCATCGCGGTGGCCATCGGCACCTTCGGAGTCACCTCCGGCCAAGCGCTGGCCGGGGTCGTTGGCCCCTTGATCGAAGTCCCCGTCCTGGTCGCGCTCGTGTCTGTGTCCCTGTGGGCAAAGAGCCGCTACTACCCTGCAACCACTCGCTAGGAGCCCTTGTCGTGTCCGATATCCCTGAGGTCTTGTTCGTCTGCGTCCACAATGCCGGTCGTTCGCAGATGGCCGCAGCACTCCTCGACCACCACGGCGCCGGCCGCGTCGTCGTACGTTCGGCCGGCTCTCAGCCCGCCAACCAGCTCAACCCGGCCGTCGTCGAAGCCATGGCGGAGCTCGGCCTCGACATCTCCAAGGAATTCCCCAAGCCCTTGACCGAGGACGTCGTCAAGGCATCCGATGTCGTCATCACCATGGGCTGCGGTGACGAGTGCCCGTACTTCCCCGGCAAGCGTTACCTGGACTGGAAACTCGACGACCCCGCTGGTCAAGGCGTTGACGCCGTCCGCCCGATTCGCGACGAGATCGACACCCGAGTCCAAGCACTCCTCGCCGAACTCGTTGCTCCAGTCGAACCGAGCCTCTAAGAGCGAACGGCGGTGCTCGTTCCGGGTCTGTGTCTCCGTAGTGCGCCCATAGAGACCCGACCGTTCAGGGCGCCGCCGGGAGTTGCCAGGTGCGGCCGGCGGCCTGTAGCCAAAGGGGCAGAAGCCCAGCCGTCGCGACGGCTGGGCTTCGTGTCGTGCCTGGACGGCGGGCTCAGCCGATGCTGACGGTGTAGTGGGCGCCGTCGTCGGTGAACTCGTAGTCGCCGGGGCCGTTGATGCGTTTGGCGCCGAGGTTGTCGTCGTCGTCGGGGAAGTCGCCTTCCATCACCGTCAGCACCTTGCCCTGCTCGATCGGGATATCGGCGATGTCCTTGTCGTCGCCGTTGGTGAACTGAATCGAATTCATGATCACGGTGCCGTCGACGGTCAGATAAATGTCGTCCGCGCCGGTGTTGTCCTCCTGTGCGTGACATTTGATCCGGGTGATCTTCAACGCCTGCGTGCTGTCGGTGGAAGCCTGCGCCACCACCGGTCCCACGCCCACTGAAGCCACCCCGAGTGCTACCGCCGCCAAGACCCTCATGGTCGAAGACATTTCATTTCCTCCCGAGTTCGTTGTATTTCCCCGGGACATTAGGCGCGCTCTGTATCAAGCGTTTGAAACTGACATCACAATCCACGCTCTTCGATCCTGGCGAAAAGGGTTGCACTCAGTTGGGAGGAGTCCGGCCGGCGATGATGTCGCCCATCCGGTCGAGGCCGGCCTGGGAGCCGCTGCCTTCGCGCATGTAGTTGTCGTGGGTGCTCTGGTCGATCTCGGTGGGGAGCACGACGTCGCCGTTCTCGGTGTGCACCGTCACGGTGCCGGTCGGCCTCGGTGCGCCGTCCTCGGCGTTGTAGACCCGCGCGCCGAAGCCGTCCTCGGAGGGATCTGCCTGGCCGGGCAGCACCTTGCCGGTGTCGGCGACCATGTCCTTGGGATGTTCGATCACCCAGGTGTGCTGGCGGCCGGTGGTCAGGTCCGTCGCATGCTGCACGCCCATCCCGGGACTGCCCGCGGCGATCATCTCGTCCACCTGCGGATTGTTGCCGTTGGCTGCCGACAGCCCGGCGACGGTCGAGCCGTAGCTGTGGGCGACCAGGCTGTTGTGGGAGACCGGGCCCAGGTGCGTCGCCCGCAGTCCCTGCTGGAACTCCGCCAGCCGGGGTGCGGCTTCGTTGGCCTTGTCCAGGAAGATCGCGTTCGGGATCGAGTCAGGCGAGTTGTAGTCCATCCAGGTGATGACCGAGGTGCTGGGTGAGCCGGCCCTGATCGCAGCCCGGTGCAGTGCGTCGCCCTGGCCCATCAGGGTGCCGGACTGGGACAGATCGGTCAGCGAGCCCGGGACGAACGTGGCGACGTTGACGGCCGTGTCCGGGTTGCCCCGGGCAACGATGAAGCGGCCCTCGTCGGTGGTGTCCAGGCCGAGCAGGAAGAACCCGTCCTTGTCGGGATCGCGCAGCCCGGTCGCCGGATCCTGCGTGGGCTGGGAGTTGAGGGCGTCCTGGATCTTCTGGATGCCGTCGATCTTGCCGACCAGCTCCTTGCGTTTGTTGGACCAGTCGACGTAGCCGCTGTCGTCCAGCGGCGGACCGGCGGCGTCCATCTCCCGCAGTTGGGCCTCCAGGCCGGCGCGCTGCTGGCCGAGTTGGGCCCGGTTCGCGCGGTCGCGGACCGTGGCCGGAATGCCGTTCAGTCCACCGATGAGCTCCGGGTGCTCGAGCACATAACGAGTCTGCTCCTCGTCGGACAGCGAGTTCCACCAGGCGTTCACCTGGAACGGCGTACTGCCGTCCGGTGGAAGCCCCGGCAGCGCAGGCAGCTCGCCGTTCGGTCCGCCGGGTGCGCTCGGCGCCGCGGCTACCTTGACCGCGCCGTACGTCGCGGCTTGGGCAGCCGCGGTCGTCATCAGCGTCTTCACGTGATTGGCCAGCACGGTCACGAAGGTCTGTTCGGCCGCGGCGTACAGAGCCGGCGGCAGCATCAGCATGGCGCCGTACGCGGTCACGTTCGCGTCGATCGTCGCGGTGATGTTCAGCTTCAGGTCCGTGACGAGTTGAGCGAAGGATGCCGCGGCCCGGCCCAGCTGAGCGGTGTCGCTCTTCGTCACCGACGCCTTGACGACCGCCGTGTTCGTCTTGCTGGAGAACTCACGGCCGGCCGAGTCCGGCCAGGCCGCGTCACCGGGTCCGGTACTGAACGTGGCCGCCCGGTCGAACGCCGTACCGGCCTGGGTCCAGGCATCGGCCAGTGCCACGGCCTTCTCCTCATCGGTCTGCGGCCAGCCGGACAGGGCCTTCACCTTCGGCCACAACCCGTACGCCGAGGTCGGTTCGGGGAGCATCGTGATCTTCTTTCAGCCGATCGGGGAGCCGAGCAGTTTGCGCAACGCGGGCGGACTCTGCAGGAACTGGTAGCGCTGAAAGGCCTGGAGGCCGGCCTCGTGCAGATTGCCGAAGGACACCGGCACGCGGTCACCGGCCAGCCGGACCGCCTCACTGGCCGGAGTGAACGCGGCCGTGAACGCCGCACCGATCGCGTCCCCGCCGAGTCCGGCCGCGCCGGCGTCGATCGCAGCCTTCGCGTTCTCCCAGCCGGTGTTCACTTCTGGACCGACCGTGCCGAGCTGCGTCAGATACTGCTCGGCCGGCTCGAGGAACATGTGCAGTACGTCGTCGCTCATCGCCAACCACCTCGGATCGTCGGTCCGCTGCCACCCAGGATTCGGCGCGGCAGATCGAACGCGGGGTCGGCTTCGGGGCGGCCGTCGTCGGGTAACCCGAGCACGCGCCGGCTGACCCGGGTGGTCTGGGCGGCAGCCTCAGTACCGGCCTGGTCGATCGCGGCGAGGATCTGGCTCGCGAGTTCGCCGGTGTTGGTACGGCGGTAGATCCGGGCGTCGAGGTCGAGTGCCGTGACTCGGCCGCGGCCGTCGACCGTCGCGGTGATCAGGCCGTCGGGCGAACTCGCGCTCGCTCGCACCTCGTCGAGTTGCTGCTGGATCGTGGCCAGGTCGTCGGCCAGTGCGGTCTGCTCGGCCCGCAACGCTTCCATCAAGGTCTCCTCCCGTGCTCTGGGACAAGAGGATGACGCGTCGGGCGGGCAGCGGCCGGGTGGTGGCCGCAAGAGGTCACTGGTCTGGGCGGATCCAGTTGAAGGTTCGTTCGACGGCGGCTTTCCAGTTGGCGTACTCGGTGGCTCGGCGGGTGGGGTCCATGTGGGGGAGCCATTGGCCGGCGCGGTGCCAGTTGGAGCGCAGGCCCTCGAGGTCTGGCCAGTAGCCGACGGCGAGGCCGGCGGCGTAGGCGGCACCGAGGGAGACGGTTTCGGTGACCATGGGGCGGACGACGCGGACGTCGAGCAGGTCGGCGAGGAACTGCATGAGCAGGTTGTTGGCGGTCATGCCGCCGTCGACCTTGAGGGCGGTCAGGGCGATGCCGGAGTCGGCGTTCATCGCGTCGACGACCTCGAGGGTCTGGAAGCCGGTGGCTTCGAGGACGGCGCGGGCCAGGTGGCCTTTGGTGATGTAGCCGGTCAGGCCGGCGATGACGCCGCGGGCCTCGCTGCGCCAGTGCGGGGCGAAGAGACCGGAGAAGGCCGGGACGATGTAGGCGCCGCCGTTGTCGTCGACGGTACGGGCGAGTGTCTCGATCTCGGCGGCGGTGTGGATCAGGCCGAGGCCGTCGCGGAACCACTGCACGAGCGAACCGGTCACGGCCATAGAGCCTTCGAGCGCGTACGACGCGGGCTCGTCGCCGATCTGGTAGGCGACCGTCGTCAGCATGCCGTGCTTGGAGCGGACGATCTCCTGGCCGGTGTGCAGCAGCAAGAACGAGCCGGTGCCATAGGTGCACTTCGCCTCGCCCGCGCTGAAGCAGGTCTGCCCGAAGAGCGCGGCCTGCTGGTCACCGAGCGCGGCGCCGATCCGGACACCGGGCAGCACCTCGGTCGCCGTTGCGAAGACGCCGGACGACGGCCGGATCTCCGGCAGCACAGCGCGCGGTACGTCGAAGGCTGCGAGCAGCTCGTCGTCCCATTCCAGGGTCGCGATGTTCATCAGCATGGTCCGGCTGGCGTTCGTGACGTCGGTCGCGTGCAGACCGCCGTTCGCGCCGCCGGTGAAGTTCCAGATCAGCCAGGACTCCATCGTGCCGAACAGCACCTCGCCGCGTTCGGCGCGGGTCCGCAGGCCGGGGGTGTGGTCGAGCATCCACTTGAGTCGGGGTGCGGAGAAGTAGGTGTTCAATGGCAGACCGCACAGATCGGCGAACCGGTCCGGGCCCTCGTCACCGGCGAGTTCGGCGACCAGGCGGTCGGTGCGGGTGTCCTGCCAGACGACGGCGTTGCCGATCGGCTGGCCGGTGGCGCGGTCCCAGAGCAGGCTGGTCTCGCGCTGATTGGTGATGCCGATGGCAACGATCTGGCTCTTGTCGGCGCCGATCTGACGCAACGCGGCCGGTACGACGCGGGTGACGTTTCGCCAGATCTCGGCGGCGTCGTGCTCGACCCAGCCCGGTTTGGGGAACAGTTGGCGATGCTCGCGCTGCGCCACCGACACGAGGCGTCCGCGCCGGTCGAACAGGATGCAGCGAGTCGAGTTGGTGCCCTGGTCGACAGCGGCGACGTACTGCTCGGCCATTCAGGAGTCTCCCCGCAGATCGCGCGCGATCGCCTCGGCCGTGGCTCGGACCATGGTCACGAGGTCGCCGCGATGGCGCATGCGGCTGTCGCAGATCCGCTCGATCCGGCCGGTCAGGCCGACCGCGCCGACGACCAGTCCGCCGAGTCCGCGGATCGGTGCCGCGATGCCGGCGGTCTCCACGGTGTGCTCCTCGAACTCACTCGCCCAGCCGCGGGCCCGGACCGCGGCGAGCTCCTCGGCCAGCTTGGCGCCGTCGACGATGGTTCGGGTCGTGAAGGCCTCAAGGCGCTTCGGCCGGGCGGCGCCACTCGCATCGTAGGCCAGCACGGCCTTGCCCAATGCGGTCGCGTGCGGAGGCAACGTCGTACCGACGTCGAGGTCCTGGTCGCTGTCGTCGGGCCGGAAGACGTGGTGGACGACGACGACCTTGCTCTCGACGAGCCGGCCGACGCGGACGACCTCGCCGCTGCGGGCGGCCAGTGAGTCGGCCCAGTTGATCGCTCGGCTGCGCAGCTCGTTCGGGTCCAGGTAGCTCTCGCCGAGCCGGCCGAACGCGTCGCTCAGGTGATAGTGCGCGCCGCTGCGATCCTGCTCGACGAACCCGACCTGATGCAGGGTCCGGAGGATTCCGTGCACGGTCGTCTTGGCCAGACCGAGCGCGTTGCCGACATCCGCGACGCCCAGCCCGTTGGGGGCGGCCGCGAGCAACCGGAGCACGGCCGCAGCCCGCTCGATCGACTGCACGCTGCCCGGCACACCCGCAGGCTACCGGTGAAACCCCCGCCTGGCTGCTACTCGGTGGCGATGGCTTGGAGGACATTGAGGCGCGCTGCACGGCGTGACGGCCAGACAGCAGCGAGTACGCCGATCAGCGCGGAAACGAGTACGGCGCCGATGAGCTGGAGCAGCGGGATGTCGAGTTTGCTGAGGCCGTCGTCGACGAGCACGTTCTGGATCGCGGCCGCAGTCAGTACGCCGACGGCCAGGCCGAGCAGCGCGCCGAGCAGAGTCACCGCGATCGACTCGACGCGCAGCATCCGGCGCAGCTGGGGCCGGTCCATGCCGATCGCGCGGAGCAGACCGATCTCGCGGGTCCGCTCGACGACGCCGAGAGCGAGGGTGTTCACGATGCCGAGGATCGCGATCAGGATCGCGAGGGCCAGCAGCATGCCGATCACAGTGGTCGCGGCATCGACCGGTCCGCGGGCCTCGGCGGCATAAGCCTGCTGGTCGCGGACCTGGATCGACGGGTAGTCCGTCAGCGCGTCCAGGATCGCCGGCGCGGCCTGCGCCGTACTGGTGCCGTCGGCAACATCGACGTACAGGAGCGAGTCGGCCGGGGCACCGCCGATCGCCTCGTACGTCGGTAGTGAGATGACGATCGCGTTGAGCTGCCGGTTCGGGCTGAGGATGCCGGCGACGGTCAGGCGGTGTTTGCCGGTCGTGGTGATCAGCGTGAACGGCTTGCCGGGGGAGACGCCGAGCGTCTTGGCCAGGGTTCTCGGTACGACGGCTTGGCCGTCCTGCAGGCCGTTGAGCGAACCGGAGTCGAGGCCGACCGTGATCGGCCCGTCGAGAGTGCCGTCGTCGACACCGGTCACCTTGACCGGGACGTCGTCGACCTTGCCCTCCTGCTGACGGACCTGGTGCACGGCCGCGATCCCGCCGACCTTGCGGATCCGGTCGGCGATCTGCGGGCTGAAGGTGTTCGGGTCCGACGAGCTCACGACCAGGTCCGACGTACCGATCGCGGCTGCCACGTTCGCGTCGATAGAGGCCTTGGCCGACGCGCCGATCACCACGAGGCCGCTGATCAGGGCGACCGAGATCATCAGCGCGGACGCGGTCGCCGACGTACGGCGGGGGTTGCGTTCGGCGTTGCGGCGGCCGAGGGTGACCGGGGCCTTGCGGCCGAAGGGCGACATCAGCCCGCGCACGACGTACCGGCTGACCAGGGGACTGGTGAGGACGATGCCGAGCAGAGCCATCGCCGAGGCCAGGCCGATCAGGACCGCGCCCGGCATGCCGCCTGCGTGATTGGCGATCAGGTAGAGCACGACCGCCATCAGCAGCAGGAACGCGCCGGCCAACAGACGGACCAGCAGTGAGCGTTCGGGGATGGTGGCGCCGTCGCGCAGCGCGGCCATCGGCGGCAGCCGGCCGGCGCGGCGCGCGGCGGGGTAGGCGGCGGCAAGGGTGAGGAGGGTGCCGATCACGTAGCAGGCGATGATCGTGGCCGGGGTGATCTGCAGGCCGGCGCTCGGGATCGCGGCCCCGAGCTGGCTGTAGGCGAAGTGGATCCCGGCCGCGACGGCGATGCCGAGCAACAGACCGAGTGTCGAACCGATGAGGCCGATCACGACAGCCTCGGCCAGTACCGTCCCGGTGACCTGGCCGCGGCTCGCGCCGATCGCGCGCAGCATCGCGAGTTCACGGGAGCGCTGGGCGACCTGCATCGCGAACGTGTTCACGATCAGGAACGCGCCGACGAACAACGCGAGCCCGGCGAACATCAGCAGGATCGAACTGAACCCGCCGAACGCCGTGTCGAGCGCGTTCTCCCCGTCGGCCTCGACCTGTGCCGCCGTACGGACCTTGAAGTCTTTCCCGACGGCCGTGGCGATCGCAGCCTGGACCTGATTCGCGTCGGCGCCGGGCTTCAGCGCCACGGCGATCGACGTCCAGCCGGGCTTGCCGAGCAGCACGAGCTGAGCGGTCGCCGAGTCGAACGTGACCAGCGGCGCGCCCGCGGCCGGGCCGGCCTGGGCGGGTGTGGTGATCGCGGTCAGAGTGGCGGTGATGGCTCGGGTCGCGGTGACGATCCTGACCTGGTCACCGATGTCGTAGCCGGCCTTCGAAGCGGTGGACTCGTCCAGCCCGAGCTGCTGGGTGCCGAAGGGCTGTTTGCCATCCAGCAGCCGGAACGGCGACGTACTGATGGCATGCGGCCAGGCCGCGCCGTACGTGGCCAGCCCGTAGGTATCGATCGGTTTCCCGTCGGGTTTGCGGATCTGTACGTCGCTGACCAGCAACTGCGCGTCGGCCTCGGCCACCCCCGGTACGGCGGCCACTTTGTCGGCGACTCCGATCGCGAGCGTCGCCGGCGGCCCGGAGCCGGCCTCGACCGGATCCACGGGCGTGACGGTGATGTCCGCCGTACTGCCGGCGTACTGCTTCTTCAACGCGGTCGACAAGGTGTCGGTGAAGACCATCGCGCCACCGACGAATGCGATCCCGAGCACGACCGCGACCGTGCACAGCACGAACCGCAGCCGATGGGCGAGAACCGAACGCAGACCGATCTTGAGCATCAGCCGGTCACGGCCGGATCGAGACTCTTCATGGTGTCGAGGACGGTCTCGGCAGTCGGGTCGAGCAGCTCCGACCGCAGCCGACCGTCAGCCAGGAACAACACCCGATCCGCGTACGACGCCGCGCTCGGATCGTGGGTGACCATCACCACTGTCTGCCCGAACTCGCGCACCGACCGGTGCAGGAAGCCGAGCACATCGGCCGACGACTGCGAGTCGAGGTTGCCGGTCGGCTCATCGGCGAAGACCACATCGGGCCGCGAAGCCAACGCCCGCGCACAGGCGACTCGCTGCTGCTGGCCACCGGACAGCTCCGAAGGCTTGTGCTTGAGCCGATCGGACAGCCCGATCGTGTCGACGACTGTGGTCAACCACTCCTGGTCGGCCGAACGCCCGGCCAGGTCGAGCGGCAGCGTGATGTTCTCCAGCGCGGTCAGCGTCGGCACCAGGTTGAACGCCTGGAAGACGAACCCGATCCGGTCGCGCCGCAGATGGGTCAACTGCTTCTCCGGCAACCGGCTCAGCTCGACGTCACCGATAAAAACCTGCCCGGCCGTCGGCTGATCCAGACCGGCCAGGCAGTGCAGCAGCGTCGACTTGCCCGACCCCGACGGCCCCATGATCGCGGTGAACCGGCCCTTGCCGAAGTCCGCGGTGAGCTCCACCAGGGCATCGACCTGCGTCTGCCCGACGCCGTACCTCTTGGTCACACCAACAGCCCGGACAGCAGGTGAGTCATCCACGGTCATGCGACGAACGGTATCTACCCGGGGTTCCTCGTCAGCCGTCGACGCTGATCAGGTCGACGCCGGCGGACTCGACCACGACCTCCTCGACAGTTCGTTGGGGCAGGGGCGGCGGGGTGCCGCCCCAGGCGGGGCAGAGCGACTTGTAGTCGCACCAGTCGCAGAGCGGGCCCTTGCTCGGACGCCAGTCACCGGACTCCAGCGCGTGGCTGATCGCCGCCCACAGCGCGGTGACCTTGCGCTCGCAGGCACGCAGGTCGGCCTCGTCGGGGACGTAGCGGACGATCTCGCCGTTGCCCAGGTAGACCAGCTGCAACATCGCCGGTACGACGCCGCGCAGCCGCCACAGCACGAGTGCGTAGAACTTCATCTGGAACAGGGCCTTGGCCTCGAAGAACTCCGACGGCGACCGGCCGGTCTTGTAGTCGACCACCCGGATCTCACCGGTCGGGGCGACGTCGAGACGGTCGACGTAGCCGCGTAGTACCAGGCCGGACTCGAGCGCGGTCTCGACATACAGCTCGCGCTCGGCCGGCTCCAGGGCATTCGGGTCCTCGAGCGTGAAGTACTTGCCGAGGAGTTTGTGGGCCTCGGCCAGCCAGCTCGCGAGCTCCTCGCCGCTGGCGTCCTCGGCGAACAGACTGGCGACCTCGGGCTCAGCGGCGAGTACCTCCTGCCATTGCGGCTCGAGCATCTCGGCCGCATGCTCCAGCGTGCGCTGGCCGCGGGGGAGGTCGAAGAGTCTCTCCAGTACGCCGTGCACGACCGTGCCGCGGACGGCGGCCGACGACGGTTTCTCCGGTAGCCGGTCGACGACGCGGAAGCGGTACTTCAGCGGGCAGCTCATGAAATCGGCCGCCCGCGACGGCGACAACGCCCCGCGCGGATGCCCGTTGACTGGTACCTCGACCGCAACACTCATACCGAAACCCTAGGCGAGGCCATCGACACTTTCTGCCAAAGGGGCGGAAAGGCTCCCAGGTAATTCCGCAGGTCCAGTCGGTCAGCGGGTCGCGGCTGCCGTCGGCCACCTCGTTAACGTCCGAAGGTCCGGAGACGGGCCCTCCGGTCGTTCGGACGTTAGCGCGGGGACCTTGTTAACGTCCGAAATCCCGGAGACGGGCCCTCCGAACGTTCGGACGTTAGCGCGGGAGGGGATGCGGTCAGGGGATACGTGGCGCGCCCGGATGCCGGCGTGTGACCTGGGCTGATAGCAGCTTGTTACCTCTGGACCAGTAGCGTTGGAGTGATGGCTGAGTCGCGTGATCCCCAGAGCCCCGCCCAGCCGGCCGGCCCACCGCCGCCCGGTACCTGGGTCCTCGGTCGTGTCCGTGGCATCCGGCTCACGATGCGGTTCAGCTGGCTGCCGGTCGCGATGCTGCTCGCGTTCGGCTTCTCCGCGGTGATCGGCCAGCAGTTCCCCGAGATCGGTGTCTGGCGTTATGCCGCGGCGTTCGCGTTCGTGGTCGCGTTCACGCTGTCGATCCTGATCCACGAACTCGCACACGCGCTGATGGCCCTGCGGTTCGGCATCGGCGTGTCGGAGATCAACCTCGGCTTCTTCGCCGCCGGGACACATATCGAGGGTGAGCGGAAGACGCCGTTCGAGGAGTTCGCCGTCTCCGTGGTCGGCCCGATCGCGTCCCTGATCGTCGGAGGGCTGGCCTACTTCGGCGCGCAGGCCGTCGACGGCGGCGGCGTCCTGTACATCGCGCTGTGGCAGCTCGCCGTCTCGAACCTGATCGTCGGCGTCACCAACCTGCTGCCCGGCCTGCCGCTGGACGGCGGCTGGGTGCTGCGCGCGATCGTCTGGAAGTTCACCGGCAACATGCACACCGGCACCATCGTGGCCGCCTGGGGCGGCCGCATCATGGCCATCCTGGTGCTCGCGCTGCCGGTCATGCTCCAGGAGATCTGGGGCCGCCAGCCGACGCTGATCGACTTCCTGATCGCGCTCGCGGTCGGGTTCTTCCTGTACATGGGGTCGACCGCCCAGCTGATGAACGCCCGGCTGCGCCACAAGCTGCCCACGCTCCAGGTGCGCACGATGGCTCGCCGCGCGATCGCCGTACATTCCGGGACGCCGCTGGCCGAGGCGGTCCGGATGGCCGGGGTCGCGCAGGCCGGCGCGGTCGTGGTGATCGACGGCGAAGGCAAGCCGCATGCGCTGGTCTCGGAGAACGCGGTCGCCGCGGTTGCGGAGAACCAGCGGCCGTGGACCACGGTGAGCGAGGTCTCCACGCGGATCGCGGCGGGCCACATCATCGGGGTCAACGACACCGGCGAGGAGATCCTGAAGACGCTGCGTGAGCACCCCGCCTCGGAGTACCTGGTCCTCGACGCGGCCGGCAGCGTGTACGGCGTACTGGCGACGGCCGACATCGAACGGGCCTTCCGGGGACGCTGAGCCGGGTCGCCGGTACGGCGGACGCCGGCGACCGTCGTACCGGCGACCTGGGTGACGGCCGGGCGGTGACCGAAAGTTAAGGTGATCGCCTTATGGCTGACTTGCGCGACTTTCCCGACCAGGCGTTCTCCGGGGTCCATCACGGCCCGCTGCAGGCGGGGGAGTGGATCACCCTGCAGGACTCCAAGGGCCGCCGGCACTCCGTCAACCTGGAGCGCGGGAAGGTCTTCCACACCACCAAGGGCGGGATCGAGCACGACGAGCTGATCGACGGCCCGGACGCCGTCGTGATCCGCTCCAAGGGTGGCGTCGAGTACCTCGCGCTGCGGCCGTTGATGGCCGACTACTCGGTCTCGATGCCGCGCGGTGCCGCGGTGATCTACCCCAAGGACACCGCGCAGATCGTCACGATGGCCGACGTCTTCCCGGGCGCGAAGGTGGTCGAGGCGGGTGCCGGGTCCGGCGCGCTGACCACCGCGCTGTTGCGGGCCGTCGGCATCCATGGCCAGGTGATCTCGTTCGAGCGCCGCGAGGACTTCGCCGAGGTCGCGCGCAAGAACGTGACCGGCTTCTTCGGTGCCGAGCACCCGGCGTGGCGGCTCGAGGTCGGTGACCTGGTCGAGAACCTGAACGAGACCGATGTCGACCGGATCATCCTCGACATGCTCGCGCCGTGGGAGTGTATCGACGCCGCGGCGGGTGCGTTGAGCCCCGGCGGCGTGTTCTGCGCGTACGTCGCCACCACGACCCAGCTGAGCCGGGTGGTGGAGACACTGCGGGCACACGGCGAATTCACTGAGCCGCGCGCGTGGGAGTCGCTCGTGCGAGACTGGCATGTGGAGGGTCTGGCGGTTCGTCCGGGACACCGGATGCAAGGTCACACCGCCTTCTTGGTCACTGCCCGACGGATGGCGCACGGGGTTCAGGCACCCCGCAAGAAGCGCCGGCCGGCACCGGGCGCGTACGGCGACGACTACACGGGCCCCCGTCGCGGTGACCCCATTCATGACGCTGTTGAAGATGTGCCGAAGACAACAGGTTCATCCGCAACCGACACGTGATGGGATTCAGCTTGCCCAGTGAGGTTTTCTGGGTAAGGTCCATAGGGTCGAGCCCCACATGGTGAGGTGATGATCGTGGCTGGAGACGAGAGTCCTACCGCGGCAGAGCTGCGTAACCAGGTCCGGTACCTGGAGGCCGAGGTCGCAGCGTTGCGGCGTCGGTTGTTGGAGCACCCGGCTGACAGCCGGTCGCTCGAAAGCAGGCTGTCCGAAACACAGGCCTCCTTGGCGAGTGTCACCGCTCAGAACGAGCGGCTGGCCGACACGCTGCGGGAGGCGCGAGAGAAGATCATCGCCCTGAAGGAGGAGGTCGACCGGCTGGCGCAACCGCCGTCCGGATTCGGCACCTTCCTCGGCCGCAACGACGACGACACGCTGGACGTGTTCACCGGGGGCCGCAAGCTCCGGGTGGCGGCCAGCCCGTCGATCGACCTGGACGAGCTCAAGCTCGGCCAGGAGCTGATGCTGAACGAGGCGCTGAACGTGGTCGAGGTCTGCGACTTCGAGGTCGTGGGCGACGTGGTGATGCTGAAGGAACTGCTGGCCGACGGCGAGCGGGCACTGGTGATCGCGCAGGCCGACGAGGAACGGGTCGTCCGGCTCGCCTCGCCGCTGCTCGACATCGCGCTGCGCACCGGCGACTCGCTGCTGCTGGAGCCGCGCTCCGGCTATGTGTACGAGAAGATCCCGAAGTCCGAGGTCGAGGAGCTGGTCCTCGAAGAGGTGCCGGACATCGACTACACCCAGATCGGCGGCCTGGCGGGCCAGATCGAGCAGATCCGGGACGCGGTCGAGATGCCGTACCTGCACAAGGACCTGTTCCTGGAGCACGAGCTCAAGCCGCCGAAGGGTGTCCTGCTGTACGGGCCTCCGGGCTGCGGCAAGACGCTGATCGCGAAGGCGGTCGCGAACTCGCTGGCCAAGAAGGTGGCCGAGCGGACGGGTGTCGAGGGCAGGTCGTTCTTCCTCAACATCAAGGGTCCCGAGCTGCTGAACAAGTACGTCGGCGAGACCGAGCGGCACATCCGCCTGGTCTTCCAGCGGGCCCGTGAGAAGGCGTCCGAGGGGATGCCGGTGATCGTGTTCTTCGACGAGATGGACTCGCTGTTCCGCACCCGCGGCTCCGGTGTCTCCTCCGACGTCGAGAACACCATCGTCCCGCAGCTGCTCAGCGAGATCGACGGTGTCGAGGGCCTGGAGAACGTGCTGGTCATCGGCGCCTCGAACCGTGAGGACATGATCGACCCGGCGATCCTGCGGCCGGGCCGGCTGGACGTGAAGATCAAGATCGAGCGTCCGGACGCCGAGGCGGCCCGGGACATCTTCTCGAAGTACCTGACCACCACGCTGCCGCTGCACGCCGACGACCTCGGCGAGTTCGGTGGCGACCGGCGGTCGTGCGTGAACGGGATGATCCAGCGCACCGTCGAGCGGATGTACACCGAGGCCGACGAGAACCGGTTCCTCGAGGTCACCTACGCCAACGGTGACAAGGAGGTCCTGTACTTCAAGGACTTCAACTCGGGCGCGATGATCCAGAACATCGTCGACCGGGCCAAGAAGATGGCGATCAAGGCCTTCCTGGACGAGAACCAGAAGGGTCTGCGGGTGCAGCACCTGCTGCAGGCGTGTGTCGACGAGTTCAAGGAGAACGAAGACCTCCCGAACACGACCAACCCCGACGACTGGGCCCGCATCTCCGGCAAGAAGGGCGAGCGGATCGTCTACATCCGCACGCTCATCTCCGGCAAGCAGGGCACCGAGCCGGGCCGGTCGATCGACACAGCGACCAACACCGGTCAGTACCTGTAAGGCGTTACCTCAGCTGCCCCGAAGCCCCTCTGGCTTCGGGGCAGTTGCCGTTCGGGCCTGCCAGCGGTTGACCGCCAGCGGAGCCGCGGCGGCGACGCCGGCCTTGGCGAAGACGATGAGCCACAGGCCGGCCAGCACGAACAGCTCATGCGGCCGCATCCAGCGGTCCAGGCTCGTGCCGAAGGTGTTCAGTAGCCAGCCGCCACCGACCAGCCAGTAGGCGCTCAGGACGGCGTACAAGGCTCCGAGGGCACCGATCGTCCACGCGGCGGTGCTGGCAGCAGTTCTGGTGAGTTCGCGACGCACGCGGAGGAGTCTCTCAGGGGCACTGTCCGGAGGCTGGGGAAGGGTAGGGGTTTCCCCCGATAGCTGTGGCAGGCGGCCGGTCCTACCGTGAACGGTATGGCGACGGACGAGGTGCGCAAGGACCTGCGAGCGGCAGTAGCCGCCCGCCAGGAGCTGGGGGCGGAATACGAAGCAGAGATCATCGAAGGCTTCCTGGAACGCCTCGACGCCCAGCGCCGCGCCACCGTCGTACCGGCGCAGCCGCAGCCCCCGGCCAACCCGAGCCGCGAACGCGACCCGGGCGGCCTGGCACTCGCGATCGTCTCGATGGGCGTCGCCATCCCGATCACCGCGATCTCGGCCAACATGGTCGGCTTCACCGGCGTCGTGGTCAGCTGGGCCGGCCTGGTCGGCATCAACCTCGCCCGCGCCTGGGGCCGCCGCCGCTAGCGCACGCAGGCGATGCCACCTGCCGATGGTTGCATCAGAGCAGGTCGCGGATGTACGCGCCGAGGAGTGCGGTGGTGTCCGGGACGAAGGACCACTCGCCCAGACGTCGTACAAGCTCTGATGGGGTCATCCAGGCGCCCCAGGCGACCTCTTCGGGCTGGTGGGTGACCGGGCCGTCCCAGACGCAGGTGTAGAGATAGGCGTGGTAGTTGGTGAAGTCGTCGGCGTAGTCGCCTTCGGGCAGCTTGGTGAGCTCCACGCCGCTGATGCCCAGCTCCTCGGCGAGCTCGCGCACCACCGCGTCGTACGGGTCCTCACCGGCGTCGATGACGCCGCCGGCCATGAAGTCGTAGCAGGCCGGGTAGACGTCCTTGGTGTCGGTACGGCGATGCACGTAGATGTCGCCGGCCGCATTCCGGACGAGTACGCCGGTCGCGGAGTGGCGCAGGTTGTCGCGGCGCATCACCGATCGCGGCTGTGCATCGATGACCACGTTGTCGTCGCTGAGAATCGCCACCATTTCGTCCACGCGGGCAGTCTCACACGAGCGCCTGTGGACAAAGCACCCCGGTTTGGGGGCGGAACCGCGTAGGCTCGTGAGCATGAGTGTGCGGCGCATTATGGGGACCGAGACCGAGTTCGGCATCTCGGTGCCCGGCCAGCCCGGGGCCAACCCGATGCTGACCTCGAGCCAGGTGGTGAACGGCTACGCCCAGACGCAGCCACTGGCGCGCAAGACCCGGTGGGACTTCGACGAGGAGCACCCGCTGCGGGATGCGCGGGGCTTCGACCTGAGCCGGGAGGTGGCCGACACCAGCCAGCTCACCGACGAGGAGACCGGCCTGGCCAACGTCATCCTCACCAACGGCGCCCGGCTGTACGTCGACCATGCCCACCCGGAGTACTCCGCCCCCGAATGCACCAACCCGCGCGACGTGGTGGTCTGGGACAAGGCCGGTGAGCTCGTGATCATGGAGGGCGCGCGGCAGGCCCGGCAGATCCCCGGTGCGCCGCAGCTGAACCTCTACAAGAACAACACCGACAACAAGGGCGCGTCGTACGGGTCGCACGAGAACTACCTGATGCGCCGGTCGACGCCGTTCGCGTCGATCGTGCGGCACCTGACGCCGTTCTTCGTCAGCCGCCAGGTCGTCACCGGCGCGGGCCGGGTCGGGATCGGCCAGGACGGCGGCACGAACGGGTTCCAGATCAGCCAGCGCGCGGACTACTTCGAGGTCGAGGTCGGCCTGGAGACGACGCTGAAGCGGCCGATCATCAACACCCGCGACGAGCCGCACGCGAACCCGGACCGCTACCGCCGGCTGCACGTGATCATCGGTGACGCGAACCTGTCGGAGATCTCGACGTACCTGAAGGTCGGTACGACGTCGCTGGTGCTCGCGATGATCGAGGACGGCTGGCTGACCGACGACCTGGGTGTCGACCGCCCGGTGCAGGCGCTGCACGAGATCAGCCATGACCCGACCTGCCTGCATCTGATGACGCTGAAGGACGGCCGCAAGCTGACCGCGGTCCAGTTGCAGACGGAGTATCTGGAGCAGGCGCGTAAGTACGTCGAGGACAAGTACGGCGACGACGCGGACCGCCAGACCAAGGACGTGCTGTACCGCTGGGAGCAGGTGCTCGACCAGTTGGCGATCGATCCGATGAAGCTGGCCGACCAGCTCGACTGGGTCGCGAAGTACAAGCTGCTGCAGTCCTACCGCGACCGCGACGGCCTCGAGTGGGACGACCCGAAGCTGCACCTGGTCGACCTGCAGTACGCGGACCTGCGCCCCGACAAGGGCTTGTACTACAAACTCGTCAGCTCCGGCCGGATGAAGCGTGTCGTGACCGACGAGGAGATCCGGATGGCGGTCTCGCACCCGCCGACCGACACCCGCGCCTACTTCCGCGGCCGCTGCATGCAGCAGTACGCGCCGCAGGTCGCGGCCGCTTCCTGGGACTCGGTGATCTTCGATCTGCCGGGCAAGGAGTCGCTGCAGCGGATCCCGACCCTGGACCCGCTGCGGGGCACAAAAGCCCATGTCGGTGCCCTTCTGGACCAGTGCGACACCGCGAGTGACCTGGTTCGCACCATCACTGGGGGTGCCGCCGGGTAGGGTCGCTCTTAGAAGCAACGGGAGAGCGGTTGGGCGTCTCTTCCACTGCGGTTCTAGGAGGTGTGAGCGATGGCGAAGGACGGCGGGCAGCAGCACAAGCAGCCGAAGCGTTCGACGACCGAGGAAGAGGTCGAGCAGTCGACCACGTCGGAAGACGTGGCCGAGCGCAAGGAACGGCTCGACGAGGATGTCGACTCGATCCTCGACGAGATCGACGAGGTGCTCGAGGAGAACGCCGAGGAGTTCGTCCGCGGGTTCGTGCAAAAGGGTGGGGAGTGAACCGCTCGATGACATTTGATGCCTCCGGCAGGTTGCCGGAAGCCTTCCTGACCCCAGGTGGCACGTCGTTCATGGACTTCCTGGCCGGGCACGCGCCCGACCTGTTGCCCGGACGGCGCAGCCTGGGGCAGGCCGACTTCTCCGACCACGTCCCGCACGGTACGACGATCGTCGCGCTCACCTTCGCGGGTGGCGTGGTGATGGCCGGCGACCGGCGGGCCACGATGGGCAACATCATCGCCTCGCACGACATCGAGAAGGTGTTCCCCGCCGACGAGTACTCGGCGGTCGCCTTCGCGGGCTCGGCCGGGTTCGGGATCGAGATGGTCCGGCTGTTCCAGGTCGAGCTCGAGCACTACGAGAAGCTCGAGGGCACCACGCTCAGCCTGGACGGCAAGTCCAACCGGCTGAGCGCGCTGATCCGGGGCAACCTGGCGATGGCGATGCAGGGGCTGGCCGTGGTGCCGCTGTTCGCGGGCTACGACCCTGACCGCAAGGGCGGGCGGATCTTCTCCTACGACGCCACCGGCGGCCGCTACGAGGAGACCCACTTCCACAGTGTCGGCTCGGGCTCGCTGTTCGCCCGGGGCTCACTGAAGAAGCTCTACCGCGAGGATCTGTCGGCGACCGACTGCGCGATGGTGGCGATCCAGTCGCTGATCGACGCTGCCGACGACGACTCGGCGACCGGCGGCCCGGACATGCTGCGGCGGATCTTCCCGGTGGTCGGCGTGGTCACCGCCGACGGCTACCAGCGGCTGCCCGAGGACGAGGTCGCCACGCTGGTCGACGCGGCCTGGGCGCAGCGCCACGTGCGCCCCGACGGCCCCGCTTCGGCGTCCCTGACCTGATCCCCATCGACTGATAGAGGACGAATGAGCACGCCGTTCTACGTATCCCCAGAACAGCTGATGCGCGACCGGGCGGACTTCGCCCGCAAGGGCATCGCCAAGGGCCGCAGCGCGATCGCGCTGCAGTATGCCGACGGCATCCTGTTCGTCGCGGAGAATCGTTCGCCCGCGCTGCACAAGGTGGCCGAGATCTACGACCGGATGGCGTTCGCCGCGGTCGGCCGCTACAACGAGTTCGAGAACCTGCGGATCGCCGGCGTGCGCCTGGCCGACATGCGCGGGTACTCCTACGACCGGCGCGACGTCACCGGCCGGGCGCTGGCCAACGCGTACGCGCAGACCCTCGGCGCGATCTTCTCCTCCGGTGGCGAGAAGCCGCTCGAGGTCGAGATCCTGGTCGCCGAGATCGGCGCCTCCACGGCCGACGACCAGATCTACCGGCTCACCTACGACGGCTCGATCGCCGACGTCCGTGGCTATGCGGTGATGGGTGGCCAGGCCGAGCAGGTCGCGGAGTATGTCGGCGAGCACTACTCCGAGGGCATCTCGCTGGCCGGGGCACTGCGCCTGGCCGTCGACGCCCTCGGTCACGACAGCTCCGAGCCGCGTGAACTGACCTCGGACCAGCTCGAGGTCGCCGTACTGGACCGGACCCGGACCCAGGTGCGGAAGTTCAAGCGGATCTCGGAGGAGACGCTCGCCCGGATCCTGTCCGAGTCCCAGCCGGCCGCCGACATCGAGGAGGCCACCGCGGAAGCCGCTGCGTCGGCCGACGCCGAGCCGGCCACCTCGGCTGGAACGTCGTCAGCTTCGTCTTCGTCTTCGGATGATGACGACGCGCCGATCGCTCCGCCGGAGGACCCCGACGACAGTCGTCCGCTGTGACGGACCGAACCACCGACTCAGCCGCCACGTCCGACGTGGCGGCTGAGTTGTCTCGGGCCGCCGACCCGCAGCCGTGGGAGCTGCTGGGGGAGAAGGTCGCCTACCAGCGGTTTCTGACGGTGAAGGTTCGCCGCTACCGGATGCCGAACGGTCACGAGGTCGATTGGGACGTCACCGGCCCGGAGTCCGCGGCGGCCGTCGCGGCCGGTGTCACCGTGCTGCCGCTGACCCCGGACGGCCGGATCGTGACGGTCCGGATGTTCCGTCCCGGTCCGGACAGCGTCGTCACCAACCTGCCCGGCGGCCTGATCGAGCCGGGGGAGGAGCCCGAGGTCGGCGGCGCCCGCGAGCTCGAAGAAGAGACCGGCTACACCTGCGAAAGCATCGAGATCGTCGGCTGGCTCTGGGCCGGTACGTCGTCGACCTTCCGCAAGTACGTCGCCATCGCCCGCGGCTGCCGTCCCGACGGCAAGCAGCAACTCGATGACGCCGAGGACTGCGTCCCGGTCGAGCTGAGCGTCGACGAGTTCCGCGCCGAACTCCGCGCGCCCGGCGGCATGACCGGCACCGACACCGCCTACCTGGCCCTGGATCACGCAGGTCTGCTCTGACGTAAAATAACGCTGGGTCCGCGACTGGCGTTGAGGTGGAGTACCACCGGGGAGCGGCCTGCCGGAGGATCCGGCTGTCGCCGCGCGCCTGGGCACTCGACCTGTTGCCCGAAGGAGTGCGCCCATGACCGCCGAACTGATGATCGGGACCGACCTCGCCGCCGAGATGGTGACGAACGCCGCCGCCCGTGCCGAGAAGCTGCGGGAATCGACCGGGGTGCAGCCGTGCCTCGCGACCGTGCTCGTCGGTGACGACCCGGCCTCCGCGACCTACGTGCGGATGAAGCAGAACCGCAGCAAGAAGGCCGGCATCGGCTCACGCAGCGTCGTACTGCCGGCCGAGACCACCACCGCCGAGCTGATCGCGACCCTCACCGAACTGTCGAACGACCCCGAGGTGCACGGGATCCTGCTGCAGCACCCGGTGCCGAGCCACATCGACGAGCGCGCGGCCTTCGAGGCGATCGACCCGCGCAAGGACGTCGACGGGGTGACCATGCACTCGTTCGCGGCGATGGCGTTCGGGGAGCCCGGGTTCCGGTCGTGTACGCCGGGCGGGATCATGCGGCTGCTCGAGGCGTACGACGTACCGCTGTCCGGAGCGCACGCGGTCGTGATCGGCCGCAGCCCGATCCTCGGCAAGCCGGCCGGGATGTTGCTGCTGGCATCGGATGCGACCGTGACCTACACCCACTCACGCACCGTCGGCCTGCCCGACATCGTCCGTACGGCGGACATCGTGGTCGCCGCGGTCGGCAAGGCGAACTTCGTCCGCGGCGACTGGCTGAAGCCGGGCGCGGTCGTGATCGATGCCGGATACAACGAAGGCAACGGCGACGTGCATTTCGGTGAGGCCTCCGAGGTGGCTCGGTTGATCACCCCGGTTCCGGGTGGGGTCGGGCCGATGACGATCGCGCTGCTGCTGGAGCAGACCGTAGCCGCGGCCGAGGTTTCCGAGACGGCTGTCCAGTCCGTGGAGACTCTGGCCTAGGCTGTAGAGGTTGTCGGAACAGTTTGACGAGGAGGCGTGACGTGGCGGTGCGGGCGATCCGGGGAGCCACCCAACTGGACGCGGACGAGCGCGAGCACCTGCTCGAGCGGACCGCCGAGTTGGTGAAAGCTGTCCTGGAGGCGAACGATCTGGACAGCGCGGATCTGATCAGCATCCTGTTCACCGTCACGCCGGACCTGAGCTCGGAGTTCCCGGCGGTCGCCGGCCGTCAGATCGGACTGACCGACGTACCGCTGATGTGCATGCAGGAGATCGCCGTACCGCATGCTCTCCCGCGGGTGGTGCGGTTGATGGTGCACACCGAGTCGGATCGTTCCCGCGACAAGATTCAGCACGTCTACCTGCACGGCGCGACCGCGCTCCGTCCCGACCTGACAGGCGCCCAGTGACCGAATTACGTGGCCCGGTTCGCATCGTCGGTGCCGGACTCATCGGTACGTCGATCGGCCTCGCCCTGGCCCGGTTGGGTGTCGTCGTGGAGCTGGTCGACGCGAACCCCGACAACGCGCTGATGGCCGAGCGCATCGGTGCCGGATCACGGCTGGTGCAGATCGAACCGCAGCTCGTCGTGGTCGCCGTACCGCCGGACCACGTCGGCTCGGTGATCGCCGAGCAGCTCGCGCAGACCGACGCGATCGTCACCGACGCCGCGAGCGTGAAGTCGAAGCCGCTGACCGATGCCCGGCTGCTGTCGGCGGACCTGACCCGGTACGTCGGCAGTCACCCGATGGCAGGTTCGGAGCGCAACGGCCCACTGGCCGCGCGCGCCGACCTGTTTGACGGCGCCACCTGGGCAATCACCCCGCACGAGACGAGCTCACCCGAGGCCGTTGAGCTCGTCCGCTGCCTCGCCGAGGCGTGCGGTGCGCGGACAGTCGAGCTGTCGGTCGAGGACCACGACATGGCCGTCGCCCGCGTCTCCCACCTGCCGCAGCTGATGTCGTCCCTCGCCGCCGGCACCCTCGTCGACGCCCCGAACTCACACCTGCAACTGTCCGGCCAAGGCGTCCGCGACGTCACCCGCATCGCCGCCGGCGACCCCGGCCTGTGGACCCAGATCGTCTCCGCGAACTCAGCCGCCCTCACCGGCCTGCTCGAGCAGATCCGCGACGAGCTCGACCGCGTACTAGTTGCCCTCGGCAAAGAAGAAGCCGGCGACGAACTCACCTCCATGCTCGCCCGCGGCGTCTCCGGCGCCATCCGCGTCCCCGGCAAGCACGGCGCCCCACACATCGACCTGGTCAGCGTCCTCGTCACCATCCCCGACCGCCCCGGCCAACTCGCCCGCCTCTTCAACGACGCCGCCGCCTCCGGCGCCAACGTCGAAGACCTCCGCATCGACCACAGCCCCGGCCGCCCGGTCGGTGAAGTCGAACTCCTCGTCAAACCCGGCTCCGACGACCAACTGGTCGCCACGCTCACCGACCGAGGCTGGGTCGTCCACCGCTAATCCGCAGTTCGCCCCTTTGTGGAGCCCCGGCGCCAAGGGGCGGCCCGGAGTCTCCACAAACCTGCGCTTCCCGGCCTGCGGCCCGTCCGG
>NZ_JBHVWY010000007.1:44921-183446 GCF_042882005.1 Kribbella sp. NPDC058245
GCTCGCGTTCGCTCCGATGTGGCGGCGGTCCGGGCTCGCGTTCGCTCCGATGTGGCGGCGGTCCGGGCTCGCGTTCGCTCCGATGTGGCGGCGGTCCGGGCTCGCGTTCGCTCCGATGTGGCGGCGGTTCGGGCGCGCGTTCGCTCCGATGCGGCCGGTTCGGTACGGCGGGATGGTTGCTCGCCGATCCGACTGCGGCCGGGCACGTGGGCTTGTGGTTGCTCGCCGCTGCGGCCGATTTACGGTGGCGGGTGGCTGGGGCCCGGCGCGTGGCTGAGGGGGATGGTGCGCTCGGCGATCGCGTGCCCGTTGTTTGGGCTTCCGGGCTGTGGTTGAGGTCCACGACCTGCGCCGAAAGGCGAGCGTTCGGAGTGGGGCTGAGGGGATGGTGCGGTTGGCGATCGAGCCGCTGTTGCTTGGGCGTCCGTGCTCTGGCTGGGGTCCAGGATCTGCGCTAGTGGTGAAGTTTTCGGCGCCATTTGACGAAAAAGTGACCGATAACGAGCAGACGGACCCAGCGCGGGTTCGGGCCGCGTTAGTTGGTGAGTTTTAGGGACTCGGTGACGAAAATCCACCAATTAGCGAGGACTCCCAGGCGGCCGTACCCCTCGCAGACCCCGGACCTGCCACCTGATGGGTTACCCCCAAAGCCAGTTAGTTAGTGGGTCAGGGTTGGTGTCAACCGGCCTGCGGGGCGAGCTGACGTCCGAAGCCCTGCACGCCTGGTACGGCGTGTCTTCGGACGTAACCGGTTCCCGGGGAGGATCCGGGTCGGCGTCCAACCAGAGTGGGGAGGATATGCGACCGATTCGGGGGCAAAATCCTCCCCACATCTCGTTTCGGGCCGGGCTAACTCTCCCCAAACCGGTTTGGGGAGCCACAGCGCGCCAGCCACCGCGACAGCAGCACTCCGCAAACCGGACCCAACCGGGCCGCTTGATACCGCCGCCGACCCGCTAACTAACCGGCTTTGGGGTTACCCCATGAGATGTGGCGAGGGTGAGGGCCTGTGCGGGGGGAGCGTCCGCCACGATGGGTCACCATCTAGGCCGTCCTGTCACTGACCGCAACCACAGCCCGGAAGCTCAGGCGACCTGAGCCGCGGTTGCCGGGCGCACCATCCCCCTCAGCCCAAGACCGCCCTAGCCACCCGTCTTTGTAAGCCGGCCGCGGCGGCGAGCAGCCAATGCCGTACGCCGCCGGCCGCATCAAGGACTGCAGGTAGTGGCGAGATCGCCACACCCGCAAACCCGCAAACCCGCACACCCGCACACCCGCACACCCGGCGCGCGGCGGCGGAGGCGCCGGCCGGGGGGCTACGTGCAGTCGGTCGTGTCGGCGAAGAAGTTGCGGAGGGTGGCTACCAGGATGGGTTGTTCTTCGGGGAGGGAGTGGCCGACGACGTTGGTGGCGTAGTCGCTCCAGACGTTCAGTACGTCGTAGTTGCGACCGACGAAGCCGTGTTCGCCCCAGAGGGCGAGGAGGGGCATGGTGAGGAGGCGGCCGGGTCGGCGCGGCCTCGGCGGCGCGGCTCATGGTGGCGTGATCGACCACCGCCGGGAAGTACCGGAGGTGCCGAGCATCCGTGCCGCAGTTTCACACACGGACCTAGTTGGTCGAAGGTTGTCCTCGGCGGCGGATATTCTCAGGCCATGATCATCGCTGTGGACGGGCCGAGCGGGTCCGGTAAGTCGAGTACCGCTCGGGGTGTGGCCGACCGGCTGGGACTGCGGTTCCTGGACACGGGGGCGACGTACCGGGCGGTGACGTGGTCGGCGATCGAGCATGGGCTGGATCTGGACGACACCGCGGCGGTCGCGCAGCGGGCGCGTGAGCTGCGGCTCGAGCTGAGCACCGACCCGCTGCACCAGTTCGTGATCGCGGACGGGACCGACATCACCGCGGCGATCCGGGAGCCGCGGATCAGCGAGCGGGTCAGCAAGATCGCGACCAATCTGGACGTTCGCAAGGAGTTGATCCGCCGGCAGCGGGAGATCATCGACGACGCCCAGCCCAGCGGCGGGATCGTGGTCGAGGGCCGCGACATCGCGACCGTGGTCGCCACCGACGCCGAGCTGAAGGTGCTGCTGACCGCGGACCAGGAGGCCCGGCTGGCGCGGCGCGGCGCCGAACTGGGCGCCGGCTCGGTCACCGCGGAGCAGTTGCGTGACCAGATCATCCGTCGCGACCGCGACGATTCCACCGTGTCGGAGTTCCAGGTCGCCTCGGACGGCGCGGTCACCATCGACTCCACCGATCTGTCCCTGGAGGAGGTCATCGACGTGATCAGCAGACTCGCCAAGGAGGCCTCGACCGGGTGACAGCCGAGCTCACCAGACGGCAGGAACTGCCGGCCACAGATGATCTGCCAAGGCTGCCGCACCGGCTGGCTGTCCCGGTCCGGGCGGTCGCGAGCCGGTACTTCGCGCGCAAATACGACCTGCACGTCCATCACGAGGAGCTGTTCCCGCGGACCGGTCCGGTGCTGATGACGCCGAACCATCTGAGCCTGCTGGACGGCCCGTTGCTCGGCGCGATCGCGCCTCGGATGCTCCATCAGCTCGGCAAGATCGAGGCGTTCGGCGGCCTGCAGGGGCTGTTCCTGCGCCGGACCGGCCAGATTCCGATCGACCGGACGTCGTACGACCCGCTCGCGATCCGGCAGTGCATCAAGGTTCTGCGCGACGGCCGGGTGCTGAGCATCTACCCGGAGGGCACCCGCGGCGCGGGTGATTTCACCCGGATCCGGCTCGGATCGGCGTACCTGGCGATGGCCACCGGGGCACCGATCCTGCCGGTGGCACTGCTCGGGACCCGGCTGCCGCACGGCGATGTGGAGGGTTTCCCGCCGTCCGGGAGCCGCGTCGACGTTGTGTACGGCGAACCGTTCACGGTTGACCGAGTATCCTTTCCTAGGCGGCACTCCGACGTACGGGCGGTTGCCGACCAGATCGGCGACATGCTGCGTGCCCATATCAAGGCCGCCGTCGCAGCCACCGGTCACCCGCTCCCGGGTGCGCCAGACAAGAAGGACCCTGATGACTGACCTGCCCACGGGCTACGACTTCGACGAAACGACGCACGAAGCGGAGGACTCCGGTCCGCTGCCCGTGCTCGCCATCGTCGGCCGGCCGAATGTGGGCAAGTCCACGCTCGTCAACCGCATCATCGGCCGCCGCGAGGCCGTCGTCGAGGACACCCCGGGCGTGACCCGGGACCGCGTCTCGTACGACGCCGACTGGGCCGGCCGCAGCTTCACCGTCGTCGACACCGGCGGCTGGGACCCGGACGCGGTCGGCATGGCCGCGCTCGTCGCCGCCCAGGCCGAGGTCGCGATCAACGCCGCCGACGCCGTGCTGTTCGTGGTCGACGCGACCGTCGGCATCACCGACGCCGACGAGGCCGTGGTCCGCGTGCTGCGCAAGTCCGGCAAGCCGGTCGTGCTCGCGGCGAACAAGGTCGACGACCAGCGGGTCGAGTCCGAGGCGATGAACCTGTGGGGTCTCGGCATCGGCGAACCGTTCCCGATCTCGGCCATGCACGGCCGGGGGACCGGTGACATGCTCGACGCCGTCCTGGCCGCGCTGCCCGAGGCACCGCCCGAGCGCGACGCCGAGAGCGGCGGCCCGCGCCGGATCGCGATCGTCGGCAAGCCGAACGTCGGCAAGTCCTCGCTGCTGAACAAGGTCGCCAAGGAGGACCGGGTCGTCGTCAGCGACATCGCCGGTACGACGGTCGACCCGGTCGACGAGCTGATCACGCTGGTCGGCAAGGAGTGGCGGTTCATCGACACCGCCGGCATCCGCCGCAAGGTGAAGAACGTCCAGGGCCACGAGTACTACGCCTCGCTGCGCACCAACGCCGCGATCGAGCGGGCCGAGGTCGTCGTGGTGGTGGTCGACGCCTCGCTGCCGATGACCGAGCAGGACATCCGGATCATGAACGCGGTCGAGGAGGCCGGCAAGGCCCTCGTCATCGCCTACAACAAGTGGGACCTGGTCGACGAGGACCGGCGCTACTACCTGGAGAAGGAGATCGACCGCGACCTGGTCCAGTTCCGCTGGGCGCCGCGGGTGAACATCTCCGCGCTGACCGGCCGGCACATGGAGAAGCTGGTCCCGGCGATCGAGGCCGCCCTCGACGGCTGGCAGACCCGCGTCCCGACCGGCCAGCTGAACGCGTTCCTCGGCCGGCTGGTCGCGGCGCACCCGCACCCGGTCCGCTCCGGCAAGCAGCCGAAGATCCTGTTCGGTACGCAGGCGACCACGATGCCCCCGACGTTCGCGATCTTCACCTCCGGGCAGATCGAGCCGTCGTACCAGCGGTTCATCGAGCGCCGGCTGCGCGAGGACTTCGGGTTCGTCGGCAGCCCCGTGCATGTCCAGATCCGGGCCCGGCAGAAGAACAAGAAGAAGTAGCCGCACTGCCAATAGCTGCAAATGCCCTTTAAACCAGTGCTGAAGGGATAGCGGTCCGGTCCGGTCTCCGGCATCGTGCGTGTCAACGACACGCTCCGCCGGAGGTCGCCCGTGAGGTTCCGCCCGTTTGTGCTTGCTGCTGCCCTGATGGCGGCACCCCTCGTTACATCACCCGCCGTAGCTGCTGAACCACCCGGTGTCACGCGCACCTATGAGGTGGAGCCGGTCGGCGGTCTACCTGCGGGCTGTACGACGCCCGCCGGGAAGGGTGCCGCGGTCGTCAGCTCGGAACGCGGCGCGAACGCCAGTGCGCGCTCTCTCCTGGTCAATGACGTGTCCGCCTCGTCGCACACAGTGATCACGTGCCCGTTGGATCCGGCGCCGAGCACCTCACTGTCGTTCGCGACGTACCCGGCCAGCGTGCCGAACGGGTTCCTGGTCAGCCTCCTCGGCCGCTGGCAGGGCGGCGCGGCCGGCGTGATCTACCACCTGAACGTCCAGTCCAACGGTGCGATCCAGTGGTACGACGGCGCCAGTTGGTCGCCGCTCGCACCGGCCGGCACAGTGCACCTCGCCGCCTGGAACACCTTCCGGGTCGACGGGGGACCGGCGTCCGCACAGGTATCGGTCAACGGCGCCGTGGTCGGTACGGCGAATCGGGCCGGTACGGCGGCTGTCCTCGACCTGACCGGGTATCAGTTCGCCAGCAACGGCACGGTCCCGCAGGGCGACAAGGTCTACTTCGACGACGTGCGGACCACGGCCGGCCGCGGATTCGAGTCCGAGCCGGTTGACGCCGTACCGACTGGGTGCAGCACGCCTGCTGGCAAGGCAGCCGGTGTGGTCAGCACGCTGCGTGCGAACACCGGAGCGCGGTCGCTGCGGCTCAACGACCGGGCGACCGACAAGCAGACCGTGATCTCGTGCCCGCTCGTGCCGCAGCGCGGGGTCGACCTGAAGCTCGCGGTCTACCCGGTCGCGCTGGCCAACGGGTTCCAGATCTCACTGCAGGGCCACATGGAAGGGTTCACCGACCAGCGGCTCGTCTTCCACATCGCGATCGGGTCCGACGGCAGCCTGCGCTGGTACGACGGGAACTACTGGACGACCGTGAGCCCGGCAGGCGCCGTACGGATCGGGGCTTGGAACCAGGTCGCCGTACAGGTTGCTGCGGATCAGGAAGAAGCGCAGGTGTCGGTGAACGGCGTCCGGCAGCTGGCCGGTGGGCCGATCGGGATGCGGCGCGTCACGGACCTCACGACCTTTGAGGTGTCGAGCAACGGGACCGCGCCGACCGGCGACGAGCTCTTCGTCGACGACATCTCCGCGCTGCCCGCTGCCGACGTACTGCCGCCCGGATCAGTCACGGTCGGGCCGGCAGTCACCGTCGACTCGGTGAACAACGATCTGCTGCAGATGCCGCACTCGGCGGTTGCCAACGGCACCGAATCGCTGGTGACCTACGGCGCGCACGCCGATGTCACCGCCAGCAACGGCACTCGCATCGCCGCGTCGCCCGACCAGGGCGGGACCTGGCAGCCCGTGCCTGCCCGCAACCCGATGCCGACCGCGCAGTCGTACAGCTTGTCGAAGCTGCGCAACGGCGACCTGCTCGCGGTCTCGTACCACACCTACATGCGCACCGGGAACCGCAGCGCAGACGTCGAGTCCTCCGTATCCCACGACGGCGGCCAGACCTGGGGCGCGATCCGCGTCGGCGCCATGACCACCCCGGTACTCATGAAACCGATCAGCTCCACCAGCAGCCGGCCGGGCCGCACCATGGGTGGCTTCGTCCTGGTCCACGGCGTCGTGGAAGACCCCGACGGCACGTTGTACCAGTCGGGCTACGGCTACTACGACGGCGACACCCGCTACCGGCAGATCCTGATCCGCTCCACCGACGGCGGCCTCAACTGGACAACGCAGTCCACGATCGCCTACAGCGCGACCATCAACGGCGAAGGCTTCTGCGAAGCTGGCGTCGTCCGCACCGCCGACGGCAGCCTCCTCGCCGTCATGCGCACCGGCTCCTACCTGCAGATGTACCAGGCGCGCTCCACCGACAACGGCAAGGCGTGGACCGCCCCCACACCCCTGCACGCCACCAACGGCGTCGCCATGACCGGCGTCTTCCCGAGCCTCGTCCTGCTCCCCGACAACCGTCTCCTCCTGTACTACGGCCGTCCGGGCCAGTCGATGGCCGTCTCCGACGACGGCAACGGCACGACGTGGTCCCCACCGACCTACGTCGACTACCGCAACTCGGCCAACGGATCCCTCATCCAAACCGGCCCCACCACGGTCCTCGCCTTCGGCGACCGAGGCGCCAACTGGTCCCTCAACAAGCCCACCACCTCCACCATCTGGTCCCGAACCATCACCCTCCCACCCCGTTCATAACCACCCCTCAACATGGGGTAAGGTTCTTCCTGCTCGGGGGTACGAAGCCGAGCGGCGGGCTGTGGCCTAGTTTGGCTAAGGCGCGTGGCTGGGGGCCACGAGATCGCAGGTTCGAATCCTGTCAGCCCGACAGTGGAGGAGCACCGATTTTTGTTGGTGCTCCTCTTTAGTTTGGGCTCATGAACACTCTGGGGGATCGACGAAACTGGACCGACGAGGATCTGCAGTCGGCCATCAAGGACAGCCACTCCTGGCGCGGCGTGGCGAGAGCGCTCGGGTTGAAAGGGACATCCGCCGGTTCGATCCGGGTCCTGAAGCGGCACGCCGAGCGGCTCGGACTCGACTCGACGCACTTCACCGGCCAACGCCCGTGGTCCGACGCCCAATTGCGGGCGGCCGTGCCGGCGGCGACCTGTTGGGCGGACGTGCTCAGCGCACTTGGGATTCTGGACAATGGCACGGTCCGCACGTCTATGAAGGGGCACGCGGTTCGGTTGGGCCTGGACTTCACCCATTTCGAACGCCCACGAGACCCGGTGCCGGATGGTGAGCTCTTCGGCCATCCGGTCCAGCTGACGACCTTGCGGTACGCGGCCTCGGCGGTGGCGATGGCGTGGTTCACGTTGCGAGGCTGCGCAGTCGCGCTGCCGGTCGAACCTCAGGAGTACGACTTGCTCGTCACCACCGCGAAGGGCGTTCAGCGCGTGCAGGTGAAGACGTGCGCCGCGCGGAACGGCAAGGGCTACTGGGGTGTTGGTATCGGCCGCCGTCCCTACACGCTCGACAAGACCGCCGGGAAGGATGCCGTACGACCCGGACACGATCGATCTGTTCTTCATTCTGCTGGGCGACGGCAGTATCTATTTGATTCCGAGTTCCGTGGTGGCAGGGCGGAAGTCGATCTCGGCCGAGAGCTACCTGCCGTACCGGGTGGGGGACGCGTCGAGTCTGTTGCGGTGACGAAAACCGTTTGATAGGGGGTGCTGCGGCGGACAGTATTGGTGGTTGTGCCTGAAATGGATGCGCGGCCGCTGCGGTCGGGTCCGTTTCGGTGGTTCTTCGCGGGCTGGTCGATCTCGATGGCGGGCAGCGCGATGGCGCCGGTCGCGCTGGCGTTCGGCGTACTGGAGCTCACGAACAGCGCCCGGTGGTTGTCTGCGGTTCTGACTGCGTCGACGGTTCCGATGATCGCGATGATGATCATCGGTGGAGGCATCGCGGACCGGTACCGCCGCGACATCGTCTTGGCGCTGGCCGGCCTCGGCGCCGGCGTCAGCCAAGCGGGTGTGGCGTTCGTGCTGCTGACTCACCAGGATCCCGTATTCCTGCTGCCACTCGCGGCCCTCAACGGCATCTTTCAGGCGCTGACCACGCCGACGATGCGCGGCATCGTCCCGCAGTTGGCGGCCGGACGCGGTATCCAGGTGGCCAACTCGTTGCTGGCGTCGTCGAGAAATCTGGCCCGGATGATCGGACCGGCGGCCGCAGGCTTCCTGACCGTGGCGGTCGGCGGCGGCTGGGCGATCGCAGCGGACGCCGCCTCGTTCTTGCTGGCCGCCGCCTGCTTCGGCCGGATGTTGCTCCCCGCCCGGCCGGCTCGCGCCGAGGGCGCCCCAAGCATGCTCGCCGAACTGCGCGAAGGCTGGAGCTACTTCAGTTCCAACTCGTGGATCTGGTCGGTGACCCTGGCGTTCGCGGTCCTGAACGCCGTATCAGTGGGGATCTGGCAGATCCTCGGTCCGGTGATCGCCGCGGACACGATCGGCCCGGAAGGCTGGGGTCTGGTGCTGAGCGCCCGAGCCGTCGGCGCGCTCCTGGCCACCGTGGCGATGGTGAAGCTGACGGTACGGCGGCCGATGATCCGCGCGCTGACCCTGATGACCCTGCCCGCCGTCCCGCTGGTCCTGATCGGTACCGGCGCGAACATCTTCTGGCTGGCCGCAGCGGCGTTCGCTGCCGGGGTCGCCGCGGAGTTCTTCACCGTCGTCTGGTCGACGGTCTGTCATCAGCAAATCCCCGAACGCCTGCTCTCACGCGTCGGAGCCTGGGACGAGTTCGGATCGTTCGCCTCGATCCCGATCGGCCAACTGTCGATCCCGTTGCTGGCCGCAGCATTCGGTACGGCGGCTGTCGCGGTCACCGGTGGGGGACTGCTGGCCGTCGCCATGCTGCTGCCTCTGCTTCTTCCCTCACTGCGACGCATCGAGTTCAGCACCGAGCGGTGAGGGGGCACCGGGTGGCGCCCCCTCACACGATCAGTGAACTTCGGCGAGTTCCTTAGCGGGTTTCTCTTCGACGCGGAGGGATTCGCCTTCGATGTCGACGTTCGGCGTGATGCGGTCGAGCCACTTCGGGAACCACCAGGCGGCCTTGCCCAGCAGGCTGAGGACGGCCGGGACGAGCGTCATCCGGACGACGAACGCGTCGATCAGGACGCCGATCGTGAGGCCGAAGCCGATGGCCTTGATGATCGGGTCGTGGACCAGGATGAAGCCGGCGAAGACCGAGGCCATGATCAGGGCAGCCGCGGTCACCACCCGGGCGCCGTGGCCGAGGCCTTCGACGGTGGCGGCGGTGGCTTGCTTCCCGTGCACGAACTCCTCGCGAACGCGGGAGACGATGAAGACCTCGTAGTCCATCGCGAGGCCGAACAGGATGCCCATCATGATGATCGGCAGGAAGCTCACCATCGGGCCGGGGTTGTCGATGCCGAACAGGCCGGCCAGGTGACCCTCCTGGAAGACCGCGACGGTGATGCCGAAGGTCGCGCCGATCGTGAGGACGAACCCGAGGGTCGCCTTCAGCGGGACGAGGATCGAGCGGAACGCCAGCAGCAGAAGGAGGAACGACAACCCGACGATCAGGAGGAGATAGATCGGCAGTGCGTCGGCCAGCTTCTGTGAGACGTCGACACCGACTGCGGTGTTACCGGTGACCGAGATCGTCGCTCCGTTCGCGGCGAGCGGCTGCACGGTGTCGCGGACGTTCTTCACCAGGTCGGAGGTCGCCTCGGAGGCAGGTCCGCTCTTGGGGATGATCTGCACCAGTTGCGTCGTACCGTCCTGGCTGGCGGCCGCGGGCTGGGCCGCGATGACATCGGGCAGTGTCGGCACCTTGGTCAGCAACTGCTGGACCACCGCGCCGGACTGCTTCGGGTCGTTGCTCTTCACAACCACGATCAGCGGACCGTTGGCGCCCGGACCGAAGGCCTCGGCGGTGAGGTCGTAGGCAACGCGCTGGTGGCTGCCGGCCGCCGCGGAGGCGCCGTCGGGCAGCGCGAGCCGCATGTCCTTCGCCGGGATCGCGAGCAGCCCGAGACCAATGATGCCGACGGCAACGATCGGGATGCGGAAGCGCGTCACGAACCGGCCCCAGCGGAAGCCGAAGCCTTCAGCCGGTACGACGGCGGCCGGCGTCTTGCGGATCTTGCGCGGCAGGATCCGGTCGCCGACGAAGCCGAGCATGGCCGGAACCAGCGTGAGCGCAACCAGTACGGCGGTCAGCACGGTCGCCGCGGCTGCGAGTCCCATCGCGGTCAGGAACGGTACGCCGACCACGGACAACCCGGCCAGCGCGATCACGACGGTCGCCCCGGCGAACAGCACGGCCGAACCCGCGGTCGCGGTCGCCCGCGCCACCGATTCCTCGGCGTCCAGCCCCTCGGCGAGCTGCGTGCGGTGCCGCGAGCTGATGAACAGCGCGTAGTCGATACCGACCGCGAGGCCGAGCATCAACGCCAGGATCGGACCGGTCGAGGAGACATCGGTGAACGCGGTCACGATGAACAGCCCGGCCATCCCGGCGGCCACACCGAGCAGGGCGGTCAGAAGCGTCATACCGGCTGCGACGAGCGAGCCGAAGGTGATGACGAGCACGAGTGCCGCGACCACGACGCCGATGACCTCGGTGACACCGATCTCCGGTACGCCGCCGACCACCTGACCGCCTGGGACCACTTGCAGGTCACCCGTGCTGAGCGCGGACAGACCGTCGTACCCCTCGGTGCTTGCCTTGGACAGCTCATCGGCCGGCTTCGCGAACTGGACGCTGATCAGTCCGGTCCGCCCGTCCGGGCTGATCGCCTTGCTGGTGAACGGGTCGATCGCGGCGATCACCTCGGGCACCTTCGCGGCCTTGGCGACGGTCGCGCCGACGGCGGCCTTCACGGTCGGGTCGGCCAGCGTCTTGCCGTCCGGCGCCTTCACCACGATGGTCGCCGACGCGCCGCTGGCGGCCGGCAGATCCTGCTTGAGGGCGTCGAGCGCACGCTGCGACTCGGTCCCCGGGATCGAGAAGGTGTTGGTCGTGCCGCCACCGAGGGTCAGCGCACCGACCCCGAGCGCGACGATGAACACCGCCCAGATCGCGGCGACCAGGCGCCGGCGCTGGTAGGAGAACCGGCCGAGCCGGTACAGGAGGTTGGCCATCGGATGGCATCCGTTCTTGACGTATGGGCAGAATCCGGCCGCCCGTCGTACCCGGTGGGCCGGTCGAACAGAACTCGGGTCGATCAGCTGGGTCTGAACAGGCGGTTCAGCGCGGCCTCGCAGAGGCGGTGCAACTCCTCGTCGGTCCGGCCGTCGGCATGCCGGCACTCGGCCGTCAGTCCGTTCAGTGCGAACCCGGCCAGGTCTTGCTCGAGCGGATCGTCGGAACCGGCCAGGAACCCTTTGAGCCGGATGCCGTCGGCCACCAGCAGCGCGAGCTCCGGCATCTCCTGGATGAAAGGAATGAGCTCCTGGACGACGTCCATCACGCCGCGGTAGCGGACGGCGAGGTCGGTGAACTCGCCGATCGCGAACTCCTGCGCCGCGGCCCGCGACAACTGGTCTGCGGCCGCGACCAGCGCAGCGAGGTCGGCCGCGGCCGGCTCGAGTACAGCAGCCAGCACAGCCGCCTTGCCGTTGAAGTGGTAGAGCACGGTCGCCTTGGAACACCCAGCCGCCGACGCGATGTCCTGCAACGAAACAGCCGAATACCCACGGTCCTGGAACAACCCCATCGCCTGCCGCACAATCTCGTGCCGGGTGCGCTCCCGCGCCGGAGTCGTCGTCATGACCTCATCTTCCCTGACCGATCGGCCAGTTTTCAACCGATCGGTCAGGATTGTGCCCCGCATCACGAAAACACCTTGAGCACCCACCAGTCATATTTCCGCGCCGATAGTGGTTGGTGGGTGCACAAGGCGGGGCGCCCGGTCCACCGACCGGAAAGGGCGGGCGCAGTGAAGTGCGGCACGGGCCTGGGTGGAGTGGAGCGAGACCTGAACCGACTTCGTCGGCTTGGTTGCCGAGCGGGCGCGGCAGCACGTAGCCGGGTGCGAGCAGGCGGTGACCGCCGCCGTCGCTCAGGCACTCGACCTGCCTGGCTGAGTCGGGGAGCGGAACTGACCGGAATTGACGGGCAGAAGTCCCCAGCCCCCGCGCCACCACTGGTGGCCGGAGACAGGGAGTCGGGGCCGGAGACGCCGTGCAACAGGTCTCTGGCAATCACAAGGTGGTTCAGGGCATCACTGGTGGCGAGGGGGCCGTCGGATGTCCGGCGGCGGCACTTCGCCGAGTGCAGAGATCGCGGTTAACGTCCGAAAACGCGCCGACCATGTGCTCCGCTTGTTCGGACGCTAGCGCCTCACCAGCCGCGTTCGCGCCACTCCGCTACGTGGGGGCGTTCGGTGCCGAGGGTGGTGTCGGCGCCGTGGCCGGGGTAGACCCAGGTCTCGTCGGGGAGGGTGCCGAAGAGTTTGGTGTCGACGTCGTTGAGGAGGGACTCGAAGCGTTTCGGGTCCTTCTCGGTGTTGCCGACGCCGCCGGGGAAGAGGCAGTCGCCGGTGAAGACGTGAGGGGCGCCGTCGGGGTCGTCGTACACGAGGGCGATCGAGCCGGGGGTGTGGCCGACCAGGTGGATCACGCGCAGGCGGCAGTCGCCGACGGAGATCTGGTCGCCCTCGTCGGCGAGCTGGTCGGTCGGTACGTCGATGCCTTCGGCGTCGAAGCGGCCGGCGACGGTGGTGGCGCCGGTCTTGGCGACGACCTCCGCGAGCGCCTGCCAGTGGTCGCCGTGGCGGTGGGTGGTGACGATGCGGGCCAGGCCGCCGTCGCCGATCAGGGTGAGCAGTGTGGCCGCGTCGTTGGCGGCGTCGATCAGGACCTGCTCGTCGGTCTGCCGGCAGCGCAACAGGTAGGCGTTGTTGTTCATCGGGCCGACCGCGACCTTGGTGATCATCAGCTTGGCCAGTTCGTGGGTCTGCGCGGGTCCGCCGACCTCGACGTTTCCGTGGTACTCCGGCATGCGAGCCGCTCCCTGGATCTTGGGTGCCTGGTTTTTGTCTACTCCGGCTGATCCTCGCATCTGCGCGGATTTGCGTGGAAGGCCGGTTCCGATCGAATATACTTTCGAAACGGTTGCTCCGCTCGGCAGCTTGGAAGTTTTTGTCGGTGGGCCTCGTTAGCATCACGGGGTATGCCCCGGTCAACCCCCGAGAACGTCTGAGAGTGAGCTTGTGTCTGACCGTCTGATCGTGCGCGGAGCACGTGAGCACAACCTGAAGGACGTCTCGGTCGACCTGCCCCGGGACGCGATGATCGTCTTCACCGGCCTGTCCGGCTCGGGCAAGTCCAGCCTGGCCTTCGACACGATCTTCGCCGAGGGCCAGCGGCGCTACGTCGAGTCGCTGTCGGCGTATGCGCGTCAGTTCCTCGGCCAGATGGACAAACCCGACGTCGACTTCATCGAGGGTCTGTCGCCGGCGGTCTCGATCGACCAGAAGTCGACCTCGCGCAACCCGCGCTCGACGGTCGGCACGATCACCGAGGTCTACGACTACCTGCGGCTGCTGTTTGCCCGCGCGGGCCGGCCGCACTGTCCCGAGTGCGGCGAGGCGATCGCGCGGCAGACCCCGCAGCAGATCGTCGACCGGGTCCTGGAGCTCGACGACGGGACCCGGTTCCAGGTGCTGGCCCCGGTCGTTCGCGGCCGCAAGGGGGAGTATCTCGATCTCTTCCGTCAGCTCACCGGCCAGGGCTTCTCCCGCGCCCGGGTCGACGGCGAGATCATCCAGCTCACCGAGCCGCCGAAGCTCGACAAGCAGAAGAAGCACACCATCGAGGTGGTCGTCGACCGGCTCGCGGTGAAGAGTTCGGCCAAGCAGCGGCTGACCGACTCGGTGGAGACCGCGCTGAACCTGGCCAGCGGTCTGCTCCTGCTCGACTTCGTCGACCTCCCGGAGAAGGACCCGGGCCGCGAGCGCCGGTTCTCCGAGAAGCTCGCCTGCCCGAACGATCACCCGCTGGCGATCGACGAGCTGGAACCGCGGTCGTTCTCGTTCAACTCGCCGTACGGCGCCTGCCCGGCCTGCTCCGGTCTCGGGACCCGGATGGAGGTCGACCCCGACCTGCTCGTCCCGGACCCGGAGAAGTCGCTCGACGAGGGTGCGATCCAGCCCTGGTCCGGCGCGAACGTCTCACAGTACTTCGAGCGCCTGCTCGGGGCGCTGGCCAAGGACCTCAAGATCAAGACCAGTACGCCGTTCGCCGAGCTGCCCGCGAAGGCGAAGAAGTCGCTGCTCACCGGGCACGACAAGCAGGTGCACGTCTCCTACCAGAACCGTTACGGCCGCGAGCGGTCCTACTACACGACCTTCGAAGGCGTCATCCCGTATGTCGAGCGCCGGCACGCCGAGGCGTCCAGCGACACCAGCCGGGACCGCTTCGAGGAGTACATGCGCGAGGTCCCGTGCCTGGCCTGCAACGGGGCCCGGCTGAAGCCGATCTCGCTCGCGGTCACCCTGGGCGGGAAGAACATCGCCGAGATCAGCGCGATGTCGATCGACGAGGTGCACGACTTCCTGCGCGGGATGGAGCTGTCGCCGCGCGAGAAGCAGATCGCCGAGCGGGTCGTGAAGGAGATCGGCGAGCGGCTGCGGTTCCTGCTCGACGTCGGCCTGGACTACCTCGCGCTGAGCCGGCCGGCGGGTTCGCTGTCCGGTGGTGAGGCGCAGCGGATCCGGCTCGCCACCCAGATCGGTTCCGGCCTGGTCGGCGTGCTGTATGTGCTGGACGAGCCGTCGATCGGTCTGCACCAGCGCGACAACCGGCGCCTCATCGACACCCTGGTCCGGCTCAAGGACCTGGGCAACACGCTGATCGTCGTCGAGCACGACGAGGACACCATCGACCACGCCGACTGGGTCGTCGACATCGGCCCGGGCGCGGGGGAGCACGGCGGCCAGGTCGTCGTCTCCGGCACGGTCGAGGATCTGCGCAACCACCCGGACTCGATCACCGGTGCCTACATCTCCGGCCGTAAGGAGATCCCGATCCCGGCGGTCCGCCGGCCGCTCACCGAAGGCCGCGAGCTCACGGTGTACGGCGCCCGCCAGAACAACCTGCAGGACATCGACGTGACCATCCCGCTCGGGGTGTTCGTCGCGGTCACCGGGGTCTCGGGCTCGGGGAAGTCGACGCTGGTCAACGACATCCTCTACACGTCGCTGGCCCGCCAGATCTACGGCGCCCGCACGGTGCCCGGCCGGCACACGAAGATCTCCGGCATGGACCAGGTCGACAAGGTCATCCACGTCGACCAGTCACCGATCGGTCGGACCCCGCGGTCGAACCCGGCGACCTACACGGGTGTCTGGGACCACGTCCGCAAGCTGTTCGCGGAGACGCCGGAGGCGAAGGTCCGCGGCTACCTGCAGGGCCGGTTCTCGTTCAACGTCAAGGGCGGCCGCTGTGAGGCGTGCTCCGGTGACGGCACGCTGAAGATCGAGATGAACTTCCTGCCGGACGTCTACGTTCCCTGCGAGGTCTGCCACGGCGCGCGGTACAACCGCGAGACGCTCGAGGTGCACTACAAGGGCAAGACGGTCGCCGACGTCCTGGACATGCCGATCGAGGAGGCCGCGGAGTTCTTCGCCGCGATCCCGGCGATCTCCCGGCACCTGACCACCCTGGTCGAGGTCGGTCTCGGATACGTCCGGCTCGGCCAGCCGGCACCGACGCTGTCCGGTGGTGAGGCACAGCGCGTGAAGCTGGCCTCCGAGCTGCAGCGGCGCTCGACCGGCCGCACGGTCTACGTGCTGGACGAGCCGACCACCGGTCTGCACTTCGAGGACATCCGCAAACTGCTCGGCGTTCTCGGCGGCCTGGTCGACAAGGGCAACTCGGTGCTGGTCATCGAGCACAACCTCGACGTGATCAAGACCGCCGATTGGATCATCGACCTCGGACCCGACGGCGGCCGCCGCGGCGGCACGCTGGTGGGGGAGGGGACGCCGGAGGAGATCGCCGCGAACCCGGCGTCGTACACGGGTGAGTTCCTGCGCGAGATCCTCGAAGGCCGTGCGGCCAAGCCGAGCGCCAAGGTGCTGGCGGCAGAAGCCAAGGCCCTGCCCGCGAAGAAGACGGCCGCGAAGAAGACGGCCGCGAAGAAGACTGCGGCTCCGGTGAAGAAGGCTGTTGCGGCACAGAAGACAGCGCCGGCGAAGAAGACTGCGGTCGCCACCGCGGCGAAGAAGAGCACTGTCAAGAAGACTGCCGCGAAGAAGGCACCGGCCCGGAAGCGGGCCGCCGGATAACGCGCGGTACTTGATCGAGGCAACCAATTCCGCAGTACCGGCAGCGCGGGATGGTGAACGGACCTTTCGACGTGGACGGAAAGGTCCGTGGGGGTGAGCGGCGGTGCGTCGGTGACCCGATGCTCCGACTATCGTTGCGGTCGCGGCGCAACCATGACTTTTCGGAGGAGAGACCGTGAGCGGACAACGCTGGGACATGGGCCAGGACACCCTGAGCCAGTTGGCGAAGAAGACCACGAGCGGAACCCAGGATCTCGGTGGCCTGGTGAAGCAGCTGGTCGCCGCTGCCCAGCCCCTGGAAGGCAAGATGAACGGCGCCGGCAAGCAGATGTTCGACGGCTTCAAGTCACAGGTCGACGGTATCGCCGGCGCCCTGAACGCGGGACTGGCCGCGATCAACGAAGGCCAGTCCGGGATGGACACCGCCTTCCGCGGTGGTGACAGCGAGATGGCCGACACGGCGAAGAAGAACCAGGGCTCGGCTGACTTCAACGCCGCCAAGTTCGGTAAGCGCTGAGAGAGGAACTGACGATGGCAAACCGCAACAGCTACGACACCGCCGCCTCGGGCGAGGTGCAGTCGACGATCAACAGCCTCGCCGGTCAGATCTCCGGCCTGATCGCCGCCCACCGGCAGAACGTCACGGCAGCACTGTCGGACGCGTCGGCCAGCGGCGTGACCGAGAACTACCGCGCCGTCGAGGACCGCTTCAACAAGGCGGCCGACCAGACGCTCGCGATCATCAAGACCCTCAAGGACACGATGGCGCAGAACGACTCGACCGCCGCCGCGACCCTGAAGAAGGCATCGTCGGCCGTCGACGGCATCGGCGGCTGACCTTCGCGTCCGCCGGCTCCGGGTATCTCGGTTCGAGGTACCCGGACCTGTCGTCGGCCGGTGAGTGCTCCGGCAGACCTGAGGAGTGACTGAGTGGACTGGAACATCGATATCGAGGCCGCGAGCAAGGTCCTCACCGACACCAGTAAGGCGGCCGAGCCGTTCGACGGGCTGGCCAAGGACTACGGCACCCGGCTGCAGACCATCGCCGACGGTATGAAGTACGACGTCTTCACGGTCGTCGCGGCCGCGGTCGGCGAGTACGCGCAGCACTGGTCGCCGACCATCGAGGCCGCGGCCAAGCAGATCGGCGCGTCGCTGACCGGCGCCCAGAACGCGATGAAGGCCTACATGGACGGCCAGAACGAAATGGCCATGAACGCCCAGCAGATGGCCGGACGCAACGAGATGCCGGCGGTGCCCGGCGTCAACGCAGGTGGAGGGAACCGAGCCGTATGAGCGAGCAGGAATCAGCGCTGGCACCGGACGACGTGGCCCAGGCCGGCCGGGTCCGGCTGGCCGAGTGGCTGACCGCCGCGGCGCCGAGCCCCGACCTGGGGACGACGGTCGAGGACCTGGCCGCCTGGCCGGCGTACCGGGCCGAGGAGTTCCTGGTGTTCGTGCCGCCCGGCTTCACCAACCGGATGTTCCTCCTGGGCGATCACGGCGTCACGTCGTTCGCCCCGAGCGAGCAGACCCTGGCGCAGGCGATGGACGCGGCGCGCTCGCAGTCCTGACATCCGGTACGGCGCTGAGATCGCCGTACCCGGAGTGGAACGCCGTACCCGTAACCGAACGTCGTACCCGAAGTTGTTCGTCGACCCCACGTGTGACCGAGGACTGAGCTGACATGATCCAACCCGAAGGCATCCCGATCGCGGAGCTGGACAAAGTGGTCTCTGCCCTCGACCACAACGTGCCCGGGCTCGGCGGCCTCGGCCAGGGGTTCACCGACATCGGCAACAACGTCCACAACACCTTCCACCACCTCGGCGACCACTACCAGGCGCCCGAGCGCGAGGTGCTGATCAACTCGACGTGGCGGGTACAGAAGAACCTCACCGAGTTCGGCCCCAGCCTGCCGAAGATGTCGGTGCACCTGGAGCATCTGGCCGGCGAGGTCCGCGGCAAGCTCGGCTTCCTCAAGGGCATCCGCGACGAGGCCTACGAATGGCATCGCCGCAAGAACGGCAACCCGGAGTGGCAGAACGACCAGGACATGATCGACGACAACAACCGGATGGTTGAAGACGTCACCCGGGTCATGACCAAGGAGTTGCCGGAGCTCTGCTTCAACACCGCCAACGAGATCGTCAAGCTGCACGGCGGCAAGCCGTGGGACCCCAAGACCGGCGCCAAGGAAGGCGAGAAGGTCGAGGAGAAGAAGGACGACGGCGACCCGCCGCCGCCGGCCTGGGGTACGCCGGAGGAGCGGGACCGGCCGCTCTGGCAGGACATCGTGATGGCACCGATCGACTTCGTGGTCGGTGTCGCGACGGTGGTCGGCGAGACCGTCCAGGGCATCCTGACACTGATCCCGGTGCTGCCGCTGCTGAGCATGATCGGCCCCCTCAAGGACTGGGCGAAGAACACCCTGCACTGGGACATGCCGACCTGGGACGATGCGGGGAAGGCCTGGGTGGGCCTCGGCACCATGGTTGGGCAGATAGCCTCAGCGCCCTATCAGCTCGCGTGGTGGGGCTTCGACAAGCTCACCGGCCAGGACACCCGGCCCGAGTGGGTCAAGGAGTGGGGCGAGACCGGCCTCACCATGGGTGAAGGCATGCTCAAGGGCTTCGTCGCCTGGGACGAGTGGTCGAAGAACCCGGCCAAAGCGTTCGGTATGGCGCTCACCAATGTGGTCGCGACCGTGGCGAGTGGTGGTAGCGCGGGCGCGCTGAAGACGGCCGCGATGGCAGGCAAGTTCGGCGCCGCGAGTCTGGCGGTGTCAAAGGTCGCCGGTATCGCCGAGAAGCTGCAGGCTGCCCGGATCGCGATGCACGACGGGGCACTCGGCCTGGCGACGAAGATCCCGAAGGTCGGCGACGTCGTCAGCGGGCTCTCGAAGATCCCGATCGTCGGTGAGACGTTCAAGATGCAGGGCGTGCCGAAGGTCGACGTACCGTCGGTCGACACGCCGCACGTGGGCGACACCCCAGGCCACACCCCGGCCGGCACCCACACACCGTCGGTGGACACGCCGCACGTCGATACACCGCACCTGGACACACCATCGGTGCACACGCCGTCGGTGGATACGCCGCACGTGGATACGCCGTCGGCGCATACGCCGAGCGTCGATGCTCCGGCCGCTCACGCCGACCCGTCGGCCCCGGCAGCGCACCCGGACACTGTTCCCACGCACGCCGACCCGTCGGCACCTGCTCCCCACACGGACCCGGTCCCATCGACGCCGGCCGCTCACGCGGATCCGATGACGTCGACCCCGGGTTCACACGCCGATCCGGGCGCGCCTCAGACACCTACAACCCAGCCGAGCAGCCCGACCAGCACCCCGGGCTCCACGAACACGCCGACCCCGACTCACACGCCGGGCTCGACGAACACGCCTGGGTCCACGAACACGCCGACCCCGACCCACACACCGGCTTCCACGAACACGCCTGGGTCGACGAACACTCCGGGCTCTGTGAACACGCCTGGAACGCACACTCCGGCGGCGACACACACTCCTGCGGGGCAGACGACGCCGAAGCTGGACTCGCTCGACACCACGCCGGGCCACACGCCGAGCTCGACGCATACGCCGAGCATCCACACGCCCGACGTGCACACACCCGCGGGTACGCACACGCCGACGACGCCGGACGTGCCGCACACCCCCGCAGGCACGCACACGCCCGGGACCGGCACACCCAGCCCGACGCACACCCCGGATGCGCCGACGCAGACTCACACGCCAGACGCCCCGGCGGCGACCCACACACCGGACGCCCCGGCGGCGCGTGCTGGCGACCCTGTCGTCACACCACCGCCAGTGCAGGCCGGCATGCCCGGTCATGCGGGCACGGGTACACCGCACTCGCCGGACGCGCCCCGGACGCCGGGTGGCTCGCGTACTCCGGACGCACCCCGTACGCCGGATGCGCCGCGCACTCCCGACACTCCGCGCACGCCGGGCCGTACGCCGGATGCGGACGCCCCGCGCACACGTGGTGACTACGACCAGCCGGACGCGCCACGTCACGCAGACGGCGACCCGAACGCTCCCCGCCGTACGCCGGATGAGCCGAACGCACCGAAGCAGACGATCGGTGAGCGGCTCGACGGCAAGGAGCCCACGATCGGGCAGCGCCTGGAGCCCGACGGCCCCGTCCGTCCGACCCCGCGCCAGTCCATCGCCGACCGCTTGGACGGCAAGGAACCGACGATCGCCGAACGCCTCGACGGCGTCGAACCAGTCGGCTCCCGCACCCCGCATACGCCCGACAGCACGCATACGCCGGACGGCACTCACACCCCGGACGGCACCCGCACGCCCGATGGGACGCGGACGCCGGATGGCACTCGCACACCGGATGGCACTCGCACACCGGACGGCACTCGCACGCCTGATGGGACGCGTACGCCCGACAGCACTCGGACTCCTGATGGTGCGCGGACGCCGGACGGGCAGCCGGTGCGGCCTCGGGGCGAGGACCCGTTGTACCCGACGGGAGACCGGCGGCACGAGGGCCGGGAGGCGCCGGACTATCGCGATCCGTCGCGGACCGGCGAGACCGCCGGCCGGCCCGATCCGGACGGGAACCGGCCACCGTGGCACGACCGGGACAACCCGGAGCCGGAGCCGCACCTCGACCCGAACGACCCGAAGAACAAGCCGTTCGACCACGACCCGAACAACCCGCAGCAGACACCGACGCTGTGGGACCGCCGCGATCCGGCACACGACCCGGCCGCGGTACGGCGCGACCCGCAGCACCCCGACGGCGGGAACGATCCGCACTGGGACAACCCGCTGAACCGTCAGCGCGAGCTCGACGCGATGAAGCCGGACTACCTGCGCCCGGAACCGGGCAAGCCCCGGCCACTGATCGATTCCGACAAGTTCGTGCACACGGACCCGCGGGACCCCCGTCGTGGCGACCTGCGCGACTCGGTCGGCGACCCGCCACACCGCAACCCCGAGAACTGGGTCGACAAGATCAACCCGGACCACCAGCGCAGCCCGCAGTACCAGATGAACTGCGCGGAGGTTTCGCGCCGGGCCGCGGACATCCTCAACGGTGGTACGCCGGACCTCGCGGCCGGCCGGAAGATGGCCAACGGCGAGGACCCCGAGGGCACGCTCGAGTGGATGGACCTGGAGAACTTCCCGCCCGAGAACCAGATGCGGGCCGATCCGTCGCGTCCGGCGGAGGAGTTCACCAACGCTGCCTACAAGCGCCTGCACGACGCGCTGTCCGGCCGGACGCCGGGCACGCACGCGAACGTGTTCGTGACCTGGAAATCGCACATGCCCGGGATCCCCGGTGGTGGGCACGTGCTGAACGCGTTCGTGGACGAGGCGGGCAACGTCAAGTTCCTCGACGCGCAGCCGACCGGCGGGATGATCAAGGACGCCTTCCCGCCCGGGCACACCGGCCCGCACCCGGCGAACCCGTACGCCGGTGACATCACGTCGATCCAGTTCGCGATCCGCGAGCCGGGTGGTCGCTGGGAGGGTCCGCCCCGCCCGTCGAACATGCCGCCCGCGTCGCAGATGTCGTACCTGCGCCCGTCGACGTTCCGTGGCAACGAGGTCCCGGACCTCGCCGGCGTCAACACCCCGGACCTCCACCTCTCGCCGGCCGGCGCCCACGCGCCAGGCAGGTTCGGATCCGGCGGCGACACACCGAACACCGGCCAACCGTCCATCGCCGATCGTCTGGACGGTCTCGACCGCCCATCGACCGGCCGCCACGCCGCCGACGCACCCCACACCCCAGACGTGGACACGCCGACCGGCCACACGCCGGAGAGCCGGACGCCAGAAGCCGGTACGCCGGACACTCATGCGCCCGAAGGACACGCGCCGGACACGCATGCGCCCGACGGACGCACGCCGGACGCCGACGCACCGAACACCCAGTCGACGCCTGCCCACAACACCGACCAGCCGTCGATCGCCGACCGCCTCGACGGCCTAGACCGTCCGTCGCCCGGCCGCCACGCCACCGACGCACCTCACACCCCAGACACGCACACCCCAGACGGCCACGCGCCGGACGGCCACGCGCCGGACGGACGTACGCCTGACGAGCACACGGCCGACACGCACGCTCCGGAGACGCATGTGCCGGACGGACATGCGCCGGGGGCTCACACCCCGAGCGGACGTACGCCCGATGGCCACGCGCCTGACACGCACGCTCCGGACACGCACACGCCTGACGGACGTACGCCGGACACTCACGTGCCGGATGGACACGTGCCTGCAGGACATACGCCCGGCACGCATGTGCCGGAGGCTCACGCGCCTAGCGGGCATACGCCGGATACACACGCGCCGGATACGCACGCTCCTCAGGGGCGGGATCAGGCTGGGGCGCATCCGACGGCGGATGATGGTCCGTTCCGGGGGTCCGAGCTGGGTGAGGATGGGTTCCGGGCGTCGGACGCGGATGTTGCCGCGTTGCGTGCTGAAGGCGACATCCACCCGGGCAAGCTGGCGGAGATCCGGCAGCGGGGTCGTGAGCAGATGGGCGACCAGTTCGACGAGCTGTCGCCCACCGAGATCACGTCGCTCGAGCGGATGCTGATCGGTCACGACCACCAGGATGTGAACGACGCCTACCGCGCCGGCGACACGTCGGTGGAGCGGAAGCCGGTGGTTCGCGTCGCCGCGTCGACGTTGAAGAAGCTGCCCGACTTCCACGGTGAGATCCACCGCGGTATCAGCTTCCGTTCGGCGGACGACCTGGAGAAGTTCCTCAACCGGTACCAGCCGGGCCGTACGGCGACGGAGCCCGCGTTCACGCACTCCGCCAAGAAGCAGAACGGTGCGGACGACTTCAGCGGTGGCCAGTACGACGCCGGTCGCGTCGTACTGCACATCGACGCGCGGCACGGCAAGGACTTGTCGTTCATGCGTGATCCCGCGATCGGTATCGACGAGGTCATGCACGGACCGCACACGCCGTTCTACCCGACCAAGCTCGAGCTGGACCCGGAGACCGGCGTCTGGCATGTGCACGTCCGTGACCACGGTGGTCCGGTCGAGCTGCCGCCGGGCCATACGCCGGAGCCGATCGTGGTCGACCGGCCGCAGACGAACTCGTACTGGTCAGACCCAGCAACCCACCGGCAGACCCCGGCGAACGCTGGTCTGCCGCAGGAGCCATTCCGTCCCGACTACGGCCCGCCGCCGGGATACCCGGTCCATAACTCCGGTCCGTCGGCGCACCCGGACAACCAGTTCGGTCCGGGAGGTCAGCAGCCGGCCTACCGTCCGGAGCAGCAGCCGTACGGCCCTGGCGGTCAGCCGCAGCACCCGGCTCCCGACTACGGTCCGCCGCCGGGCTACGGTCCGCAGCACCCAGGCAACCAGTTCGGTCCGACCGGACACCACCCGGACCAGCACCCCGAAGGCCAGTACGGCCCCACGGGTGAGCCGGCCTGGGGCCCGAACCGGTCCCAGGAGTTCCCGCAGCAACCCCACAACCCGCAGCAGCCTGGCTATGACCCGCGGCAGCCGGACCCGTACAACCAGCCCGGTCAGCCGCACAACCCGCAGCAGCCGCAGCCGGGTTATGACCCGCGCAGACAGGATCCGTACAACCAGCCGGGTCAGCCGCATAACCCGCAGCAGCCTGGCTACGATCCGCGGAACCCGCAGCCTGGCTATGACCCGCGGCGGCAGGACCCGTACAACCAGCCTGGGCAGCCGCATGACCCGCGGCAGCCGGGTTATGACCCGCGCAGACAGGATCCGTACAGCCAGCCTGGGCAGCCGCACAACCAACCGCATAACCCGCAGCAGCCTGGCTACGATCCGCGGCAGCCGCACGATCCCCGGAACCCGCAGCCCGGCTATGACCCGCGGCGGCAGGATCCGTACAACCAGCCTGGGCAGCCGCACGACCCGCGCCAGCCGGATCCGTACAACCAGCCGGGACGTCCGGGTGAGCCTGGCTTTGGGCCGCGTGGGCCGGAGCAGTTCCCGCAGCACCCGGGGCAACGGCCGGGGGAGCCGGGCTATGACCCGCGCAACCCGCAGCCCGGTTATGACCCGCGACAGCCGCACGATCCGCGGCAGCCGCAGCCGGGGTATGACCCGCGCCAGCCGGACCCGTACAACCAGCCCGGGCAGCCGCATAACCCGCAGCAGCCTGGCTACGACCCACGCAACCCGCAGCGCGGGTACGACCCGCGGCAGCCGCAGCCTGGCTACGGTCCGCAGGCACGCAACACCCCCGACAACCCCTCGTACGGCGGCCAGCCACACAACCAACCGTCGTACGGCGGACAACCACCGCACGGCGACCAGCCGTCGTACGGCGGTCAACCGCACCACGGCGACCAGCCGTCGTACGGGGGACAGCCGCCGCATGGGGAGCATGTGCCTGAGGCGGCGCCGGACACTGTGGTGGGGCCGGGCACAGGGGCGAACTCGGCGTATCCCGTGCGGTCGCCGAAGGTGAACGAGTTCGTCTCGAACGAGGACCCGCACCTGGAGCCGCTGTACCGGCGGATCCGGGAGGCGACCGACGACGTGCCGAAGGTCGCGGACGAGCTCGACCTGCACGACTTCGACGACGCGAAGCTCGCGGAGATCGAGGAAGTCGTCGATGTCGCGAAGCGGAACATGTTCGTGAACAAGCACGACGTCGCGGTCGGGCCGGGTGACATCCGGCGCGGCAACTTCTCCCCGCTCGACGGTGTCGGCGAGATGTGGAAGAAGGCGATGGACGGGCGGCCGCTGGACCGCTTCGAGCGCAGCTACCTGCGGTCGATCGTCGCCCACGAGTACGTGGAAGCGAAGTTGCTCGAACTGGGACAGCCGTACAAGCTGGCCGATCCGAAGATGTGGGACGCGGACGGGGTGTACCAGGGCGGGACCCGGCCGGGGCCGCACGAGCTGGCGCCGTCGGCCGGTGAAGGCGGGGAGATCGATCTGCTGAACAGCTGGGACCAGTACGGTCTGACCTCGCCGATTCCGCGGCCGTTCAAGTCTGGGACCATGTCGAAGGCCGATCTGGATGCGATCGTGCAGGCTGCGAAGGAGCAAATGGGATGGTGACCGACACGGCCGCCGCGGAGGCGATGGTCGAACGGCTGCTCGCCGTGAAGTGGGACGGCGACCTGGCGTTCGCGCGCCGGCAGTCGCGGGCCAGGTTGGCCCGGGAGTTCCTTCGGCGTACGGCGGAGTGGGCGGCGACCCTCGGTGCCGAGCAGGGCTGGCCGGTCAGCGATCTGGCCGGCGCCTTGGACCCTGCGCTCACAGTCGACCCGGAGCTGCTCAACCGGCTCGCACCGGACGACATGTCCACCGACCCGCGTCCGGTGCCGCCGGCTCTGGGCGCGGCGATCGTGCGCTGGGCAGCACTCGGTGATCTGCCTCGGCAGCGTTTCCCGCAACTAGAGGATCCGTACGAGCCGATCCTCGAGATGTTCGCTCGCGGTGGCGCGTTCAAGCGCGCTCCCGGCGAGCTGGACCTAGGCTTCATCTCCATCCAGGTGCGGACGGTCGCCGATCGCGCTGCTCTGGAGCCGTTGCCGATTGATGCGGCTTCGCTGGACGCGCTGGATCAGGAGAGCTGAGTGTCGGGTACCTATGGAACTCAGGTCATCGAGTCCGTCGCGGTACGGCGGCGGCGGTTGCGCGAGGCTTGGTTGTTCGGGGCCGAGCGGGCCAAGAACACGCTGAACGAGCAGACCGGCAGAATCCTCGCCAGCGTGATGATCGCGGCGCTGGCGTGCGCGGGCTGTGCGGGTGTGGCGTACTTCAAATCCGCGCAGGCCAAGGAAAACCAGCAGCAGCAGACCCCGAGCGGGCCGGTCAATCCCTCACCGACGAAGTAGCTACCGCCCGAACAGGTGGCGGAACCACGTCCGCCGCGGCTGCGGCTTGAGCGCAGCCGGCAGTACGGCGGCTGGGGGAGTGGCCAGCGTCACCGGGACCTGCACCATGAGGTCGCCCTGCAGCCAGAACACGTCCGGCGAGCACTGGTCGGGCGCGCCGCGGTAGCTGTCCGCCACCCAGGCGGCCAACGCGTCGGCGCGCGCCTGACCTGCGTCGGCCGGGCAGTACGCCACTGTGCTCAACCGCGGTACGCCGATCAGCACGCCGGCGCCGATCGATGCCTGAGGCAACAGGTTCTCCCGGTCCACGACCGCCATCGACACCAGCGGATCGCCGTCCCGCCGCAGTACCGAGATCCCATTTTGTTCTGCGGGTACGAGGTCCGCGATCTCCTGCAGGCTCAACTGCACCGGCGACGGTACGTCGGGATCTCCCAGCCCGAGCATGGATCGCCGGACGACGGTGAGCCGCCGCAGCTCGGTGCCGGTCTTGATGAACACGACGACCTCGAAGTGGTCACCGAACGGAATCAACGCATCCGCGACCGGTCCTGCGGTCCGGGCCGACCAGCCGCGCTGGACGAGCAAAGCACGCTGGCGCTCGGCAACATCGCCGTACCGGTGTTCGTCGGTGGCGAGCTCACCCTCCGCGACGACGGCGCGCAGCCAGGCCTCGATCTGCTCGGCCCAGCGTGCCTGTGGTAGCTGTAGGCAACGATCGACGATCTCGCCGACGCTCACGACGGCAGACATCTGTAGTGCACCACGGCCCCAGCCGACCTCGACGGTGCGTTCGGCGGAGTCCACGACGCAGCCCGGCAGCCAGATCGGCGCGAGCTCCGCGATCACATCCACGACCGCGGAATCGTCTGTCCCTGTCATCGGTTGACCTCACCCACCACTACAGTGTCTCGCACGTCCGTCGGTAAGAAGTAAGAAGTCCCCCCGCGCACACTGCGCGGCACGCCCAGCGGAGGAATACCTTAGTGGCAAGCCGGATCGTGCACCGCCCGGCGCGGCGTACACCTCCACCCGGGGTCCAGCAGCAACGTGTGATCGAGACCGCACCGAGCCTCGGCGGAGGTGGCGGCGGTGGTGGCAACGCGATGCAGATGCTGCTGCCGATGGTGGGCAGTGTCGGATCCGTCGCGATGATGACGATGGGCCGGTCCGGGCCGATGGTGATGGTCGGTGTCGGCCTGCTCGGCCTGACGCTGGTCGGTTCGATCGGCGGCATGCTGACCTCGCGCGGTAAGGGTGGCAAGGACCGCAAGAACCAGCGGACCCGCTACCTGGACTACCTGGAGCGGATGCGCGACGACTTCTCCAAGGAGGAGCGCAAGCAGCGCACCCAGGCCCTCGAGCTGAACCCGCCGCCGGATGCGCTGCTCGACTGCGTGGCCGATGTCACCCGCCTGTGGGAGCGCCGCCGTACCGACAGCGACTTCCTGCAGCCGCGCTGCGGCAGTGGCCGGGTTCCCGTCGTACCGGCGTCGGTCGGTCAGGGCGGCTCGGCGATGGAGCCGCCGGACCCGTTCATGATGGCCGAGGCGAACGCGCTGGTACGGCGCTTCACCGAGATGCCCGACATGCCGCTGACCGTCCCGCTGGACCACGTCGGCAACGTCAGCATCGTGGGCGACCGCGACGGCGTCGTACGGGTTGCTCGTTCCCTGCTCGTGCAGACCTCGGTCTTCCACGCGCCGGAGGACGTGACGATCGCTGCCGCGTTCCCGCAGCGCGCGCTCCCGGACTGGCAGTGGATGAGCTGGCTGCCGCATGTGCAGGACCCCGACCGCAAGCAGGGCCCGATGCCGTTCCGGCGGATCGCCGAGACGCCGTACGAGCTCTCGCAGTTGCTGTCCGGTGACCTGAGCGAGCGGGTGCAGTGGGCGACCGAGTCGCGCCGTGGCTCCGTGAACTTCGACGACCGCCGCCGCCTGACCCGCCGTCTGCTCGTGCTTCATGACACGTACGGCGAGAACGCGGCCGAGCTCCGTCCGGGCGCCGACGACCAGCTCGTCCCGGGTGAGCTCGGGGTCACTGTGCTGCACCTGGTCGCGGACCGCCGGCAGGAGCCGAGCTCGGTGACCATGCGGATCAGCGTGTACGGCGATGAGGTCCGGATCGAGGACCTGCGTGGGGCGTACCCGATGGTGGCCAGCGGTCGGGTCGACCGGATGGAGGCCGCGATCGCGGAGAGCATCGCGCGGGAGATGGCTCCGCTGCGACTGTCCGCTGAGTCCCTGGACGAGGACGGGTCGCACGACGACGTCGACTTCATGGGCCTGATCGGCATCTCCGACATCGGTCAGCTGGACTTCAAGCAGCTGTGGCAGCAGCGTTCCGACCGGGCGTTCCTGCGGGTCCCACTCGGCGTGGACGACAGCGGCGCCGTCGTACAGGTCGACCTGAAGGAGTCCGCGCAGCTCGGTATGGGTCCGCACGGTCTCTGCGTCGGTGCGACCGGCTCGGGTAAGTCCGAGGTACTGCGGACCATGGTGATGGCGCTGATGGCCACCCACAGTCCTGAGGACCTGTCGTTCGTGCTGGTCGACTTCAAGGGTGGTGCGTCGTTCGCACCGTTCGAGCGCGTCCCGCACGTGTCCGGCATCATCACCAACCTGCGTGACGACGCCAGCCTGATCGAGCGCGCCTACAAGAGCCTCGAAGGTGAGGTGCAGCGTCGCCAGCAGGTGCTGAAGGACGCGGGCAACATCGCCAACATCACCGACTACCGGCTGCACCGCCGGCAGAAGCCGGAGATGGCGCCGCTGCCGCACCTGTTCGTGATCATCGACGAGTTCGGTGAGTTGCTGAACGAGCGGCCGGACTTCATCGACCTGTTCCTCTCGATCGGCCGCATCGGCCGTTCGATCGGGGTCCACCTGCTGTTGTCCAGCCAGCGGGTCGAATCCGGCAAGCTGCGCGGTCTGGAGACCTACCTGTCGTACCGGCTCGGTCTGCGCACGTTCTCCGAGGAGGAGAGCCGGACCGTGCTGGACACCACCGACGCGTTCCACCTGCCGCCGCTGCCGGGCTTCGGGTTCCTGAAGGTGGACACCAGCGTCTATCAGCGGTTCCGCGCGGCCTACGTGTCTGGTGCGTACCGTCCGCCGAACGATGTGGTCATCGAGGACGAGGGCGCCGAGGCACGGCCGATCCCGATCCCGACCTACCAGCAGACCGACGCCGAGCTCGAGGCAGCCAAGCCGGTCGCCGACAACGCCACGGAGCGTACGACGGGTCCGACCGAACTGAACGTGTTCGTCGACCAGGTACGGCGTGCTGCCGACCAGGTGCTGAAGATCTGGCTGCCGCCACTTCCGACGGCGTGCACGCTGGATGCACTGGGCGGCCGGGCCGACTTCGTCGACGGACGCGGTCTGCAGCTGGCCGTCCGCGTGCCGCCGATGCAGCCGCCGGTCGGTGTGATCGACGACCCGGCCAACCAGCGCCAGGAGGTCTTCCGCCTCGACCTGACCCGGGCCGGCGGGCACGCCGCCATCGTGGGCGGTCCGCAGTCCGGCAAGACCACCGCGCTGCGGACCATCGTCACCTCGCTGGCCCACACGCACACGCCGCTCGAGGTCGCGATCTACGCACTCGACCTGGCCGGTGGCGGTATGCAGGCGCTGTCCGAGCTGCCGCACGTCGGTGGGATCGCGCTACGCACCGACCGCGAGCGGATCCGGCGGACGGTCGAGGAGATCCGCGGGATGATCGACCAGCGGGAGCGGGTGTTCCGCAATCATGCGATCGACACCATGGAGGCGCTGCGCCAGGAGCACGCGGCCGGCCAGATCCCCGAGCTGCCGGCGGCGGACGTCGTACTGGTGATCGACAACTTCGGCGCGATCCGGACCACGTTCGACGAGCTCGACGAGCCGATCACCGACATCCTGCAGCGGGGCAGCAGCTACGGCGTGCACGTGGTGACGTCCATGATGCGCTGGAACGACGTCCGGATGCAGAACCAGGCGATGTTCGGCACGATGCTCGAACTGCGGCTCAACGACCCGACCGACTCCAACATCGACCGGCGGCTGCAGGAGGTCCTGCGCAAGGCCGGTCCGGGCCGGATGCTGGTCCCGGGCGGCAAGCTCTACGGCCAGTTCGCACTGCCGCGGGTCGACGGCGTCGCCCGCGACGAGAACCTGGCCGGGATCCTCGAGGCCCAGGCGCTGACGGTGCGGTCCACCTGGCAGGGCCCGCGCGCTCCGCAGGTCCGGATCCTGCCGCTGCAGCTGCCGCGCAACCAGGTCGGCGACGACATCCGGCAGCCGGCCGTCGTACCGATCGGTGTGGACGAGCGCGGACTGGCGCCGGTCTATCTGGACCTCGCCGGGCGTGACACCAACCTGGTCGTGTTCGGGGACAGCGGTTCCGGCAAGACGAACATCGTCCGGCTCGTTGTTCAGCAGTTGATCGACCAGCACACGTCCGACCAGCTGGTGTTCGCCGTACTGGACCCACGACGCGGTCTGCGCGAGTTCGTCCCGGAGGCCTACACCGGCGGCTACGCGCCGACTGGTCGGGTCGCGGCCGGGCTCGCCGCCGGAGTCTCGCAGGAGCTGGCCAAGCGGATGCCGGACGACACCGGCGCGATCCCGGAAGAGGGCCAGGGCGGCCCGCGGATCGTCGTACTGGCTGACGACTACGACCTGCTGACGTCGGGCGGCCAGTCGCCGCTGGATCCGTTCCTGCCGTTCATCGCGTCCGGCCGGGACATCAAGCTGCACTTCATCGTGACCCGGCGTGCCGCGGGTGCGTCCCGGCAGGTCTACGAGCCGTTCCTGTCCGCGGTGATGGAGTCCGGAGCAGCCGGTCTGGTGCTGTCCGGCGACCGCAGCGAGGGCCAGCTCTTCACCGGTGCTTACCCGGGCGACTACCCGCCCGGCCGTGGATTGTTCGTACGACGAGGCGACGGACCGGAGCTGGTCCAGACGGCGCTGGCCGACCCGGCTCAGAGCAGTGGAGGAACGACATGACCTACGACCTGGTGGCGCTCGTCGACGGGCGGCCGTCGAGTGACGACATCCTGGCCGGCCTGTCCGCCGCGGGGAACGACCTCGGCGTCATCGCGGTCAGCGACGGCGCCGTGGTCCAGCTGTGCGCCCCGGACAACGAGCCGCTGGTGTCGATCGAGCTGCCGATCCTGATCCAGGTGCCCGGCGAGGTCGAGCGGATGCTCGGCCCGACGGTCGGCGTGGTGGACACACCCGCCTGGTGGGTGGAGATCCGCGCGACCGCCCAGGAGGGCGCCCGCGAGATCGCGGAGAAGTACGCGCACACCCTGATCGAACGGCTGGGCGGCAAGGTCTGGACGGCGGCGGGGATCCGCACACTCGAGGACGCCAACGAGGGGACCGACTGAGATGCCCAACGAACTGATCTTCAGCCCGGGCGTCGACCTGATCACCGAGAAGGTCGCCGTCGTCATGCAGGACCGCCCGGTGATCGGGATGTCGGCCTGGCTGAGCGACGCGCTGACCTCGGCGAAGATGGCCGGTCGCGACCTGCAGCTGGTCACCCCCAAGACCACCGCGCTGACCTATCCGGTCCGGACGAGCATCTTCAAGGGCCTCTACTCCAAGTGGGTCGTCACCGACGACGACGGCGAGTACTTCGATGGCCTGAACGGTGTCCGGCTGAAGTGGAACGGCGAGATGTTCATCGCCCGCGCCGCCGCGAAGGACGGTCAGGCGACCTCGGACCTGCACCCGGACTACGTGGTCAAGGAAGACCCGTTCGGTCAGCTCCAGTTCACCGTGCGGGTCCGGCACCGGGCGGTCGAGAGCCTGGTGATCGGCAAGATGGCCGAGCGGTTGTTCACCGCGGCGAGCGGGAGCGGCCCGGCCGGCTGGTCGACGTCTGAGCCCGTCACGCAGCCGTGGAGCCCGGAGGCCCTGACCGAATACTGCCGCGACCGCGCGCCGGAGCCGACCTGGCTGATCCTCGCCGGGCAGCCGGGCAAGGAGTTCAAGCCGGCGGTCGGCACCCTGGAGGTCCGCCGGACCATGTCCGGCGTGGACGAGACCGTGACGCTCGCGGTCACCCAGCCGGGGCTGGATTTCCCGAACGTGAACCTGGTCGGGGAGTGGATCGACGAGATCGCCGACAACTTCGAGCTGATCTCGGCGATGGTGATGGGCTCGTACGGCACGGCCGCGGGCACCTACCTGCCGCGGTTCGTCGGGATGGCCTGCCCGATCGGGGTCGGCGCCGGCAACGAGGCGGTCCGGTCCTCCAGCGTCGCGGAGATGGTGAAGGTCCCGGGGATCTCCCGGGCAATGGCGATCGGCCCGGCGCACACTCCCGCGATCTGGTACCCGATCGGCGACGGTCGTGAGCCGCGCGACTGGGAGACCTACGCCACGCTGATGAAGAAGCTGATCCCGGCCGACGCCTTGGCCGGTAAGCAGTGATGCAAAGGAGCTTCGAAAGATGAGCACGTACAGCCGGGTGACGGTGATCGGTCAGCGCCGTCGGCTGGATGCGGTACTGCCGGCGGACGAGCCACTCGGCGTCCTGCTGCCGGACCTGCTCCGGATGCTCGACGAGCCGCTGCAGCAGTCGCCGCAACGGCGGTTCCTGACCACGGCGACCGGGATCCTGGTGCCGCCGGAGGGGACGCTCGCGTCCGCGCAGATCATCGACGGTGCGGTCCTGCGCCTCGCGGCCGAGGGCGAGTTGCCGCCGCCCCCGACCGTGTACGACGTGACCGAGGAAGCCGTCGAAGACCTCAAACGACGCGGTACGACGTTCAAGCCTGCGCACCGGCGGATCCTCGCCGGGACCGGGCTGGTGTTCTCGCTCACTGCCGGGGCGATCTCGCTACTGGTCGCGGCGCCGAACCCGATCGCAGCCGCGGCGCTGCTGGTGCTGGGCGCCATTTGTGCGTTCGTCGGTATCGCGCTCGGGCGCGCGGGCAACAAGGTGATCGCGATCCCGCTGGTCATCGTGGCGACGGTGCTCCTAGCGGTGTCGGTCGGCTTCTGGGTGCTGGATGCGGGCGCGGATCTCGGTCTGACAGTGACGGTCGGCGCCTTGTGTCTGGCGCTGGGTCCGCTGTTCTTCTCGGCTGCTGGGCTGGCCGGTGGTGGCATGGTGGCCGGTGCGACGTCGGTGCTGTTCGTCGTGGTCTGGATGGTCGGCGTTGGTACCGGACTGGCTGCAGACCGGGTCGGTGCGCTCGCTGCGCTGCTGGCGGTGCTGCTGCTGGGTCTGCTGCCACGCATGGCGCTGGCGCTGTCCGGACTGGCCAGCCTGGACGACAAGCGAGCGTCTGGTCAGGAGATCATGCGCGGTGACGTGCAGAGCGCTCTGAACGCGGCTCACCTCGGTCTGGCGCTGGCGACGGTTCCGATCGCGGTGTCGTCGGGTGTGGCCGGCATCATGCTGCTGAAGGCAGGCGGTCCGTGGGCGGTCGCGCTGGCACTCGTCCTGGCGTTCCTGCTGGCCTCGCGGTCCCGGCTGTACCCGCTGGTGCAGGAGGTCGCCGTACTGTTCGCGGCGGCGTTCACCGTCGTGTCCGGGTGCGTGCTGATCGCCGCAGTGAACGGTCAGGGCGGTGCATTCATCGCACTGGGCCTGCTGGTGCTGGTCGCGCTGTTCTGTGCCTTCGGTCTCGGTTTCGCACCGGCGGAGCATGTCCGTGCGCGGCTGACGCAGCTGCTCGACTATCTTGAGGTTGGCGCGATCATCGTGACGGTCCCGCTGGCGCTGGGAGTCTTCGGCGTCTACTCCAACCTGCTGCACGCATTCTGACGACCGGATGGAATGACTGAATCTGACTGGCAGAGTGACATGCTGCGCCGGATGTCGGCGGAGCAGTCACCGGCCGAAGAGCCGTCCCGTACCGACCCTCCGCCACCGGCCGACCAGCCGGTAGCGGAGGAGCCGCCAGCTCCGCCTGCCCCTGCTCCCGAGCAGCCGCCTGCACCGGAGTACCAGCAGCAGGCTCCGCCGCCGTACGACCAGGCGCAGTACCAGCAGGCGCCGTACCAGCAGCAGCCCTATCCGCAGCCGGGGTACGAGCAGTACCCACCCGCCCAGCAGCCGCCGCCGTACCCGCCGCAGCAGCAACAGCCCTATCCGCCTGCCCAGCAGCCGCCGTACCCGCCCCAGCCCTATCCGCCTCAGCAGTACCCGGAGCAGCCGTACCCGCAGCAGGGCTACCCGCCGCCCCCGCCGCCCCCTCCGCCGCCGCAGTACCAGCAGCCGCCGCAGTACGGACAGGCGCCGCCAGTCGAGCCGCCCCCGTACGCCGTGCCCCAATATCCGCCGCAGCAGCCGTACCCGCCGGCTCAGTACCCGGCCGAGCAGTATCCGCCAGCCCAGTACCAGCAACCGCAGTACCCGCCGCAGCAGTACCCGGATCCGCAGCAGCCCTACGTGGACCCGCAGTACCAGCAGCAGCCCCCGCCGTACCACCAGCAGCACCCCGGGCAGACGCCGTACCAGGAAGCAACACCACCGCTACCCAACGCCGGCTGGGGACCACCGCCGACGCCACAGTCGGACCAGATCGGTACGCCGATGCCAGGCGAGGGCGACTCGGTGTTCCGGCGCTTCCGCCGGTTCGCCTCCGAAGCGGCGTACCTGGTTGGTGCCTCCGGCCGGATCCAGCGCGACGTGGACAACATCGCCACCATCCGCCGCCCTATCGCGATCATGCGCCGGGTCGGAGTCCTCAGCCCGGTGACGAACGCCGGTACGTCGACTGTCAGCGCCCTGCTCGCGATGATGCTCGCGAGCCAGCGGTCGGATCGAGTCGTGGCCATCGACGCGGACCCGGGTGGTGCCGAGCTGTCCCGCCGCCTCGAGCTCACCGTCGGCGCCGGCCCGATCGAACCCGTCAGCCTGGTCCGGAGCGAGGGCAACGCGGACGCGGTCCGCAGGTCACTCGCCGAGGCGCAGGGCCAGGGAGCCCGTGACGTCGGGCTGGCTGTGGTCGACTGCCCGGGCAGCATGTACGACGAGGTCAGCATGGAGATGGCGTCATCGGCGCACTGCATCGTGCTGGTCGTCCCGTCCGTGGAGCACGTCGCGAACTACTGCCTGCAGCAGCTCGACCAGCTGACCCCGGACGGCCAGAACGTGCTCCTGACCCGCGGAGTCGTGGTGATCACGATGGTCCAGCGGGCTGAGCCGAGCACTGTCGACTGGCTGGTCGAGGCGTTCCGGCAGCGCGGTCTCGAACCGCTCGTGCTGCCGCACGACGCGCACCTCGCCCAGGCCTGGCCGGTGCATGCCGAAGAGGTGCAGGACGAGACCCGCCGCGCCGTACTGGATCTGTCCGCCCGAGTCGTCCAAACCGTGACTGGCGCGGCCGGTTAACCCCCAAAAGTCTCAAACGGCGGTTCAATCGAGCAAGGGATTGAACCGTTCGGGCCGCCCACCCGTTTGTCAGAGCGTTCAACTATTTTCTGCCGGCAAGCTCCTGGAGGTCCAGATTCATGAGCGATGACACGATGGCACCACCCACCTCGCAACCAGCCGCCGAGCCGGACGGGCTGACGCGCGATCGGAGGTCGGTGCTCCGCTGCGCGGCCATCGCCGCGCTGGTGGGTGCCAGCGCCCCGATCCTCGCCGCCTGTGGCGGCGGCGACAGCAGCACGGGCTCCGCCCCGACCACCGGTGGCACCAGCTCCGGACCGACGGGCACCCCGAGCAGTGCACCGACCAGCGCGCCGACCACGGGCGCCAGCTCCGGTGCTCCGACCGGCAAGGTGCTCGGCGCGGTCTCCGACGTACCGGTCGGCGGCGGCAAGGTGTTCGCCGACGCCAAGGTCGTCGTCACCCAGCCGACCGCCGGGCAGTTCAAGGGCTTCTCCGCGATCTGCACCCACCAGGGCAACCCGGTCGGTTCGGTGGAGGGCGGTCAGATCATCTGCCCGTTCCACCAGAGCCACTTCAGCATCACCGACGGCGCTCCGGTCAGCGGCCCGGCCCAGTCGCCGCTTCCCGCGGTGAACGTCGCGGTCCAGGGCACGAACGTCGTACAGACCGCCTAACCGCCATTTGGCTGGCTAGGCAGCCAAATCGGGGGTTCTACACTCGTATTCAGAGTGCAGAACCCCCGATATCGGTGGCTAGCCAGGGAAATTGGTCAGGGTCAGGGTCAGGGCTGGGCCGGGTCGACCTTGCCGGCGAACAGCAGCTTGTTCGGAGAACCCGTGCCCGGCTCGCCGACCTTGTCCGGCGTGGACGCACCGACGAGTGCGGTCGCCACATCGGCAGGCTTGGCATCCGGGTGATCGGCCAGGTAGAGCGCGACCGCGCCCGCGACGTGCGGCGTGGCCATCGACGTACCACTCATCTTCGCGGTCGAGTCCGGACCGGTGATCCCGACCGACAGCACGTCCACGCCGGGACCGAAGACGTCGACGCACTTGCCCCAGTTCGAGAACGAGGCCTTCTGGTCTTGGTCATCGGTCGCGCCGACGGTGATCGCGGTCGCTTCGCGCGCCGGCGACGACGTACAGGCGTCCGCGCTTTCGTTGCCGGCAGCAACGGCATAGGTGATGCCGGCACCGACCGACGCCTTCACCGCCGCGTCCAGCGCGTCGTCGGCCGGGCCGCCGAGGCTCATGTTCGCGACCGCGGGCTTCTTCGCGTTCTTGGTCACCCAGTCGATCCCGGCGACCACGGTCTCGGTCGTCCCGGAACCCTTGCAGTCGAGGACGCGGACCCCGAAGATCTTCGCGCTCTTCGCGACCCCGTACGTCGTACCGGCGATCGTGCCGGAGACGTGGCTGCCGTGACCCATGCAGTCGACGCCGTTCTGCCCGTCGCCGACGGTGTCGGTACCGACCGACGCGCGGTCGCCGAAGTCCTTGTGGGCCGCGTAGATTCCGGTGTCGATCACGTAGACGCTGACATTCTCGGCCGCGGTGGTCGGCGTGTACTTCTGGTCGAGCGGCAGAGCCCGCTGGTCGATCCGGTCCAGGCCCCACGGCGGGTCGTCCTGGTTGACCGTGAACTTCTGGTTCTGCTGCACGAACGCGACCCGTGAGTCACCGGCGATCTTCTTCGCCTGCGCCTCGCTCATACTCGCCGAGAAACCCTTGATCGACGAGTCGTACTGGTCGCGGACCTTGACGTCGTACGTGCTGGACAGACTCTGGTTGGTGACCCGGGTCTCGCCCTGGGACCGCTGCCCGGCGAGGACGACGATGTAGCTGCCGGGGACGGCGGTCGGGCTGCCCGCGCCGCGGATCGTGACATCGGTCTGCGCCGGCGTGGCCGCCGTACTGGCCGTGGCGATACCGGTGACGGCGAGCGCCGAGGCCGCGAGTGCACCAAGCACGACGCGTGGTCTGACGAAGTTCAGGGCTGTGGAGTTCTTCAGGGCTGTGGAGATCTTCAGGGACATGGACTTCAGGGACATGGGCGGAAACTCCCTCGAGTCAACGCAAGGCCTTGTTGCCTCACGCAAAGGACCTGCGCATCTACCCTGGTCCACACGCTACGTAAAGCGCCCATCCCAGCCTGGGGTCAACTCCGCCTTATGACCCAACCCGCAACACGACCGTCGACCAATCGCAAGGTCAGAACCGGCCCCACCGGATCGGCCGCGCGCTCCCGCCGTACCAACGAATGGTGCAGTTGTTCGCGCGAGCCCACCGCTCGACCCCGTCGACGAGCGTCCCGGAACCGCAGTTCAGGAGGTCCTCGGCCAACTGCAGATCACGTGACGTTCGCAGGTGCGCGAGCAGGGACTCCTCCGAACCCGGGCGTCCGAGCTTGACCATGAGCACGATGAGCAGTCGTCGATCGCTCCGGTTGTCGGCGAATGCCCGCTCGAGCGCAGGCCAGAACAGTCGGTCGTCCGCACGGCGCAACTGGCCGAAACCTGCCCGAGCCGCCGGACCGGGGTCGGCCCAAGCGCCCTCGGGCGTGAGCCTGCGTGCCGTTCGGGGCAGCATCCGTTCGTACGACGCGATCTTGCTCAGGTCGTCCGCCGTGTAGCCAGCCTTGGTGACGAGCGTTTGGTCGGCACCCCGAGCGATCAGCCTCCGGACCACTTCCTCTTGCTGTGCATAGCTCGCCAGGTGGAGCGCAGTGTTGCCGCCGGCGTCGCGGGTGTCGATCGGGAAGCCGGACTGAAGGAACTCGTCGAGTCGCGTGCTGTCCTCGGGGTCCGCCGCCGCGCTGAAGAAGGCATCTCGCCGGCGGCGTGCTCGGTCGCGCGACCTCGTGTTCAGTACGACGAGGACGATCGGCAGCGCCAGGGCGGTGACGAACACTATCGGGGTTGCCCAGCCGGCGAGGAGGGGGACGAACATGGGCCGATGATGGCGTCGCCGTGGACTGCGGTGTGGGCGGTGACAGGTTGCGGTCAGGGCGTGAGGCGGCTCTGGTGGTTGGCGTGCTTGCGGGCGGCGAACTGGTACGCCTCGGCGATCAGGGGGAGCAGCGGGTCGAGGGTAGTGGGATTGACGATGGCTACCCAGTACTGGGAGGCGTAGAAAGGGTGTGGCATCAGAGTGTCGCGGGCGGCGTAGTCGTGGTCAGAGACCAGCACCCAGTCGGCGTCGCGCTCGGTCGGCGGCACACCGAACAGCTCCGTGTACGTCGCCTTGGCCAGCCCCAGGTTGAGTCGCCAGGCACCAGGCTCGTCCAGCCGGGACACGCGTTCGTAGTGGTCGCCGGTGACGATCGTGGCGAAGGGTTGCTGCCGCTCGGGCGGGAGGTCGGCGGCCGGGTCGTAGAGATGGAACAGGTCGCCCTGAGCTTCGAGAACGCGCACCCCGTCGTACCGGCGGATCAACTGATCGAGTTCGTCAACAGTCATGCCTTCAAGTCTGTCATTGAACTAGCAGTGGAGACCTTGGGAGAATTCCGGTTTTGTCGGCGGCCCGAACTAGGGTTGTCGAGTGGCTGATCCATCGTCCTACCGACCCGCGCCCGGGTCGATCCCCGACTCACCCGGTGTCTATCGCTTCAGCGACTCCGCCGGGCGGGTGATCTACGTCGGCAAGGCGAAGAACCTCCGGGCCCGGCTGTCGTCGTACTTCCAGGACCTGGTCAACCTGCACCCGCGCACGCAGGCGATGGTGACGACCGCGGCGAAGGTCGAGTGGACCGTCGTCCGCACGGAGGTCGAGTCGCTGCAGCTGGAGTACTCCTGGATCAAGGAGTTCGACCCGCGCTTCAACGTGAAGTACCGCGACGACAAGTCGTACCCGTGGCTCGCGATCACTCTCGACGAGGACTACCCGCGGGTGATGGTCGGCCGCGGCCAGAAGAAGAAGGGCATCCGGTACTTCGGCCCCTACAGCCACGCCTGGGCGATCCGCGAGACCGTCGACCTGCTACTGCGCGTCTTCCCGATGCGCTCGTGCAGCAAGGGCGTGTTCAACCGGCACCGCCAGATGGGCCGGCCCTGTCTGCTCGGGTACATCGGCAAGTGCGCGGCGCCCTGCACCGGTCAGGTGACCCAAGAGGAGCACCGCCAGATCGTCGACGACTTCGCGGCGTTCCTGTCCGGCCAGACCGCGACGTACGTGCGCCGGCTGGAGAAGGAGATGAAGGCCGCGGCGGCCGAGCTGGAGTATGAGCGGGCGGCCAAGATCCGCGACGACCTGGCCGCCCTCGACAAGGCTCTGGCCAAGAACGCGGTCGTCCTCGGCGACGGCACCGACACCGACGTGATCGCGCTCAGCGAGGACCCGCTCGAGGTCGCCGTCCAGATCTTCTACGTCCGCGGCGGCCGGATCCGCGGTGAGCGCGGCTGGATCGCCGACAAGGCCGACGGTACGGCGACCACCGGCGACCTCGTCTCGCGGTTCATCCAGCAGACGTACGCCGGTGACGCGGGCGACGCGATCCCGCGCGAGATCCTGGTGCCGACGATCCCGGACGACGTCGACGCGCTGACCCAGTGGCTGGAGGAGACGCGGGGGACGCGGGTCGCGATCCGGGTCCCGCAGCGCGGCGACAAGAAGGCGCTGATGGAGACCGTCGAGCGGAACGCGCTGCAGACGCTGACCATGCACAAGACCAAGCGGGCCAGCGATCTGACCACCCGCAACCAGGCGCTGGAGGAGATCCAGGCCGGGCTCGACCTGGCCGAGGCGCCGCTGCGGATGGAGTGCTACGACGTCTCGAACCTGCAGGGCACCGAGGTGGTCGCCTCGATGGTGGTCTTCGAGGACGGCCTGCCGCGCAAGAGCGAGTACCGCCGGTTCGTCATCAAGGGCGTCGAGGGCCAGAACGACGTCGCCTCGATCGCCGAGGTGCTGACCCGGCGGTTCAAGCGGATGATCGAGGACCGCGCCGACATTCCCGAGGGCGAGGACCCGACGGCGTACCTGGTCGATCCGGAGACCGGCCGGGCGAAGAAGTTCGCCTACACGCCGGGTCTGGTCGTGGTCGACGGTGGTCCGCCGCAGGTCGCGGCCGCCCGGCAGGCGCTCGACGAGCTGGGGCTCGGCGACATCCCGATCTGCGGACTGGCCAAGCGGCTGGAGGAGGTCTGGATCCCCGACGAGGAAGACCCGGTGATCTTCTCGCGGACCTCCGAGGGGCTGTATCTGCTGCAGCGGCTGCGGGACGAGGCGCACCGGTTCGCCATCACCCACCACCGCAACCGGCGGTCGAAGTCGATGGTCGAGAGCGTGCTGGACGACGTACCGGGGCTGGGGGAGGTCCGGCGCAAGACGCTGCTGCGGCACTTCGGGTCATTGAAGAAGTTGCGGCAGGCGAGCATCGACGAGGTGGCCGAGCTGCCCGGATTCGGGCGCCGGACGGCGGAGGCCGTCGTACTGGCGGTGAACACCGCCGCAACGACGGCGGAATCCGGCCGGGCGCCGTCGGTGAACACGGCCACAGGCGAGATACTGGGTGATGACGTCCCGGCGCCGGCCGAGGCGCCCAACGGGGATCCCAGGGAGAACTGAGAACTGATGGACGACACGAGCGGCAACCTGATCATCGTGACCGGGATGTCCGGCGCGGGGCGGAGTTCGGTTGCGGACGTGCTGGAGGACCTCGGCTGGTTCGTGGTCGACAACCTGCCGCCGATGTTCCTGACCACGATGGTCGAGCAGACGATCGGCACCGGGACCCAACCGCGGCTGGCGGTCGTGGTCGACGTCCGGACCGGGATGTTCTTCGACGAGCTGAGCTCGTCGCTGCACGACCTGCGGGTGAAGGGCTACCGGCCGCTGACCCTGTTCCTGGAGGCCTCCGACGACGTGATCGTGCGCCGGCAGGAGGGCGTGCGCCGGCCGCACCCGTTGCAGGGCGAGGGCCGGCTGCTGACCGGGATCCAGCGTGAGCGTGAGCTGCTCGGCGACATCCGGGCCGGTGCCGACCTGGTCATCGACACCTCGAACATGAACGTCCACCAGCTCGCCGCGAAGATCGTGAACGCCTTCGGTGACGAGGAGAACGCCGAGCTGCGGGCGACCGTGGTCTCGTTCGGCTTCAAGTACGGCATCCCGGTCGACGCCGACGTGGTCGCCGACATGCGCTTCATCCCGAACCCGTACTGGCAGCCCGACCTGCGCCCGATGACCGGGCAGGACAAGCCTGTGTCAGACTTCGTGCTCGGCCATCCGCTGGCCCAGCAGTTCCTGCAGAACTACTCGGACGTGCTGGACACCCTGCGGACCGGCTACCTGAACGAGGGCAAGCGCTTCGTCACCGTCGCGATCGGCTGCACCGGGGGTAAGCACCGCAGCGTCGCGATGTCGGAGGAGATCGCCCGCAGACTGCGCGAGAAGGGTTCACCGACCTTGGTCGTTCACCGGGATCTAGGACGCGAGTGACGGGGACGAGTCCTCGGCAGAGCCCTGCCCGCGAAGAGCGCGGGCTTGAGGACTCTCCGGTGTTATCTGGGGGGCGACCCCCAGACCCCCGAAGGAGCCCCGCCCGCGAAGAGCGCGGGCTCGAGACGTCTGGAGTCTTGTCCGGTGGGCGAGCTCTGGGCCTGCGAAGGCCTGGGGTCGTCGCACTAGGGGGAGGGCACGGCCTGGCGGCCTCGCTGTCCGCCCTGCGGCATGTGACCGATCAGCTGACCGCCATCGTGACCGTCGCCGACAACGGCGGCTCGTCCGGCCGGCTCCGCAAAGAGCTGGGGGTGCTGCCGCCGGGTGACCTGCGGATGGCGCTCGCGGCGCTGTGCCGTGACGACGAGTGGGGCCGCACCTGGGCCAACGTCCTGCAGCACCGCTTCCGCAGCAACGGCGAGCTGCACGACCACGCCGTCGGCAACCTGCTGATCGTCGCCCTGTGGGAGCTGCTCGGCGAGGCCGTCGACGGCCTCGACTGGGTCGGCCGGCTGCTCGGCGCCCAAGGCCGGGTGCTCCCGATGTCCGCCGTACCGCTGGACATCACCGCCCGCGTGATCGGTCTCGATCCCGACCACCCCGAGGCGCTGACCGAGATCCGCGGCCAGGCCGAGGTCGCGACCACCAACGGTCACGTCGTCGACGTCGCCCTCGACCCTGCCGACCCGCCGGCCTGTCCCGAGGCTCTGGTGGCCATCGCGGAGGCTGACTGGGTCGTCGTCGGACCAGGCTCGTGGTTCACCTCGGTCATCCCGAACCTGCTCGTTCCGGCGTTGTGCCGCGGTCTCGAGCAGACGAGCGCCCGCCGCCTGCTGACCTTGAACCTGGGAGAGCAGAAGGGCGAGACCGACGGCTTCTCACCCGAGACCCACCTCGAGGTTCTCGCCGCCCACGCTCCGGATCTGCGCATCGACGTCGTCCTCGCCGACGAAGGCCATGTCCCCGACCCCGAGTCCCTACGCCGTACGGCGCAGTCCCTCGGAGCGGAGCTGGTCATCGCCGACATTGCCGACGATGACCAGCACCTCCACCACGCCCCCGACAAACTCACGAAGGTGTATCGCGAGCTCCTCGTCTAGCTGGCGTCGACAGTGATCTTCTTGTCGTAGACCAGCTTGGCGTCCGCGTCGTACCCGCGGACCCGGACCTTCTTGAAGTTCTCACTGCCGCCGGTCGTGCCCCAGAGGTAGTAGCCGTTGGAGATCGCCGCGCGCACCGGCCCGGTGGGCAGGTCCACGATGATCTGGGCGACGCCCTGCGGAACCATGGCCCAGCGGGAGAACTCGTCCATGGTGGGGTCGCCGAACGTGCCGTCGGCCTGGACTCCGTGGCGCGTGTAGTCGTAGGCGTCCTGCTCAGCCCGGTAGCACCAGGCCACGACGTTCTGACCGGGGGAGACCAGCAGCGCGGTGAACCGCTTGTCGCTCCCGACCTTCAGTGCGACCGGCCACTGCGGGCTGATCCGTCCGGCGCCGTTGATCCGTGGGTCGATGTCCGGGTCCGGCTTCGGCAGCCCGAAGCCGGGACCGTCGAAGAACGCGTCGTCCGGCTTCTTGCACTGCGTGCGGACCTGCTCGTCGCTCAACGGGCTGGTCGGTACGACGGCCAGCGGCTTCCCGGTCTCGGGATCCTTCGTCAGCACGGTCCGCGGCTCGATCGGGTCGGACGTCTTGATCTTCACATCCGGCGGGACCTGCACCGGCGGTGCGGGTTTGGTGTACGTCCACTCGTACACCCGCTTGCCCTTCGCGTCGTACGCCCTGATCCGCTGGATGGGCGGGATGAACCGTCCCAACTTCGCGTCGTAGTTGGACTTGTCCGTCTTGAACCAGTCGGGGTAGCCGAGCGTGTAGAAGCCGCTGGCCGCGACGAGTGCCTGCCGGGGAGCCTTCTCGCCGGCGAGATTCACCAGAACCTGGCTGACGCCTTCGACCGGGATCATGACCTCGGCCGTGGCGGCCTGCGGCCCGCTGGGGGCATTGTCCGGGTCGGGTGTCCCGGGTAGGACGGTGCTGTAGCGCCCGAACGTCAGCGGCCGCTTCGCGTCCTGCATCGTGCAGTCGAACACGATCGACTTGTCAGGCGACAGGAACAGCGCTTGCAAGCGATTCTGGTCCCCGCTCTTGAGGATGATCTTCCAGCGCGTGTCGACCGGTCCGGCCTTGTCGGCCACCGTTCTCTGGAAAGACCTCGGGGCGGCTGTCTGGCAGCGTTTCAGCACCTCGGCGTCGGACAGCGGGCTGACCGGCGGCGGCGCGGTGGCCGTCGTACCGGACTCGTTGTCCACGATCTGCCCGGTCTTGGCGTTGACGGTGATGGTCTGGCTCTTCGGCGTACCGGCCGCGCCGTCGCCCTGGTTGAGTGTGTTCGACCAGACGGTGAAGCCACCGATGACTGCGATCGCGGTCAGGGTCGCGGTGGCGCCGGCGGCGAGCCGGCCACGCCGTACGGAGCGGCGGCCGCGGGCGAGGATGGTGTCGATGTCGGTGTTCAGCGGCTGGTCGGTGTCGTCGGCAGCGGCGGTCAGCAGTCGTTCGATGTCGTTACTCACGAGGCGCTCCTTTCGGGATGGCCGATTAGCTGGCGGAGGCGGTCGAGACCGCGGGAGGTCTGGCTCTTCACGCCGCCCGCGCTGACGCCGAGGATGTCGGCGGTCTCGTCGACGCTGAGGTCGTTGTAGTAGCGCAGGACCACGCAGGCACGCTGACTGGGCGGAAGCTGGGCGAGGGCCTTGACCACCATCAGCCGGTTGTCGACCGGTCCGCCGACGTCGGGCACGACCAGTGCCGCGTCGTCGGGATCGTTCAGGCGTTCGCGTCGCCACGGTTTGCGGCCCTGGTCGAGGACCGAGGTGACCACGGCCCGGTGGGCATAACTCCGGACACCTTCTCGGCGTTCGATCCGGTTCCACCGGCGGTATACCTTCACCAGGGCGTCCTGGGCCGCGTCCTCCGCGCGATGCCAGTCACCACACATCAGGAACGCCGTACGGCGCAGTGGCCGGATCATCGTCGCGGCGAACTCGGTGAACTCGGCGTCGTCTCGTGCTCTCATGCCCCTCCTCTCGTGCTGTCGGGGAAGGAACGCAGCCGATCGGGGGTTGGGTTGCAATGAACCCGGGAGGAGTTGGACGTCCTGCCGCCAGGACGGGGTGTCGTCCGTTCTGCGGTTCGCGGGTCGAACGTGCTGGCCATCCTACGGACCAGGCGCGGATATCGGGGCCTGATGCAACCTGTTCGCACCTGGCCTTCGTCTACTACCCATTGGGAACAGGGCGTGTCGGACACCCCTGGCGCTGGTCGAGCCCGGCCGGCCCCGCAGTCGATGACGCATGCCCGGTGCTGATACGGGCTGGAATGGAGCAGAGTTGACGGACAGGATCGCGCCACACGTAGCAATGGTCGTAGCCAATGACACCGCCAACGACACGCGGGTGCTGAAGGAGGCCGACGCGTTGGCACGAGGTGGTGTCAGGGTCACATTGTTCGGTGTGGCGCGCGAGGGACCGGCCACGGTCGAGCGCCTGGACAACGGCGTTCTCCGCGTGCTGGTCGAGGGCCGTTTCGTCCTGCGGGACGAGCGGACCAGGCGCCGGGCGCTCCGGCGGGCCAGGCGGCTGATGACCGGGGAGCCGGCGGCTGCGCTGGCCGCGCGCTCCGCGCGGATCAACGCCCGGCTGGGCGACCTCAAGGCAGAGTCCGGGCACGCGGTGCGGTCGCGGAAGGCCGGACAGGTCGGAACCGTGCCGTTCAAGATCGGTGTCGCCGGCCGCCTGCTGGCGCAGAAGCGCTGGCAGGTCGCCCGGCTGAGTGTGAAGGCCCGGACGAGACTCGCCCGGCGGCAGTCGCGCTGGGCCAACGGCTACTGGCAGCGCTGGGACGCGAGCATGTCCCGCGACGACCGCAGCGTCAGTTGGCGGACCGAGATCCCGGAGGCCTACGACTACGAGGCGATGCTGGGTCCGGTGCTGGACCGGATCGAGCCGGCCGCGATCCACGCGCACGACATGCACATCATCGGTGTCGCGGCTCGTGCGGCGGGGCGCGCGAGTCTGCGCGGCCGCGAGGTGAAGACCGTGTACGACGCGCACGAGTACGTGCCCGGGCTCTCGCAGTACGGGGGACGGACGCCTCGTTTCATCGCCGCCTGGGCGCAGCACGAGTCGGAGTACATCCGGCAGATGGATCGGGTGATCACCGTCAGCCCGGCGATCGCCCGGGCCTTGCGGAAGCGGCACGACCTGCCGCTCGAACCGACCGTGGTGATGAACAGCCCGGCGTTGGCGGCCGGCAGCGGCGCCGACGCCGCGGTGACCGGCATCCGGGAGCGCATCGGCCTGCCGGACACGACGCCGCTGATGGTGTACTCCGGCGGCATCACCCGGGCGCGTGGAGTCGAGACCGCGATCGAGGCGTTGCCGGACCTGCCGGACGTGCACCTCGCTGTCGTCTGCGTACCGAAAGTCGACATGCGTTCGGTGACGGCGCTGAAGAAGCTGGCGGCGAAGGTCGGCGTCGAGCACCGGGTGCACTACCTCGAACCGGTGGCGCCGGCGGACGTTGTTCCGTTCCTGCGGACGGCTGATATCGGCCTCATCCCGATCCTGCGGTTCCCCAGCCACGAGATGGCACTGCCGAACAAGGTCTTCGAGTACCTGTTCGCCGGCTTGCCGGTGGTGACCAGCGACATGCCGAGCCTGCACGAGTTCGTCGGCCGGACCGGGATCGGTGAGGTCTTCACGGCGGAGGACCCGTACGACCTGGCGGTCGCCGTCCGGCAGGTACTGGCCACTCAGGCCGGCTACCGCGAGAACGTCGCCCGGCCCGATCTCCTCCGGGAAGTGTCGTGGGAGGTGCAGTCGGACCACCTCCGGGCGTTGTACGCCGAGCTTCTCGGCACGGACCTCGAGCAGCAGGTCCCGGTCGAGGACGACCGGTGGGAGAAGGAGATCCGCACGATCCTCGGACTGTGACACCGCGCAGCGGACCAGGCCCGATGATGTGTGACGAACCGATGGAGAAGTGATGCGTACCAGTACCGACGTGCGCGTGGTGATGGTGGTTGCCAACGATGTCACTTGCGACCGCCGCGTCCGCAGGGAGGCCGCGGCGCTGGCCGCGACCGGAGCCGAGGTGACCGTGCTCGGTGTCGCGGCCAATGGCCTGCCGTCGAAGGAGCCGCTCGGCCGCGCGACGATCGTCCGGGTGGCGGTGCCGTACTCGCTGCGCACGGAGCGCACACGCAGCCGGAACGCGAAGCGGGACTGGCGTCCGCCGCTCCTCGGCTACCGGCACGCGTCGACGTATGCAGCCCGCACTGCGCGGATCCGCGCCGAGCTGATGGAGGTGAAGGCAGCTTCGGGCGCCGCGACCGCGCGGGCGAGGTCTGGTTGGGCCGGACTGCTGACGTTCAAGGCCGGCGTCGCCGTACGGCGGCTCCGCAGGGCACGCTGGCGAGTCGCCCAGCGGGCGGCCCGGCTGCGCAAGGGCCTCGGCAGCTCGGCCGACAGGTCGTTCACGGCCGGCTGGCGGGCGTACGACGCGGTGGTGCACCGGCTGCCCTGGCCCGCGCCGTGGCGCACACTGCACCCGGAGGCGTTCGACCTGGAGACCGCCTTCGGCGACCTGATCGATCTCCTGAAGCCGGATGTCGTGCACGCGCACGGTGTGCACGTGATCGGTGTCGCGGTCCGTGCGGCAGGTCGCGCGAAGCTTCGTGGCCACGACCTCAAGGTCGTGTACGACGCCCACGAACACGTCGCCGGACTCGGCGCCCGGACCCGGCGCTCCGCCGCGGCCTGGGCGAACCACGAAGCCGAATACATCGGAGCCGCCGATCGGGTGATCACCGCTGATCCGGCCGGCGGGTCGACGCTGCGCGCGCTGTACGGCGAGCTGACCGGTAAGCGGTTCGAGGCCGCCACCAAGGACCGCACGAAGACCGACCGGCAGCTGCTGATCGGACCGTTGAACAGCGCGGGGCAGGCCTACCTGTGGTCCACCGCGGTCAACCACAATCTGATGGGCGTCACCGCGGAGTCGCTGTCCATCAGCAGCGCCGCGTTCCGCTTCCCGGTGCACCGCACTGCCACCGAGGAGCAGTACCGCTCCGACCTGCGGTGGCAGCTGGAGCTGACCGCGCATGTGCTCCACGACGTCACCCACGTGATCTTCGAGGCGGGGCGGACGATGTTCGGGGCCGTCAGCGGGCAGATGTGGACCAGCGAGGTGCCGATGCTCGAAGAGGCTGGGATCAGGCACGCCGTCCTGTTCCACGGCTCGGAGATCCGTGACCCCGCCCTGCACCGGGCGCGCCATCGCCATTCACCGTTCAAGGACCCGAACGACGATCTGACCCAGCGGCTGCAGGCGGCGAACGACATGGTCCGCCGCAACCTGCAGAGCTACCAGGGCCCGGTCTTCGTCTCCACACCGGACCTGCTGGAGTTCGTGGACAACGGCATCTGGCTCCCGCTGGCGATCGACGTCGAGGGCTTCGCATCGAACCGTCCGGTGCTCGATCGCAAGATCCCGGTGGTCCTGCACGCCCCCACCTCGGGCCCGCTCAAGGGCTCGTCGTCCATCGATCCGGTGCTGGCCGACCTGGACGCGCAGGGTCTGATCCAGTACCAGCGGGTGCAGAAGGTGGCGCACGCGGAGCTCGCCGAGATGGTGCGGAACGCCGACATCGTCGTCGAGCAGCTGCTGCTCGGCTTGTACGGCGTCACCGCCTGTGAAGCGATGGCAGCCGGGCGCGTGACCGTCGGGTACGTCCCGGATCGGATCCGGGAGCTGTTGCCGACGGACCTGCCGATCGTGGAGGCGACGCCGGACGACCTGGCCGAGGTGATCGAGCGACTGGTCCACGAACGTGACGAGGCCCGGAAGATCGCCGACGCCGGCCCACGCTACGTCCGGGATCTGCACGACGGGCGCAGGTCGGCCGAAGCGCTGTTGCCGTTCCTGGGCGGCGAGCCCGCGTAACGCACTCCCACCGGGCACAGTTGGACGGGGCGGCGAGGGTCTTTGACAACGGTGGGAGGATGCCTTCTATGGCGATGACAGCACAGGTGAAGTCCGAGTTGACCAGCATCCAGGTCACGAAACCCTGTTGCCGCAAGGCCGAGGTGTCGTCCGTGCTGCGCTTCGCGGGAGGACTGCACCTGGTCTCGGGCCGGATCGTCGTGGAGGCCGAGCTGGACAGCGGCGCGGCCGCGCGCCGGCTGCGCAAGGACATCGCCGAGATCTTCGGGCACCCGTCGGACGTGGTGGTGATCTCCCCGTCCGGAATCCGGAAGCAGACCAAGTACGTCGTCCGGGTCGTTCGTGACGGTGATGCGCTGGCTCGCCAGACCGGACTGGTCGACAACCGCGGCCGTCCGGTCCGCGGCCTGCCGCCGGCAGTGGTGTCGGGCGCTTCCTGCGATGCGGTGGCTGCCTGGCGTGGTGCGTTCCTGGCCCACGGTTCGCTGACCGAGCCGGGCCGCTCGTCCTCGCTCGAGGTGACCTGCCCGGGCCCGGAGGCCGCGTTGGCGCTGGTTGGCGCTGCGCGTCGGCTGGGGATCGGTTCCAAGGCTCGTGAGGTGCGAAACGTCGACCGCGTGGTGATCCGCGACGGTGACGCGATCGGCGCCTTGCTGACCCGCCTGGGTGCGCACGAGTCGGTGCTGGCCTGGGAAGAGCGCCGGATGCGTCGCGAGGTCCGTGCGACCGCGAACCGGCTGGCCAACTTCGACGACGCGAACCTCCGTCGCTCCGCTCGTGCCGCGGTCGCGGCCGGTGCTCGGGTCGAGCGTGCGCTGGAGATCCTGGGCGACGACGTACCCGATCACCTGCAGATCGCCGGCAAGCTGCGGCTGGAGCACAAGCAGGCCAGCCTCGAAGAGCTCGGCCAGCTGCACGAGCCCGCGCTGACGAAGGACGCGGTCGCGGGCCGCATCCGCCGCCTGCTGGCGATGGCCGACAAGCGCGCGAGCGACCTCGGCATCCCGAACACCGAGGCCAACCTCACCCCGGAGATGCTCGACCCGGCCTGAGGTGATCACCACTGCGTCAACTGGTATTCACCTGAAGACCCCGGGAGGTTCCCGGGGTCTTCGCACGTCTGGGTGGTCTGGACCACGAATGACGCGCGTACCACGGTGGTCTGCTGTGGATAGCACCAGTTGGCCCGGTGGGCGGTTGGGCTAATGTTCGGGGTGAAGAGCAGTGCTGGAACGCTAGTTCGAGGAGACGTAGTCCCGTGACCGTACGCGTAGGTATCAACGGCTTCGGCCGGATCGGCCGTAACTTCTTCCGCGCCGTGCAGGCGTCCGGTGCCGACATCGAGGTCGTCGCCGTCAACGACTTGACCGACAACCAGACGCTGGCCCACCTGCTCAAGTACGACTCGATCCTGGGCCGTTTCCCCGGTGAGGTCTCGGCGACCGACACCGACATCTCGGTCGGCGACCACACCTTCAAGGCGTTCGCCGAGCGCGACCCGGCGAACCTGAAGTGGTCCGACGTCGGCGCCGACATCGTGATCGAGTCGACCGGCTTCTTCACCGACGCCACCAAGGCCAAGACGCACGCCGACAACGGCGCCAAGAAGGTCATCATCTCCGCCCCGGCGAAGAACGAGGACCTGACGATCGTGATGGGCGTCAACCACGAGCTGTACGACGCCGAGAAGCACACCGTCATCTCGAACGCGTCCTGCACCACGAACTGCCTCGCCCCGATGGCCAAGGCCATCCACGACGAGTTCGTCATCCAGCAGGGCCTGATGACCACGGTCCACGCCTACACCCAGGACCAGAACCTGCAGGACGGCCCGCACTCCGACCTGCGTCGCGCCCGCGCCGCGGCGATCAACGTCGTCCCGACCTCGACCGGTGCCGCCAAGGCGATCGGCCTGGTCCTGCCGGAGCTCAAGGGCAAGCTGGACGGCTACGCGCTGCGCGTCCCGGTGCCGACCGGCTCCGCCACCGACCTGACCGTGAACGTCGGCCGGGAGACCTCGGTCGAAGAGGTCAACGCCGCCGTCAAGGCCGCCGCCGAGGGCGCGCTCAAGGGCTACCTGCGCTACACCGAGGACCCGATCGTGTCGAGCGACATCGTCACCGACCCGGCCTCCTGCATCTTCGACGCCGGCCTGACCAAGGTCCTGGGCAACCAGGTCAAGGTCGTCGGCTGGTACGACAACGAGTGGGGTTACTCCAACCGCCTCGTCGACCTGGTCAACTACGTCGGCACCTCGCTCTGACGTTTCTTCCCAGCATGCGCTCGAGGGTGACCCTGGTGTCCTCCTTCGGGCGCATGCCTGTTTCGTAGACAGGAACCCCTGAACTGTGAAGACCATCGACGACCTCGGAGATGTCGCGGGACTCCGCGTTCTCGTACGCTCCGACCTGAACGTACCGATCAAGAACGACGTGATCGGCGACGACGGCCGCATCCGCGCCTCGCTGCCGACGCTGGTGAAGCTGGCCAAGGCCGGCGCCAAGGTGATCGTGACCGCGCACCTCGGCCGCCCGAAGGGCGAGCCGAACCCGGCCTACACGCTGGCACCCGTGGCCAAGCGGCTCGGTGAGCTGCTGCAGCCCGAGGGCATCACGGTGCACTTCGCCGCCGATGTCACCGGCGACGCGGCCCAGACCGCCGTACAGGAACTGGACGAGGGCGAGGTCCTGCTGCTCGAGAACGTCCGGTACGACGCCCGCGAGGAGAGCAAGGACGAGGCGCAGCGCGACCAGTTGGCCGACGAGCTCGCGGCCCTGGCCGACGTCTTCGTCAGCGACGGCTTCGGCGTCGTGCACCGCAAGCAGGCCAGCGTGTACGACGTGGCCCGCAAGCTGCCGCACGCGGCCGGCGGGCTCGTGCTCGCCGAGGTCGAGGTACTGAAGAAGCTGACCGAGGACCCCGCCCGCCCGTACGTCGTCGTACTGGGTGGCGCGAAGGTCTCCGACAAGCTCGCCGTGATCGACAACCTGCTGGCCAAGGCCGACAAGCTGCTGATCGGTGGCGGCATGGTGTTCACCTTCCTGAAGGCGCAAGGCCACGAGGTCGGCAAGAGCCTGCTCGAGGAGGACCAGCTCGACGTCGTCCGCGGCTACCTGAAGGAGGCCGGCGACCGGATCGTGCTGCCGACCGACATCGTGGTGGCGCCGGAGTTCAAGGCCGACTCGCCCGCGACCGTCGTGGCCGCGGACGCGATCCCGGCCGACCAGCTCGGTCTGGACATCGGCCCGGACTCGGCCAAGGCGTTCGCCGCCGAGGTCGCCGGCGCGAAGACGGTGTTCTGGAACGGCCCGATGGGCGTCTTCGAGATGGCGGCGTTCGCGGGTGGAACCAAGGCCGTCGCGCAGGCGTTGACCGAGGTGGATGGCCTGAGTGTCGTCGGTGGCGGTGACTCCGCGGCCGCCGTCCGGCAGCTAGGCTTCGCCGACGATGCGTTCGGCCACATCTCCACCGGTGGCGGCGCATCCCTCGAGTACCTGGAGGGCAAGGAGCTCCCGGGACTCGCCGTACTGGAAGAGGACTGACTCAGATGGCAGAAGCTGCCCGTACGCCGCTGATGGCGGGCAACTGGAAGATGAACCTCAACCACGTTGAGGCCGTGCACCTGCTGCAGAAGCTGTCGTGGACGCTGCAGGACAAGAAGCACGACTTCGAGCGCGTCGAGGTGGCGGTCCTGCCGCCGTTCACCGACATCCGCAGCGTGCAGACGCTGGTCGACGGTGACCGGATGAAGATCAAGTACGGCGCGCAGGACGTGTCGACCAAGGACGCCGGCGCCTTCACCGGGGAGATCTCGGCCGCGATGCTGAGCAAGCTCGGCTGCACCTACGTACTGACGGGGCACTCGGAGCGCCGGCAGTATCACGGCGAGGACGACGCGCTGGTCAACGCCAAGACCGCCAAGGCACTCGAGGCGGGCCTGGTCCCCATCATGTGCGTCGGTGAGGGTCTGGAGGTCCGCAAGGAGAACGGCCAGGTCGAGCACGTGCTCAGCCAGGTCGACGCCGGGCTGGCCGGCCTGAAGCAGGACGACGTCCGCAAGGTCGTCATCGCCTACGAGCCGGTCTGGGCGATCGGCACCGGCGAGGTCGCGACCCCGGAGGACGCCCAGGAGGTCAACTCGGCGATCCGGGCCCGGATCGAGGAGACGATTTCACCCTCGGTGGCCGACTCGGTACGGATTCTTTACGGCGGATCGGTGAAGATGGCCAGTGCAGGTGGCATCATGGCCCAACCGGATGTCGACGGCTGTCTTGTTGGGGGTGCGAGCCTCCAGGTGGACGAGTTCGCCGGCATCTGCCGTTACCTGGACCTTCAGTTAGGCTACTCCTCGTGATCCTCGCTTTCTCTATCGTCGTGCTCATCTGCAGCCTCATCCTCACGCTGCTCGTGCTGCTGCACAAAGGCCGCGGTGGCGGCCTGTCCGACCTGTTCGGTGGGGGAGTGTCGTCCAGCCTGGGCGGTTCCTCGGTCGCCGAGCGGAACCTGGACCGCATCACGATCGGCGTCGGCCTGATCTGGTTCGCCTCCATCGTCGCGCTCGGCCTGCTCTACAAGCTCGGCTGAGGGGGTAGGGTCCCGTGGCTGGTGGTGGTAGTGCGATTCGTGGCAGCCGGGTCGGTGCCGGCCCGATGGGCGAAGCGGAGCGCGGCGACACCGCGCCCCGGCAGCGTGTCGTCTTCTTCTGTGCCAACGGGCACGAGACGGCGACCGTCTTCGCGGTCGAGGCAGCCGTTCCGGAGGCGTGGGACTGTCCGCGGTGCGGTCTGCCGACCAGCACCGATGTGAACAACCCCCCGCCGCCGACGAAGATCGAGCCCTACAAGACCCACCTGGCCTACGTGAAGGAGCGGCGCTCCGAATCGGAGGCGGCCGAGATTCTCGAAGAGGCACTGGAGAAGCTCCGCGCGCGGCGTGCCCGCGGCGAAGTCATCTTCTGACCGAACGCTGTGTTGAATACTGTCCCCACCCCACCACCCCGGACAGGACAAACCCGGACCAGCCCACGTGGCCGGTCCGGGTTGTCGCGTTGTGTGCCGGGGATCTGACTCCTTGTAGAGTCGGCGCATGAAGGCTTCGATCGCCCCTGTGCGCTGGACTCCGCCGCCCGCCGACCCCGTCCGGCACCCGACAAGCCTTGCCGTGACGACTGTCGCCGTACCGGGTCATGGGCCTGAGGATGCGTTGATCGACGAGGACGGCAGCGTCCTGACCGGCCTCGACGACGGCCGCATCCTGCGCGTCTCCGCCGACGGAACCACGATCAGCACACTCGCCGACACCGGCGGCCGACCGCTCGGCCTGGAGTGGCTGCCCGATGGCAAGGTCCTCGTCTGCGACGCCAACCGCGGCCTGCTCACCGTCGACAAGGACGGTCGCGTCGCGACCCTCCTGACCGAGATCGACGGCCGCCCGATGCGCTTCTGCAACAACGCCGCCGTCGCACCCGACGGCACGATCTACTTCAGCGACTCGTCCACCCGCTTCGGCGTCGACAACTGGAAGGGCGACCTGCTTGAGCATTCCGCCACCGGCAGCATCTACCGCCTGACCCCCGACGGCGCAGTGACTCGCCTCGCCGCCCACCGCGCCTTCCCCAACGGCGTAGCCCTCAGCGCCGACCACCAAACCCTCTACTGGGCCGAGACCGCGACCTACGCCGTCTACAAACTCGACCTCAGTACGACGGACGCCGAGCCCGCCGTACTTGCCCGTGTCCCCGGCCTGCCCGACAACATCTCCCGCGGCTCCGACGGCCTGATCTGGGTCACCATCGGCTCACCCCGCAACACCCTCCTGGACCTGCTCCTCCCCAAACCGCCCATCCTGCGCAAACTCGTCTGGGCCCTCCCCGACGCCCTCCAGCCCAAGCCCGCCGACATCATCGAGCTCCAGGCCTACGACGAGTCCGGCACCCTCATCCACGACCTCCGCGGCACCCACCCCGACTTCCGCATGCCCACCGGCGTCCGCGAACACAACGGCACAGTCTGGCTAGCCAGCCTAGGCACCGAAACCCTAGCCACCTTCCCCACGCCGACGCGTCAGTAGGACTCGAGAAGCTCTGCCGGGTCGAAACTCATCGCAAACGGCTCGGCGGTCTCGAAGAGCTCGCCTGACTGCGCGCGTACGTGGGTGCTGTACCGACCGTCGCTCCCAAGGCGTAACAGCTCCACCTCGGCCTCGTCCGTCCGGATCTCGACGTACAGGTAGTAAGGCATGCCCAGCTGGGCGCACATCGCCGGCTTGTCGATCCTGTCCCGGTTGTAGGAGGACGACGACCTGATCTCGATCGGGCACAGCACTTGGCCGCCCTCGATCCAGTGCTGCTGCTGAACACCCTCATGCAGGATCATCAGCTCAGGTTCGATCCAGCTGTTGATATCGGTGCGGACATTCATCGCCAGGTAGACCGCGTGGCCTGCAGCGAGTGCCGGCTCGTGGAGTACGAAGGCCAAATGCGTTGCTGCCCAGCTAGTCGCGCTGCCCTCACGCGGGCTCATCCGAAGTCTGCCGTTGTCGGCTTCGTAGCGCGTCGGGGGCATGCCTTCGATCGGTAGGTAGCGTCGGGCCAGTTCAACGGTCCACAGACCGTCGAGGTCGATCAACGGATCGAACGGTCGCACTGTCACGACAGCAAACGCTAGCCGATTTGCCAGGAGCGTTTGGAGAGGCCGTACCAGAAGCCGTCGATGACGGTTTCGGCTGTGGGGAGTTGGTGGGCGGCTGCGCCTAGGGTGACGAAGAGTGGGGCGAAGTGTTCGGTGCGGGGGTGGGCGATCGTGGCGGCGGGGGCCTTGTGGAGGAAGTCGATGAGGGCGTCGACGTCTTGGGAGGCGAGGGCGCGGCGGGTCCAGTCGTCGAACTCGATCGACCAGTTCGGGGCGGGGGCGTCGGAGCCGGCGGCGAAGTTCATGGCGCGCAGGTTGTGGGTGGTGAAGCCGCTGCCGATGATCAGGACGCCTTGGTCGCGCAGGGGCGCGAGTTTCTGGCCGATGCGGAAGAGTTCGGTCGGGTCGAGGGTCGGCATCGAGACCTGCAGGACCGGTACGTCGGCATCCGGGTACATCTCCTTGAGCGGGACGTAGGCGCCGTGGTCGAGACCGCGAGTCGGGTCGTCATAGACCGGCGTACCGGGGGAGTGCAGCAGCTTGCGGACCTGGTCGGCGAGCTGCGGGGCGCCGGGAGCGGCGTACTGGACCTGGTAGTAGCGCTCGGGGAAGCCGCCGAAGTCGTAGAGGAGCGGCACGGTCTCGGTCGCCGCGAGGGTGAGCGGGGCGGCCTCCCAGTGCGCGGAGACGATCAGGGTCGCGGTCGGGCGCTCAAGTCCGGCCGAGACGTCGGCCAGCTCGGCGGTCCAGAGGCGGTCGTCGGCCAGTGGGGGTGCGCCGTGGCTCAGGTACAGCACAGGAGTGGTCATGTCAGTGATCAATGTAGTTGAACACTCAATCTATTCCCGGCTCGGTAGGGTGCGGGTATGCGATTCGGGATCACGATCCTGCCGGAGTACCGGTGGAAGGAAGCAGAACGGCGCTGGCGGCGGGCGGAGGAGTTCGGGTTCGACCATGCCTGGACCTATGACCACCTGACCTGGGGAGGGTTGCAGGACTCGCCCTGGTACGGGACGACTCCGACTTTGACCGCGGCCGCGGTGGCGACCTCGAGGATCAAGCTCGGCACCTTCGTCACCTCACCGAACTTCCGGCACCCTCTCGCGCTGACCCGCGAGATCCTCGCCCTGGATGACATCTCCGACGGCCGCTTCCTCTGCGGCATCGGTGCCGGTGGCGGGATCGACACCACGATCCAGGGCGGTCCGGAGCTCGGTCCGCGGGAGAAGGTCGACCGGCTCACCGAGTTCGTCGAACTGCTGGACACCCTGCTGACCACCGACGGCGTCGACTATAAGGGCGAGTACTTCGAGGTCCGCAACGGCCGGACCCTCCCGGGCTGCATCCAGCAGCCGCGCGTTCCGTTCGTGATGGCCGCCAACGGCCCGCGTTCGTTGAGACTGGCCGCCAAGTACGGCGCGGGGTGGGTCACCACAGGCGGTCGCGCCGACGACCTCGACGGCTGGTTCAAGACGGTCGCAGACCTGACCCACCGCCTCGACGACGTCCTCGCGGCTGCGGGGGAGGACCGCCCGTTCGACCGCTACCTGTCTCTCGACAACAGCCTCTACGCCCTCACCAGCGTCGCCGCCTTCGAAGATCTCGCCGGCCGCGCCGCTGCCCTCGGCTTCACCGACGTCATCACGCACTGGCCGCGCGCTGAAGGCGTCTACGCCGGCAGCGCGGACGTGCTGGAGCAGGTGGCCGCGGAGGTCATTCCCCGGTTCCGTTAGGCGTCGACCGCCGGACCCAGGTCGGGACGGCGTACCAGAAGATGACGAACCAGAGCAGGACCACCGCAGCGATCAGGATCGCGACCGGGCGGGACACCACGACGTCGATCGCGAGCAGGACACCGCCGGTCATCGCGAGCACCAGGAAGGCGAGGCCGGCGACCGCCATCCGGCTCGCGATCGGGAGCATTCGGTCGCGCAGTTTGTGCCGGTAGATGATGCGGTGGAAGGACACCGGCGCAAGGAGCAGGCCGACCGCGAGAGCGGATGCGATCAGCGTCACGGCGTACACGTGATGGGTGAACGCGTCCGCATTCTGGAACGCGCTCTGGAATGCGATGCTGAGCAGGAACGCGAACAGGATCTGCGTGCCGGTCTGCGCCAGCCGGAGCTCCTGGAGCAGCTCACTCCATTGCCGGTCGAGTCGCTCACCGGCGTCTTCCTCGGGGCGGCTGTATCGCTCGTGCTCGGTCATCGTGCCCCATTGTCGCAATACCGGCCGGGGACAAGGAAAGGGCCACACACCCGAAGGTGTGTGGCCCAATCTTTCAGTTTCGAGAAGAGCTGATCCGAAGATCAGATCGGGCGGATGTTCTCCGCCTGAAGGCCCTTCTGGCCCTGGGTGATCTCGAACTCGACGCGCTGGTTCTCGTCCAGCGAGCGGAAGCCCGAGGTCTGGATGGCCGAGTAGTGCGCGAACACGTCCGCGCCACCGTCATCCGGGGTGATGAAGCCGAAGCCCTTGTCAGCGTTGAACCACTTGACAGTACCGACAGCCATTGTTGTCTATCTCCTTGATGGCTTGTAACAAGACGCGATCCACACCTCATGGACCGCGTGTCGCCGAAAGGCCCCAGACGACGAAACCGGCCGTACAGCACAGCGAAAGTCAGTGGGAGTCCAAAACTGCAACGCGATAACTGTAGCCGATCTGGGGCCGCGGGGAAGGGGTGATCGAGAACACGTGTCGCTGATTGTCGCCGGTTGCCACGCTCCGTGGTCGGATGAATTCGCCGGCCGGGCGCTCGCGACACCCCGGTACGGCGGGGTAATCCCGCGCCGACCTGCTGATTCGTGCTCCGGAGTGGGTCGGAAGCGATGGCAACGTGAGACAAAGCGGCCGGTACGGCGGGTAATGGGCGCGCGTTGATGATCGAATTTTCCGGCGTGTCGCGCGGCTCTGGACATTCGTTGCACGGCACGCAATCGTGGTGGCCCACCGCCCCGAGGAGTGCTCTTGATCGTCACCGTGACCCGCAGTGGAGGGTTCGCCGGGCTCGTCGCCCAGGGCTCGCTCGACACCAGTAGCGAGCCCGATTCCGAGCAGCTGGAGGCCGCCGTACAGGCTCTGGCCGACGCGGACCTCGGGACCGGCCAGCCGCAGCCTGATCGGTACGTGTACCGGCTGGAGGTGCGCCCGGCCCCGGATCGGGACGCGACGCACCACACAGTCGCCGAGCAGGACCTGGACGAGTCCACGGCCTGGCTGCTCGAGCGCATCCTCAGCTAGCGCGCTCAGCGCTCAGCGCTCAGCGCCAGGCGATCTCCGGTGCCCGGTAGAAGTTGACGCTGAGCGCGTCCCAGCGCGAGCCCTGACCGGCCAGCCGGTCCTTGTACGCCGTCCAGTTGAGCGCGGACGCCTGTGACCAGCCGAGCTCGGCGATCCCAGGCAGCCGCGGAAACGCCATGAACTCGACCTTGTCGATATCGTCCAGCGTCTCCGACCACACCGGTGCCTCCACCCCGGCCACCGCGCTGGCAGGCAGGTTCGGGATCAGGGCCGACGGATTCCAGCTGTAGGCCTTCTCGACGCTGACCAGGCCGGCCCACGACAGGCCGTACGGGGTGTCCTTGTTGTACTTCATGTCGAGGTAGGCGCGGTTGGCCGGCGACATGACCACCGTGGCGCCCTTGGTCGCCGCTTGGCGTGCGAGGTCGCGCGACGCGGTGTCGTCGGTACCCCAGTACTGGACGATGCTCCCGGCCGGGAGAGCGGTATCTCCGATCTCGTGCCAGCCCATTACCCGCTTGCCCTTGCTGGCGACGATCGTCGATGCCTTGTTGAGGAAGGTCACATAGTCCGCGTGCGGCGTGGAGTGCGCCTCGTCGCCGCCGAGGTGGACGATGTCGCCGGGCGTCTGCGCAGCGATCTCACCGAACACGTCGTTGAGGAACGAGTAGGTGACGGCCTTCCCGACGCACAGCGAGCTGAATCCGACATTGGTACCGGTGTAGAGCGGCGGGGCGACCCCGTTGCAGTTCAGATCCGCGTACGACGCCAGCCCGGCGTTCGTATGACCAGGCGTGTCGATCTCCGGGATCACGGTGAGATAGCGCTCTCCGGCGTACCGGACGATCTCTGCGAAGTCGGCCTTCGTGTAGTAGCCGCCCGGCGTACCGCCGACCTCAAGGCTGCCCCCGTACGTCGCCAGTCGCGGCCAGCTGTCGATCTGCAGCCGCCAGCCTTGGTCATCGGCCAGATGCAGGTGCAGCTTGTTGAGCTTGTAGAGCGAGGCGAGGTCGATGTACCGCTTGACCTCGGCGACCGAGAAGAAGTGCCGGGAGACGTCAAGCATCGTGCCGCGGTAGGCATAGCGCGGTGAGTCGGAGATCGCGGTCCCGGCGATCGTCCACGGACCGGCCTGCGTGGTGGATGCGTCCGCTTTGGCGGGCAGGAGCTGCCGCAAGGTGGTGACGCCGCGGAACAGGCCCTCCGGCGTGGCCGCGGTGACTGTGACGGCCGTGCGGTCGACCCTGAGCTGGTAGCCCTCAGCGCCGAGGGAGCTTGCCCCGTCGGTCGAGAGCCGGATCGTGCCGGTGCTGGCGAGTGGGACAGTGAAGCCGGTCGAGCGCCGCAGCTGGGCGGACAGCTGTTCGGCCACCTTGGTGGCAGCTGCGCGTTCGTCCGGGCTCGCGACGACGCTGACGGCCGTCGACGACTGCAGCGTGAATGTCTCGCCGGCGAGGGTTTGCTGGGAGACCGGCTTCGGGATCAGGGCGGGCGCCGATGCTGCCGCGGCCGCGGGTGAGAGGGCGAACAGGGGAGTTGCCAACAGGGCGGCGGTCAGGAGACCGGTCAGAGGACGACGGGGGCGGAGTAGTCGCTTCATGACCGTAAGTGTTCGGGCAAGCACTCTCCCCGTCAACGCTTTGCAACTACCCGGGGTGATCTCCTTGACCGATCAAGCAGGCGTGTCGAAAGGTGCGAACTGTCCCATCGACCTGTCATCGTAGGCGGCCGGGCCTTCTGACCAGAGGGGCCCGATAGGTCCTGCCCCGACAGGGGCAGGCTGTCGAAGAGAACGAAGCTGGAGGACAGATGACGCAGGTGGCAGAGCAGCCGGGCAGTACTGCCGGGCGGCTCGGCTCGGTGGTTCTGGATTGCCCGGACCCGCTGGAGCTCGCCCGGTTCTACTCGGCGCTGCTGGGGCTGGATGTCGACGAGAACGGTGACAACGACTGGCGGAGCCTGACCGGCCCCGGGTCGTCGCTCGGTTTCTCGACCCTGGCCTTCCGGCGCTCGGAGGAGTACTTGCCGGCCACGTGGCCCGGCACCGATGCGCAGGATCTCCACCTCGACCTCATCGTCGAGGATCTTTCCAGCGGCCACGCCACTGTGGTCGCGCTCGGAGCGGAGCCGCTGGACCCGCTCGACCCCCCTCCGGCCGACAATGCGCGCGGCTGGCGGATCTATGCCGACCCGGCGGGACACCCGTTCCGGATCTGCCTGGAGTAGCACCCGACTGATGAAACCCAGCCCGTCCCGGCGCACCTTGCCGGGGCGGGCCTTTTACTGACCTTCGAGGTATGCGACGGCCTCAGCCTGCTTGAACCATCGCGCCCATCCCAGTACGTCGGCCTGGAACTGGCCGTCGGTGATCGACAGATCGGCCCCGTGCGCGACCAGGTACCGCAGCGTGTCCAGCGTGCCGGTCCCCGCCGCAAGGTGCGCCGCAGTAGCACCGCTGGTGGTCTTCGCGCTGACGTCGAAGCCCTTGTCGGCGAGCTGCGGGATGAGCTCCCACTGCTTGGCCGCGGCCGCCTCAGCCACGAGCGTCGGTCGTTCGGCCGGCGTGACCTCGCCAGCGAGCGTCGCGAGGTCCACGGGATGCGTCCCGCGGTAGAAGTCGCGGACAGCGCCCACCTCGGCGCCGTGATGGATCAACTCGTCCAGGATGTGCAACGCGAACGCCGTACCGTCATCGGCCGCGTAGGGTCCCGCGATCGGACCCATCGGCCGAGCCAGATCCTCCTGACTGAGTGAAGCCAGTCGCCGCCGCCAAACGCCGTACGCGACCTCGAGCGCGCTCCGCGCAGCGTCGGCAGACCCAGGCACCGCCGGTACGCCGTCCTCCGGCTCAGGCTGGTGACCGAACCATGTCGCCGTGCGCTCGGCCTGCAGGATGTCGACGATGTGCGCGATCCGCCACGCGAGCGTCGTGAACGGCGCCGGCTCCGGCGCGATCATCACGTAGTCGGCCGCGAAACCGTCGTCGGTCTTGCGGACGCTCCAGGAGCCGTCGAACGGCTCCCAGAAGTACTCCTCGTCGGTCATGCCCTGGATCCGCGTCCGCAGCCGCTCCCAGGCGAAGTCGGACAGACCGAGCAGATTCTCCAGTGTCGTGGTCATGAACCCACCGTAGAACGACCTGCGGACAGGATCGGTCCGCAGCTTGCGGCAGACTGAACTTCATGGACACCGCGACCCGGCTGCTCCGACTCCTGTCGCTGCTCCAGTCCCGCCCGCAATGGGACGGTGCCGAGCTCGCGACCAAGCTCGACATCACGCCCCGGACGGTACGGCGCGATGTCACGAGACTGCGCTCGCTCGGTTACCCCATCGACGCCGAGGCCGGTATCGGCGGCGGCTACCGCCTAGGCCCCGGCGGACGCCTCCCACCACTCCTCCTGGAAGACGAGGAAGCAGTCGCGGTCGCAGTCGGTCTCCGCGCCGCAACCACCACGACCGTCTCCGGCGTCGAAGAGGCAGCGATCTCCGCCCTGGCCAAACTCAATCAGGTCCTGCCCATGCGGCTCCGGGAACAGGTAGCCGCGATCAGCGCCCAGGTAACCCAACTACCGCAGGGCGATCTCCCCACCATCGACGGCGACGTCCTCACCACCCTCGCCGCCGCCTGCCGCGACACCGAGGGTCTCCACTTCGCCTACCGCACCCACAACGGCACCGACACCAACCGCAGCGTCGAACCCCTCCGCATAGTCCACACCGGCCGCCGCTGGTACCTGGTCGCCCGAGACCGCGACCGCAATGCCTGGCGCACCTTCCGCGTAGACCGCATCACCAACCCCGAACCAACCGGCATCCGCCACCACTTCACCAACCCACCGGACCCTCTGGCCTTGGTTGCCGAAGGCACCAACATCGCCCCCTGGGACCTGGTCGCCCGCATCCTCGTCCACGCCAACGCCGCAACCGTCACGCGCCACATCCCCGCCAACCAGGCCGTCGTACACCCCATCGACGCCACCACCTGCGAACTCCGCTTCGCCGCCAACGACCTGGCCCCCCTAGTCACCCAGGTCACCCGCATCCCCTGGCCCTTCGAAATCCTCGACCCACCCGAACTCCGAACCGCCGTCCAAGCCCTAGCCCACCGCCTCCTCAACGCCTAACCCCCGCCGCCGCCCGCCCATTTGATGGGTCCACCCATCAGCGTGTGGGTTCACCACCCGCATGCAGTTGGTGAACCCACAATCTCGTGGGCCCACCCACCAAATGGCGTCGACCGGTCGCCTCCTCAACGGCGAACAGGAGGCTCCCGCGGCTAGCGTCCGAAGGATCGCAGTACGTCGTCGGCGTGTTTTTGGACGCTAGCGACCCCTCAACGCAGCGGCCTGATCCAGCAGAACGGCGGGAGTGCGGACGTGAGCCACCGACTAACCTCGTCCAGGCCGCCCGGTCAACGCTTGGCCAGGCGTGGCGAGGAGTGCGGTCGCGGACTTAGACGGTGCTGGCGGTCCGGGTGAGATACCTCGCGTAGATGGTGAACAGCGCGAACCCGAGTTTGCGGTAGAGCGGCAGGCCTTGGTCGGTCGACTGCAGCAGCACCACGTGTGCGCCGTACTCGAACCCGGCCCGGACTGCTGCCCGAGTCACCAATTCGGCATACCCCAGGCGCCGGGCGTCCGCGCGGGTGGCGACCCAGTAGACACCCGCCTCGCTGCCCGACAGGACAGTCATCGCGCACGCGACCGGTCGGCCTCCGGCCCGTACGACGAATGCCGCCACCTCGGGCGCAAGCAAAACTGCGGGCGACGCGAAGTGCGCCACGGCTGCGGCGTCCCCAATGAGGCTTTCGTGAACCGCAGCGAAGCCGGCCGCCCCCGCCGAATCAGCAACTCGCTCCAGCTCCGCGCCGCACGGGACCACGAATGGACCGGGCGGTTCGTACGTGGCCATTCCAACGGCGGTCGAGCGAAGATGCAGGCCCGAGGCAACCGCTGCTCGGATCAGGTCTTTATCGCGCCGAGTCGACGCCCACAGGATCAGCTCGCGGGAGTGCTGAAGCGAGAACGACAGGACTTCCTGCACCACCGCGTTCGCATCCGCGCCCGGGTCGAGGCGAAGCCCGGCATTGTGAAACGCACCAACGAAGGGCGTGGCGGCCGCCACGAGCAGGACGGCGGCATTCTCCGCCACAGTGGCGTTCGCCGCGAAATGCCGCAATGCCGCCGCGACATTCCGGTCCGCGGCGGCGTGCAGCATCAGGACTGGGCGAGGGCTTTGCGGATGCGCTTTTCGGAGACCGGGTACGGCGTGCCGATGGTTTGGGCGAAGAGGCTGATCCGGAGCTCTTCGAGCATCCAGCGGACTTCGAGGAGTTCGGGGGAGGGGTACTTGCCGGTCGGTACGGCGCGCAACCGTTTCTCGTACTCGTCCGTGAGGGTCTGGACGATGGCCATTCCGGAGCGGTCGCGCATCGCGTTGGCGCCGATCTTGTCGAGGCGCTGCTCCATTCCGCGCAAGTACCGCACCAGATCAGGCAACCGCGCAGCCCCGGTGCGCGTGATGAACCCCGGGTTGATGAGCGCCTCCAACCGACCGCGCACATCCGACAACGCCGCCAGTAACGCCGGCGATGACGCCCGCGAGATCGCCTTGTCCACCGTCCGCGCGTGCCCGAGCACCTGCTCCACCTGCCGCAGGATCCCGAGCACGGTGTCCGCCAGATCCGACCGTACGGCGTCTCGCAGTACCGAGAACGCGGTCAGGTTCCAAGCCGGCCCATGCGCCGCCGCCATCAACTGATCGACCGCAGCAGCGATCGCGTCATCAAGCAGTTCACCGACATTGCGATGCGGACCGGCCATCAGCGTCAGCTTCTGCGCGCTACTCAAACCACGCTGTACGACGTCGATCACCGACGGCATCGTGAGGAGCAGCAACCGGCGGGTGCCGTCCCACATCGCGGCGGTCTGGTCGCGCTCGGACTCCTGGAGCCGGATCGCGACCGTCTTGCCCTCGTCGACCAACGCCGGATACCCAGCCACAGTCAGCCCGTTGCGATGCTCCGAGAAGCTCCGCGGCAGATCACCAAACGTCCAGTCCGTCAGCCCCGAACGCTCCAAACCGCTGACGGCCTTCGACGCGACTTTGGAGATCGCGGCTGTCGTCTTCGGCTTCAACCGTTCCTTGAGCTTGGCGAGATCCTTGCCCTCGGCCACTGTCTTGCCCTGGTCGTCGACCACCCGGAACGTCATCCGGAGGTGCTCCGGCACCCGGCTCCAGTCCCAGTCGGTGTCGTCGATGATCACTTCGCGCAGGTTCCGCAGCTCGTGAGCCATCGCCGTTGTCAGCGGCCCAGAAGATGGATCGAGGAACGGCAGGATCTGCCGCGCGTGATCCGGAGCCGGCACGATGTTGCGCCTGATGGCCTTAGGCAACGACTTGATCAGCGTCGTGACGAGCTCCTCGCGGAACCCGGGCACACTCCACTCGAACCCGTCGGCGCTCACCTGGTTCAGCACCAGCAGTGGCAGATGCACGGTCACCCCGTCGGCGTCCGTACCAGGCTCGAAGGCGTACGTCAGATCGAAGGTCATCCCGTTCTGCGACCACTGCAACGGGAATTCTTCTTCGCGAACCTCCGCACCCTCGCGCACCACCAGCGACCGCTCGAAGTCGAGCAGGTCGGCATCGCGCTGCCGAGCCGTCTTCCACCACGTGTCGAAGTGCCGCCCGGTGACGACGTCCGCGCCGATTCGCTCGTCGTAGAAGGCGAACAGCGTCTCGTCGTCGACCAGCAGGTCGCGGCGACGGGTGCGCTCCTCGAGCTCCTCGACCTCCGCGATCAGCTTCCGGTTCTCGTGGAAGAATTTGTGATGGGTATCCCAGTCGCCCTCGACGAGCGCGTGCCGGATGAACAGTTCGCGCGACGTCTCCGGGTCGACCTTGCCGTAGTTCACCTTGCGCCGGGCAACGATCGGTACGCCGTACAGGGTGACCTTCTCGTAGGCCATCACCGCGCCGGCCTTACGTTCCCAATGCGGTTCGGAGTAGCTGCTCTTGATCAGGTGCGGCGCGAGGTCCTCGGCCCACTCGGGCTCGATCTTCGCGTTCACCCGCGCCCACAGCCGCGAGGTCTCGACGAGCTCGGCGGCCATCACGAACTGCGGTGGTTTCTTGAACAGGCCGGACCCGGGGAAGATCGCAAAACGTGTGCCCCGGGCACCGAGGTACTGGTTCTGGTTCGCCGGATCCTTCATCCCGAGATGCGAGAGCAGCCCGGCCATCAGCGAGATGTGCACGCTCTGCGGGTCGGCCGGCTCACCGCTGTTCAGCGTGACGCCGATCTGCGAGGCGACCTGACGGAGCTGCGCGAAGATGTCTTGCCACTCACGGACGCGCAGATAATTCAGGTACTCGCCACGGCACATCCGGCGGAACTGGTTGCCGGACAGATCCTTCTGCTGCTTCTTCAGATAGGCCCACAGATTGAGGTACCCGAGGAAGTCGCTGTTCGGGTCGCGGAAGCGCGCATGCGCCTGCTGAGCCTGGGCCTGCGCCTCGGTCGGCCGCTCGCGCGGATCCTGGATCGACAGCGCCGCGGCGATCACCATCACCTCACGGACACACGAATGCTTGTCCGCCTCGACGATCATCCGCGCCAACCGCGGGTCCAGCGGAATCTGCGCGAGCTGCTTGCCGGTCGGCGTAAGCCGCCGGTGCCGCTCACCACTCTTGGCCGGCTCGATCGCCCCGAGCTCGGTCAGCAGTTGCAGGCCGTCGGTGATGCTGCGCTTGTCGGGTTCGTCGATGAACGGGAACGCCGCGATGTCGCCCAGCCCGATCGCGGTCATCTGCAGGATGACGGAGGCGAGGTTGGTGCGCAGGATCTCCGGGTCGGTGAACTCCGGCCGGCTCTCGAAGTGCTCCTCCGAGTACAGCCGGATGCAGATACCGTCGCTGGTTCGCCCGCAACGCCCCTTGCGCTGGTTGGCGCTGGCCTGCGACACCGCCTCGATCGGAAGGTGCTGCACCTTCGTCCGATGGCTGTACCGCGAGATCCGCGCCGTACCGGGGTCGATCACGTACTTGATCCCAGGCACCGTCAACGACGTCTCGGCCACGTTGGTCGCGAGCACGATCCGCCGATTACCGCTCGTCTGGAACACCCGATGCTGCTCGGCATTCGACAGCCGCGCATACAACGGCAGCACCTCGACCGCGCCGGGCCGTCCGCGCTGAGCGGCGTACTTGTCGTTCAAGGCGTCAGCGGTGTCCCGGATCTCCCGCTCGCCGCTCAGGAACACCAGTACGTCGCCGTCCGCCTCGTACTCGAGTTCGTCGACAGCGTCCAGGATGGCCTGCGTCTGATCGCGATCGATCGTGGCCGGGTCGTCCGGATCGTTGATCGGCCGGTACCGCACCTCGACCGGATACGTCCGCCCGGACACCTCGACGATCGGCGCCGGCGTGCCCTTGCTGTCCGCGAAGTGTTCGGCGAACCGCTCCGGGTCGATCGTCGCCGAGGTGATGATCACCTTCAGGTCGGGACGCCGGGGCAGCAGCTGCTTGAGGTAGCCGAGGATGAAGTCGATGTTGAGGCTGCGTTCGTGCGCCTCGTCGATGATGAGCGTGTCGTACCGGCTGAGGTCGCGGTCGCGCTGCAACTCGTTCAGCAGGATGCCGTCGGTCATCAGCTTCACCAGCGAGCGCTCGCTCACCTTGTCGGTGAACCGCACCGCGAACCCGATCGTCTCGCCGAGCTCCGTGTCGAGCTCCGAGGCGATCCGCTCCGCCACCGTCCGCGCCGCCAGCCGCCGCGGCTGCGTGTGCCCGATCATGCCCCGGATCCCGCGCCCGAGCTCCAGGCAGATCTTCGGCAGCTGCGTCGTCTTGCCCGACCCGGTCTCGCCGGCCACGATCACGACCTGGTGCGCCTGGATCGCCGCCGCGATCTCGTCCTTCAGCTGGCTGACCGGCAACTCCGCCGGATACGTGATCTCCGGTACGGCGGCCTTCCGGAACGCGACCCGCCCTTCGGCCTGCTCGATCGCGCCGATCACGCCCTGCAGCGCGTCAGCCCGCTTCCGCGCATCCTGCGTCCCGCGAACCCGCTCCAGCCGCCGCCCCAACTGCTCCCGGTCATACGCCGTCAACTCACCCAGCCGAGCAACCACCTCAGCCAGATTCACCTCCGGTACGACGTCCGCCGAGCCCGCGCCGCCAGCCGTCTCTTGCCCAGCGCGCGCGCCACCGCCGTCGCGCGGACCTCCCGGCTTGTTGCCGCCCGAGCGTCGCCGACGCCGCGGCCGCCCACCGCCGCCCGGGGAGCCACCACCCGGAGCGCGATCGCCTTCGGCGCGTGGGGCAGAGCTTGGGGTAGGCGTGGGGGAGTCCTGGGAAGGACCGGGGACTGGGGAAGGACTCGACAACTCGGTCCGGGCATCAGGCATGTCACCACCAAGTTTAGGCGGCCCGGCCCACCCGCTCACGTGGTTTACCCGTTCAGCAGTCGCGATAGATGCTGGCCAGCTGCTCCCGCGACAACGGCGGCTCCGGCAACGGGTGTGCCGCGGTCGCCCGCAGCCCGTCCAGGATCAACGCGAGATGACGCCGCCAAACCGTCGTACCGGACCCGGCCGTCGCCTCGATCGTGCGCGTGATCGACCACGTCACGAACGCCATGTCTTCGAGCGTGAAGTCCTTCCGCAGCCCGCCGTCCGCGCGCGCTCGAGCCACGATCCGGCTCATCAACTCGTACCCGCGCGCCAAATCCGCGGGGGAGGACGACCCGGCAAGCTCGTTGTACCCGCGATCCGCCGCCTGCAGTTGACTCACCTGCTCGACGAAGTAGACGAAGCCGTCCCCACGGATCCGCCAGCCCGAGCGCGTGCTCACCGAGCCGCGCCACCGTCTCCACGTTGTCCGCGAACGCCGCTCGAACCAGGTCGTGGCGAGTGGGGAAGCGTCGCCCGCAACACCGGCACGATCCTCATCCCCGGCGGCCTCAGCGGCAAATACCCCATCCCCATGCTCGGCGCCCTGGCCCCCGTTTCCGCCGCCCTCCGCATGTATGTCCTCACCCTCAACGCGGCCCTCAAGGACACGGGAGTCCACGCCGCCACCCTCACCATCGGTGGCCTGATCGAAGGCGGCGACATCCACGCCACCGCCACCCAGTTCCACCCAGAGCTCGACCTCCCCACCCTCAACCCCACCGAAATCGCCAACACCGCCTGGACGATGTACGGCGATCGCACCAAGCCAGAGGCCGAGTTCGCAGCCATCCCCATCCCGACGCACTGAGCACCCGCCAACCAGCTGGTCGACGGGTGTTCAGGGTGCAGCTGGTACGGCGTCAGTCGTCGTGGGGCGCGGCGGCCTTGACCGCGAGGACGGGGACCGGGGACTCGAGGAGGACGCGCTGGGCGGTGCTGCCGAGGATGAGCTTGCCGACGGGGGAGCGGCGGCGCAGGCCGAGGACGATCAGGCCGACGTCCTCGGCGGCGGCTGCCTTGAGGAGTTCGCCGGCGACGTCGCCGTTCGAGACGGCCTGCTGGATGGTCACCTCGACGCCGTGCTCGCGCAGTTTCGCCGAGGCGGTTTCGAGCTCGGCCTCGTTGGCGTAGCGGGCGTCGATGTAGGCGTCGCCGCGGCTGGTGTTCAGCAGCAGCACCGAGGCGCCACGGAGGGCGGCCTCGGCTCCGGCTGCCACCAGCGCGGCCTCACCCTCGGGCGTGGGCACGTAACCGACCAGGATCTTCACAGGGCCACCCTAGTCGTCCTCGCCGAACGTCAGGCGCTGGTGGGCGGGCTGAGTGCCGCGGATCCGGGCGACGATCCTGGGCAGGTACGGCACGAACAGCGCGAGCACGGTCAGCACGATGATGACCAGGCTCAACGGCCGGGTGAAGAACACGCTGCCGTCGCCGTTGGAGATGACCAGTGCCCGGCGGAACTGCTCCTCCATCGTCGGGCCGAGGATGACACCGAGGATGACCGGTGCGATCGGGAAGTCGAGTTTGCGCATGAAGAAGCCGGCCACGCCGATCACGAGCGCCATCAGGACCTCGTAGCCCGAGCCGGACAGCGAGTACACCCCAAGGCACGCGAAGACGAGAATTCCGGCGTACAGGAGTGGCCGCGGGACCTTCAGGACCTGCACCCAGATCGCGATCAGCGGCAGGTTCATGATCAGCAGGATCAGGTTGCCGATGTAGAGCGACGCGATCAGCGTCCAGACCAGCGTGCTGTTGTTCTCGAACAGTTGCGGCCCGGGCTGCACGTTGAAGATCTGGAACGCCGCGAGCATCACCGCGGCCGTCGCCGACGTCGGGAGACCGAGCGTCAGCAGCGGGACCAGTACGCCGGAGAACGACGCGTTGTTCGCGGCCTCCGGGCCGGCGACGCCCTCGATCGCGCCGTTGCCGAACTCGTCACGACCCTTCTTGCGCGCCTGCCGCCGTTCGATCGAGTACGACAGGAACGTCGGGACCTCGGCGCCGCCGGACGGGATCGCGCCGAACGGGAAGCCGAGCGCCGTACCGCGCAGCCACGGCGCCCACGAGCGCTTCCAGTCCGACTTGGTCAGGTACCCGGTCCGCAGCCGGCCCTTCTCCAGTACGGCGGGCCGATCCGGCGTCGATCGCAGTTTCGATGCCACATGCAACGTCTCGCCGATCGCGAACAGACCGACGATCACGATCACCACGTCGATCCCGTCGAGGAGGCGCAGCGAACCGAACGTGTACCGCGGTGCACCCGACAGACTGTCGAGTCCGATCAGCCCGATGAACAGGCCGACCGTCAACGACAGCAACCCGCGGACCATCGAGTGACCGACCAGCGCGGTCACGGCAACCATCGCGAGCAGCGTGACCGCGAAGTAGTCGGTCGCCTGGAAGTGGCTGGCCAGGCTGCCGATCGGCTTCGCGACGAACGTCAGCAGCACGGTCGAGATGGTGCCGGCCACGAACGACCCGATCGCCGCCGTCGCCAGCGCCGCCCGGGCCCGGCCCTTCAAGGCCATCTTGTGGCCCTCGATCGCGGTCGCCACCGAGGCGGACTCGCCGGGTGTGTTGATCAGGATCGAGGTCGTCGAACCGCCGTACATGGCGCCGTAGTAGATCCCGGCGAACATGATGAACGCGCCGATCGGGTCGGAGAAGTTGAAGGTGATCGGCAGCAGCAGCGCGATCGTCAGCGCCGGGCCAATGCCGGGCAGGATGCCGACGAGCATGCCGAGGGTGACGCCGAGGACGGCCCAGAGCAGGTTCATCGGGTCGAGGACAGTGCCGAATCCGTGCAGCAGGTCGCCGCCGACACCGAGCGCGATCACAGGCCGAGCACCCCTTCCGGCAGCGAGATGTCGAGGAAGCGGGTGAAGGCGATATACACCACGACAGCCAGTACGACGGCCACTACCGCATCACGCCAGAGTTGCCGACTGCCGAGCACTCGGGCCGCCGCGAAGAACAGCAAGGCGGTCGCGATCACGTAGCCCAGTGGGACCACCAGCAACGCGTACAGCACCAGGAGCGCTGCGAGCGCGACCGGCTCGAACCAGCTGCGGTCGCCTTCAGGCTTGACCTTGGGTGCGCGCAGACCCTCGATCAGGTAGCCGATCGAGAAGAGCAGCCAGGCCGTTGTCACGAGCAACGGAAAGAACCGCGGTCCGGCCGGGTCGAAACCCTTCGGGCTGCGGATGTCGAAGACGCCCACCAGGAACGTCGCGCTCAGGACGATCAGCACGATCGCCGCGATGATCCGGACCAGCCGCGACGCCTCGACCTCTACATCGGCGGCCTTGGGGGCTTCGACTTCTTCGGTGGCACTCATACGATCCCCAGCTCCTTCAGGAGAGCCTGCACCCGGGTGGTCTCATCGGCGATGAACTTGCTCGCGTCGTCACCGGTCTTGAAGAAGTCCGACCAGCCCTGCTTCTTCCGGATCTCGTCCCACTCCGGCGAGTTGTTCACCTTCGTCACGAACTCGACCAGCCGTTTCCGGTCCGCGTCCGGGATCCCGGGCGGCGCCACGATCGCACGCCAGTTCTGGACCTCGGCGTCGTACCCCTCGGACTTCATCGTCGGCAGCTTCTTCCCGTCGACGGTGAGCTGCTCGGCGCCGGTGGTGGCGAGGACGCGCATCTTGCCGGCGGTGATCTGCTCCTCGAACTCGCTCATCCCGGAGATGCCGACGGTGACGTCACCGGACAGGATCGCCGCGGTCGCCTCACCGCCACCGGAGTAGCTGATGTACTTCACCTTCGACGGATCGGCGCCGGCGGCCTTCACCAGCGTGCCCGCCGTGATGTGGTCCGTCCCGCCGATCGTGCCGCCGCCCCAGCTGACCTTCGCCGGGTCGGACTTGTAGAGGTCGACCAGGTCCTTCAGGGTCTTCAGCGGGGAGTCGGCCTTGACCACGATCACCTCCTGCTCGGCGGTGATGGTCGCGATCGGGGTGGTGTCGGAGACTTTGATCTGGGACTGGTTCAGGGTCAGTGCGCCGACCATCACCAGCCCGGTGATCATCAGCGTGTGCGGGTCTTTGCGGTTCTTGGTCACCAGTTTGGAGATGCCGACCGCACCACCCGCGCCGGTCACGTTGACGACCGAGACCGAACGTTCGCCCAGCAACTTCTTCTCCTGGACCACGTGCTGGAACTGGCGGGCCGTCAGGTCCCAGCCGCCACCAGGGGCAGCGGGCACCATGATCTCGACATTGCGGCTCGGGAAGTCGCCGGCGACGCTGCCGCCGTCGAGTGTCTTCGACAAGGCCGAACAACCGCTGAGCAGCAGGCTGCCGGCCAGGCCCGCGGCGACCAGCGCCGTCCTGTGTCGCGCCATGGGATGCCTCCGGGGCGTGAGGGGTCGATGGGTGGGAAAGTAGCAGCATTCCACCAGGAGGTACAGAGATTCCGTTCTACGGTACGGCGGGTTATCGTCGAACCGCTGGTTGAACTGCGAAGCGTGGGAGATGGGGACCGATGGCCGACGGCGACGGGGTTCGGAGCGTGCACCGCGCGCTGGACCTGCTCGAACGCTTCGATGACGAGCACCCTAGCTGGACGCTGGCCGCACTGACCACGGCGAGTGGGTTGCCCAAGACAACGGTTCTGCGACTCGTGACGACGCTCGAGCAGCGCGGCCTGGTCGCGGCGATAGGCCCGGGCAAGTATGCGATCGGGCCGGGCTTCCTCCGGTGGTCGCGGCTGAGCAGCGCCACGATGGAGATCCCGCCGGCGGTTCGGGCCGCGATGGGACGGCTGGCCGCCGATACCGGTGAGACCGCCAACCTCTATATCCGCGTCGGGCGTGCGCGGGTCTGTCTCGCGCAAGCCCTGGGCACGTTGAGCATCCGGCACTCGATCGCGGTCGGCTCGTCGATGCCGTTGTGGAGCGGTGCCGCGTCGAAGGTCCTGCTGACCGACCCGCCGGTGCTGTCGGTCGATCCGTCCGTGATCGAAGAGATCGCTCTCGAAGCACCCCGTCCACCGGGCTTCGCCAAACGCCTCCGCGCTGCCGCGACCGATGCCGCCGCTCGAGGCTTCGCCATCAGCCATGGTGAACGCGAGCTCGGCGCCTCCGGCGTCGCTGCTCCCATCCGTCGTCCCGATGGCCGCGTCGTGGCTGCCATCGCCATTGGCGGTCCGACCACCCGGTTCAGCGACGACCGCCTGCCCAACTACATCAACGCCGTACGCCGCTGCGCCGCCACGATCATCACCACCAACTGGAGCGGCTTCAGTGCGACCTGATGCGGACCTGCTGGTTGGGGTGCGAGTGCTCGACCTCACCAACGTGCTGGCCGGTCCTTTCGCCGGTTACCAGCTCGCGCTCATGGGTGCGGAGGTGATCAAGGTCGAGGTCCCGGGAACCGGCGACCTGGCTCGCAACCTCGGGGGAGACCCTGAGCTCTCCGCAGCAGGTCTCGGCATCTCGTTCCTCGCTCAGAACAGCGGGAAGCGCTCTCTCACCCTGGATCTCAAGAACCCGGCCGGCCGCGAGGTCTTCGAGCGCCTGGTCGGCGAGGCCGACGTACTGCTGGAGAACTTCCGTCCCGGCGTCCTCGCCCGCCTCGGCTTCCCAGCCGACACGCTGCGCGAACTGAACCCGGGCCTCGTGTACTGCGCTGTCTCCGGTTTCGGCCAGACCGGTCCGATGCGCGGACGACCGGCGTACGACCAAATCATCCAGGGCCTGTCCGGGATCATGAGCGTCACGGGAACGCCAGAGAGCGCTCCAACGCGTACCGGCTTCCCGATCGCCGACACCCTCGGCGGGTACGCCGCCGCCTTCGCCATCTCGGCCGCACTCGTGAAGCGCTCTCGCACCGGCATCGGCAGCTTCCTCGACGTGTCCATGCTGGAGACCGCGGTCGCCGCCATGGGCTGGGTCGTTTCCGACTACCTGGTCGGCGGTCGGGTCCCACGGGCCATGGGCAACGAAAACGCCACCTCTGCCCCGTCCGGCACCTTCCGCACCGCCGACGGCGCGCTGAACATCGCCGCCAACAAGCAAGAACAGTACGTCGAACTCTGCCGCGTCCTCGACCGCCCGGACCTGCTCACCGACGAACGCTTCGCCACTCGCGAGTCCCGCAAGACCCACCGCTCTGAACTCAAAGCCGAACTAGAGAAAACCCTCGAACGCCATTCGGTCGCGCACTGGGACAACCTCCTCGCGGACACCGGTGTACCGGTCGCTCCCGTGCTCTCCGTCGAGGAAGCGCTCACTCTGGATCAGCTGAGCGAGCGAGAGCTCTTCCACGAGGTCTCCATGCCCGACGGCAGAGAGCGCTCTCTGCGCGTTCTCGGCAGCAGTGTCCACGTAGACGGCCAAGCCGTCGGCCCCACCACCCGCCCACCCCGCCTGGGCGAACACACCACAGACATCCTCACCGAACTCGGCTACACCCAAGCCGAAATCGAGTCCCTAGCCAAGGAAGGCGCCACATGACCAGTACGACGGACGCCGCCGACTGGTGGGCGACGGGGATCTCGGACATCGCTCCCGGGACCATTCGCTTCCACGGCTACGCGATCGAGGACCTGATCGGTGCGGTGTCCTTCCCGCAGATGATCTGGCTGATGGTCCGCGGCAACCTCCCGACCGCAGGCCAGACAAGCCTCCTGGAACGCACACTCGTCGCCGCCGTCGACCACGGCCCCCAAGCGCCCTCGATCGCCGCCGCCCGCATGGCCGCCTCCTGCGGCCTCCCGCTCAACAACGCGATCGCTACCGGCGTCAACCTCCTCGGCGACATCCACGGCGGCGCCGGCCAGCAATGCCTAGAACTCCTCTACGACCTCGACCGTACCGGCCAGCACCCCGCCGACCTAGTCGCGTCGTACAAGGCCCGCAAGGCCTACCTCCCCGGCTTCGGCCACCGCTTCCACCCCCACGACCCCCGCCGCGACCCCCTCATCGAAGCTGCCCACCAAGCCGTTGCCGAAGGCACCATCTCCGGCCACCACCTGCAAACCGCCCTCGCTCTGGAGAGCGCTCTCGCTCCCGTTCCCATGAACGTAGACGGCGCCACCGCCACCATCTACGCCGAACTAGGCTTCGACCCCCCACTCGCCCGAGGCCTCTTCATCCTCTCCCGCTCCGTAGGCCTCCTGGCCCACGCCCACGAGCAATCAAAAGAACCCACCCGCCTCAAAGGCCCCCTGCCCAGATCCATCCTCCCCACCTACACCGGCCCCCCACCCCGCGACCTTCCGGCCTCCTGACCTACTGAAACTTGTTGCGGAGGACTTTGCCGGTGGCGTTGCGGGGGAACTCGTCCACGACCACGATCTCGCGGGGCGTCTTGTAGCGGGCCAGTTCGCCGCGCACGTGGGCGATCAGCTCACCCGGTGTTGCCGGCGAGCGCAGTACGACGTACGCCACGAGTCGCTGACCGAAGTCGTCATCCGGTACGCCGATGACCGCGGCCTCGGCGACGGCCGGGTGCCGGGCGAGACACTCCTCGACCTCTACCGGGTACACGTTCTCGCCACCCGACACGATCATGTCGTCCTCGCGCCCGTCGATGAACAAGCGCCCGGCCCGATCGAGATGGCCCATGTCCCCGGTACTCATCCGCCGGCCAACGACAGCCTTGCTCGACCCATCCGAGTACCCGCCGAACACCAGCCCGCTACTCACAAAGATCCGTCCGGTCTCACCCACCGGCACTGGCTGACCGGCATCATCCAGGATCCGCACCGAGCTCCCAAGACACGCTCGGCCGACCGTCCCCGGCGCAGCCAGCAGGTCAGCCGACGAAGCAATCGTCGCGATCCCCACCTCACTCGAACCGTAGGCATCACACAGCACCGGCCCGAACCGCTCAATGAATTCCGACGCCAGCGAAGCCCCCAAGGCCGACGCCCCGGACAGCACCACCCGCAGAGAGCTCAGATCGCGCGGCCCAGCCTCCAGCAGCCGCCGCAACATCACCGGTACGGCGACGATCACGCCGACCCGATGTTCCTCGACCTGGTCCAACACCGCCTCCGCGTCGAACTTCCGCGCCAGCACCAACGGCGAGCCCAGGAAGAACGCCATCATCGAGGTCAGCAACCCCAGCCCGTGGAACAGCGGCGGCGCGATCACCATCGGATCGCCGGACCGCAGCCCACAGCGCCCCAGCGCACTTGCCATCAACCCGGCCAGGCCCATCGCGGTCGGCACCCGCGGCGCACCCTTCGGCGTACCGGTGGTTCCTGACGTCAGGATCGTGATGTGCCCCGGGCTCTCCGGTTTCGGCGCCTCGGGAGCATCCGATGCGACCAGTGCAGCCAGATCAGACGGTACGGCGGGAATCCCGGCCGGCACGGTGAATTCCGCATCATGCACGAGCAGGTCCGGCGCATGCCGTTCCAGCACGGCCGCGAGCTGTGGGGGAGCGAACTCCGTGTTCACGAACAACACTTCCGCCCCGACCCGGGACGCGGCCAGCGTCGCCTCCAGGAACCCGCGATGGTTCCGGCACAGGATCGCAACCTTGCTCCCGGCAACGATCTTGTGATCCGCATGCAGACCCGCCGCGATCCGCTCCACGCGCCGATCGAGTTCGCCGTACGACGTGGTTCCGTTCTCGTCGATCACGGCCGCCCGCTCGGGATACCGCACCGCGGCCACCGCACCGAGCGCAGCCATCGACTGCCCCCACTGCCGCAGCGCCCGTTCGATCCCGATCACGTGTGCCGGATGAATCGGCCGCCACAACCCGGACCGAGCCACCGCCAGTGGAACCCCGGCGGCCTCCAGCAGCGCCCTCATTCCGAACTCCGCGGCTTCCGCACCCGATCCGATCGCCGGAAGTACCCCTCCAGCAACCGATCCGTCGGCACCCGGAACAGATTCCCCAGTACATCAGCCGGCCTGACCATCGGCGGGGTGATGTTATTGGGGCGAGTAGCGATCGCCGTACAGACCTGATCCGCCGCCTGCTCCGGACTCAGCCCGGGCATCTTGTTCAGCATCGGCGTCGGCTCACTCATTCGCGTGTGCACCAGGCCCATATAGACAGTCGACGTCGTCACCCCGTCGCCCCGGATCTCCTGCGCCACGCACCGCAACCACACATCGAACGCCGACTTCGACGCCAGGTACGCCGACCATCGCGCCATCGGGGGAGTCCGCACCCCGGCGGTGGACACGTTCACGATGTGACCGGAGCGGCGCGACCGCATCGACGGCAGCAACTCCAGCACGAGCTTGGCCGGCCCGAGGTAGTTGACCGCGTTCGTCCGCTCGATGTCATGGAACCGCTGATAGGAATCAGCCACCGACCGCCGGATCGACTTCCCGGCGTTGTTCACGAGGACATCGACGTGCCCGTGATCGTCAAGAATCGTCCGAACCAGCGCTTCAACAGCAGCCGGCTCGGCCAAGTTCGTGGGGTAGGCAAAAGCCTTCCCGCCGGAAGCATTGATCTCGGCGGCAACCGCCGAGAGTTGGTCGGCCGTCCGCGCCACCAGCAAGACGGTCGCGCCGGCTCGCGCCAGCCGGCGTGCGGTCGCTTCGCCGATCCCGTACGACGAGCCTGTCACCAGCACCACGCGGTCACGCACCGAGGCCGCGAGCCGGTCGTCCGGGATCCGGGACCGGCCGTTCGTCAGAGCGACGAGCAACGGCCATCCGGGCGGGCGCTTCGCGGTCACCATGCACGCGACATTACCCGCAAGTAGTCCCCAGCGACAGGGGAAAGTTAAACCGAGTTTACAGCGGAGCTGCCGGGGTCGGCGGCCACCGGACCCCGGCCTTCCGCACGAGCTACTGCGAACTTCAGACGGTCCCGCCGGCCGCGGTCGGCGCCGTCGGGTCGCTGCCGCCGTCGCCGACGGTCTCGCGGGCCATGAAGTCCTCGAGGTGGAACAGGTTGTCGCCGGCCCGCTTCGCGACGTTCACGAGCGTGTTCATCGCGGCGACCTCCTCGACCTGCTCCTTGAGGAACCACTGCATGAACTGCTCGCCGACGTAGTCGCTCTCGTCGCGCGCGGTCCGGGCCAGCGTCTCGATCTGCTTGGTGACGGTGATCTCCTGCTGCAGCGCGAGCTCCAGCGGCTCGAGCGCCGACTTGAAGTCCGACGCCACCTCGCCGACGCTCGGGATGTGCGGCCGGATGTCCTTGTCCAGCAGGTACTGCACCATCATCATCGCGTGGTTGCGCTCTTCCAGGGCCTGCTTGTAGAAGTGCGCGGCCAGCTGCGGAAGGTCCTGGTCGTCGAACCAGACGGCGACCGCCACATACTGCTGGGAGGCCGTGAACTCATTGCGGATCTGCTCTTGCAGAAGCTTCTCGTACGTGCTCATGCAGCCAATGTAGCCATCCCGCGCCGATTTATCATCGTTGGTTTGGCTGGCCTAACCACCGAGCGTGACGACCTCGGAACCCCCGCCAGGCAGCGTGATCCGCACCGTCCTGCCGTCCACGGCAACATCGATGCCTTCGGCAAGCGCTTCCGGCCGGAGCGCGTCGCGGGTCAGCACCACAGCGCTCACAAGCACCAGCGGTTCGCCGTGATGCGGAGCAGTCAGGTACGGCGTCGCCGAGTGCGAACCGAAGGCGTTCGCCCCGAGGCCCCGGTGGATGCCGGCCTCGTCGTACCCGTGCAGGCCGACGATCGCGGAGAGTAGTCCGTCGTCGTTCCGCGCGGACGCCGCCGTACCGGAAGCAGTTGCCGAGGGCAAGGACTCGCCCGCGACCGCGAAGCCGCCGCTCCGGACGAGCGCACCGGACGGCCCATCGACGAGCGCGCACCGGATCTCCCATCCGCCGTGCACCACCGACGTGGTCTCGATCCGCCACGGCCCCTCGGTTCCGAGCCAGGCGTTGTGCCACGAGGACGCCGTACGGGCGGTGATTCCCAGCCGACGGATTCGCCCGCGTCCGCTCGCCTTGCCGTCGGCGACCAGCGTGATCAGGTTGTCGATCCGCGGTGCCTCGTCACTCAACTCGGGCCCGGCGTGGTTCGCATAAGCGAACCGGTTGTAGTGCGGGTCGCCCAGCGGCTCGACGCCCTCGGGCTCGGCCAACGGCTGCTTGTCCGAACCGTGGTTGATCAGTTGCACCACCTGGTCGTGCCGGCTCGCGTGCACGATCCAGCCTGGCGCCGGCATCGACCGCACCTGGTCTGCCTCGTCGAGCGGAATCGTGTCCTCGGGATCCGCCCAGACCGGGTGCTCCGGCGGCAGGATCAGCCCGACGAACCCCTTCGAAGCCCAGTACGGCGAACCAGGTCCGGAATACGACTGAGTCGTCGGCAGGAAGGTGTCGTACCAGCCGAGTGTCAGCAGCCCACGCTCATCCGGTACGCCGTGCTCCACGAAATGCCGCGCGATCCCGGAGCACAGCCGCCGCGTCTGACCGGGCGACAGGGGAGTGGAGTCCAGCAGTGCACCCATCCAGTACGGCGCCGCCGCGGCCATCCGGTAGGTGAGCGACCGACCCTGGTAGATGGGCGCTCCGTCGTTCCCGACCAGGTGGACGGCGTCCTCGAGGAACAGGTTGATCCGCTCGCGATAGACCGCCAGCCGATCCTCGTACGCCGCTCCCGGGGTGGCCGCCGCCATCCGGGTCCACAGCGCCGGGTAGAGGTGCATCGCCCAGCCGATGTAGTTGTCGAAGGCCTGCCCGTCGCCATCCGAGTACCAGCCATCGCCGACGTACCAGTCCTCGATCCGGTCGAGCCCGCCGTCGATGTCCTCCTGCGAGAACGGCGCACCGACCGATGCCAGGAACTGCTCACTGACAACCTGGAACAGCCGCCAGTTGTTGTCATGCGTGGTCGATCCGATGAACCCGCCGAGCCACTCGGCGACATGCTGCTGCGCCCGGTCGTCCAGCCGCTCCCAGATCCACTCGCGGCTCTCGTGCAGCGCGACCGCGATCGCCGCCGCCTCAACCATCTGCTGCGACCGAGGGGTCAGCCGCAGCCACGACTCCGGGTGCTCGGGATTGGCGCCATTCGCGACACCACGCGCGTACCGCTCGATCAGCGCCTCACACCCCTTGCCCTGTACGCCGGCGATCCGGAACGCGGCAAGCATGAACGACCGCGCGAACCCCTCCAACTGGTCGGACGCCGTACCGGATCGACTCGGCCGACCCGGCAGCGCGATCAGCGCCGAACCAGGGGAGAAGTACGGCACCAGCGAGTCGAGCAGGTGGTCCGACAACGCCTCCCAGTGCGCACGGGTCCAGCCCGTCTGCCGGGAGAGGACGCGGTCGGTGTCAGGCAGGATCAGGCGGGTCGCGCGGGTCATGCGAGCCTTCCGAGTTCGGCGGGGCTGATGGAATGGCGCAGGGGCTGGCGGGCGGACAGGAGCTCCAGCTCGCTGACGGCGAGTTCGCCGAGGCGGGCGATCTCGTTGCCGACGGCACCGGCGACGTGCGGGGTGATGAAGACGTTCGGCAGGTCGAGCAGCGGCGAATCCGCCGGCAGCGGCTCAGGATCGGTCACATCCAGTACGGCGTCGATCCGCCCCGACACGCATTCCGCCTCGAGCGCGGCCGCGTCGATGATCTTCCCGCGCGCGGTGTTGATCAGCACGGAACCGTCCCTGAGCTGGCCGAGCAGGTGCGCATTGACCAGCCCGATCGTCTCCGGCAGCAGCGGAGCGTGCACAGAGAGGATGTCGCTGCGCCGGAACAGTTCGTCGTTCGACACCAGTTCGGCGCCGAGCCCGGCCGCCTCGTCCGCGTTCAGGTACGGGTCGCTGATCAGGACCTCGAGGTCGTACGTCTTGAGCCGCTCCGCGACCAGGCGCGCGATCCGGGACGCCCCGAGCAGGCCGACCGTCGTACCGTAACTGCCCGGCATCCCGTGCGGGTCGGCCTTGCGGCGCTCGATCCGGTACTGCGCTGCCAGGCGGAAGGCGCGTTTCCCCGAGAGCACGATCGCGGCGACCGTGAACTCGGCCACCGGGAGTGCGTTCGCGAAGGCGGCGGACGAGACCTGGATCCCGCGGTCGAACGCGGACGGGTCGACGATCGCCTTCACCGAACCGGCCGCGTGCAGGATCGCCTGCAGCCGCGGCGCCGCGTCCAGGACCTCGGGCCCGATCCGCGGGCAGCCCCAGCCGGTGAGCAGGACGTCGACGTCCGGGAGTGCGGCGGCGACGGCCGGGTCGTCGAGGAACGACGTACCGGGGCCGACGGGCAGCACTTTGGCGACCGCGTCGAGGCGGGCCCGCACATGGGGGACCAGGACGCGTTCGCGGCTGGCCTGGTTCATGGCCAGCATCACGGTCAGGGCGGGAGCGGAATCGGTGCGCACGACAGCAACTTAGCAAGCGCTTTCCAAGGCTGTCTCCTGGTGTACCGCATCCCGGGCGTGGCGCGCGGAAATTCGGTGAGGTTTTTTCCAGAACCCGGAATGTCCGGCCGGAGTTCGGACGTTGTCACCTGACAGGGCAGGATGGAGATGCGCTACCCCGCCCGGATGGCGACGATGAAGGAGACGACGATGCTGCGACCGGACGACCTCTACGAGATCGTCGACGAGTCGGTGGCGACCGGCCCGGCGGCGACCCCCAAGGTGCTCGTGCACTCGCTGGACGGGTTCATGGACGCCGGCCAGGCGGGCCGCGTGACCGCGGACCACCTGCTGGAGACGCTCGAGAGCCGCCTGCTGGTGCGCTTCGACGTCGACCTCCTGCACGACTACCGCGCCCGCCGGCCCGAGGTGACGTTCTCGGAGGACCACTTCACCGAGTACACACCGCCGCAGCTGAACCTGTGGATCCTGACCGACGACGCCGGAGTGGACTTCCTCCTGCTCGAAGGCCCGGAGCCGGACAACCACTGGAACCGGTTCGCCGGTGCGGTGCGCCAGTTGATCGAGCTCTACAACGTGAACCTCACCATCGGCGTCCACGGCATCCCGATGGGCGTCCCGCACACCCGGCCGCTCGGCCTGACCGCCCACGCGACCCGCCCGGAGCTGGTCACGCGCTCGAACATCTGGGACGGCGAAATGCGCCTCCCGGCGAGCGCCGGCACGATGCTCCAGGTCCGCCTCGGCGAGGCCGGCAAGGACGCGATGGGCTTCGCCGTCCACGTCCCGCACTACCTCGCGGAGAACCGCTTCCCAGGTGCCGCCCTGGCCCTGGTCCACGCGATCTCGGCCGCGACCGGCCTGCTGCTCCCTAGCAAGGCCCTGCTCGACGAGGCAGCCGTGACCGGCCGCATGGTCGACGAGCAGGTCGAGGCCTCCGACGACGCCTCCGCAGTCGTCAACGCCCTCGAAACCCAGTACGACGCAGCCGCCGGCTCCGTCAGCCGCAAGAGCCTCCTCGCCGACTCCACCCCCTCCGCGGAGGAGCTGGGCGCCGAGGTCGAGCAGTTCCTGGCCGAACTGAACCGCGAAGACGACAAGTAACCCCACAAACGGCGTCGGCCCACCCCGGGGCGGGGGCGGGCCGACGCCCTCATTTGCACCGGCCCACCCAGCACGAACGACTGCAGGTAGTGCCGGCCCCCGCGGCTCCCGTCCCCGTCCCACCGCTCAACCGCGCCCGACCTCCCCACCACGTGCAGTCCTTAGCGCACCCGCCTCGCGCCACCTTCCTGACCGCACGGGGATGCCGCCGACCAGCACGACCGACTGCAGGTAGTGCCTCGCTCCGAGGTTCCCCTCGCGGTCCCGCCACCTAGCCACGCGTCCGACCTCCCCACCACGTGCAGTCCTTAGTGCACCTGCACCACGCCACGCTGCTGTGTGCACGGGGATCGCCGCCTACCTGCACGACCGACTGCAGGTAGTGCCTCGCCCCGAGGTTCTCCTCGCCGTCTCCGCCGCCTGACCGCGCCCGACCTCCCCACCACCTGCAGTCCGTCGTGCACCTGCGACCCACGTGGCGCAGCCCGGCCGTGCCGTGCATCTGGACGGCCCGGCCAGATCCGCCGTACGTCGGTCTCCCGCCCCGGGGACCGGGTCCGGGGGGCCGCGCATTTCAGGGGATATCCGTTCGAGTCGTCCCTTCTCTGCTCAAATTTCGAGGGGAGAAGGGGGGCAATTTCAGGGGTCATCGGCAAGGCCGGTTAGTTAGTGGGTCGGCGGCGGTGTCAAGCAGCCCGCCTGGCGTTGACGTCCGAAAGAACTGCGGGCGTGGTCTCCGGATGTTCGGACGTTGGGTGTGGTGAGCGCGGTGGGGTCGGGTTTGCGGGGTGCTGGTTTCGCTGGTGGTTGTCGCGCTGTGGCTCCCCAAACCGGTTTGGGGAGGGTTTGCCCGGCCCGGAACGGGATCTGGGGAGGATTTGCCCCCCGAATCGGTCCTATATCCTCCCCACATCGGCTGGACGCCGACCCGAGTCCTCCCCGGAACCGGCGACGGCGCCGCTTACGTCCGAAGACACGCCGTACCAGGCCTGCGGGTTCTTCGGACGTCAGCTCGGCGGCAGGCCCGTTGACACCAACCCTGACCCACTAACTAACCGGCTTTGGGGTCATCCGTTCAGATTGCCGATGACGGGGGTCGCGTCAGGCGGTGGCTGACTCTCGGGCTGGGGTGCGGATGATGAGGTGGTCGAGGCTGAAGCGGTCGGCACGGATGGCGCCCGCTCCTCATCTCCGGACGCACTGCCCAGTTCGCCCCACCTTCACCTGCCGTGCCCATCCCGACCTGCCGTCCGCCCACCTTGCCCGCGTGACCTCACCCGCGGTGGCCCCTCATTCCCTGGGTAGGCAGGGAAATCAGGGGTTCGGTACGCGCATGAGGGTGTAGGACCCCCGATTTGGCTGGGTAGGCAGGGAAATTGGGAGGGGTCAGGCGGGGACTGATTCTCGGGCTGGGGTGCGGATGATGAGGCGGTCGAGGCTGAAGCGGCCGGGGCCGACCACCGCGACGGTGAGGGCGAAGAGGCCTAGGGCGGCGACGAGTTCCCAGCCGCCGTCACTCGCGAAGACGCCGTTCGGGGCGTGGACGAACAGGAACGCGCCCAGCATGTCGAGCGTCAGGAGTACGCCGGCGATTGGGGTGAGGACGCCGAGGATGAGCGCCGTACCGGCGATCAGTTCGGCGCCGGTCGCGTAGTACGCCGAGATGGTCGGGGACGGCACGCCCATCCCTTGGAAGGCCTGTGCGGTGGCGTCGATGCCGTTGGTCTGGAACTTCTGCCAGCCATGCGCGACGAACACGATGCCGACGCCGACGCGGGCGATCAGCAGGACGACGTCCTGAGCGATGGGGGGCAGCTTCACAACAGGTCTCCTCAATCAAGTGCTTGGTCGTTGAGCTCTCAATCATAAGTTTACCGAAGGCGACCGAAAGCTCACCGAAAGCGTCCGCGTGACGGGACCCACAGCCCACCGGAGTGGAATGACGCCGACGCAGGGGAGCGACCTGTCAGGATGAGGCATGCCTGAGTCGCTGGAAGACCTGGTCGAGCTGCTCGACCTGGAGATGATCGACGTCGACCTGTACCGCGGGCGGCAGCCGCAGACCTCCCTGCAGCGGGTGTTCGGCGGGCAGGTACTCGGCCAGGCGCTGGCCGCCGCAGGGCAGACGGTCGACAGCGGGCGGCTCGTGCACTCGCTGCACGGCTACTTCCTGCGCGGCGGCGACACCGCCGTACCGATCATCTACCGCGTCGAGGGCACGCGGGACGGCGGCAGCTTCTCCAGCCGGCGGGTCGTGGCATCGCAGCACGGCAAGCCGATCTTCTACATGTCCACGTCGTTCCAGAAGCCCGAGCCCGGGCTGGATCACCAGGAGCCGATCCCGGCGGACGTCGTACCGCCGGAAGAAGCGCCGACGCTGTCGAGCGTGCTCGAGGCCCAGTCGGGTCGCGCGGCCGCCGATTGGGATCGCGAATGGTCCGCTCTGAACGTCCGGCTGGCTGGTGTCACCGGGCGACAGTTCTGGATCCGTGCCGCAGGCAAGCTTCCGGACGAACCGGCGCTGCACGCGTGCGTGCTCGCCTACGCGAGCGACCTCACGCTGCTCGGCGCGAGTCTCCTGCCGCACGGCATCGTCATCGGCGACCGCCGGATCCAGCCGGCATCCCTGGACCACGCGCTCTGGTTCCACCGCGAGTTCCGCGCCGACGAGTGGCTCCTCTACGACCAGACCTCACCGTCGGCCTCGGGTGCACGCGGCTTCGCGCTGGGCCGGCTCTTCACCGAGGACGGCCGCCTGGTCGCGTCGGTCGCGCAGGAGGGTCTGATCCGGCCAGTCGGATTGGACTTGAGCAAATGAGCTGCGGTGGCTAACGTAGTGAGCATGTTGCAGCGCGCAGTAGAGACGACGACGCCGGAGTTTGTCCCGGCGCGCTGACACCTGACTGTCACTGAACCCCGGGGCGAGTGCCCCGGGGTTTTTTCATGTCTGCCTCGTGGTTCGCCCCATCTCAACAGGAGATGAACCATGTACGACCACCGCAAACTCGGCCGCGAGCTCGGCCTGTTCGACTCTGACCCGCTGATCGGTGCAGGTCTCCCGTACTGGCTTCCGGCGGGCGCTGCTGTCCGGCACGCCTTGGAGAGTTACATCGGCGAAGTCGAACGACGCGCCGGCTACCAGCAGGTGTATTCGCCCGTTCTCGCGAAGAGAGCGCTCTATGAGATCTCCGGCCACTGGGACAAATACAGCGACGACATGTACCCACCGATGGACATGGGCGGTGAGGAGCTGGTCCTGCGGCCGAGCATCTGCCCGCACCATGCGCTCATCTACCGGTCTCGTGCTCACAGCTACCGCGAGCTCCCGCTGCGCTTATCTGAACTAGGCGGTCAATATCGCTCCGAGCTGTCGGGCGTGATCGGCGGCCTCAGCCGGGTCCGCGCCATGCAGTTGAACGACGCGCACATCTTCTGCCGCCTCGACCAGGTCGCCGAGGAAGCCCAGGGAGCGCTCTCTCTGATCAACCAGGCGTACGTCGATCTCGGGATCAGCGCGGCTCGTTACGTGCTCGCGCTCCCGGCCGAGGACGCCGTCATCGGCAGCCCAGACAGCAAGTACGTCGGTGATGCCGCGAGCTGGGCGCATGCCGCCGGGCTCCTGCGTGACGTGCTGGTCAACGCAGGTGTCGAATACGTCGAGTCGCCGGGTGACGCCGCGTTCTACGGACCGAAGATCGACGTCCAGGTGGTCGATTCGGCCGGCCGCGAGTACAGCCTGTCGACCATCCAACTCGACTTCAACCAGCCGGCGCGCTTCGGCCTCGAATATATCGGTGCTGACGGCAACAAACACCGGCCGGTGATGGTGCACCGCGCGATCGTCGGGAGCATCGAGAGAGCGGTTGCTCAGGTGATCGAGGTGCACGGCGGCGCGTTCCCGGCCTGGCTCGCGCCGGTGCAGCTCGTGGTGCTGCCGATCTCGGACGACGAGGAGAAGCTCGCCATCGAGGTCGCCCGGCGGGCGTCATCCCGCGGACTGCGGGTCGAGGTCGCGCACGCCGACGAGGGAAACCTCGGGGCGCGGATCCGCGAGAACCGGTTGGCGCCGTACCAGGCCATCCTCGGCGCTCGCGAGGCCGCAGCCGGCCAGCTCGCCATCCGCGAACGCGACGGCAGCCGCCGCGACGCAGCACCGATCGGCGAGGTCCTCGACCGGGTCGCGCAGGAGGTGATCCCCGGCGCGCTTCAGTCTTCCTGGAGTTGACCGATCAGATGGGTGACCTCGTGAGCGTCGTCGTACAGGACGAAGTCGGTGGTCTTGCCACCAACGGCGTACCCGAACTGCACACGCGAGGGCAGCAAGAGCGGCTTGCGGAAGTCGACCCGGACGGTGAACTCCTCCGGAAGCTTCGCGGCCCGCTCCAGCGATGCGAGCGCGGCCGCCTTCGCCCACATGCCGTGCGCGATCTGGCGCGGGAACCCGAACGCCTGCGCAGTCAGCTTGAACAGGTGAATCGGATTCCTGTCGCCAGAAGCGGCGGCGTACCGACGACCGAGGTTGCCGCGTAGATCCCACCAGGCCTGCGGCGGCAGCTCGGGGTCCGGCAGCAGATCAACATGACCCTCCGACCCCTTGGCACGACTCAGCAAGGTCGTCAGATCGGTCCACACCACGTCGCCGTCGACCAGCACCTCGCTGACGATGTCGAAGACAATCCCCTTCGGGTGCGGGCGTTCCGGCGTACTGTGCACGCGAATCGCCGGCTCCGCATGGATCGGCAGCGGCCGCTTCTGGGTGATCGTGTTCGACAGATGCACGATCCCCATCGGCTTGTAGGGGAACGACGGATCCGACATCAGATCGAGGTGCAGCGGGAAGGCCAGGACGTGCGGGTACGTCGCCGGTAACGCCGGACCGGCCGGGAACCCGGTTACATCCCGGTACGCCGCGAGGTGGTCCTGGTCGATCGCCGAGTGCGGCAACTCCAGGGTGAGACCGTCCTCCGATGGCTCGTAGTCCGCACGCCGCAGCGTCGCCTTCACGGTCTTCGCGTACAGACCGCCCAGGCCGGGAGAGTCGTCGTACCGGCGGGTCGGCATGTCAGGCGCCCAGCATGCTCTGGCCGCAGACCCGGATGATGTTGCCGGTGACGCCGGCCGAGGCCGGGTCGGCGAACCACGCGATCGTCTCGGCCACGTCGATCGGCAACCCGCCCTGCTGCAGCGAGTTGATCCGGCGGCCGACCTCGCGAATCGCGAACGGCACCTTCGCGGTCATCTCGGTCTCGATGAACCCGGGCGCGACCGCGTTGATCCGGATCTGCTTGTCGGCCAGCTTCGGCGCGAGTGCCTGCACGAGCCCGATCACGCCGGCCTTCGAGGTGGCGTAGTTCGTCTGACCGTTGTTGCCCGCGATCCCGGCGATGCTCGCGACCCCGATGATGGAGCCGCCGGCCCGGATCGTGCCGGACTCGACGAGGTGCTCGGTGATCCGCTCCGGCGCACGCAGGTTCACATCCAGTACGGCGTCCCACGTGTCGGTGCGCATGTTCGCCAGCCGCTTGTCCCGCGTGATGCCCGCGTTGTGTACGACGATGTCGAGACCGGCGTACTGCTCCTGGGCGTGAGCAGCGATCCGCTGTGCGGCATCGACCGCGGTCACATCGAGCAGGAGCTCAGAACCGCCGAGCCGAGTCATCACCTTGCGCAGCGGATCCGCGTTCTGCGCGACGTCGACGCCGAGGATGGTTGCGCCGTCCCGAGCGAGCGTGTCGGCGATCGCGGCACCGATTCCACGGGCCGCACCGGTCACGAGCGCGACCTTGCCGGCCAGCGGGCGATCCGGATCGTTGCCCACCAGGGGTCCGGTCCCGACCCGCGCCACCTGGCCGTCGACGTACGCGGACTTGGGGGAGAGGAAGAAGCGGAGCGTCGAGTCCAGCTGCTCGTGGGCGTCCGGGGCGACGTACACGAGGTTGACCGTGGCGCCGCGCTTGACCTCCTTGCCGAGCGAGCGGGTGAAGCCCTCGAGCGCGCGCTGAGCGATGTGCTGCTCGGTCGACGTCGCGAGCTCCGGCGTCCGGCCGACCACGATCACCCGGCCGGCGGCCGCGAGCTGGCGGATGACGGGGGAGAAGAAGCGCTGGAGGCTCGTCAGGTCGGCCGTCGAGGTCGCGCCGGTCGCGTCGAAGACCAGCGCCTTCGGGCGGATCTGGCTCGACGCGACGCCCTCGGTCGCCGTACTGAAAGAGGCGCCGATGTCGCGCAGCAACGCCTGGATCGCCTTGCCGGCCTCGGTTTCACCGATCGCGCCGAACACCACCGAGCCGTCGATGACGCGCGAACCCTCGGTCCAGCGCTGCAGCGGCACCGGGTCGGGCAGGCCGAGGTTCTTCACCAGCGTCTGACCGAGCGGGGTCCGGGTGAAGGTCTGGTAGCGGTCCGTCATGGGTCTGCTCCTACTTCTCGAGGATGGCGACGACACCCTGGCCGCCCGCGGCGCAGATCGAGATCAGGCCGCGGCCACCGCCGTTCTCGTCGAGTTGCTTGGCCAGCGCGGCGACGATCCGCCCGCCGGTCGCCGCGAACGGGTGGCCCGCGGCGAGTGAGCTGCCGTTCACGTTCAGCTTGGCGCGATCGATCTCGCCCAGCGGGGCGTCGAGACCGAGCCGCTCCTTGCAGAAGATCGGATCCTCCCACGCCTTCAGCGTCGAGAGCACCTGGGAGGCGAACGCCTCGTGGATCTCGTAGTAGTCGAAGTCCTGCAGCGTCAGACCGGCGCGCGCGAGCATCCGCGGTACGGCGTACGCGGGAGCCATCAGCAGGCCCTCGGCACCCTTCACGTAGTCGACCGCCGCGGTCTGCGAGTGCGTCAGATAAGCGAGCGGCCGCAGCCCGTGCTCCTCGGCCCACTCATCAGTGCTCAGCAGTACGGCGGACGCCCCGTCCGTCAACGGGGTTGAGTTGCCGGCCGTCATGGTCGCGGTCTCACCCTTGCCGAACGCCGGCTTCAGCTTGGCCAGCTTCTCCAGCGTCGTGTCGGGGCGCAGGTTCTGGTCCTTCTCCAGGCCGAGGTACGGCGTGATCAGGTCCTGCTGGAAACCGCGGTCGTACGACGCGGCCAGGTTCACGTGGGAGCGGTACGCGATCTCGTCCTGCGCCTCACGAGTGATGCCCCACTCGAGCGCGGTCAGCGCCGCGTGATCACCCATCGACTTCCGCGTGCGCGGCTCGGCGTTGCGCGGGATCTCCGGTACGACGTCCTTCGGCCGCACGCGGGCGAGGACCTTCAGCCGGTCCTGGAACGTCTTGGCCCGGTTCAGATCGAGCAGGATGTTGCGCAGCTTGTCGTTGACCGCGATCGGCGCGTCCGACGCGGTGTCGACGCCGCCCGCGATGCCCGCGTCGATCTGGCCGAGCGCGATCTTGTTCCCAACGAGGATCGCCGCCTCCAGCCCGGTCCCACAGGCCTGCTGGATGTCGTACGCCGGGGTCGTGGCCGCGAGCTTCGACCCGAGCACCACCTCGCGCACCATGTTCCAGTCGCGGGCGTGCTTGAGCACCGCACCGGCGACCACCTCACCGATCTCCTGACCACCGAGCCCGGTCCGGTCGACCAGGCCGTTGATCGCGGCGGTCAACATGTCGGAGTTCGAGGAGTGCCGGTACGTCTTGTCCTGGCGTGCGAACGGAATCCGGTTGCCGGCGACAACAGCCACTCTGCGGGGCTCGGTCATGGTTTGTCTCCTGCTCTGCGTGCTTTCTTCGGAACCTCATAAGCGAAGCGCCCCACTGCGGTTGCCAAGGTCGCGGTGATCGCGGTCGCCCGCACCGTCGCCACCTCGGCATGATGCACCACCGGATGTCCCGGCTTCCCGCTCGACACGATCAGCCCGACCCTTGCCATGTGCAACGATCCGAGCGTCTGTGTGTACAGATGGTTGGCCAGGTACGCGGTGTCCGCCTTCGCGAACGCACCCGACCGCTGCCCGGCTTCCAGTACGACGGCAATCCGGCCGAGCGCGGAAGCCATCGCCGTACCGAGTGTCACCATCACCGGCTCGGTGATCTCACCGAACAACTCCTCACCGGTCCTGCGCAGCAGACTCATCGCGCAGTCGGTGAAGGCCGGGAACTCCAGACAGAAGTCGACGAACACCTCACTCAGCGCCTTCAGCCGGTTGAGCGGCGTTTTGCGGGGATTGTCGACGGCGCTGAGGCGGTCGTCCAGCTCGCCGAGGTAGTCGACCAGCGTGAGCGCGAACAGCTCTTCCTTGCCGGAGAAGTGCCGGTAGATCAGCGCCTTGTTGATCCCGACCCGCTTGGCGATATCGTCGATCTGAGCGTCGATCGTGCCCCGCTCGTCGAACAGCTCCCGGGTGGCCCGGATGATGTCCCGCTCCCGGTCGCGCCGACGCTCCGCCGTGGTCCGGCGGCGTCCGATCGCGAGCAGCGCGGAGCTCATAGGACCGATCTTAGCCATACCGGTACCCCTTGGTGCAAACGACGGTTACACTCATCGGTAACATATGCTTTCGGACGTTCCTGCTTTCGGATGTTTCGGTGCCCCCTGTAGTTGCCGGAGGATGTTGATGACGATGACCGACCCCAAGCCCGCCGTCTCCACTGATGTGATGGCGCTGGCCGGTGAACTAGGTGCCGAGCGGTCCAAGCCAGGCTGGAGTCCCTTCTCGTTCGCCCTGAACGACGAGCAGCGCGAGATCCGCGACTGGACCCACGCCTTCGCCGCCGACGTGATGCGCCCGGCGGCCGCCGAGTGGGACGAGCGTGAGACGACCCCGTGGCCCGTGATCCAGGAGGCCGCCAAGATCGGCCTCTACGGACTCGACATGAACATCAACCTCTTCGTCGACCCGTCGGGCCTGCTGATGCCGCTGGTTCACGAGGAGCTCTTCTGGGGCGACGCCGGCATCGGCATGTCGCTCAAGGGCACCGGCCTGGCCTCGTCCGCCATCTTCTCCAACGGCACCCCCGAGCAGTGGAGCCAGTGGATGGGCCGCTGTTACGGCACGCCTGACGACGTTCGCGTGGCCGCGTTCTGCTCCTCCGAGCCAGGCGCCGGCTCCGACGTCTCCGCGATCCGCACGCGAGCGACGTACGACGAAAAGACCTCTGAATGGGTCATCAACGGCCAGAAGGCGTGGGCCACCAACGGCGGCATCGCCGACATCCACGTGGTTGTAGCCACCGTCGACCCTTCGTTGGGCACGAAGGGTCAGGCCGCGTTCGTCGTACCGAAGAGTGAAGTGAAGGGCCTGGAGCAGGGCACCAAGCTGCGCAAGCACGGCCTGCGCGCCTCCCACACCGCCGACGTCTTCTTCGACAACGTCCGCATCCCCGCCGCCAACGTCCTAGGCGGCAAGGAGAAGCTCGACGAGCGCCTCGCCCGCGCCCGCGCCGCCGCTTCGGGTGAAGCCAAGGTTCGCAACGCCTCCATGGCCACCTTCGAGATGACCCGCCACATCGTCGGCGCCCAGGCGGTAGGCATCGCCCGCGCCGCCTACGAGTTCGCGCTGGACTACGCGAAGGGTCGCGAACAGTTCGGCCGCCCCATCATCGACAACCAGGGCATCGCCTTCAAACTCGCCGACATGGCCATGGAAATCGACGCAGCGCGTTTGCTGGTCTGGCGAGCCGCCAACATGTCAGCGGCCCTGATGCGAGGCGAAACCCCCGACTACCGCCACGGTGAAGGCTCGATGGCCAAGCTGAAGGCCGGCGAGGTCGCCGTCAAGGTCACCGAAGAAGCCATCCAGATCCTGGGCGGCAACGGCTACACCCGCGAGTACCCGGTAGAGCGCATGCACCGAGACGCCAAGATCTACACGATTTTCGAGGGTACGTCGGAAATCCAGCGACTGGTCATCTCCCGAGCCATCTCCGGCATGCGCATCAGGTAGGTAAGCACAGGCCCCGCACGCGGACGGCTGCCGCCGGCCACCGTGCAACCAACCGCTCGTGCTCGGCGTGGTCCCGCAGCAGAACCGGGATCACGCCGAGCCATCGCCCGCCCGTGCCGATTCGCGCTAAGCGTGGGGTCGGTGTGGGGAAAAGCCCTAGAAGCTCGCTTCGGCAGTGACCTTGTCGAACTTCTTCGTGTACGTACCGTCCGGGATGCAGTTCATCGCTTCTGTCTGACCGGGCTCCAGGTCGCCGGTGTTGCACATGACGTTCGCCAGCACCTCGTCGCCCTTGAGAAACTTGATGTGGGTGAACATCGTGCTGGTCTTGTCATCGGTGTTCTTCGCCTTACCGACGATCGTCATGCCGAAACCGGAGTCCTCGATCTTCCAACCGGCCATCACGGTGTGCGAGCCGAGCTTGAATGCTGAGCCGACCTTTCACGGTGCACGGCTTCGACCGATCCTCCTGGTCCTCGCACGTGAGCTTCGGCTCTGCGGGCTTGACCGGCACTGGCTTGGCTGTTGTCTTCGGCACGGCGGGTGCGGTCGTCGGAGCGACCGGTTTCGGCGCAGGGGCCGTAGCCGATGCTGTTGTCGTGGGCTGGTCGCCCGCCGTCGAGTCGGGGTCGGCGTCGTTGCCGCCAAGCGAACCCAGGATGCCGATCAGGACAAGGCCACCGACGACGGAGCCGACGATGATCAGGGCTGTTTTGGTGCTGCTGCTGTTCTTCTTCTTCGGCGGCTGCATCGGCACTTGCCCATGCGGCGGCTGCGGGTACTGCTGTGTCATGAATTCCCCCCAAGATGGACGGGCCAGTCCGGACCCGATCCGGAAGCCTGCCCGAGCGGATACGCTCAGTCGGCAACTGACTGCTGCAGTGGACTGATCCGTGACTCTATGCAATCGGGGCGTGCTGCGTCAGAGGCTTTAGACCTGCACACCGCCCTAACGATTGCTGACGGCCGACCCGTTGTCGGAAGGCAGCCGACCGGCCTCGCGACCCATGAGCACGGCCTCGCTGGAGGGATTCGTGTCTTCGTGCCTACCCGACCCGGCTGAGCATTCGACCCGCCATGACGGTGTTCCCGGAGCGGTGCAGATCCGGTTGAGCGGGCTACCGGTTGCGCCAGGCAAGTGGTGAGACGGTGAGAGCCGCGTCGGCGAGGCGTTTGCCGAAATCGGTTCGGAGATTCGAGCGTGAGGATTCGATCCAGCCGTCTACTCGGGTGTAGCCGGATTCCTGGTACTCGATGGCTTGCAGAAGGCATTCGAGGCGACCTCAATGTAGGGGCGGGCGCTGTGGGGGATGTCACCGATGCGGGCTTCTTGGGAGTCGTGCCACATGCCGAGGTAGGCGGCACGGGCAGGATCGCCGCCTTCCTCTGCTGCGATGAGGGCGGCAAGTTGGGCGACGCGAAGGCTGTGTTCGGCGACCGACTCAGGATCCCGGACACTGACGTGCCACCACCCGGCCCGACGGAGGCGTTTGAGGACGCCCAGTTCGTAGGCGAAGGCGATGGCCCCCGCGGCGTGGGAGTCGCTGGTGTCGTCGGCCACGGTCCCTTCGCCAGCGGTCAGCGGGATGACTGCACGTAGCAGACTAAGTCAGAGCTGCCTGGCGGCATCGGATCGGAGCGCGCTCAAGGCGACCATGCCTGACGCCGAGCTCCCAAGGTGGTCACGGCGGCTCTGGCTGGGGCGTGACTTCTCAGAATGGTGGCGGATCCGATGAGCTAATGCGGTCTGCTGGTTGCGACGCACCTGGCGGTTCCTGTCTCGGGTCGTCGGCGTGAGGTTGCTGCGTGTGTGGGGGTTGGTGTTGGTGGTGTTGGATCGGGCCGCGGGCGGGTGGGACGGTGGTGTAGCGGTGGCCGGTGGGTGTGGTGAGGGTGATTGATCCGTCGGGGTGGTTTTGGGTGTGCCAGCCCCAGGCGGGGGTGTCTTTGATGAGGTGGTGGTATTGGCAGTAGGGGGCGAGTCCGGCCAGGCTGGTGGTTCCGGAGATGGCGAAGCGGGTGCCGTGGTCGCGGTCGCATTCGCGGGAGGTGCGGTTGCAGCCGGGCCAGGCGCAGACGGGGTGTCGGGCGAGGAGGGTTTCGCTGACGAGTGTGCCGGGGTCGTGGCGGGTGGTTGAGGCTTCCAGGACGGTGCCGTTGATGGGGTCGGTCAGGAGGCGGCGCCAGGTGCCGTTGGTGGCGATGCGGCGGCCGAGGTCGGCGGGGATGGGTCCGTAGCCGGTGAGTTCGCAGGGGTCGTTGTCCAGGCCGAGCAGGGTGCTGGCTGGGATGACTACTTCGATGTGTGGGCGTCTTTTGTGCTGGTCGGGTAGTCGGCGTCCGAGCCAGTCGAGTCCGTTGTGGAGGATGTGCTCGAACAGGTCGGTCACGGCGTCGGCTCGGCGTTGTGGTGCGGTGCGTTCGTCGCGTGGGCGTGGTTGCTGGCCGGGCTCGGTGTTCGTGGTGGCGGGATCAGAATGGTTGCCCAGGGCATCATCGGCCAGTGTGTCGGCGTCTGTGCCGCTGCCACCGCCGCTGCCGCCGCTGCCACCGCCACCGCCGCTGCCGGTGCCGGTGTCAGTGTCGGTGTCGGGCGTGGTGTTGACACCAGGCGTGTTGGCCGTCGGGTCGGGCTCGCGACCGGGAGTCGCGCCGGTGTTGACGCTTGTCGCAGCGTTGGCGTCGGTCTCGCTCGGTGTGGCCGGGTCCGTGGCGGGCTCGGAGTCGGCGGTGGGGCTGACGTCGATGGTGGGATCGGCACTGGTGGTGGGTTCGGCGTCTGCGGTGGGGCTGGCGTCGGTGGTGGGCTCGAAGTCGGTGCTGGGGCCGGTGCTGGTGGGCTCGACGTCGGCGGTAGGGCTCGCGGCCGTCGCGGAGTTGGTGGGGCGTTTGGAGAGGTCTGCGATGGCTTGGACGGCGACCCATATTTGCTGGATCTTGTCGGCGGTGTGGACGATCCAGAGGCCGGCCATGCCGCCTGCCAGGGGGACGATTTTGCAGGTGCGTTCGCGGAGGGCTTCGCGGTGTTCGTCGGCTTGTTCGGCGGCGGTGTGTTTGGCGACTTGGCGGCGTAGGGATTTGCGCAGGTTGGCGTGGGTCTGGGATGGCGCGCGCCGCAGTACGTGTGCTTCGACTGCTTGTGCTGATTCGTCGGGCAGGTTGCGGGTGGCTTCTGAGATCGACAGGGCCTTGGACCAGGACAGGGCGCCGGATCGTAGTGCGGTGTTGGTGGCTGACAGTGGTCCGGTCAGGTGGAGTGCGGTCTCGATGTGGTGGACGGCGGTGTCTGCGGACAGGTGCAGGGCTGCGCCGACCTCGGCGGCCCAGGATCGTTCGGGGTCGACGGGTCGGCCGGAGGAATCGGTCTGGGCGGGTCGCGGGTTGTCGGCGTACTGGGCTTTGCGCTGGCGGAAGAACGTGGCCATCGCTCCTGCCTTCATCGATTCGGCCCAGGAGGCGAGTCGTGCTGCTGCTTTCATCAACTCGATCAGCACGATCGGGGACTCGGTCTGTGGGCGTACCGGTTCGAGTGCGGTGGCGAGTTCGCCGCCTGGGGGCAGGAACACCCAGGCCGGCGCGGACCGGCGCAGCATCTCGCGTTCGGCCTCGTCCTGGTCGAGGCCGGACCACAGCTCCCATTCGAGGTCGTCGACCTTGTTGGCCTGGTAGGGCTCGCCGAACAGGTCGTCGGCGCTGAGAGCCACGATCGCGTCGGGGTCGTCGGGGTCGTAGGGGGGTGAGGAGTCGGGGTGGTCGGGCCATTGCTCGGGGGGCGGGTTGAGATCGGGCTGCGCGGCGAGATAGCCGGCGTACAGCTCCTCGTCGGTGGCGCAGATCGATCGACTCGTCATGCGCCAACAGTAGAACAACTGTTCGAGTACATCAAATCGGGAACACTCGAACAGAACACTCGAACCACTGGTCACATGTCGGGAGCGTGCGGACAAAACGTGGAGGAGGAGCGGTCGGGTCTGACTACACCGTCGCGGCGTCGTTGCTGGTTCACCAGATGTGACAACAGTGAGGTCGAGGGCTCTCTCGGCGACTAATCTCGTGGCTGTTCCTATGGGTTCTGTCATCGATGAGAGTGGCTATGAGCGACGAGCTGCACGAGGTCAACCGATGCCTGGCTCAGTACGACGTCGTGATGTACAGGGATGACGACGGCAGGCTGCGCATTTATGGCGACATCAACCGCATCCAAGACATCATCTTCGGTCCTTGCCTGGCCAAGTTTCCGCCTGGCGGCAGGAAGGAGCTGGATGCGTTCTTCGCGGAGGAGGTCGACTTTCGCCTCGCCCGGATCATGCGCCGTGAGGGCATCGACGCAGTCATCGATCTGTCGGAGAGTATTGGTATCGAGATCAGGGGAGAGCCTCCGACCGATGAGCTTTACGAGGCGTGCTTCAAGGAGCTCCATGACTGGTATCGGATCCCGCCAGGGGACCGGCCGGTTGAGGTCGTGCCCGCGGTGAAGCCGACGTCTATCGGCGTCAAGGAAGGACCGCCGAACTGATGGAGTGGGAGAACCTTGGTGAGAGGGCTGTCTATGAGAACCCTTGGTTTCGGGTGAATCTGGCGGATGTTGAGCTGCAGGGGGGCGCTGGTGGCCTACTACGAACCCCTGAAAATGAACTACGAAACCCTGGGCAACTCAAGCCCTCATCTTCATGCGCACTTGGTTCCGAGATACGTGGAAGACCCGCGGCCCGGGCAACCGTTCCCGCTGCTGGCCAAACAAGGCTACGAGCAGCAGATCCTCGAAGAGCACTTCCTGGCCGAGGTCAAGGGTTTGCAAGAGATGCTGCTTTGACGGCTGGTCTCATCGCTCGAACTAGGTGCTCGATCCGGCCGAGAAGACGAGTCGATGCCTCGGCCGGTGGGATGTGTCGAGGCTCGAGTCAGCGGCGGAGCGTCTTGCGGATTTCCTCGGCGAGGGCAGGGTCGCTCGTAGCGATGAACTTCTGCTTGCCCGCCATGGCCTGGCTTATTTCGGTGATGCTGTTCCAGCCGTAGTCCAGGCCGATCGGATTGCCTTCAAGGTCGATGGCAGTGCCGCCAGCGGCGTGTAGGACGTAATGTCCCGGCAGGAAGTCCCAGGGCGCAAATCCCTTCTGGATTTCGAGGGTTGCGTCGGTGAACCCCGCTGCGACGTGGCACAGGGAGGCCGAGCCATGGCCGACGCCTATCCGGCCCGTTCGCTTACCACCAGGTCCCTCTGCACCGAGTGCCTTCAGAAGGTCCTCTTGTCGAGCGAGCGGCAGGAGTCTCGCCTCGGGCCGCATCAGGTAGTTGGTCACCAAGGCCTCCGACAGGGCGACCCTCGGTCTACGCGTCATAGCGTGCCATTCGCCATCCCTCGTGACGGCGAAGGCCCGATCAACTCCGTCGTCGCCTAGAGCAGCTACATATAACTGAACATGGTGAAAGATGTCGCCGACGACAGAAACTATGGGCCGCTCTCTAGAGAGCGAATAGACCATGACGTGCGTATAGCCCTGGAGTGCACGTACCGCGAGCTCACTGGTGTCCAGCGGATCTACAAGCACGCACCAGTCCGGACTCTCGTTAGAGCCAACCACCTCCAGATCCGATTCCTCGGAGGCGTAGATGAACGACGGAAGGAACTCGGCGAGGCGCTGCTTGTAGAGATCATGCATGAGGAGTCGTAGCCAGACAGGAAGTTGTCCTGATGGCGATGGTTCTCAGTCTCGGCACGGCGGCCGGTAAGGGCAGCTTTCAGGAGCTTGGGACGGAGGTCGTCAAGCATCGAGCGAACCATGTTGACGACGTCCTGCGCCAACTCCGGAATGCCGCTCTGAGCCACGTCTATCCACCTTCATATCGGTCTTGGGGACAAGTACTACCGATTCCGCCATGTGAGCGGTGAGACGGTGAGAGCCGCGTCGGCGAGGCGTTTGCCGAAATCGGTTCGGAGGTTGGTGCGGGAGGACTCGATCCAGCCGTCTACTCGGGTGTAGCCGCTCTCGCGGTACTCGACGGCTTGCAGAAGGCACTCGAGGCGGTCGGCGTCCTTGGCACAGCGCGCTTCGAGGGTGTCTTGGGTTTGGTATTCGGCGACTGCCTCACGGATGCTCTTGGCGGCAGTGTCGGGTAGGCCGGCGACCTGGTCCTCGGTGATGCGCTCGTTGGAGGCGACCTCGATGTAGGGGCGAGCGCTGTGGGGAATGTCGCCGATGCGAGTTTCCTGCGAGTCGTGCCACATTCCCAGGTAGGCAGCGCGGGCCGGATCGCCGCCTTCCTCGGCCGCGATCAATGCTGCTAGTTGGGCTACACGGAGGCTGTGTTCGGCGACGGATTCGGGGTCGCGGACGCCGACGTGCCACCAGCCGGCGCGGCGAAGGCGTTTGAGGACGCCCATCTCGTAGGCGAAGGCGATGGTGCCTGCCGCGGACTGGTCGGTGGTGTCGTCGGCCACGGTGGTCCCTTCGTCAGTGGTCAGTAAGTTGCACTGCACGTCGCAGGCTAGTCAACTCGTCACGGAAGGTCTGGCAGTTGCCATGCCGTGTCCGTGCCATCAAGTCGCACCAGTTGGGCTCCGGGTGTGATGCGCAAGCTGAACTGCTCGCGTGAGGGGCGTCCGAGGTCGGTCCACCGTCGATGTGCGACCTCTAGGAGGTCCCAGACATTCTGTGGGCCGCCTTGGGCGACAGTTTGCTGGTCGATGCGTGCCCACGAACCATCCGGGACGATGAATATCGCGACTCCGCTGTCTGAGAGCTTGCTCAGGAAGCGGAGGCCCGGTAGGGCGAGGGCTTGTATGAAGCGGAAGTCGCTGTCGAACCAGATTGATTCGTCTAGCTCTGTTGGTCGCACTTGCGCGGCTGCTGACGTGATTTCGGTGATCTGACCGCTGAGATCGGCTGGCCGCGGCGCGGGCCGCAAGGGCATGAAGAACGCAGGGCCGGCCAGGAAGCGCCCGGTTCCGTGGTGGTCGGCGTCGAAGTCGATGACTGCGATTCCCGTGGCGATGGGTGTGACGATGCGGCTGCCGCTTTGCGTCTGGTCGATCCATGACTGCGGGGCCCGGTTTGGGGCGCAGGTGGCGATGATGCGGTCGTACGGAGCCCCGCCGACCCATCCGTCTGCGCCGTCGCCGATGGCGAGTGTTGGGTGGTAGTCGAGCGAGGCCAGGTATTTGCCAGCGGCATCGATCAGGTCGGCCGCGATGTCAACGCTTACGACATTTCTGTCACCGAGTCGGTGACATAGCAATGCGGCGTTGTAGCCGGTGCCGGTGCCGATCTCGAGCGTCCGATCTCCGTCTGCCGGGTCGAGGGCTTCCAGCATGGTCGCCATCAGGCTGGGTACGGTGCTCGACGACTTCACATCGGGGGAGACGACCAGCAGTTGGTCGCTGTAGACGCCTGCGAGCCACTCGTCAGGCGTGCCTGCGTCGACGGTCGACTGGTCGGCGGGCGTCTGGCGATAGAAGACCGGGACGAAGACATGGCGCGGTACCTCGTTGAAGGCGGCTCGCCACTCGTGTGAAGTCAGTGCGCCCTCGGCTGCCAGCTCGTTGACCAGTTGATGGCGTAGCTTCTCAGCCTTGCGTTCGATGAGCGTCGCCTTCACTCGGCTGCGCCTTTCTCCAGGATGTCTGCCAATGCTGCACTGATCGGTAGTCCGAGTGCTTGCTCGATCCATGCCCACTGCCCGTTGGGTTTGACCTCTATGAAAACCCATTGCCCGTCGGGCCGGACAATGAAGTCAAAGGCACCGAACAGAAGGCCGAGGCGATCCATCATCGTACGCACCGCGGCCGTGATCTCGGTAGGAACGCGCGCCAGTGTGTATCTGACTGCTCGACCATGGGCTCTGATATCCAGGTCGCCGCCGGGATCATCCGGCTCGATGGCAGCAGCAAAGCATTGCCCGGCAACATATGTCAGGCGTACCTCGTAGTCGCGGTCGACCACTTCCTGGAACAGGTGGGCCGTCGCTGTGATGGCAGGATCTGCCCAGTCTGTTTCCGGTACCTCGGTGGTGTAGAGCAGCCCCTTGCCAACCCGCGGGTCTTCGTAAACGACAGTGGACAGGGTCTTCGTCACGATGCGTCCCATTCGCCGGCCGAAGGCAACGACATCGTGCGGGCGGTTGGTGAGCAGTGTCCGTGGTGTCGTCAGGCCGACAGTTGCTGCGACGGCGAGTTGGTATGGCTTAATGCGGGCATCGGCCATCTTGCCGGGACTGTTCAGCCAAGTGACCTGCGGTAGGGCCGCGAGTACGCCGTAGAGGGCGTGTCTTGCCTGCGATCTCACAAAGGCAGCCTCGGCACCGGGGAGGTCTTTGGGCGTCTTGAAGCCCGAGGGTCGGCGGTAGTACACCGCTCGTATCTCGCCGAGTTCCGCAAGGCGCAGCGGCCCGAGGACTTCTCCGAACCAGGACCCATCGAAGCCTGCGGACAGGTCCAGGGAATCGGGGAAGTCGCCGGGGTCCAGGCGCCAGAACTCGACGCCTCGCTCATTCAGGTGGTCGAGAACGAAGTCAGCAGTCGGGTCACAGATCTCTGTCAGCACCAGAACTTGAGGGCTTGGGCCGCTGTGCGGTTTCACTTGTCGTCCGTCATCCAATCGAGGCTGATTACGTCCTTGCCGTCGCTCTCGACCGAGCAGGTAGTGCCGGACATGACCATGTCGCGAAGTGGCCGATCACCGAAGTAGCCGATCTGTGAATCAGGGTCCAGGCTCACGAGTTCTCGCTGGTTTTCGAAGTGCGGTTGCGGTCGAGCAACAGAGACGCCGAACGGCCTAAGGGTCTTCCCTGCTCCGGGGCGCAACGCACTCCCCACGGGGAAGCGCTCGGCATCCAGATCGATCGTCGGTGTCATCGTCAGGTCCTCTCGTGTGCGGGCGTGATGGTCACCCGCAGTGCTCACATTGACTCCGTGAGTGAAGCTGGAGAATAATATGCTCCGAGCATAATGTGCAATACTCGACCGCAGTTGTCCCCTTCTAGAGGAAGCGGTGTGCCCCATGAAGCTCACTAGAATCTGCAAGTCGGCCGATTCGCAGGTCGCAGGCCAGTGTCCGGCCATCTACGTTGCCGATACACCGGCCGTGATGGTTAGCCAGGGCAAGCGGCTCGACCCGCAGACCACTGCGGAACTCCGTGATGTGGCCGACGATGAGACGGCGGTGGAGATCCCGACCGAAACCCTCCTTCGGGCTGCAGGCCTCTTCCTTGCTGAGCGCGGACGGCCCGCGGTTGCTGCTGAGGTTGAGGCGTTCCTGGCTGCCGAACTCGACGGAGGGCAGGGGTGAGCCGTTGGATCAGGCCGGCTGATACGGCGGAGTGGCTGAGTCTGTTCGCGGATTTCAGCCAGTCAGCATTCAGGCTCGAGGGCCTGCAGACGTACGACGCGACAGGCGAAGAGGAGGCAGTGGCCCGATTCCTTGCCGATGGTACGTATGACTTGGACCTGTCGTGGTGGACCTCGATGGCCAGGAGGCACGCAGACGCTGGACACAAAATGGCCAGGGTTCGGGTGATCGTGGAACCGCTGACCGACTACACCCGCTTCGAGCTCGCAGGCTACCCGCAGATGGATGCTGCCGGTGATGAGATTCGCATCATCGTTGCGCCCGAGGGTACCTGGCCTGAAGGCGTACCCCAGCACGACTACTGGCTCTTCGACGAGCGTTACGTGTGGCAGATGCACTACGACGAGGTCTTTGCGTTTGTCGGCGCTGAACTCGTGACTGACCCCGATAAGATCGCCCAGCACCTGAGGTGGCGCGATGCCGCCATCGCGCAGTCGGTACCGCTGGAGACCTACCTCAACGAACGCCAGCAACAGACCTGAACCCGGAGGCCATCACCGGTGGATTCCCCGACATCCAGTAGCCAGGCCCTTGGCCTACTCGGTGCCAGACTCCGCGCTGTCCGTGAGCAGGCGGGCATGTCCGGGATCGAGTTGGCCAAGAAGCTTGGTGCTGGGTGGTGGCAGCCCAAGGTCTCCAAGATAGAAACCGGTCGGCAGCTTCCGACCGATGCCGAGATCTCCGCGTGGGCGGAGGCGACCGGAGCAGATCTGGCGCCGCTCCTCGCACTTCGCGACAAGGCTGCCGCGCAGTACGGCGCCTGGCGCGATCGGGTTGCGGACGCAGGCAGTCCGACTGCTCTGCAGTCCGAGATCGGCGCCTTGGAGACGGCCTGTGTCTTTCTTGCGGAGTACCAGCCCGCGATGGTTCCGGGCCGATTGCAGACACCGGCGTACATCCAGGGGATGGCGGACGGAGACAAGTTCCTGGCCGAGCATGGGATCACACCCGAGGACGTCGGCCGAATCATCGCTGCCAAGGTTCGACGGCAGAGCATTCTCTACGAGCCGGGACGGCGGATCATTCACGTCGTTGGCGAAGCTGCGCTCCGGACCCGATTCGGGCGGATCGGCGTGGGGACTCTTCGCGCTCAGCTCGCGCACCTGGCCGAGATGGCAACCTTGCCCGGTCACGAATTCGGTGTTGTCCCCTTCGGTGTAGCTTCACCCGTCAACCCAGGTTCGGGCTTCGGCATGTACGACCGCGATCTCGTGGTCGTGGAAACCGTCGCCGGAGATATTCGGCTGACCGAGCCGGAGGTCGTCGCCCACTTCTCCTACTGGATCGATGAGCTGCTCGATGTTGCACTGACAGGCAGCGACGCTGCTGCGTTCTGCCTGCAGATCGCCGACGAGTTGGCTCAGTCGGACGGTGATTGATCCGTCGTGGAGTGGAAGAACCTTGGTGAGAGGGCTGTCTATGAGAACCCTTGGTTTCGGGTGAATCTGGCGGATGTCGAGCTGCCGGATGGGCGGCACCTTGATCACTTTGTGATTCGTCAGCGGGCGTTTGCGTTGACCGCGGCGGTCAACGCGAAGAACGAGGTACTGCTGTTGTGGCGGCATCGGTTCATCACGGGGACGTGGGGATGGGAGTTGCCGGCTGGGGTTGTTGATGAGGGGGAGAGCGTGGTTGAGGCTGCTGCGCGGGAGATGCTGGAGGAGACGGGGTGGCGGGCTGGTCCGCTGCGGCATCTGATGACGGTTGAGCCTGCGAATGGGCTGTCGGATGTGCTCTGTCACGTCTATTGGGCCGATGGGGCCGAGTACGTGAGTCATCCGGTGGATGATTTCGAGTCGGATCGTCGCGAGTGGGTTTCGCTTGAGCGGGTGCCTGAGATGGTGCGCGGGGGAGCGATCAGGTCTGCCAACACTGTTGCGGCGTTGATGCTGCTTCACCACATGCGAAAAGGCTGACGTTCTCCACACCCGAGAGCTTGTCGCGACGATCGATATGGGGGTGGGAGCGTCTCCCACGGCAGCGTGTACGGCCGCCACCCTCTGGCATCGGCACATCTCTCTCGGTGTCGTTCTTCGGAAGCGCGCAGGCAAAGGCCCGACCGAGCTTCTGCCCGAAGATGCTGAGATGGCCGCACGTTGAGGGAGCCGTGTCTGAGGTCGTGACAATGCTGTTGCTGCGATCAAGACTGGTGTTGCTGATCGGGGCTTGCCTGGGGAATTTCGTGACTGGCGGTCTCCAATTGGTCATGCGCTGCCAGGGGGCAGGGGCGAGAACGCTATAGGACCGCGTGCTCTTCGCTGGTCTGTGTTCATGAGTGCGGCAAGGGGAGAAGCGGTGGGGGAGATGCATCATGTCAGGTTCAAGTACGCCTGAAGGTGGGTTCCAGATCAGTCGGCGCCAGGCTCTTGTGGCGCTTGGTTTGGCGGGGGTTGCCAGTGTTGACGCGGTCGCGGGGACGCCGAGTGCCTACGCCGAGAACCGCGGGGGCGTGCCGACGATCAGTGGCCGAGTCGTCGCGGTCGGTATTCCCGGTGCGTCGGCGGTAGCTCCGGTCGGCACGTTCCTGCCGGGCAGTCCGATCAATACCAACCCCGTGCTGGCGGCATTCACGCAGCCTGGCAGGGTGTGTGACCCGACCCGCATCCTGGTCGGGAGTACGTCGAACTTCGGCGCGCCGAAGGCGAATCCGGACCAGGCGGCGGGTTCCTTCCTTTCCATCGATCCGGACAGCGCCGATCTCGCCGTGCCGGACCGGTTCGCGGCCGCTGGCGGGCAGGCGTCCGCGCTGGGCGGGGCCGTCCAGATGTACAGCGCGCAAAGTCCGAACTGGCGCAACGGTTTCTACGCACCCGCTGCCGTGACCGCGGCCCAGACGGCGGTCGCGAATCCGCTCGGCATGTCGATCAACAATGCGTTCGGCCGGTTCTGGCCGGCCAATGCGCCGTACGGGCTGAACGGCCCCGGCTCCTCGTCGATCGCGGATCCGGACGGGCGTCCGTTGAACAATGCGCCCAACCCGAGCACAGGTGGTGTCTACTTCGACGATGTCACCGGTCGTGCCCCGACCCAGGTCGTCCCCGGCGCGATCTCCAAGGCGGCCGTCGGTACCGCCCTCATCGGCCGATCGCCGGACGGCAGCGGGCGCGCCGTGTTCGCGGTGGTGGTGGCCGATGGCAGCGTCGTACAGGAGCACACGGCGAAGGCGCTCGACGGCATCGCGCCGCCGCGTACGGTCCAGCCGCTCGTGCATCGCTCGTGGGGTCACGACAGGGGACACCGCGGGCCGGTCTCGCTGCCGCGGCTCGGAGTCTTGATGAGCTACGCGCCCGAGCTGATCCTGTACGTGAGTCAGCCCTTCGATGATTCGATCAAGGTGATCAGGCTGACGATCGGTCGCCCGCAAGGCAACGAGGTGTTCGTGCCCGACGGACTGCGCACCATCAGGTCATCGGCCTTCCAGCAACCGCTCGACCTGGCTCCGGTGCGGATCGAGACCACGCACCCTGACCGTGCGAGCAACACGACGCTGCAGCCGGGCAGCGACTTCTACGTCTGCAACCGAGGCAGCGACACGATTGTCCGGATGCGACAGGACGGCACGATCGTGGGCGTCCGCACAGTTCGCCTGGGGCGTCACTCGCTCGGTGTCGCGCGCCTGAACGGCATCGCAACCTCGGCCGACGGATCGAGGATCTGGGTGACCTACGTAGGCGCCTTGCCCGGCAGTGACGACGACCGAGGAGGCGTCCTCGAACTCCCCGCCTTCTGAGCCGACCGAACAACGCCGTACGAAAGAGGATCGAGATGCGGAAGTACTCGAGGTTGTGCGCCACAGCTCTGGCGGCCGTGGTGGTCTTGATCGGCTCAACCCCAGCTCCAGCAGTCGGTGGACCGTCAGGCGGCGATCGTTACTACCTGTCGCTCGGTGACTCGCTGGCTTTCGGCTTCCAACGACCGAAGGTTGATGCAGGGCTGCCACCTGCCGCGTTCGAAACGGGCTACTCGAACCTCCTGGCCGGTCGCCTCGAGCACGGAGGCCGGCCGTTGACGCTGGTGAACTACGGATGCCCGGGCGAGTCCACAACCACCTTCGCGGCCGGCCCGTGTCCGTGGAAGGCCGCGGGTCTTCCCCTGCACGATTCGTTCATCGGCTCTCAGGAAGAGGCCGCCCTGACCTTTCTTCGCAGCCATCGCGGCAAGGTCGACGTCGTCACTGTGTCCTTGTGGGGCAACGACGCGAACGCCTTCGTTGCCTCCTGCAACGGCAACGTGCAATGCATCGTCGACGGAGCCCCGGCCGCCATCGCTGGGATCGCCTCGAACCTGGCCGGCACTCTGGGCAAGATCCACCGGTCCGCGCCAGACGCCACGGTCGTCGTACTGGGCGCGTACGACGCCAACATCGGCGCGTTTCCGCTGACCCATCCGATCATTCGGCAACTGAATCTCGCCATGGCCGATGCCGCCGCAGCGAATCGAGCGGGCTTCGCCGACCCGTTCGCGGTCTTCGATCCCGACGGGGACACCGGCGCCGCCTTGTGCGTGCTCACCCTACTGTGCAGCGACGGCGACGGTCATCCGTCAGACGCCGGATATCTCGCGATCGCGGAACTGCTCAAGCGGCAACTCGGTCACTGATGGGATGGATGATCAAACCATGGGCAAACCAGCTGATCTGCAGTCGATGGTGACCGGCTTTCGCGTTTCGGCGGCACTCAGTGTTGCGGCCGAGCTCGGGCTGTCCGACCAGCTGGCCGGAGGGCCGCGCGCGGTCGGTGACCTGGCCGCCGCGGTGCAGGCGGACGAGGATACTCTTCGCCGGCTGCTGCGGGTGCTGGTCGCGGTCGGGGTCTACGCCGAGTACGACGGTTCTTTTGCGAACACGACAGTGGGCGAGGAGCTGCGGTCCGACCGGCCCGGCAGCCTGCGGCCCTTAGCCCGGCTCCTTCAGGATCCCGCCATCTGGGCGGCCTGGGGGCACCTCGGCCACAGCGTCCGGACCGGTGCGACCGCGTTCGAGGCTTTGCACGGTATCGACCTCTGGACACATCGGCAGCGCAATCCAGAGCAGAACGCGATCTTCAACGACACGATGGCCGCGCTCAGCTCGTACGTCGGGGATGCGGTCGCGAATGCCTATGACTTCACTGGCCTCGCGAGTGTCGTCGACGTCGGCGGCGGCCAGGGGGTCCTGCTGGAGGCTGTGCTGGCTCGCCACGAACACCTCACCGGCACGGTGTTCGACCTTCCGCATGTGGTCGCGAAGGAGCCAAGGTCGAGCGCACTGGAATCCCGGTGGTCGGTCGTGGCCGGCAGCTTCTTCGAGGCGGTACCGGCTGCCGACGCCTACCTCGTCAAGTCGATCCTGCACGACTGGCCGGACGACCGCTGTCTGCAGATTCTCCGCAGCTGTGCCGCGGCGCTGAACCCGGGCGGGGTCCTGCTGGTGGTCGAACTGGTCCTCGGCCGGCCGGGCAACGAGCTCCAGGCAGCCCTCACGGACCTGAACATGTTGGTGGTTGCGGGCGGCCGGGAACGCACGGAGGCCGAGTACGCCGCATTGTTCGAGGCTGCCGGTCTGCGACTGACTCGCGTCGTCGACACCGGAATCCCGATGTCGATTCTGGAGGCCCGTCGATCGTCAGGTGGGTCCTGATGCATGGCTGGCGCGGCGGTGGTTGTCCACTTCGGGCATGTGTGTTTCGGCCCAGTCGCGGAGCATTGCGAGCGGTTGGTCGAGACTGAGGCCCAGTTGGGTTACGCCGTACCAGACTTGTGGTGGAACGGTCGCCTCTACGCGGCGGTTGAGCTATCCACCTCAGTGGTCGCAGTGAACGGAACTGAGCTCAACGTCGCCGTGACCGGCAGCGGCCCCGCCGTCGTGCTGCTGCACGGTTGGCCGCATACGTGGCGAGTGTGGGAAGCCGTCATCGGCCGGCTGGCCGAGCAGTACACCGTGTTCGCGCCCGACCTTCGCGGCCTGGGCGACAGCGCCCGCCCAGAATCCGGGTACGACGCCTCGACCATCTCTGGCGATATCACCCGCCTGCTCGACAGGTTCGCCGTACCGGATGCTTCGGTCGTTGCCCTGGACGCCTCGGTACCTGCCGCCTTCCTGCTGGCCATGCGATCTCCCGCGTGTGTTCGACGCCTCGTGCTGATGGAGTCGCTGCTCGCCCCGCTGCCAGGCGCGGAGGCGTTTCGGCCACCGTGGTGGTTCGGTTTCCATGCGGTCCCCGGACTGGCCGAAACGGTTCTCGCCGGGCATGAACGCGAATACATTGAATGGTTCCTCCGGGCCGGAACGCATGATGGGCAAGGCGTCGACGCGGCGGTGCGCGATGCGTTTGTCAGCGCCTACACCGGCCAGGACTCATTGCGCTGCGGCTTCGAGTACTACCGAGCCTTTCCCACCAACGCCGCCCAGATCCGCGCCGCCACAGCAACGAGCAGGCTGACCGTTCCTACCCTGGCCATCGGAGCCAACGCTGTGGGCGACGCCCTCCACCAGCAACTCGAGCCGATCACCGACCCACTCACCGGACACGTCATCCCCAACTGCGGCCACATCATCCCGCTCGACCAGCCAGACGCGCTGCTGGACCTCCTCATCCCGTTCCTCGCGAATACCTGACAGCGCCGAGCTAGAAGCGGAATCGGACGATGCGGGTGGACCGCCTCATGCCTGGCAGCAGGTTCAGGAGGCGGTACATGCGGCGTACGTTCGTGGGCGCCTTGGCCATCAGTAGTGGTGAGTCGTTCATCGGTGTTTCGTCGACGTACTCGAGACGTGGATGCCAAGCGGCGATGCTTGCTGGGTCGTCGAAGCCGCAGTGAAACCGGGTGCCGTACTTGCGGAGCGTGGGATCCCATTTCGAGGTGCGCCAGGCCCAGACCGCGACCGTGTCGAACTGTATTTGGCCAGTTGGGAAGGTGTCGACGCCGGTGGTCAGCAGTCGCCGGAGGTCGGTCTCGGTGAGGTAGGGCACCAGCCCCTCGGCGATCATCAGGACAGGCCGGTCGTGGGGTACACGGTCCAGCCAGGTCAGGTCGGTGACGCTGGAAGCGATCAGGGTGTAGTGCTCTCGTGGTGGGAGGAATTGTTGCCGCAGTTCGATGACGGCGGGGTAATCGAGGTCGTACCAGTCGACGGTGGCCGGCGGGTCGATCCGGTACACCCGGGCGTCCAGGCCGCAGCCCAGATGGAGCACCACTGCGTCAGGGTGCTCGTCGAGGAACGTCCGGGCCCAGTCGTCGTGAGCCTTCGCCCGTACGACGGCCGCGAGACCGATCTGGCTGGTGCCGAACCGGCCGGTGTCATACCCAGGATCGAGGCGACGCATTGCCTGCTCGGCGTACTTGTCGCCGAGAATCGGGTCCGGCAACAGGTTGTCCAGTGCCTTCGCCCTGAGGACGGGGCTGAGGGTCTTCTGCGCTCCGACGAGTTCGACCTCATCCATCTGATCAAAACTACTCTCACCTAAGTGGTGCAGTAGACCTGAGCTGTTCTTGGTAGCCGCGGTCGGCGATTGCCTTGTACGACGGTTCGACGTACCCGCGTTGCACGGCTCGGGAGATGACGAAGGTGTACATCTCGAGCTCCAGAACCGGGGGCGGTCAGAGCTGGTGCTGGCCAGGCTCGCCTCTGACCGGGCACCTCACCTGACGTCAAGAAGCTCATGCGTATTAGTCAAGGCATCAGCACAAATCAGCGACGGCGCGCCGTACGCATACTGGCGAAAACGGCGGAAAGTCTTACCCTGAAGGGAATACCCGACGGTAGCGACACGCTGCCCGCAGCAACGGGAGGGCGAACATGCCCACCTCACCTTCGCAGGACCTGAAGTCCCTGAGCCCCGCGCTCCACTGGTACCTGACTGAGCCTGGTCGCAGCGTCGTCGACCTCGGGCAGCTCGCGACCGCCCGGTCCGTACTGCGCAACGCACCCCCTGGCGATGGGCATCCGGTGCTGGTGCTACCTGGGCTGCTCGCATCGGACACCTCGACGAGGTCGTTGCGCAGGTTCTTGCGTCGGTTGGACTACCGGGCGTACGGCTGGAAGCTCGGACGAAACCTCGGTCCGACCCCGGCTGTCGTCCAGGGGATTCGCGATCGTCTGCACGAGCTGGCGAACCGTCATCAGGCGCCGGTCAGTCTGATCGGCTGGAGTCTCGGCGGGGTCTACGCCCGGGAGCTGGCCAGGCAGTCACCGGTCGAGGTGCGCGACGTCATCACGCTGGGCAGTCCGTTCCGGCTGGAAGGTCCGGTGAACATGCCGGCGTACCGGGTGTTCCGGATGTTCTCGCACTTCCATGATCCACAGGCGGCGACACCGCCGCCTGAACACACGCGGCCGGCACTGGTGATGCCGGCAACGTCGGTCTACTCGGAGCGCGACGGCATCGTGCCGTGGCAGTTCTGCGTGGACACACCGGGGCCGCGCCGGCAGAACGTCGCCGTGACCGGAAGTCACCTCGGGTACGGCCACAACCCCGCCGTACTGTGGCTCGCGGCTGATCGGCTGGCGCAACCGCTGGGTGCATGGCGTCCGTTCGACCCACCGACTGCGCTGCAGCGTCACTTCCCGGCCGACCTGTCCGGCGGGCTCACCTGGTAGGCAGCGGAGGTTCTTCGATCGGGTGATTCGGTCCCCTGCGACCAACTAGCGTCAGGTCAGGACTCCGTGGCCGGGATGATGGCGACGGGGCATTCGGCCTGGTGCAGGACGGTTTGGCTGACTGAGCCGATCAGCATGCCGGCGAAGCCGCCGCGGCCGCGGGCGCCGAGGACGATGAGGGCGGCGTCGTCGGAGTGGCGGAGCAGCTGCTCGGCGGGGTGGCCGGTGATCTGGACGAGTTCGGCGTCGTGGCCGTCACGGGCGTGGACCGCCTTGGTCAGCTCGGCGGCGGTGAGGCTGTGCAGCTCGGTGCCGAGCGGCTGCGCGGCGACGACGCGTACGGCGAGGTCGTGGAAGCGGGCGTGCTCGATGCCGAAGGTGAGTGCGACGTCGGATGCGGGGGAGCCGTCGTACCCGATGACGACGTGGGTTCCGGTCGGGTGGCCGGGATCCGGCCGTACGACGACGACCGGGCAGTGTGCGTTGGCCGCCAGGTCGAGTCCGGTCGAACCGACCATGCCACCGGCCCGGATGCCCAGCCCGCGACTGCCGATCACCACGACTTGTGCGGTGCGTGATGCCCTGATCAGGCTGGCCGACGGCGCTCCGGACTCGATCTTGGTGTCGATCGCGATTCCGGGCGCGATGCTGCGCGCCAGATGGACGGCCTTGTAGACGACGTCACCGGCGTCGGACGACGTCGTCCCCGGGCGAATGGCGTGGACCAGCCGGAGCTGGGCATGCATCCGCGCGGCCTCGCCCGCGGCCCAGCGAGTGGCGACTTCTGCCGCGGGTGAGTTGTCGATTCCGGCGACCACCGGCATCATCACCAGGACCGGATCCGGCGTCGTGGTGTCCATTGGTGCCCGCTTTCGGTCGGTGGCTGCTGCTTCCAGACAATCAGCGGGAGACCCCGTGCAGGAGGGCCCGACGTCCCGAATGGGCCGGGCCGGTCGGCACGGGCGCCGGAGGTCCCGGGACCGACGGGACCATCGGCTCTGGTGCCGTGCCCGCGGTGGGGCGATGATGCAACGACAGTTGCCGTACGGCGTGCAATCCGAGGAGACGGTCGATGACGATCAAGGTGTTCCTGCTCGACGACCACGAGGTGGTGCGGCTGGGGCTGCGCCAGTTGCTCGAGTCCGAGCCCGACATCGAGGTCGTCGGCGACGGCGCGACTGCTGCCGAAGGGATCGCCCGGATTCCGGCGACCCGTCCGGATGTCGCCGTGCTGGACGTCCGGCTGCCCGACGGGGACGGGATCTCGGTCTGCCGGGAGGTCCGCTCGATCATGGACGAGCCGCCGGCCTGTCTGATGCTGACGTCGTACTCCGACGACGAGGCGTTGTTCACCGCGATCATGGCCGGGGCCGCGGGCTACCTGCTGAAGCAAGTGAACGGCGGAGATCTGGTCGGTGCCGTACGACGGCTCGCGGCTGGTGAGTCGCTGCTGGACCCTGCGATGACCGCGAAGGTGCTCGAGCGGCTGCGGCATCCGATCGCCGACGAAGACCCGCGCTACGCCACGCTGACCGAGCAAGAACGGAAGATCCTCGCCGAGATCGCCGAGGGCAAGACCAACCGGCAGATCGCGCATTCGCTGTTCCTGGCCGAGAAGACGGTGAAGAACTACGTCTCCTCGTTGCTGCGCAAGCTCAACCTCGAGCGCCGTACCGAGGCCGCGGTCTTCGCGATCGAGCACTCGAAGAAGCGGGGCCGGGCCTGATCGGTCAGGCGTTCACGACGTCGAGCGTCTCCCGGGCGATCTGCCATTCCTCGTTGGTCGGTACGACGAGGACCGCGACCTGACTGTCGTCGGTGGAGATGAACCGGGCCTCCGTGGACGCCGATTGGTTGCGCTCGGCATCGACCGTGATCCCCAACCGCTCGAGCCCAGTCACCGCCGTCGCCCGCACCTCGGCGGAGTGCTCGCCGACGCCGGCGGTGAACACGACGGCGTCGACCGTGCCCAGTACGGCGTAGTACGCGCCGATGTATTTGCGTAGCCGATGGCAGTAGACGTCGAACGCCAACTGAGCCCCAGGATCACCGTCGGCCCGAAGCCGACTGACCTCGCGGAAGTCGTTCGCACCGGCGAGCCCCTTGAGACCGGAAGCGGAGTTCAGTTGCCGGTCAACCTCCGCCGTCGTGAACCCGAGCTCCCGGGTCAGATACGCCGGTACGGCGGGATCGAGGTCGCCGGATCGGGTTCCCATCACCAGGCCCTCGAGCGGGGTCAGCCCCATCGACGTCTCGACCGAGCGACCGCCTTGGACGGCTGAAGCCGAGCAGCCGTTGCCCAGGTGCAACACGATCACGTTCACCTCGGCCGGGTCCCGGCCAAGCAACCGGGCCGCCTCCTGGGAGACAAAGGCGTGCGAGGTCCCGTGGAACCCGTAGCGACGGACGCCGTGGTCGTCTCGCCAAGCCAGCGGTACGGCGTACGTGTAGGCGTGCTCGGGCAGAGTCTGGTGGAACGCGGTGTCGAAGACCGCGACCTGCGGGAGGTCGGGGAAGAGCCGGCGCGCGACCTCGATGCCTTCGAGGTTGGCGGGATTGTGCAGGGGTGCGAGCGGGACCAGATCGGTGACCGCGGCAACCAGTTCGTCGTCGATCAGCGCTGGAGCGGCGAATTGCGATCCACCATGAACGACCCGATGGCCGACTGCTGCGAGGTCGATCCCGTCGAGAGACGGCCCATGGGACTCGAAGGCGTCCAGGGCTCCACGCAACGCGTCTTCGTGGTCGGTGATAGCGCGGGTGACTTCGGAGTCGCCGTCCGGACCGTGATGGACATGGCGGCCCTTGTCCTCGCCGATGCGCTCGACGAGCCCGGAGGCGGCTGCCTTGCCGCTGCGTCCGTCGATCAGGCTGTACTTGAGCGAGGAGGAGCCGGCGTTGATCACCAGCACGTGGTCACTCACTACGGACTCCCTGCTCAGCCTGTACGGCGGTGATCGCGACCGTGTTCACGATGTCGCGGACGGTCGCTCCGCGGGACAGATCGTTGACCGGCTTGCGGAGTCCCTGCAACACCGGCCCGACTGCCACCGCGTTAGCGCTGCGCTGGACGGCCTTGTAGGTGTTGTTGCCGGTGTTCAGGTCCGGGAAGATGAAGACCGTCGCACGGCCGGCCACCGGTGATCCGGGCAGCTTGGTCCGGGCGACGGCGGCGTCGATCGCTGCGTCGTACTGGATGGGTCCCTCGATCAGCAGATCCGGTGCCCGGTCGCGGACGATACTGGTTGCCTTGAGCACCTTCTCGACGTCGTCGCCGGTACCGGAGGCGCCGGTCGAGTAGGACAGCATCGCCACTCGGGGTTCGATGCCGAAGGCAACTGCGGTCGCGGCCGACGAGAGCGCGATGTCCGCGAGCTGCTCGGCGGTCGGATCCGGGTTGACGGCACAGTCGCCGTACACGAGGACCTGGTTCTGCAGGCACATGAAGAACACCGAGGAAACGACCGAGACGCCGGGCACCGTCTTGACGACCTCGAGGGCCGGCCGGATGGTGTGGGCGGTGGTGTGGACCGCGCCGGAGACCATGCCGTCGGCCAGGCCGAGCTGGACCATCATGGTGCCGAAGTACGAGACGTCGCGGACCAGTTCGCGGGCGCGTTCGAGGTCGACACCGCGGTGTTCGCGAAGGCGGTGCAGTTCGGCCGCCAGGTGCTCGGCCATCGGATCGTGCTCCGGGTCGATCAGCCGGGCGGCGGTGACGTCGACGCCGAGGGCGGCGGCCTTCGCACTGATCACCACGGGATTGCCGAGCAGCGTGAGGTCGGTGATTCCGCGGCGCAGCAGCGTGTCGGCGGCGCGCAGGATCCGCTCCTCCTCGCCTTCGGGCAGCACGATGTTCTTGCGGTGGGCAACGGCTTCGTCGATCAGTTGGTGCTCGAACATCAACGGTGTGACGGCGCTGCTGCGAGCGACCTCGAGTTGGTCGAGCAGGGCGTTGCTGTCCACGTTGCGCTCGAACAGCGCGAGGGCGGCGTCGATCTTGCGCGGCGAGTTCTTCGCCAGCCTGCCGCGGACCGCCGTGAGTGCGGCCGAGGCGGCTTGGGTGTCGAAATCGGTGTCGAGGATCGGCAGGGTGACGCCGAGACCGTCGATCAGCCGCTGAACCTGGCTCGGCAGCGTGAATCCGCCGTTCAGGACGACCGCGGAGATCTGCGGGAAGTTGAGCGACGCGTGCGCCATGAGCACACCGAGAACGACCTCCGGCCGGTCGCCCGCGGTCACGACGGCGACGCCGTCGGACAGGCGGTCCAGGACGTTCGGCATGGTCATGCCGGCGACGACCAGGCCGGTCACCTCGCGGGTGAGCAGGGCGGGGTCGCCGCTAAGAAGACGGCCGTCCACGGCGGGGAGCAGATCGGCGACCGTCGGCTGGGAGAGCACTAGCTCCTCTGGCAGCGCGAAGGCGGGAACGCCGGTGCCGGTCAGTGCGTTCACCGCCTCGGTCAATCCGTCCGGCGTAACTCGGTTGGCGACCACAGCCGCGAGAGTGCCGTGGTTGGCCCGCAGCTCTCCGGCGGCCATGTCCGCGATCGCGCGCAGGTCGTGCGGGGTCCGGCCGAATCCGTTCAGGACGAGGAGGACCGGCGTACCGAGGTTGGCGGCGATCTTCGCGTTGAACGCGAACTCCGTGGGCGTTCCGACATCGGTGTAGTCACTGCCGACCACCAGTACGGCGTCCGCCCGCTCGGCGACCTCGTGATAGCGCTGGACGATGGCGCTGAGCGCGGCATCGGGGTCCGCGTGTACGGCGTCGTACGTGACTCCGAGGCATTCTTCGTAGGTCAGGTCGACCGCGTCATGAGCGGTCAGCAGGTCCAGCACGTAGTCGCGGCCGCCGTGCATGGTGGTGTCGGGCCGCACGATCGGCCGGAACACGGCCACCCGTTCGACCCGGCGCGACAGTTGCTGAAGGACACCGAGAGCGACCGTGGACTTGCCGGTCGAGCCCTCCACCGAGGCGACGTACACGCTGCTGGCCATGTCTGAACCCTAACCAGTGGCGCGCGGGACCTCCGCCGGGGTTTGACGGGACCTCGGCCCCTGGGACGGCCGGCGGGATGGATCGAGGCTGGAGTCATGCATCAGATCACGGAGAAACCCCTGACCACCGACGAACTCGATGCGCTCGACGCGTACTGGCGCGCCGCGAACTACCTGGCGGTCGGACAGATCTACTTGATGAAGAACCCCTTGCTCCGGCAGCCTCTGCAGCCGGCCGACGTGAAGCCCCGGCTGCTGGGCCACTGGGGTACGACGCCCGGCCTGAACATGATCTACGCCCACCTGAACCGCGTCATCCGGCAGCGCGACCTGAACCTGATGTACGTGATCGGTCCCGGGCACGGCGGACCGGCCATCGCCGCCAACACCTGGCTGGAGGGCAGCTACAGCGAGACCTATCCGGATGTGCCGCGAGACGCCGCGGGAATGGAGCATTTGTTCCGCCAGTTCTCGTTCCCCGGCGGCATCCCCAGCCACGTCGCGCCCGAACTGCCCGGCTCCATCCACGAGGGTGGTGAGTTGGGCTACTCGCTCAGCCACGCGTACGGCGCCGTACTGGACAATCCCGATCTCGTGGTCGCCTGTGTGATCGGCGACGGTGAGGCAGAGACTGGACCGCTGGCCGCTTCGTGGCACTCGAACAAGTTCGTGGATCCGGCCAGCGACGGTGCCGTGCTGCCGATCCTGCACCTGAACGGTTACAAGATCGCGAACCCGGCCGTGCTGGCGCGGATCGGGGACGAGGAGCTCACGAAGTTGCTGGAGGGGTACGGCTATCGACCGTATCTCGTGGACGGCGACGACCCGGAGCACGTTCACCAGCAGCTCGCTGCGACCCTCGACACCGTTCTCGGCGAGATCGCCGACATTCAGTCCGAAGCCCGTTCAGGCTCCGCGCCGGTACGTCGGCCGTCGCCGATGATCGTCCTGCGAACGCCGAAGGGCTGGACCGGACCGCATGAGGTCGACGGCGTACTGGTCGAGGGGACCTGGCGGGCCCATCAGGTCCCGCTGTCGGGAGTCCGAACCAATCCGGAGCACCTCGCGCTGTTGGAGCAGTGGCTGCGGAGCTATCGACCGGAGGAGTTGTTCGACGAGTCGGGGAGCCCGATCGGTCGCCTGCTCGATCAGGTTCCGGTCGGCGACCGACGGATGGGATCAAATCCGCACAGCAACGGCGGCGCGGATTCGCGTGATCTCGAGCTGCCGCCACTGTCGGCGTACGCGGTGCCGGTTCCGGTGCCGGGGGAGGGCATGCATGAGCCGACGCGGGTCCTCGGCAACTACCTGGCCGATGTGATGCGCCTCAACGAGAAGCAGCAGAACTTCCGGGTCTTCGGACCGGACGAGACCGCGTCGAACCGGCTGGACGCGCTGTACCAGGTGACCGGCAAGGCCTGGAACGCCGAGACACTCCCGACCGACGAACACCTGGAGGTCGGTGGCCGGGTGATGGAGATCCTCAGCGAACACACGTGTCAGGGCTGGCTGGAGGGCTACCTGCTGACCGGCCGGCACGGATGGTTCTCGTGCTACGAGGCCTTCGTGCACCTGGTCGACTCGATGGTCAACCAGCATGCCAAGTGGCTGAAGGTCACGCGCAAGCTGCGCTGGCGCCGGGAGATCCCGTCACTGAACTACCTGCTCACCTCACATGTCTGGCAGCAGGACCACAACGGTTTCTCGCACCAGGATCCCGGCTTCATCGACCACGTGGTGAACAAGAAGGCCGAGGTCGTCCGGGTGTATCTGCCGCCGGACACCAACACGCTCCTGGCGACGGCGGATCACTGCCTGCGCAGCCGGCACCTGATCAATGTTGTTGTCGCAGGCAAGCAACCGCAGGCGGACTGGCTGGCGCCAGAGGCCGCGGTCCTGCACTGCGCCCGGGGGATCGGTGTGTGGGACTTCGCCAGCAACGACGAGGGCGACCCGGACGTGGTGCTCGCGTGTGCCGGTGACGTGCCGACCCTGGAGACGCTCGCGGCCGTGACGCTGCTGCGGGAGCACCTGCCGACGCTACGAATTCGCGTCATCAACGTGGTCGACCTGATGCGTCTACAGCCTGCGTCGGAGCACCCGCATGGCCTCAGTGATGCCGAGTTCGACGCATTGTTCACCACGGACAAGCCCGTCGTGTTCGCGTACCACGGCTACCCGTGGCTGATTCACCGCCTGACCTACCGGCGGCACAACCACGACAACCTCCACGTGCGGGGTTACAAGGAGGAAGGTACGACGACCACGCCGTTCGACATGGTTGTCCGCAACGACCTCGACCGCTTCCACCTCGCGATCGACGTCATCGACCGCGTGCCAGGGCTCGGTACGCGCGCCGCGGCGACCCGCCAATGGCTGACCGACCAACGGGCCCGGCATCACGCCTACATCATCGAGCACGGCGAGGACCTGCCCGAGGTCCGCGACTGGCGCTGGACGTCCTGTCCGGTGGCCGGAAACCGAGAGACGGACACCTGATGAAGGCAGCAGCTGCGCCGGACGCTGAGGATCGCGAAGCAATGCTGCTGGCCGCGGTGCTGGCGCCGTCGATGCACAACACGCAGCCGTGGCGGTTCCGGTTCGACGGGTTCGCGGTCGAGGTCCATCGCGACCGTAACCGCGAGCTGCCGGCCGAGGACCCCAAGCGGCGGATGCTGTTCGTGTCGCTCGGGGCGGCGATCTTCAATCTCCGGGTGGGTGCCGCCGTGCGCGGCTACGGGGCACGGGTCCGGTATTTGGTCGACCAGGGTCGCCCGGACCTGGTCGCGCTGGTGGAACTCGGGGAGCCCGAGCGAGACGGGCTGGCCGCGCTGTCGCCGTACCTGACGTTGCGGCGCACCAATCGGCAGCCGTTCACCGACGAGCGGATCCCCGACCAGGCACGGGTCGAGCTCGAGCTCGCGGCGCGGCTGGAGAGTGCCCAGCTGCAGTGGCTCGATCGCCCGAGCCGGCGCTGGTGGTTGCACATGGCAACAAAGGACGCGGTGGCCGTGGATGGCGACAGCCGCCGGCGGACCGAAGAACGGCGGCGCTGGGTCGGCGGCGAGCGGAGCGTAGACGGCGTTCCGTCCAGCGCGCTCGGTCCGCGGAATGCCGGTGCCGGCACGGTCGTGCGTGACATGGCGGCATCTGCCCCCGACTCCCTGCGATCGACTGCGGTGTTCGAGGCCGAGCCGCAACTCGCCGTACTGGCAACGCGTTTCGATGGCCCGATCGAGTGGCTGCGGGCTGGGCAGGCCATGGAGCGCGTACTGCTCGAAGCTACCCGGCACGGCCTGGCGACCTCGTTGCTGAACCAGGTGATCGAGCACGCCGAACTTCGTTGGCAGATCAACGACCCTCTCGGCCCCTGGCAGCGACCGCAAGGCGTCTTCCGCTTCGGCTACGGCCCACCCGTCCCACCGACACCGCGCCGGCCGATCGCCGACGTCGTCATTCATCACGAGACCGGCCCGGCGGACGCGGGTCAGGTGGAACACGGCCCCGGGACCTTGGACTCTGCCCCGGACAACGCGACCAGCGGAGTCTGAAGGTGTAGGAGGTCGTTCCGCAATCTGAAGAAGAGGTAGAGAGATGAGCACCTGGAACCGGACCGGCCCGATCGTGGTCGAGGTCGACGGGAGCGGCGAGAATCTGCGGGTGGTCGACTACGCCGTCGACGAGGCCCTGCGTTCCGGTGCGGACCTGGCGCTGGTGGCGCCGTACTCGGTGCGGGGAAGCTACTCGCCGATGCTGCCGGCGTACTCGCCGAAGTCGACGGGTGAACTGGCCGACGACGCGGTGCGCCGCGCGGTCGCCCACATCAGGCACCGCTATGGGTACGGCGTCGAGCTGGTGGCCGTGACCAGTGAGGGCTCGCGGCCGAAGATTCTGGCCCATGCCGCGAAGGATGCGCGGATGCTCGTGGTCGGGCGGTCGCGCAGCCGCGGGCCACAGCGGCTGATGAACACGAACGGGCATCTGATGCTGGCCGCCCGGTCCGGCTGCCCGGTGGTCGTGGTCCCGATGTCCTGGAAGCCGTCCCTGAGCGACCGCAAGATCGCTGTCGGCATCGACGGTACGCCATTGTCCGCCGAGGCGCTCGAGTTCGCGTTCGCCGCGGCGGCGGCCCGGCAGGCCGAGCTGGTCGTGGTCCATGCCGGTCTCCCGGCCGAGCGGGCCTGGACCGAACAGGACCCGGACGACGCGTGGATCAGCCGGGCCGACCAGGTGTTGTCGGAGACGCTCTCGCCGTGGACAGCCCGGTTCCCGACGGTCAAGGTGACCCGCTTCCTGAGCAGCCGTCAGCCGGCCGCGGCGCTGATCCGCGAGAGTGCCGAAGTCGGCCTGGTCGTGGTGGGCGCGCACAGTGGCGCACTGCCGATCGACCCGGTCGCGCGGCGTTCGGTGGCGGCGATGACGAGCCCGGTCGCGATCGTGCCGCACCACCCGACCGAGGAGGAGCACGCGAAGGTCCAGGAGCGCCGCACCGCCCTCAGCGCCGAGTTCGTCGTACCGACCTACTAACTGTTGACGACTGACCGGTGGATCTCCCCGGTCAGCCGAGGAAGTGACCGGCAGGGGGCCGAAGGGCGTGCTTGGTGGCGCGGGTGGCGGGCGGTCGGTGCCAGTGGCTGCGTTGGGTGGCGCCGATCGCTGCGCTGACGTCACCGGCCCAGGCACGGATCTTGGGCCAGTCGCGGCAGTCGCCGGCGAAGGCGCCGCGGGCCATCCGGCGGGCGAGGAAGCCGGTCGCGGTCGACTGTTCGAGGCGGCCGGCGAAGGTGACGGCGGGCGTTGCGCCGATGGCGTGCGCCAGGCGGCGGACGTTTCCGGGCATGGGCTGCTCGGCGTCCTGGTCAGGCCCGACCGGTCCGCTGTGGAAGAGCCAGACCTGCCGCTGCCGGAGTTCGTGGAGATGCTGCCGCAGGAAGTGGACCGCCGTACGGCGCCATCGGCGGATGTAGATCGCGCTGCCGAGGACGACTGCGTCGTACCGCTCGATCGTGTCGACGTCGGAGACGTCACGGACATCGACCTCGTGCCCGTGAGCACGGAGCTCCTCGCCGATCGCCGCCGCGATCTCGGCGGTAGCACCCATCTTGCTGGCGTAGGTGACCAAGACCGTTCTGGACATGGGACCTCCCTTGGTTGGTTCCAGCACACCATGTGTGGCTAGGCCGTCGTCAGTGCCGAACGGCCCGGCTATTCAGGGTCCCTGGGAAGGAAGTCGGCGACCGGACGGCGACCGGTGCCGGTGGCTGCGTGGGCGTGCCCGAAGCGGATGATCATGTGGGCGTGGCCCGGCTCTCCGGTGAGGCGCTGGACCTTGCGGCGCAGATCGTCGTACTCGAGCGGTTGATTGAGGAACGAGGCGCTGACGTCTTCCCTGGTCGCGGTGAGCAGGATGCGTTCGAGCGCGACACCGGCAGCGACTTGGTCGGACGGCTCGTCGTGTTTGGTCGACAGAATGGCGAGCTGCGGTTGCCCTTCGAAGGCGGACGCCCCGCGCATCCGGTCGGCCGGGCTCGTGGCGAGGTCGCGGACCACCGCGGGATAGGTGGTAGAGCGCGGTCCAAGCGCCGAGCTCGGCACACCGTCTGTGGTGCGCGCGCCACCGACCCAATGCGCGCGCTCGGCGCTGCGGTGCCAGTCGTGGATCTCACGGAGATCGGTATCGAGGACCATGTCCCGTACGGCGTCGATGTCGGTGTCCGTGAGCCAGCTGAGTTCGGCACCCTCGGCGTACGCGGCGAGGATCAGAGCGACGCGGACGCGCTGGTTCACCGGTGCCGTTCCGGACGGGTTGCGGTCGGTATGACGCTTGGGAATCTCGGCGGCGAGGTCACGGAGTTCGGAGTTCGGGTGGCCGGCGGGCTCGACGACGATCCGGGCCAGCAGGTCCGGCTCTTCGGGGTACGGCGCAAGTCCGAACCAGGTGCCGTAGCCGAGGGCCTCGGCCGCGCAGCGCAGGTTGAACGTCGCCGCCCCGGTCGCGATCCGCATCGCGCGGCCGGTCGGGTCTTCTGCCGGTAACGTCCGGGAACCGTCGAGGTAGATGTCGATGACGTGGCCCTCGACGTCGAACCGCCACGGTTGGGTGTTGTGCATGCTCGGCGCCGCGATGGCGGCCTCGAGCAAAGCCTGGATGTGTTCGTCCGGAAGCTGATAGGTCATCGGGCACTCCTCCCACTGGTTCTGCTGTCTCAGCTTGGCCGGGAGGAGATGGGTGGCGCTGCGGGCAAGAGTCCCGAAGATGGGGGCCGTTGGTCAGTCGGTGGGTGCCCTGAGCTCGATGACGGTGCCGTGCGGCTCGTGGTCGGTGATGCTGACCGTGCCGCCGAGGGTCTCTGCCCGCTCGACCAGGTTGTGCAGGCCGCTGCGCCGGGCCGTGGCACCGATGCCGATGCCGTCGTCGGTGATGCGGGTGATGACGTGGCCGTCCTCGACCGCGACTTCGACGGTCACACTCGAGGCCTCTGCGTGGCGGACGATGTTGGACAGCGATTCTCGAATCGTGGCGAGGATCTGCGGGCGGACCACGGCCGGAACCATGGTGTCGATCGGTCCGGTGCAGATCAGCGTCGCCCGGAAGCCGAGCGGTTCGGCGTACTCGGCGACCAGGGCCTGGACATCGCCGCGCAAGGACCGTGCCTCGGGACCCTGCTGCAGCTCGAAGATCGCCGCGCGCAGGTCGCGAATCGTCGTGTCGATGTCGTCGACCGCGCGGCGGAGGCGGTCCTGGTGCTCAGGGCGGGCGAGCCGGTGCATCCCTTGCAGTTGGAGGCCGGTGGCGAACAGGCGCTGGATGACCAGGTCGTGCAGGTCGCGAGCGATCCGGTCGCGGTCCTCGAGAACAGCCAGCATGCCGCGGTCACGCTGTGCCTGGGCCCGCTCGAGGGCGAGTGTGGCCTGACCTGCGAACATCCGGACCAGATCGGCGCCGTCACTGACGCGGGTGTTGACGCCCTGCGGCGCGGCGACGACAAGCAGACCGCCGGTGCCGGTCGTGCCGGGTGGAAGCGGTGCGATGGTCGTCCGCCCGAGCCCGGCACCCTCGGGGAACTCGACGAGGCCGCCGGTGTCCTTGAGAAGGTCGGCCAGGTCGTCGAGGACGATCTGCTCGCTCCCTGCGGCGGCCCGGCCGATGACCGGTAGATCGAAGGGAATGCGGTGGCCGAGATAGTGCAGGAACTCGGCCGGGCCATCGACGGCGGCGACGACGAGCTGGTCGCCTTCCGCCAGCAGGACGGCGGCGGCCTGGGCGCCGGCGACTTCGCGCGACCGTTCGGCGATGAGCTGCAGGACCTGCTCGGGGTCGAACTCACCGAGCATGAGCTGGGTGATCTCGGCAGTGACTTCGTGCCAACGGCGGCGACGCTCGGTGTCGGCGTACAGGCGGGCGTTGTCGATGACCACGCCGGCGGCGGCCGCGAGGGCGGTCACCGCGCGCTCGTCGTCCTCGGTGAAGTCGGCGCCGCCGGTCTTCTCGGTCAGGTACAGGTTGCCGTAGGCGTGCTCGCGGGTCCCGATCGGGACGCCGAGGAAGCTCTTCATCGGTGGGTGGTTCGAGGGGAAGCCGTACGACCGCGGATGCTCGGCCAGATCGTGCATGCGCAGCGGCTCCGGGTGTTCGATGAGCAGGCCGAGGATGCCGTGGCCCTCGGGGTAGGGACCGATCGCGGCGATCTCCTCGTCGGTGACGCCGTGGGTGATGAACCTGACCAGTCGTTTGCCGTCGCGGCCGACCACGCCGAGAGCGCCGTACCGCGCACCGGCCAGCTCACAGGCGGCGCTGACGATCCGGTCGAGGGTGCTGTTCAGGTCGAGGTCCGCGCCGATGCCGACGACCGCGTCGAGCAGCGCTCGGAGCCGGTCCTGGTGGTCCATGATTTCGTTGACTCGTCCGAGGAGTTCCTGGAGCAGGGCATCGAGGCGTACCCGGGAGAGACCCGTGTATTCAAGAGCCCCCTCGTCCCAGGTCCCACGTCCGGAATGCGAAGCGTTGACCACGGCCCAACCGTACGGACAGTCACGGCTGTTGGGAACCATTGAGGTGCGGGCGCTGGGCCCAGGGGAGCAGCCGTCGGCCGTGCATCGACTCGATCCCGAGCCGGACGAGCTGCGGCGCGTCGATCGGGAGCCAGGAATGCAGCGGCAGCGCCTGCCGCAGCTCGGTTGCTTCCTCGCCGGTGACGATCGACAGATGGCCGATCGCTGTCACGGTCCAGCCGGTGTGCATCTCGAGGTCGACCTCGTCGGCCTCGAAGGCGACCACGTCACCGCGTTCGGCGGCCCGGAACTTGTCGCCCTGTCCGGTGCTGAACACGACGGTGTCCTCGTCGAGGACGAAGTTGACCAGACGGATCGCGGGCAGACCACCGTGGGTGTACACGAGGCGCCCCAGTGGCACGGAACGCAACAGGCCAAGGCAGCTCGACGGACTGAGAACCTCCAGTCGCGAGTGATCGAAGCGCGGTGCGGCGCTCGTCATGCTCGGTGCACTGTCGGAGGTCACACAGCAACCATCGCGCGGCGTGCCGATGCCGCAGTAGGGCCGAAAGTCCTTCCCTCGGGGAGACTATGAGCGGGTGGTAAACCTGCGAAGGGGGAGGGCAGCCGATGGCTGATCGGGCGTGGTCGATTCCCGGCCTGAGCGCGCTCCGGAGCTATCGGAGGCAGTGGCTGCGTGCCGATGTCGTCGCCGGGGTCACGGTGGCTGCCTACTTCGTGCCGCAGGTGATGGCGTACGCACAGTTGGCCGGGTTGCCCGCGGTGGCCGGCCTGTGGGCCGCTCTTGGGCCGTTGCTCCTCTACTTCCTGCTCGGTTCGTCGCGGCTGCTGTCGCTCGGGCCGGAGTCGACGACGGCGCTGATGACCGCGACGGCGATCGGGCCGCTGGCCGCTGGCGATCCGGCCCGGTACGCCGTACTGGCCGCCGTACTGGCGCTTCTGGTCGGAGTGGTCTGCGTGGCGGGATGGCTTGCCCGCTTGGGCTTTCTGGCGAATCTGCTCTCGAAGCCGGTGCTGGTCGGATACCTGGCCGGGATCGCGATCATCATGATGAGTGGGCAGCTCGGTCGTCTGACGGGTGCGCCGGTGCACGGTGACTCGCCCGTGACAGAGGTGGTCTCGGCGGTCCGGCTGATCAGTGAGTGGCGACCGGCGCCGGTGGTGCTGTCGATGGTCGCGTTGGTTCTGCTCCTGGGGATGGCGCGCTGGACGCCGCGTCTGCCTGGACCGTTGATCGTCGTGGCGTTGGCCGCTCTGGTGACGTGGCTTGGAGATCTCACCAGTCGGGGAGTGACGCTGGTCGGCAGTGTTCCGAGCGGGCTTCCCGTTCCGCACCTGCCGCAGTTCTCGATCGGCGACCTTGGCGTGCTGGCCCTGCCGGCCCTCGGCGTCGCATTGGTCGGCTACACCGACACTGTCCTCACCGGCCGCGCCTTCGCGAGTCGTGGGAAGGAGCAGGTCGATCCGGATCGGGAGTTGCTGGTGCTCGGTCTGGCCAACGTGTCGGTTGGTCTGGTGCGCGGCTTCCCGATCAGCAGCAGCGGCAGCCGCACCGCGCTGGCTGAGGCAGGTGGTGCGAAGAGCCAGGTGTACTCGTTGGTCGCGGCGGCCGTCATCGTGGCAACGCTGCTGTTCGCCGGGCCATTGCTGTCGACCTTTCCGATCCCTGCGCTGGGCGCCCTCGTCGTGTACGCCGCGATCCGGCTGATCGAGTTGCCGGAGTTCAGGCGCATCGCGCGGTTCCGCCGCAGCGAGTTCATCCTCGCGCTGGCGACGGCCGCCGGCGTTGTGGCCTTGGACGTCCTGTACGGCGTTCTGGTGGCAGTCGCGCTGTCGGTGCTCGATGTACTGCGCCGGGTCGCCCGTCCGCACGACGGCATCCTCGGCTACGTCCCCGGCATCGCAGGCATGCACGACATCGACGACTATCCCGATGCCCGGCCGGTCCCGGGGCTGGTCGTCTACCGCTACGACGCACCACTCTTCTTTGCCAACGCCGAAGACTTCCGCCACCGCGCCCTCGCCGCCGTCGACGAGTCCACCACGCCCGTGCGCTGGCTGCTGCTGAACACCGAGGCCAACGTCGAGATCGACATCACCGCCGTCGATGCCCTCGACGCGCTCCGCGAAGAACTCGCGAGCCGCGGCATCGTCCTGGCCCTCGCGCGGGTCAAACAAGACCTCCGCATCCACCTGGAGAGCACCGGCTTCCTCGACCGGATCGGTCCCGGGCGCGTCTTCTACACCCTTCCCACCGCCGTCGAGGCGTTCCGCGCCGACACCGCCTGACCGACGTACCGATTGTTGCGCAGAGCAACATCGTCGATGATTGCAGTGACATCTTTGATCGTTACACCTGGTGCGGAGGGCAGTTCCGGCGTACGGTTCTACCCCTATCGCGGCTTGCCCCGGACCCCGGCGCCGAAAGAACGACGACGCCCGGGGAGGGCTCTGTGCCTTTTGCGATGAGTCACTGTGGGGCTGTGGGCGTGTCCCGCTCCGCTTGGTCCCGGCCATGATTGAGGATGAGGACGCCACGATGGAGTCCTCATACCTGGATCGGCTCGGGTACTCGGAGCGCCTCGACGTCTGGCGGGCCGAAGAACTCACGGCTGCTTTGGGCGTGATCGACACGATCGCCGGTCAGAGCCGGCGACCGGCGGGCGAAGCCGCAGTCCTCGACATCCGTCTGCAGATCTACCGGCACCGACTGCGCCGCGAACTGGACCAGCGCGCCGCGGACCACGAGGTGCCGCCCGAGTTGTAACGCGTAGTTCGACGGCGCGTTCAAGCCGGCTTCCGTCCGCCGCACAGGCACGGCGCAAAGTGCGGCGGGCGGAAGCCTCCTCAAGCACCTCCACTACTGACAAGGCGACCTTTCAAGAGGTCCCTTCGACCGCGGAAGTCGGGACCTCTGGCCCTGCAACGGCCCGACGGATTCGCGTGTGATGGAGGTGACCGGGAGAGGCAGGCAACCGCGACGGTGGCAGATCCTCAGCTGTCCATCGCCGCAGGCGACGGCTGCTCCCGGTAGCCCGGTTGCGGTGCTGGAGGGGTCCGCAACCGGGTCAATGAACAACCCAATGGGAGACAGGTCTGATGACAACGTCCCTGGTGTACCCGGTGCATGTGAATGCGGCGGCGGATCCGCAATCGTCCAGATGGCTCTGGTTGGTCAAGTGGGTGCTGGTGATCCCGCACTACGTCGTACTGCTGTTCTTGTGGCTGGGCTTCATGATCAGCTCGGTGGTGGCGTTCTTCGCGATCCTGTTCACCGGCCGTTATCCGCGGGGGATCTTCAACTACAACGTCGGCGTACTGCGTTGGTCGTGGCGAGTGACGTATTACGCCTACGGGGCATTGGGCACCGACCAGTACCCGCCGTTCACGCTGGCCGAGGTCGAGGACTACCCCGCGCATCTGACGGTCGACTATCCCGAGCAGCTGTCCCGGGGACTCGTGCTGGTGAAGTGGTGGCTGCTCGCGATCCCGCACTACATCGTCGTCGGCGTGTTCGTCGGCGGGGGAGCGTGGGCGGCCGACCGATCGGACAACTGGCAATGGAATCTGGGCAGTAGCGGTGGCCTGGTCGGCATCCTGGTCATCATCGCCGCCGTCATCCTCGCGTTCACCGGCGCCTATCCGCGACCGCTGTACGACCTGATCCTTGGCATGAACCGCTGGGCGCTCCGAGTCGCGGGGTATGCGGCGTTGATGACCGACGAGTACCCGCCGTTCCGGCTCGACCAAGGCGGCGCCGACCCGGTCCTCGTCGTACCGCCGCTCTCAGACGCCCCCGGACCCGAGTCCGCGCGCTGAACCGCGCGCGGACCCGAGCGGTCAGGCGACGGGGACGGCGGCGGGCTGGGCCAGGGCGAAGAGGCGGTCGAAGACGTTGGCGCGGTCGAACTGGAGGGCGTGAGCCCGGGCGCGTTGTTCGGCTTCTGATCGCTGCTCGGGGGTCCAGTCGCAGACCACCTCGTCCATGACGGTGCGGAGGGTGGCGGGATCGCGTTGGGGGACTAGTTGGGCCGTGTCACCGACTGCTTCGGGGACGCCGCCGGTGGCGCAGGTGATGATGGGCCCGCCGCCGGCGAGTGCCTTCTCTACAAGGGCGATGCCGAAGGTCTCGACGAACTCGGGCTGCTCGCGGGTCGGCAGGACGAAGGCTGCGCTTCCCGCCATCAGGGCCGGCTTCTCGGCGTCGTCCACGTCGTTCAGGATGTGCACTCGGTCGGCCAGGCCCGATGCCGTCACCCTTGCCAGCACCTCGGCTTCTTGGGGGCCGCGGCCAGCGAGGACTAGTTGGACGCGCGAGGCTGAGCGGGAGCCGACATAGGCGTCGATCAGGTCGTCGACGCCCTTGGCCGAGGCGATGCGCGACAGGAAGAGGATGTAGCCGTCTCGGGTGAGGCCGCGGCGGGTGAGAGCTTCGGCGATCGTGTCCTCGGTGAGTGAGAGGTACGCCCAGGAGTCGACGGCGGGGTACGAGATGGTGATGCGCTCGCGGCACCGCTGCGCGAACGTCGTACCGTGCATGGCGTCGAGCGTTGCTGCCGAGGCCACGATCAGGTCCTTGGTGTACTCCGACACCGCGACGCAGTGGTCGGCTGCGAGATAGACCGACAGGATGTGTGCGGCTGCGCCGAAGCGGCCGGTGTTGACGCACTCGCGGACCACGTTGGTGATGTCGGAGCCGACCGCCTCGACGATCGTGGTGACGCGAGCCGGCCCGATCTGGCGCGCGACCTGAACGGCCTCCTGTACGGCGATTGCGTGCGGGCTGAGGTAGAGCGACATCGCTACCGTCGGTACGCCGTCACTGAACAGCTCGATCAACCGCCCGATGAGGCCGGACAAGTAACGGCCGTCCGGGACTCGGTAGTCGCCGACGGGGTCGGGGCGCTCCACGGTGATACCGGGGCTGTAGGGCAGTACGCCGTCGAGAGGCTTCAGTGGGAGTCCGGCCGCCTCGAGCGCATTGAGCGGCCACGTGACGATCCGGACGTCGTCGAAGCCGCGGGTGAGGGCTACCTCGGCGAGGCATCGTGCCTCGCCCGAATGTCCGCAGATCACCGGGTCTGCGCGGACAACAAGAACCAGACGGCGGTTGGGTTTCGTTGGGATGTTCATGCCTCACCTCCAGTGGTGTGCAGCCGATCGGATGTGGACGGTGGTCTGACGTGGGTGCCCCAGCCCGAGGGCTTGGGGCCGAGTTCGATGTGCAGGTTGCGGATATGCCGCAGTTCGCGGCCGGAGATCCAGGGGCGTTCGAGGGTCTTGCCGTTCACCGCGATGGATTGGACGTAGGAGACCGGTCCGCCGGCCTCGACCGGTTCGAATCCTGAGGTGGTGATCGACAGGTCGCCGTCCGGCAGGTGGGTCACGGACTCCGCCACGGCCGGTGCACTCACCAGGAACAGGTTCTGACCGGCGACCGGGAACAGCCCGAGTGTTGCCCACACGTACCAAGCGGACAGTCCGCCGGAGTCGTCGTTGCCCGGCAATCCGCCGCGGCCGGTGCCGAACTGGTTGGCGATCGCCGCATGCACCACCTCGGCGGTCCGGTCGGGCCGGCCCGCGTAGTGATAGGACCACGGCGCCTCGTAGTCCGGTTCGTTGTTCAATCCCTCGAACCGGCACAGGTCGTACCCGGCGGCCATCTCGGTCACGCTCGGCCTCACACCCGGCTGGTTCACCGGTACGGCGTCGTACCCGAAGAACTTGTCGAGCAGCCCCACAAACGCTTCGTCGCCGCCGGCGAGCGCGATCCGGGCGCGCATGTCGTGGAGCAGCCGGAACGAGTAGTTCCACCGGCCGCCCTCGTAGAACGTCGAGTCGCGTAGCAGACCGGTGTTCGGGTCGTACGCCGCCCGCCAGCCCTGAGCGTGGTCGCGCATCTGCTGAGCCAGCGGCCGGTCACGCAGCTTGCGCGCGATCGCGGCGGTGCAGTGGTAGGCGTACGCCAGGTCGAGCGTGTGGCTGATCGGGTGTGCGACACCGTGCACGATGTAGTCCTCGCCGTACGTCCGGCGCAGGTCCATCTCCAGGTGCACCATCGCCCAGTCCCAGTCGATACCGGGCAGGTCCAGTTGGCACAGGTCGGCGAGGAAGGTGTGCGCGAGAGCGCTGCCCTGCCGGGAGAACCGGTCGGCGCCCTTCGCCATCCGGTAGCCGATCGGCAGGTTGCCCTCCTGCTCGCAGATCGACAGCAACGAGTTGGCCAGCGCGACCGAACGCTGCGGGAACAGCGTGGTCATCAACGGCAACTGGGTGCGATAGATGTCCCACATGGTGCAGATGTCGAACGCGTAAGGGCCTTCGGTGGTCGTCGACGGGCTCTCGTCGGGGGCGAAGCACGGCTTGACCAGCGAGTGATAGAGCGCCGTACCGAACACTGTTGCCTGGTCGTCGGACTCGGCCTTGATCTCGATCGTCCCGAGGTGGTCGCGCCAGGTGGATGCCGTGCGCTCGCACCGCTCGGCGAAGGTGGCCTGGGCTCGGCCGACGTCGGCGTGCAGGTTGTCGCGAGCCGCCTCGCAGCCACGCAGGGAGAACCCCAGGCGCACCTCGATGGTCTGCTCGGCACGCGACTGGCCCATGAACATCAGCCCGAACGGCCGCAACGTGGTCGGTCGGATGTAGTCGAAGTCGAGGCGGGTGCCTCCGGGCATCAGGCGCCGGTCGTACCACAGCAGCTGTCGCCAGCCGGGCGCGTCGACCTCCATGTGGACGGCCAGCGGCACCCCCTCGACGTGGATCTCGCCCTGAGCCACCCCCGGCGACAGCATCGCCAGGTGCGCCTTCAGCGGCACCGTCCGGCTGTGCGGGATGGCCAGGCCGCCGGTCGAGGCGTCGATGACAATCCGGGCCGCGTCATTCGCCGGGAAGGTATAGCGATGTACGGCGGACTTCGGGCCGACCGTTACCTCGCAGCGGATCCCCGAGCTCAGCGTCGCCGCGTAATACCCGGGCTCGGCCACCTCGTCCAGCAGGTCCCACGTCGTACCCAGGTCATCGAGCGGGCCGAGCATCGGCGTCACGCGGAAGTAGTTGTAGTACTTGCGGATCGCGCCGGTTCCGGACTGCTGGAAATGGGTGAAGCCGGACGCGACCGGGCGGTCGTACAACAGGTCGGGCACGCCCTCGGTGTTGAAGTTGTAGAGCCCGTAGCCGGTCGGGTAGGCCCCGGAGTACGGGCAGGCCGACACCATCCCGAACGGGTGCATGGCACCCGGATGGGTATTGCCGACCTGCGGCTTGGGCCACCACCACGTCGCGGCCAGGCCTTTCGGCGTGGGCAGTTCAGTGGCGCCGGTCCCGATGAACGGGTCAACGTGCTCGTACATGGGGGCTCACCCGCCTCGCGCGGCCGACGTGGGCTCTCAAGGTAAGAAGCGCATGTTTCAGCCGCGTGACCGAAGGAAACGCGCAGGTTACAACCCGGCGTACAACGCACGATCAGTAAGCGGGTCTTCTTGGCACACGCTGGATAGTCTGGCGGGATGTCCGGTGAGCGCAGTCTTCGCGTCGAGGTGGGGCGGCTGTGTCCGACTCGGGTTCACCGAGCAGAGCGTCGTACTGCGCGTTGCTCTCGATGACGCCTAGCGGAGCCTGAGGCGGTGGAGGAACAGGTCGTCGGTGGTCGTGCACCGCTACCGTCGCCTCAGAGGTGGTTCTCATCCGCGGTGTTTTGGAGGTTCTGTGACGACCGAGTTGACGAATGCTCGCCCGCATCATCCGGTGGTGCTGGCTCATGAGGCGCAGCGGGCTGCGAACGTGCAGGTACGGGTCGCGGATGCGATCACGGCCTTCGCCGGGTCGATGCAGTTCGTCTATGTGCATGTCGTGGTGTTCGCGGTCTGGATGTTGCTGATCGAGTCGAGTCCGTGGCCGACGTTGACGTTGATCGTGTCGCTCGAGGCGATCTTCTTGTCGACCTTCGTGATGATCGGGCAGAACCGGCAGGCGGCGTTTCAGCAGGAGAAGGCCGACCATGACTTCAACGAGACCGAACTGGAGCTGAAGACCAATACCCAACTGACTCGCGAGATCCACGCGCTGACGGAGGAGCTGCATCGGCGGCTGGTGGACAACGCGAAGGAGTGACCGCGGATGTAACGCGGGGGAGCGATGGGGGGATAGTAGGGGTAGAGCGGTAACACGGTGAGCCGGGAAGCCTGGTCGGCAGCAGACTTCGTCGACCCCGGGAGGCTCCCAGTGCCCAGCTCTTCAACGGATGGATCGTGGCTCGAGCGGCTCGTGATGGCCACGCCGGCGGGCCGGTGGTCGACGCTTCAGTTGGTGTGGAGCCTGATCTGGATCGTCGGGATGTCGGGTCTGTCGATGGCTTTCGCGTACGACGATCTGGCGCTGAACGACCGTGCCGAGACCGTGCCCGCGCTGGTGATCCGGACGAACTACGACCAGCAGGGCGAATCGTTCAACGCGGAGCTCGGGGCGCCGTACCAGGGGGTGCGCGTCCTGGTGGAGGACATTCATCAGCGACCGGCGGCTGGTGACGTGCTGATGCTCGAGGTCGACCCGCAGAAGCCGGCCCGGGTTCGGGATCCGCAGGCGGCGGGTTGGCGTCTGCGGGACTTCGCATTCATCGCTCTCCTGCCGGTCGGGCTGGTCATCGGCTGGGCCCATGGGCGCCGGCGGTTGCGTGCGAGGGCATGAAATCTGTGCATTCGCAAGCCCGTCGGAAGGGCACGGAATTTCCTGATCCGCAAATCCACTAAAGGGCATAGTGAGCCCTTGAATGCAATGATTTAGGGCGCTTGACAATGCCGTGGACATTTCCTTATGGTCCCGTCGGTCGGATGTTTGCTGATCGAATCCAAAGGTGTTCATGACCTCGCTTGCACCCCTGCCGAAAGTCCGGCAGCAGTTGATTCTGTCCGTTCTGATGGTGTGTTCGTTGCTGATCTGGCTCGACAACACCGTCCTCAGTACGACGCTGGAGACCCTCGCCGACCCGGTCCGTGGGCTCGGTGCCAATCCCGGTCAGCTGCAGTGGGCGACCGGTTCGTACACGCTGGCGTTCGCCACGTTGATGTTCACGGCGGGCGCCTTGGGTGATCGCTTCGGTCACCGGACGGTGTTCTACGCCGGCTTGGTGATCTTCGCCGGGTCGTCGCTGTGGGCGGCGTACGCGACCGATGCGGGCCAGCTGATTGCGGCTCGGGCTGCGATGGGGGTGGGCAGCGCGTTGATCACGCCTGCCAACCTGGCGATCCTCATGTGGACTTTCACCGGCCCGGCGCGGGCTGCCGCGATCGGCATTTTCTCGACGTCGGCCGGGGTCGGAATGGCGGCCGGACCGGTGCTGGCGGGATTCCTGCTCGATCATTTCTGGTGGGGCTCGGTCTTCTTGATCAATGTCCCGGTCGCGGCTCTGGCGTTGGTCGGGCTCGCCGTACTGGTTCCGAATTTCCGCAGCCCCACTCGGCGGCCCCTGGACCCCGCTGGAATGTTGCTCTCGATCAGCGGGCTCGTGGCGTTGGCCTACGGGCTGATCCGGGCAGGGCAAGTGGCCGATTGGAGCCGCACGGATGTCTGGGCGCCGATCGTCGCCGGCCTGGTTCTCCTGGCCGTCTTCGTCGGAGCCGAACTGCGCATCAAAATGCCCAGTTTCGATCCGCGACTCCTCGCGCAGCGCACGTTCGGCGGCGGCAACGTGGCGCTCGGATTGCTGCTCTTCGCCGTGGCCGCCATCACCTTCTACAACGCGTTCTACCTGCAAGGCGCGCTCGGGTTCTCGCCGATGCAGGCCGGTCTGGCCAATATCCCGACCGCGGTCGGCGCGCTCCTGGGGGCACCCCTCGGCTCGCGTCTGGTTCGCCGCCTGTCGCTGCGCCCAGTCGCCGTACCGGCGTTGACCGTGGCTGCGCTGACCATGGGCGGGTACGGGCTGCTCGGTCTGCAGACCCCGCTCGTCTGGATCGAGATCCTGATGCTCGTCCAGGGGCTCTCGATCGGCATGGTGATCGGCCCCGTCACGGCCGCGCTCATCAGTGACCTGCCGCTGGAACGGGCCGGTGCCGGATCCGCCGTCACCAACACCGTGCGGCAGACCGGCAGCGTGATCGGCATCGCGGTCGGCGGCACGATCATGTCGATCGTCTACCAACGCACGATCGAGCCGTCGCTCGCAGGTCTACCCGGTCCGGTGCAGGACCAGGCGCGAGTTTCGGCCGAACAGGCTCGCCACGTCGCGACCGCGATCCATCAACCAAACCTCGCTCAGGCTGCGGACCAGGCGTTCATCCACGCCATGCACGTCGGCGCGGTCTGGGTCGCGGTCGCCGCACTCCTCGGAGCAGTTGTCCTGCTGATGACACTTCAGCCGGTACGGCGGGACAGGAGCGAGTGGGTTCCGTCACAAAGGGGAGCGAGGGCGGAGCGCCCGCAGCGGCAGAGCGCGACGGTACGGCGTTCAGTATCGACCGGCTCACCGTTGTCGTCGAGGAGTTCGAAGTCGCCTCGGATCAAGAGGGGACCGTTGGGGTAGGCGCGGATCACGGTGGCCGGATCCTCGGCGTTCGTCGTCATGACGCCCCGGTACCCAGGGCTCAAGCGGTTTCTGGCCCGGGTACCGGGGGCGGGCGTCCGATGGATCGAGGAGAGCTACATGCACGTACCACCCCCGCGGGGTCCACTGAGTGCCTGGCTGGCCGACAGGCTCGCGGGAGGCGACACCGAACCGATCGAGGTCCGGAGTTCCGCCACACCCTGGGCTGACGAGGATCTCCAGCTCGCGCTCTGGATCGCGTATGAGCTGCACTACCGAGGCTTCGACGACGCTGCCGTTGACGGTCAGTGGGATCCGGAGATCGTTGCCTTCCGCGCCCAGCTGGAGCGCCCGTGGACCACTTGGCTCGCGGTGAACTGCCGGGTCCTGCCAACGGATGCACCGGTCGCCGAACAGCTCCGCGAGCTGGTCGACGGCGATAACGGACCGAAGCTGTCGGCGTACTTACGGCGACACGCGACCCTGGAACAGTTCCGCGAGTTCGTGCTGAACCGGTCCGTCTATCAGCTGAAGGAGGCCGACCCGCACAGCTTCGGCATCCCGCGGCTCGACGGTGCCGCGAAGGCCGCGCTGGTCGAGATCCAGTCCGACGAGTACGGCGCCGGTCGCGCCGAGCGCATGCACGCCGAACTGTTCCGGACCACGATGCGCTGGCTCGGCCTGAATGATGCCTACGGCCACTATCTCCCCGCCGTACCGGCTGTCACGCTGGCGATCTCCAACGTGATGTCGCTGTTCGCGATGCACCAGCGCTGGACACCGGCGCTGCTCGGTCACCTGGCGGCCCTCGAGATGACCTCGACACTGCCCAACCGCCAGTACGCCGCCGGCGCGGCTCGCCTCGGCGCGACCGATGCCCAGTCCCGCTACTTCACTGAACACGTCGAGGCCGACGCGGTCCACGAACAGATCGCCGCTCACGACCTTTGTGGCAGCTACGTCCGCGAGCATCCGGCCGCGACCGGCGAGGTCCTGTTCGGGGCCGCCTGTTCGCTTGCCCTGGACAACTTGTTCGCCGAGCACCTGCTGACCAGCTGGAACGCCCCAGAGAGCGCTCTCCGCGCCGGGTGACGGCGGTCAAGAGATGACTTCGAGCGGCATCGGGCAGAGGGGTTCGGTTGCGACGTCGTCGAGGTCGTAGGCGACCAGTGGGCACCGGCGGCAGTACAGGAGGCCGTCGACGGGGTCGCTCACGAGTTCGTGGCCGTGGAGATGACCGGCGGCCGGGCAGACGCCCAGGCTCGGGTGGTCGAGCGGCGAACCGCAGCGCAGGCAGACCAAGCTGGCGTGGGGGCGGCCGGAGGGCGCCGTCTGCACCAGATCAACCACTTGATGGCCGCTGATCTCACCTGTCATCGGATGTCCCAGGTGCCCAGGAGCGGGCCCCTTCATGCACCCTCGGGACAGGGTCGTGATCAGTGCGGGAGGTTGCGGGTGTCAATGAGCTCCTGGGCGACGTCGCGCAGCTTGGTATCGGTGTCCTGCGAGTAGCAGCTCGTAGGGCACGCCGCCGAAACCCGGTGACCCAACCGGACGCAAAACGTCCGGATTGATGGGTAGCGTGCTGATCATGACGATCGCGATGTATCCCAGCTTTGTGATGGATTGTCCGAACCCGGCGGTGCTGGCGAGGTTCTACGGCGAGCTGCTCGGGTGGACGGTCAAAGCCGACGAGGACTGGGCGGAGGTCCGCCCGGAAGACGGCAGCAACTGCATCTGCTTCCAGGGCGTCAAGGACTTCAAGGCCCCGGCCTGGCCCGGCCAGGACACCCCGCAGCAGATGCACCTCGACGTGATGGTCCAAGACCTCGACGTCGCCGAGGCCGAGGTCCTGCAGATCGGAGCCACCAAGCCCGACCACCAACCCGGTACGACGTTCCGCGTCTTCCTCGACCCAGCCGGACACCCCTTCTGCCTCTGCGTCAGCTGACGTCGTTAATCAATTGACGCTGACGGGAGCCAAGGGTTTGCTGGGGTGACGTGCGCCGGGTGGGCCGGTGCGGACCGGAAGGAGGAGAGCAGATGTCTGTCTTGTCCAGTTGCTTTGCTCTGAAAGGTTCTTCGGTTTGGTATTCGCACGTTCGTTCAGCTGTGAACACTGCGGCGTAGAGGTTTCGCTCGACGCCCCTGGCACCACCCACCGCAATCATTGCCCGAGTTGCCTGTGGTCGCGGCACCTCGATCGCAATGTGCCCGGGGATCGCAAGGCCGACTGCGCCGGCGGGATGGAACCGATCGCGGTCACGGTCCGCGGCGAGGGTCGCTGGGTCCTCATTCACCGGTGCGCCAACTGTGGTCGCCTGCGCCTCAACAAGACCGCAGGCGACGACAACGTCCTGCTGCTGATGCGCCTGGCGGCCCTCCCACTGACCATGCCCTTCATCCCGTTCGCGGCCGAGCCTGCCCTCAACGGCGATCACCAGCCCGCTCGCAAGCCGCGAGCCCGCAAGGCCAAGGCCTGACCCGGCCAACGCCGGTCCGCCCAGCCAATGGACTGACGACAATGGTGCGATGAGCATCTTGGAGAAGTTCTCGTTGGCTGGGCGAACGGCGTTGGTGACAGGTGGGTATCGGGGGCTGGGGTTCGCGTTCGCGCGGGGGCTGGCCGAGGCGGGGGCCGATGTGGTGATCGGGGCCCGCGATCGGGAGGCCTCGGAGGCCGCGGCTGAGGTATTGGCGGGGGAGACCGGGCGGACTGTGGTGGGTGTCGGCCTTGATGTGAATGATCGGGAGTCAGGGCGGGCGGCGGTTGCGGCCGCGGTCGAGGCGACCGGGCGGTTCGACATCTTGGTGAACAACGCGGGCGCTTGCTTTCATCGGCCGGCGCTTGAGGTACCCGATGAGGAGTGGGACGAGGTGTTCGCGACCAACGTCGGTGGGTTGTGGAAGCTGAGTCAGTCAGCGGCATCGCACTTCAGGACGGTTGGCGGCGGGACGATCGTGAACGTCGGGTCGATCTCGGCGCAGATTGTGAACCGGCCGCAGTGGCAGCCGGCGTACAACGCGTCGAAGGCCGCGGTGCATCAGCTGACCAAGTCACTGGCGGCGGAGTGGGCTCCGCTGAACATCCGGGTGAACGCGGTGGCGCCGGGCTACACGAAGACGGAGATGGCGCCGGTGGACGAGCCGCGGTTCAAGGCGCGCTGGATCGATGATGCTCCGATGCAGCGGTACGCCGTACCGGAGGAGATCGCGCCGACCGTTCTGTTCCTCGCTTCGGATGCGTCGAGCTTCATGACCGGGTCGGTCGTCGTGATCGATGGCGGGTACACCTTGCACTGATTGCGCGCCGGAGTCGTCAGCGAGTGGTGGTACCTAACTGAGCCTCGGTTGTCACAGGCTGCGTGTGGTTGTGGTCTTACCTTCAGGAGCGATGGAGGAGACCGCGATGAGTAGCGAGACGGACCTGCGGGTTCGGGCAGCCGGCTGGATCCTGGCCGCCGCCTGCCGGGAAGAGGACCCGGAGTTGTTCTTCCCGATCGGTACGACGGGCCCGTCGCTCCGACAGGCCGAGGCGGCCAAGCGCGTCTGCGCCCGCTGCCCGGTCCAGGCCGACTGCCTGGAGTGGGCCCTCGAGACCGGCCAAGACGCAGGCATCTGGGGCGGCACAACCGACACCGAACGTCGCTTACTCAAGCGAACCCGGACCGCCACCACCGAGTAACCCTCGTTTCACCCCACCAAGCACGTGCAACTGAGCGTGAACCGCACACCCCGACCAGAGTTAGACGGTGGTGCAGGTCCACCCACGCCGGAGAACCACGCAATCCGGCGTATGACGCGGCGAGCGCCGGGACGATGTATCCGCTGTGGTCGCCGGAGATCCGGGAGATCGAGGCAGCGTTCGACGCGGCGGTGGTGCGCCGCTTCGGCTATGACCCCGAGCTGCTCCACACCTACCGCGCCATCCACCTACTGCTGATCGCGAACGCGCACGACGCGGACCCCTATGGGCGCGACGACGCGGTCGGGTTGGCGGCCGCGTTGCTCAATAGCTAGGTCAGTGTTCGTGCACGTGGTCGCCGTGCTGGAAGTGGCGGTGACCGTCGTGCAGATGGTCCTCGTGGTCGTCGTGCTGCACCGTCTCGCAACCGTCGCTGGCGGAATGGGTGCTGGCGTGGCCGGCGTGGACCAGCGCCTCGGGGTGCCGTTCGTCGCCGTGTACGTGGTCGACGTGGTCCTCGTGTTCGACGGTCTCGCAGCCGTCGTCCGGCAGGTGCTCGTGGTCGGTGACGTCGATGTGCGCGGTGGTCATCCAGGCTTCCCCTTCAGTAGGGGCGGAACGTTCACCAGCTTGCTCTCGCGCCGTACCGGAGCACAATCACCATCGTGTGTCGGATAGGTGTCACCCTGGGGGGGGGGGGGGGGGTTGCCCGCCCCCAGGAGGTTAGGGGGGGGGGGTCCGGGGCGAGCCGTTG
>NZ_JBHVWY010000007.1:183456-442430 GCF_042882005.1 Kribbella sp. NPDC058245
AGGGGAAACGCCCCCAGGTTTTCCCCCCCACAGAACGGAAAAAAACCCCCCGCTGGGGGTAGGAGGGGTCCCACCTTGAGGGGGGCGGGGACAGTCCCCCCCCCCAGGGAGGTCAGGAGAGGGTGATCAGGCGCGAGCCGTGGGCCGGGACGGAGACGGCGGTCCACGACTTGTTCGAACGACCAAGGTTGCTCTGGGCAACGAGATCACGGACGTGCTTGCTGCCGTGGATGCCGAGCTGGTCCCAGGTGACGGGGATGTCGGCAGTCTCGGAGCCGAGGTTGTAGACGGCGACTGCGAGCTTGCCGCCGGGCAGGCGCTTCTTCCAGATCTGCAGCGTGCCGCCGGTGACGCGGGTCGGGATGACACCGGCCTGGTCGACCGCGATCACCTCGCGGTTGGTGAGGATCGCGACCGCCTTGCGGTCGATGTTCGCCAGGTCGCCGCCGATGTACAGCGGGGAGGAGGCCATCGACCAGAACGTCATCACGGACTGGCGTTCGGTCTCGTTGATGCCGTCCTGGATGCCGACACCGGAGTTGTTGTTGATCGGCATCGAGTCGAGATCCGGCCAGTAGTTCGGTCGCACCACATCGAGCCAGTTCGGCAGGTCTTCCCAGCGGTTGTCGACCGAGCTCTCCCAGGTCGACACGGTGTTGCAGTAGCACTCGACGTCGGTGTCGACGCGGACGCTGTTCGCCCACGGCTGCAGGCCCTCACCCGCCTCACGCGGGATCGGCCAGGCGCTCGCGGTCAGCCACATCTTGCGGCCGCTCTGGTCGATGGCCTTGGACCACGCCTCGATGTCCGGGATGTTCTCCTTCAGAACGCCGTCGACCTTCAGGAAGTCGACACCCCAGGACGCGAACCGCTTCGCCATCGAGTTGAAGTACGCCTGCGCGCACGGCTTGGTGAAGTCGATCTTCCAGTCGCCGCCCCACATGTTCGTCTTCACCAGCGGGTAGACGGTGATGTCCTGCGTGGTGCAGTTCGTGCCCAGGATCGGCGCGTTCTTGTCGTAGATCGCGGTCTGCAACCCGGCGCCGCCGTACAGGCCGATCTTGAGGCCCTTGCTGTGCACGTAGCGGGCGAGGCTGGCGATCCCGTTCGGGAAGCGCTCCGGGTCGGCCTCGGGGATGCCGTTGGCGTCGGTCCGGAACTCCCAGTTCCAGTTCGCGTTCCAGCCCGCGTCCAGGTTGATGTTGGTGTACCCGGCGTGCCGCAGATTCTTCGCCATCGAGTCGGCGGCCGACTTCACATGCGCCTCGGTCAGCCACTTCGTGCCGTAGTCGGGGTTGTTGGACGACTGCACACTCCAGCTGCTCCAGCCCATGAACGGCTTGATGCTGAAGTCACTCTTCGCCTGCGCAGGAGTGATGGCTGCGGCCAGCAGGACCGGTACGGCGGTCGCCAGCGCGACTGCGCGGCGGAGAAAACGGGACACGGGGGACGCCTTTCGTCACAGGGACTGCGGGAGCATCCCCGGTACCGTACGAGTGTTACTTCACCACGTCAAGAATGTAAGGACCTGATTTCCTGCCTGATTTCTGGCTCTCCTGCTCGATGTGTGGGTGACGCCGCCGTTGCCGGGGCTGCGGCCGCTGCGGCGCCTGAGATGGATTTGCCGGTTGCGTACACACCGACTGTTGGTACGCCTACCCGCCGCCCTTTTCGGTGCCTGCGTCACGATGCAGCGCGCCCGTTCTGTCCGCGTACTAACAGTCGGTCTGTACAGCCCGATCACCGAAGCGCCCCATCTTCGCCGCACCCAAAGCCCGTCACCCCGAGCAACTGCGACCCCGCCCGGCGTCGTTCCCGGACCGCAACCACAACCCGTCAGCCCCAAGCAACGGAGAACGCGGTCGCCGACCGGACCATCCCCCTCAGTCACCGCATCGCCCAGCCACCCCGTCTTTGATCGGCCGACGCCAACCTCAGCCACAGTGCGACGTGGCCGGCCGAGTCGCTCACCTGGCCCGCCGCGCGACCTCGACCGCCTCCGGCGGTCGACTGAGAGGCTTCGCGCGCGCCCAGCAGATGGTTGAGGGGGATGGTGCGGTCGGCTATCGAGGTACACGTTGCCTGAGGCTGACGGGCTGTGGCTGAGGTACGTGATGCCCGGAGCTTGCGCTATGGGCGAGTTTTCGGGTCCAGGCGACGAAAAATCACCCATAACGCGGCCGACCCCACCAGGCGACGCACCTTGAGCACCCGTCAACCGCGTGACGCCCGCCGGGGGTGGCCGGGTCGTGCTCAAGGTCGGGTGGTGGGGCACTTTGGGTATCGGTCGACCATGTGGTGCCGCCTTTGTGGAGTCTGGTGGGCGTTGGGTGGCCCTGAGCATCCACAAAGGTGCTAAGCGCACCCGTCGAGGTGGTTGGGCCGTGCTCAAGGTGGGTGGACGCGACACTTTGTGCACCGCTCGACCGCTTGGGGCCGGTCGGAGTGGTCGGGGCGTGCTCAAGGTCGGGTGGCGGGGGCACTCCATGAGGGGAGAACCAGCAACTTGAGCGGAGATCCCTCTTTTTTGCATGGATCGTTTCGGGGCGGGCACCGGGGCGGCCTAGCGGAAACGCGGAAGGAGTGATCATGGGCGTCGGAGACAAGATCAAGAACGCTGCGGATGCGGCCAAGGGCAAGATCAAGGAAGCCACTGGGGACGCGACCGATGATCGCGACCTGCAGGCCGAGGGCCAGGCGGACCAGACGACGGCCGACCTGAAGCAGGCCGGCGAGAAGGCCAAGGACGCCTTCAAGCACTGAGTGCTACCGCGGCGCCGGTCCCGACGGGGGCCGGCGCTGCGTCATGCCGCCGGGAGCTTGCCGGTGGCGAGGCGCCAGAGGGTGATCGGCCAGCCGTAGAGAAAGAGCGCCGCCAGTACGACGTAACACGCGACCGTGAACCAGGAGAGTGCACCGATCTCGGTGTGCTTGCTGATGTTGGTCATGCCGGTGACGATCGTGCCCCACGAGAACGGGGATTCCCCACCAGGCCAGCGAGAACTCGAGGCCCTTACCGAACGCCCAGGCGAGCATCGCCAGGCAGATCGCACCCCACAGCAGCGTGAAGCCCATCAGTGGGACACCACCAACAACCGAGAGCGCTTGCAGACCTTCCCCGTACGGCGTTGGTAGCCCCGACTGCACGGCTTGATCGCCAAGGTTGCCGAGGGCATTGACCCCCTGACCGAACGGCGCGATCACGATGAACAGCGCGGGCGTCGCTTGCAGCGGCAGCGGCCCGTTCGCGAACAAGCGCTGCAAGACCAGCGGCAGTACGACGATCGTCATCAGCAGGTCGAGACCGAACATCGCGTACAGCGCGATGACCAGCAACGCCTTGCCCTGACCAGGATCCAGATGTTCGAGCAGCGGCTTGGCGAAGGCGGCGGCGACCATTGTGCCGGTGGGTGGCAGCAGCCAGGCGGGTCCGGCCGCGGCGATCACGAGGTCGTGCTTGATGATCATCAGCAACGTCAGCCCGACCGCGCAGACGATGCCGACGATGGTTCCGATCGTCCACAGTACGGCGCTCAGTCCGATCGCGAAGCCGTCGGGCAGGAACGTGTGGCCGACGGTCCAGGAGATCAACCCGACGGCAAGGAACGCCAGCGAGACGCAGGCGTAGAACGGCGCAACCGCCGGATCGAGCAGCCCGGCCCGCGCCTGATCGGTGTGCCTGAACCAATGGATGCCGCGGGCAACCACCAGGACGAGCAGCGACAGGAACGCCAGCACCGCGAACACCTGCCAGACGTGCACGGCTCCCGGGAACTGGTGGGGGAGTCCGATCCCAGCGCCCGGGATGATCGCCGTACCCATGACGACGGCGTACCAGTTCGGACCGACGTACCGGAAGCGAGTCACACAACCACCTTAGGCAGTTGTGTACCCGGGGGTCAAATATCTAGCGCAGTGTCCAGGATGTGGCCGAGCTGGGCCGGATCGGTGCCGGCTTTGGCCAGTACGGCGGTCCCGATCGCGGCCGCCATAAGGGCTCCCGCGGCGGCGGTCGGAGTCCGCGAGGTAGCGATCTCCCCGGATTTCTGGCCGCGCGAGATCGCGGACCGGAAGATCTCCTGCATCCGCTGGAACAGTTCGGTGGCGATTTCGGCGACGGATTCGTCGGCCATCCCGACCTCGGCGACCGCATTGACGGTCAGGCAGCCGAGCTGATGCTCGCCGACCCCAGCCAGCGTCGCCAAAGCGTCGCGAAGTCGGGGCTTCAGTGGCCCCGGACCCTCCAGGCTCGCCGCGAGTTCGGTCATGCGCTGCTGGCTGTAGTGGCGCAGGGCGAGCGTGAAGAGGTGGTGCTTGCTCTTGAAGGTGTTGTAGAGGCTGCCCTTGCCGATCCCGAGCTCGTCGACGAGGTTCTGCGGTGTGGTCGCGGCGAATCCCTGCCGCCAGAAGATCCCGACGGCCTGATCGACGACGACGTCCGCATCGAAGGTCATTGGTCTGCCCATGCGGAGCAGTATATTCTGTACCTCGAAGTCGAGAAAGGGGACCGGTGGCGCTGATCGGTACACATGTCGCGATCGGCGGCGGATTGGTGAAGGTCGGCCTGGCCGAGGCGACCGAGGTCGGTGCCGAGATCATCCAGCTCTTCGGCGGCAACCCGCGCAGCTGGGCGCCGCGCGCGGCTGACCCCGCAGCCGACGAGGCGTTCCGGGCGGCCTGCAACATCCCGGTGGTTGTGCACGCGCCGCACCTGATCAACCTGTGCTCACCCTCGGAGCAGGTCCTGAAGCAGTCCATCGAAGCGCTTGAGCTGACGATGGAACGAGCCGCCGCGATCGGTGCCGGCACAGTCGTGGTCCACGCCGGTTCGATGGTCGACGGAACTCGCCGTACGGCGGTATTGAATGGTCTGCACGAGGTGATCGCGCCAGTCCTCGACCGCACCGACGTACAGCTGCTGATCGAGCCCACCGCGGGTGGCGGAGAGGCGGCTGCCTCGACGATCGAGAGCACCGGCGACTACCTGCAGGCGGTGAACGACGAGCGCGTCGGCGTCTGCCTCGACACGTGCCACCTGCACGCCGCGGGGGAGGACCTCGCCAAGCTCACGACCGATCTGCCGGTCGCACTCCTGCACGTCAACGACAGCCGGGACCTCGTCGGCTCCCGCCGTGACCGGCACGAGTCGCTCGGCCGCGGCGAGATCGGTGTCGAGACACTCAAGATCTTTCTCGAGCAGTTTCCAGGAGTACCGATGCTGGTCGAGACCCCCACCCACGTTGAGGATGTCGCGATCCTGAAGGAGATCAGACGAAGGCGGAGTGGCCGGTGATGGACTTGCCGACTCAGCGTGTTCATCTCGCGAGTGCCTCCGTCCGGTAATCTATCGTCAACTGGTTAACAGTTTGGCTGAGGAGATGGATGGGCCGGGACATGGTGCAGGGGTTGTGGGCGGAGGCTCGACCCGATCTGGACACGTCGGCGATGGAAGTGATCGGGCCGCTGAAGCGCATCCAGCGACTGCTCGAAGAGGCGGTAGAGCCGCTGTATGTGGATGCTCCGCTGACCAGCGCCGAGCTCGACATCTGCATCCGGCTCCGGCATGACGAGAGCCCGACGATCGCGCGCCAGCTGGCCGATCAGATGCGGCATTCGCGGGCCGCGATCAGCAAGACGCTGAACCGGCTGGAGGCTCGCGGTTTTGTCCGGCGGGAGCCGAGCCCGAACGACAAGCGGGCGGCGTTGATCCGGCTCACCCCGGAAGGCGAAGCCGTGACGGATCGGTTGTTCCCGCGGCAACTGGCGCGCGAGTTCGAGCTGCTTGAAGGACTGGGTGATGACCGCGACCGCGTGGTCGAGGCGCTGAATCTGCTCGCGGATGTGCTGTCTCGCGAGCGGTGAGCAGCTGAGTGGCGTGGTAAGCATGAGGCGTGGACGCGATCGTGAGGACTTCGGGCGGACAGGTCAAGGGCCGGACGGACGGCGAGGTGACGGCGTTCCTCGGGATTCCGTACGCGGCAGCGCCGGTGGGGCAGAAGGTCTTTCAGGCCCCCGAGCCGGCCAGCTGGGACGGCGTACGGGATGCAACCGAGCTGGGCGCGACTGTGCCGCAGCCCGGTTACGAGCCGCCGTACGACGCCCTGTTGTCGAACCCGGCAATCCCCGGACCCGACTTCCTCAACGTGAATGTGTGGACGCCTGGCGGTAGCGGGCTGCCGGTGCTGGTGTGGTTCCACGGTGGTGCCTTCCGCAACGGTTCCAACGCCGTCCGCGAGTACGACGGTACGGCGTTCGCCCGCGACGGCGTGGTCCTCGTCGGCGTCAACTACCGGCTGGGGATCCAGGGCTTCGGCGTGATCCCGGGTTCGCCGAGCAACCGCGGACTGCTCGACCAGGTCGCGGCGCTGCGCTGGGTGCAGGAGAACATCGCGGCCTTCGGTGGCGACCCCGCCCGCGTGACGATTGCTGGTGAGTCCGCCGGCGGGATGAGCGTTGCGACGCTGATGTCGATCCCGGCCGCGAAGGGACTCTTCCGGCGAGCGATCGTGCAGAGCGGCTCGGCCGGTGTGGCCGCGCTCGCCTCTGATGCCGGGGCTGTCGCCGCCGAGGTCGCCAAGCGGCTCGGTGTCGAGTGCTCGGCGGCGGGATTTGCATCCGTCAGCGTCGAGGACCTGCTGGCCGCGCAGCGCGTCGTCGCGATCGAGATGCGGCTGAAGCCGGATCCGGCGCGCTGGGGCGTGAGCACGATCGCGGTCGGCGGCGGGATCATGCCGGTCATGCCGGTGATCGACAACGAGCTGATCTTCGACGTACCGATCAAGGCCATCGCGGCCGGCGCGGCCGAGGGTGTCGACGTACTGGCTGGGTCGACGAGTGACGAGTTCAGCTTCTTCACGGTCCCGTCCGGCCTCGCCGCTGCGGTGACCGCCGAGATGCTGCCGGTCGCGTTGGCCGGGATGGGCGTTCCCGCGGAGGTCACGGCCGCGTACCTCGCTGGGCGTCCGGAGCAGTCGCCGGGTGAGGTGCTGTCCTCGGTGGTGACCGACTCGATCTTCACGATTCCGACGATCAAGTTGGCGGCTGCCCAGCGGCCGCACGGGACGCCGTACCTGTATGAGTTCGCCTGGAAGTCGCCGCTCGAAGGGCTCGGCGCCTGCCACTCGCTCGAACTCGCCTTCATGTTCGACACGCTCAGCACCGCGACCTCACCCCTGTACGGCGATGCTGCGCCCCAGGAGCTCGCGGACACCATGCACGCCGTGTGGGTGACGTTCGCGACGACGGGTGATCCCGGCTGGCCGTCGTACGAGGAATCGACGCGTGCGGTGATGACCTTCGACCACCCGACCTCGGCGCTGAAGTCAGCTCCACGCGCGGCCGAGCTGTCGGTCTGGGGAGTCTGACATGTCTTTGGAGACAGCCGATTGGCGCCGCCGGGTGTTCGCGCTCTACGAGTCGGTGCGTGCGCAGGATGATCCGGCTCAGGCACACAAGGTCTGGCAGACCGGCCGGGACGAGTTGCTGAAGACGCACCCGGCCTCGCCGGTCGAGGAGCCCTCGACGTACGGCGGTCCCGAGATCGGTGCCTACCGCCCCGAACTGCGCTTTGATGTTGCTATTGACAACGATGTTGAGCCGGTCCGGTGGGAGGTGCCTTCGGCAACCGATGGCGTGATCCCGTTCAGCCGGATCGGTGTCGTCCATCTGCCCGACGTCGGCGATCTCGACGTGTGGTGGCTCGAGTCGTACGGCGGCGGCCTGTTCGTCCCGGTCAAGGACGCACTCGCCGGCAAGCTCACGTACGGCGGCGGGCGCTACCTGATCGACACCGTCAAAGGCGCCGACCTCGGCGGCGACTTCCGCGCCGGCCGCCTGGTGATCGACCTCAACTTCGCCTACAACCCGTCCTGCGCCTACAGCGCGCGCTGGACGTGCCCGCTCGCCCCGAAGACCAACACCGTCGCGGTCGAACTCCCGGTCGGCGAGCTCACACCTCAGCCCTAGAAGGCGGTACGCGCACCTTGGTGAACTGCAGACTAGGGAATAGGAGTGGGTACTACGGATACAACGCTGGGTGTGAGGAGTGGTGCCGTGAGTCAGCCACAGGTTGTCCGGACCGTGAGTCAGCCGGTCGATATGAGTGGGTCGTTTGTTTGCGCGTGGTCCGCCGTGGGCGGCTGCGTGGTGGTGAAGGTTGCGGGGATGGTGGACGCGACCACAGCGACGGCGTTCGCCGAGGAATTGCGGCGGGTCATCACGACGAAGTCCTCGACAGTTGTGGTCGACGTGCGTCGGGTGCGGGAGCTGGATGACGCCGGTGTCGGCGTACTGGCGTCAGCTGAGGCTTTGGCCCGTGAGCACGACGGCTGGTTGCGAGTCGCCGGAGGGCAGCCGTGGGTGGGCGAGATGCTCGCGCCGCGCGGGATTCCGACGTACGGGGAGTTGAAGCAGGCGCTGCCGTCGTACCGGCCCGCGCCCTAAAACGCCGGCACGCTCATAGCGTGCCGGCGTTCTCTGTCCCTCAGGACAGCGCGTCGGTGAGCAGCGAGACGAGGGCCTCGAGCTGGACGTCGGCGGACGAGCCGGTCTCCTCGTCGGAGCCGTCCAAGGCGATGGCGGCCAGGCCGGCCTTGGAGTCGATCAGGTCCGCGATGCGGGTGTCGATGGTCTGCGCGGCGATGATCCGCCACGCGGTGACCGGCATCTCCTGACCGATCCGGTGCACCCGGTCGATCGCCTGGGTCTGCTCGGCGTTCGTCCAGGACAGCTCGGCCAGTACGACGTTCGACGCGACCTGGAGGTTGAGGCCGACGCCGGCCGCGAGCAGTGAGCAGACCGCGATCGAGACCTCAGGGTCGTTGGTGAAGGCGTCGATGTTCTTCTGCCGCTTGGTCGAGGTCTGGTCACCGCGGATCGAGGCGAACTTGATCCCGCGCTCGGCGAACAGCTCCTCGGCGGTGTCCATCGCCTCGATGTGGCGGGCGAAGAAGACGACCTTGCCGACGCTCTGCGCGAGCTGGGCGGCGTAGTCGGCGGCCAGGCCGGCCTTCGCGAGACCGATCCGGCGAACCAGCGAGAACACGTTCTCGCCGGTCTTCTTGTTGTCCATCTCCTGGCGTTCCCAGCCGGCGACGCGGCGGACCAGCTCGTGGTCGATGCCTTCGACGGTGACGCCGGAAGCCCGGGTCTCGAGCGCGGTGTGGTACCTGGCGACCAAGCGCTCGGCCAGCTCCCGCTCGGCCGCGTGGATGGAACGGCCGACGGCGCCGTCGAGCTCGACGGGCAGATCGGCGATCCGGCGGGCCGGGATGTCGGCGGCCACGTCGACCTTGCGGCGACGGACGATGCCCATGTTGATCACGGCCGACCGGGCGGCCGCGTAGAAGCCGGGGTCGGCGGGGACCAGCTCGGTCTCCTCGAGCGACTCCATCAGGTCCGCGCGCGGACCCTTCTCGTCGATCCAGCCGAGGAACTGCCAGATCGCGGTGAAGTCCTCGATCGAGTTGATCAGCGGCGTTCCGGTCAGGGCCATCAGCAGCGGCCGGGTGCTGCGGTTGCGGATCCGCTCCGACAGCTCCAGCACGTTCCGGGAGCGCTGGGACTTCTTGTTCTTGATGAAGTGCGCCTCGTCGACGACCATGCCGCGGAAACCGAGGTCACCGAGCCAGCCGACGTGCCGGTCGAGCACCTCGTAGTTGACCACGACAATGTCGGCGAAGCCGTCGATCGAGTCGCCGTCACCGTGGATGACGGTCGCCTTCTTCTGCGGCGTCCACAGCTCGGCCTCGCGGGCCCAGTTGGTCTTGACGACGTTCGGTACGACGACGAGCAGCGGGTACGCGTCGGCAGCCTTGGCCGCGAGCAGGGCCTGAGCGGTCTTGCCGAGGCCGGGCTCGTCGGCCAGCAGGAAGCTGCGGTGGCCGGCGGCCACGGAGGCGATCAGGCGAGACTGATGCGGCATCAGCTCCTGACCGGCCGCGATGCGCAGGTTGGTCGGCTCCGGCAGGGGCATGCTCGCCGAAGGCGCGGCGTACTCGAAGGAGCGGAGCAGGGGAGTGATGAGCTCCCAGCCGGCGAGGCGGCGGGCGCGGACCGGCCGGGAGACCGGGGCCGCGCTGAAGTCCGGCGCGAGGAACGGGTTCGCGAGCTGCCGGGCAACGACAGTCTGCGGTACGACGCGACGCGCGGCGGGCTCGGGAGCGGTCTCCGGCTCCGGGGCGGGCGGCTCCTCGGGAGCCTCCATCCCGGCCGCGGTCAGCATCTCGCGGCGCAGGGCCGCGGCGGACTCGGAGATCACTGTGTCTTCGGCCAGCAGTTGGAGCAGCGCGGGCTCGCGAGCCGCGGTCTTGGCCAGAATTGTGGCCACTCCGTCGAGCCGGCGCAGCTGCTCGGCCCGGTACGCGTCGGTGGCTGAGGCGTCGGTGTTGACCCGGGCACGCTCTTCACGGACGAGCAGCGCGACGATCTGGAACTTCGTCCGGGTGGACGGCTTGATCGCGGCCCGCTCGACGGCACCCTCGACCTCGCGAACGGCCTTCGCCAGGACCGGGATCAGGCCCTCGGCGTCCTTGGCCGGGCGGCGCTTGCGGTTGGCGGCGGTAGCACCGCCACCGGACCCGCCGCTCGAGGCCCCACTACCCGAGGTGCCGCGGCTGCCGGAGCTCTGCTTCCGGGCGTCACCGGACGACCGGCGGGTGTCGCCGGCGTCGCGCCGGGTGTCGCCGGATTGCCGGCGGCCGGAGCCGCTGGCGGCCCCGGACTGGCGCTGACCTCGTCGGGCCAAGGGTCCTCCTCTGTCGTGCCACGGACCACTGTCCACGGCGAACGCGGCACCGCGCGTCACTACAGCCGAGAGCGACACGTCGCACAGCGGCCCGGTGCGGGCCACCCCCGGGAGCGCGGGATCGGCGCTCCGGCCAGCGATCGAGATCGTGGATTCCGGCGGAACTGACGGCGCTGCGCCGATCACTGCAGGCCGATCCCCGTGCGGTTCGGCCACAGTCCGGCCGGCGACGGGTAACGATCGGCCCAGAAAGGCGATGCCGATGTTCGGTGTTGCCAGAATACTACGCTCAGCACCCGGTCAGGTCACCCACCCACCGACGATAGGGTGTTGACGTCATGGTCGCCCCTGCTCACCCTGCCCGGCTCGGGGTCCCCGTCGGTGACACTGGCATCTGCGACCTGGTCGCAGGTAAGGTCAACGCCGATGAGCGCTGAGCCCGCCCCGGAGACCGTCCCCGCCGCCAACCGTCAGCCCGCCTGGCTCGAGTCGCGGCTGGGGGTGTGGCTTCGGATCGTCATCCAGCGCGGTCTGCTGAAGCCTCTGGTTCGCTCTTTGATCCGGGTCAAGGTGGTTGGCCATCCGGAGGTGACCGGGCCGATGGTCGTGGTCGCGAACCACTCCAGCCACCTCGATGCGCCGTTGATGGTGACGTTCCTCCCGTTGGCGTTGACCCGGCGGCTGGCTGTTGGCGCGGCTGCCGACTACTTCTTCGACAGCAAGAAGCGGGCGATCATCACCGGGCTGGTGTTCAACGCCTTCCCGATCGACCGTAACAAGAACGACGGGGGCAAGAACCGGCCGATGCGCGGTACGTCGGGCCGGTTGCTCGACGACGGGTTCAGCCTGCTGGTGTTCCCGGAGGGGACGCGTTCTCGCGACGGTCTGATGGGTTCCTTCCAGCCCGGCGCCGCCGCGCTCTGCGTGAGCAAGGGGATGCCCTGTCTCCCGATCGGCATCACCGGCGCATACGATGCGATGCCGCGGGGACGGAACTGGCCGCGCCCGGGACGGCTCCCGGTCCGGTTCGCGATCGGCGCCCCGCTGACTCCCCGACCGGGGGAGTCGGTCGCCGCCTTCGCCGCCCGGATGCAGGCCGCAGTGACCGCCCTTCACGACCAAGGAGTTCGCGATGCCGGCTGACAAGCCGTTCCGTTTCACGGTGCAGTGTTCCTCGCCGTCCGAGGTGACCGCGGCGTCGTGGGCCGCGCTGGCCCGGAAGGTCGAGGACCTCGGCTACTACAGCCTGACCGTGTCCGACCACCTGGACGAGCAGATCGCCCCGATCGCCGCCCTGATGGCTGCCGCGAACGCGACCACGACGCTCCGGATCGGGTCGATGCTGTTCTGCAACGACTACCGGCACCCGGTCGTGCTCGCTAAGGAGGCCGCGACGCTGGACGCGCTCTCCGGTGGCCGCTTCGACCTCGGGCTGGGCGCGGGCTGGCTGCACACCGACTACGAGCGGGCTGGGATCCAGCTGGACCCGCCAGGGGTACGGATCGACCGGCTGGAGGAGGCGCTCGCCGTACTGAAGGGGCTGTTCGCGGACGAGCCGTGCCACTTCGAGGGCAAGCACTACCAGGTGCGGGGTCTCCAGGGGACGCCGAAGCCGTTGCAGCGCCCCCACCCGCCGATCGTGATCGGCGGCGGTGGCAAGCGGGTGCTGTCGCTGGCCGGCCGCGAGGCTGACGTCGTCGCGATCAACATGAACATGCAGAAGGGCCTGATCGACTCCTCGGTCGGCCCGAACGCGACCATCGCGGCCACCGACCAGAAGATCGCCTGGATCCGCGAGGCCGCGGGGGAGCGCTTCCCCGACCTGGTCCTGCAGTCCCGGATCCACCTAGCGCTGCCCGGTTCCGACCGGGCCGAGATGGCGAACAACCTCGCCGCCGGCTTCGGGCTCAGCCCCGAGGAGGCGCTCGGTACGCCGCACGCCCTGTTCGGCTCGGTCGACGAGATCATCGACGACCTGCTGGTACGGCGGGAGCGGTTCGGCATCTCGTCGATCGGCATCGCCGTCGACGCGCTGGACTCGATGGCCCCCGTTGTCGCCAAGCTCGCCGGCTCCTGACCCGTTTCTGAGAGGACTGACCATGACTGTGGAACACATGAAGTGGTGGGGCTGGGGCGTCGACGGTGTCGCGTTCTCCCATGACGACAAGCCGTCGCTGGCACCGTTCGTGCAGAAGGTCATCGACGTCGACCTGAACGCACCCGCCGAGCCGCCGCTGGCCTTCGAGGAGCTCGACGTCCCGGCGTCGCAGCTCGGTGAAGATCTGCAGAAAGCGCTCTCTGGCGTTCTCGGCGCCGAGTACGTCGTGACCACGGACCTCGATCGCGTGGTGCATGCCTTCGGCAAGAGTCTGCGCGACCTGGTCCGGATCCGGGCGAGCGATCTGCGCCGCATCCCCGATGTGGTCGTCTACCCGGCCGACGAGGCTCAGGTCGTGGCCGTGCTCGACGCGGTGGTCGCGGCCGACGCCGTACTGATCCCGTTCGGTGGCGGCAGCAACATCGCCGGCAGCCTGGAGGCACCGGCCGACGAGACCCGTCAGGTCGTGTCGCTCGACATGGGCCGGCTGAACAAGGTGCTCGCGATCGACGAGGAGTCCGGGCTGGCCCGGATCGAGGCCGGTGCTCTTGGCCCGGATCTCGAGAAGCAGCTCGGCGAGCGTGGCTGGACGATGGGCCACTTCCCGGACAGCTTCACGCACAGCTCGCTCGGTGGCTGGATCGCGACCCGCTCGTCGGGCATGCAGTCCGACAAGTTCGGCGACATCGCGGACATCACTCGCGCGCTGCGCGTCGTACAGCCCGGTGGGACGCTCGCGACCCGCGCCGTACCGGTCACGTCGACCGGGCCGAGCGTGCGGGAGATGATCCTGGGCAGCGAGGGCCGGCTCGGCATCATCACCGAGGCGACGGTTCAGGTGCACCGCAAGCCGGAGAAGCGCGTCGTACTCGGCTACTTCTTCCCGGACTGGAAGCGTGGCGTGGCCGCGATGCAGGCGATCTCGGCCAGCGACGCGACGCCGTCGATCACCCGGATCTCGGACTCGCGAGAGACCGCTTTCTCGTTCGCGACCCGCAAGACCAGCAAGGGTGTCTCGAAGCTGATGAGCTCGGCGCTGATCGCCGTACTCAAGAAGCGGGGCTGGGACCTGGAGCAGATGTGCTTGTCGTTCATCGGGTACGAAGGCAGCGCTGAGCACGTCGCGCGGCAGCGCAAGCTGGTCAAGAAGATCGTGTCCGCGCACGGCGGCATCGTCGTCGGCGCCGGGCCGGGAGCGCTCTACGACCAGAAGAAGTTCGATACGCCGTACATCCGGGACTTCCTGCTCGACCGCGGCGCGCTCGCGGACGTGTCGGAGACCGCGGCTTCGTGGTCACACCTGATGCCGCTCTATGACACGACGGTCGAGCAGGTCAACAAGGCCTTCGCGCAGCTGGGGGTGAAGGGGTGGGTGATGTGCCACCTCTCGCACTCGTACCACACCGGCGCCTGCCTGTACTTCACCTTCGCGTTCAAGCCGTCCGAGGGTGACCCGATCGCGCAGTACGACGCCGTGAAGTCGGCCGCGCAGCAGGCGTTCATCGATGCCGGCGGCACCTTGTCGCACCACCACGCGGTCGGTACGGAGCACTCGCGCTGGCTCGGCGACGACATCTCCGAGCCCGGTGTGCAGATGGTGCAGGGAATCTTCGGCGTCGTCGACCCGGGCCGCAACCTCAACCCGGGCAAGATCACCAGCTGATCAGCGCGCTGAGGCCGTCGCCAGCAGGAACCACGCGGTGTGTGGGATCCACTGCTCGGCCCAGCGCCACTCGTCGCCGTCGGGAGCGTCGGGCGGGAGGAACGCAATGTCCTGCTCGTCGCTCCAGCCGGCGGTGATCCCGTTGACGATGCCGCCGGGGAAGTTCGGGAAGTCGGAGGCGTAGTCGGGGTTGTTCCGCCCGCGGCCCTGCAGCATGCAGGTGTCGAACGGGTTCCGGCCGGTGACCCACGCGAGCTGGTCGTCGGCGAAGGTGGTGAATCGCTCGCGGGTCTCTGGGTCTTCGGTGACTCGTGCGCAGGCGCTGGCCGCGGTCGAGAGGGATGCGATCGCGGCGTTCTCGCCCTGCCACCAGTAGCCGGTCTCGTTGGCGTGCGGGAAGAAGAACGACTCGCGCGGCTCCTCGTCGAGTGGCTGGACGAGCGTGCGCGGATAGCCGAACGGATTCGGTACGGCGTCGGTCCGCTCGATGATGTCGAGCATCGCCCGGAGAGCGGTCTCTCGTGCTGCTTCATCGTTCAGTACGTCGGCGAATCGCAGCAGGGCGATCATCGGCAGACCTGGTTCGGCTGCATGGAAGAACGGTCGTCCTTGCTCGTCGGCGCGGAACCAACCGGGTCCGGTTGCTGGCCGGACGTACCTCGCCTGGAGTGAGGCCGCCCTTCTGCGGGCAGCTGCTTCGACATCGACGCCGGCGGCAACCAATTCCGTTGCCGCGAGCAAGGCTGTGTAGTCGTCCAGCACGGACTCGGTGCCGTCGAACAGGTACTCCAGGTTGTGCTCTTCCAGGTGCGCGAAACCCTCTTGAGCTGCCTGCAAGTATTCCGCTCGGGTGAACTCGCCGTCATCGTCGACCGTCGACGCCCGCGCCAACGCTGCGATCGCGAGCCCACCACCTTGGCGATAGCCCGCCTGGTACCGGTCGGTGCGCACGCTGTTCTGGAGCGGCGCGGTGATCACGCGCTCTTCGAGCTGCTTCGTGAGCGCGTCGAAGATGCCGGTGTAGAAGTACCCCTCCGGTGACCGGAACCGCATCAGGAAGTCCGCACCCCACAACGCCTCATCGCGCAATCGCGCACTCAGCATCCGTGCCAAGTCAGGGTGAAGCTCATCGCGAGCAGCCAGCATTGCCCAAGCACACAAGGGAATCTGCTGCGGACTCATCGTCGACGTGTACGTCAGGTGGGACAAGAACTTGCTCGTGTCCCCACTCGCATCCAGCCACCCACCGCGCGCGTCAACCGTCGTACCCGACTCGTCTCCCCAGAGCTTCGCCGCCCGGTCCTTCCGATCGATCTCACCACTCGACCGCATCGCCTTGAAATACGCCAGTACGTCGGACATCGTCTGCCGCTGCACGCGTTGGTTCGCGATCACGAACGGAGCGGACTCGACCTCACCACCTTCGAACCGCACCCGCACCACATACGTGCCCTCAGCAATATCCTGGGGGAGTGGGATCCGCACATACGGTCCACCGCTCCAGCCAGGCACTCGCTCGACCGCATGCGGCTCGAGGGCGACCGACGTACCGGATCCGTTGAGCGTGGCGCCCAGCACCGCAGACGGTACGACGGCAATCACCGCCTTGCTCGCCGCGACGCCGTACCCAAGGTGCGAGACCAGCACCCGCGGACTCGCCCCATCCAACGCCAGCACGACACCACTCCCTCACAGTTGGCCAGCAACTAGCTAAGCAGCAGGCGGATGGCGACCGCGAGCCGGACACCGTAGGCGTGTCGGTCGGATACCTGGGGCTTGACGCCGATCGACGTACTGATCAAGGTCTGGGCGAGGCCGGCAACTACCGGGTGTTGCGCCCGGCCGCTGGGTGATGGTTCGGCATTTGAGGGGATATCGGCTCAGGTTGTCCCTTCTCCCCTCTTCGGCTCTTGTGACGTATGTGTGGGTGGTGCGGCGTACCGGTCTCTGCGCCGTGTGGTGGGTCAGTTGACCGGCGTGCCGGCTGGGTGCTGTTCGACCGTTGGCAGTAGGTGAAGTTGCTGGGGGTGTGGACAAGGCATCGCTTGTTCAAGGCCCCCGCGGGGTGTGCGCACCCCGGGTAGCGGACCTGTGCCACCGTCTAACCTCTCGTGCGGCGACTCGTGCGGGTGATGCTGAGCGTGAACTGTCCGAGCCGGGCAGAGTTAGACGGTGCCGGCGGTCCGCCCCGCCACCCGACCCCACCTCACCTCACGCCCTCCCCGCCGCATCCCTCTGCCCCGGTGAGCACGGTGGGTTCAGTCGCCGTGCAGAGTTGGACGGTGCTGGCGGTCCGCCCCTGCCACCCCACGCCCTCCCGCCGCATCCTTCTGCCCCCTGGAGCACGGTGGGTTCAGTCGCGGTGCAGAGACAGCCGTCCGACGTCGAGTGGAAGGAGATTGCCGCCAGAAATCGATGTCCAGCCGCACGGTGCGTTCAGTCGTCGACATCCTCGCCACATTTGCCGATCACATCGCCCGAGAGCCTGCGATCCGACGCAATCCGCCGGTCCGACAACGCGCGAACCACCCACACCTACGTCACAAGAGCCGAAATTTCGAGCGGAGGGGAGAAGGGACAACTTGAAGGGACCTCCCCTCAAATTGCTCCCGGTGGACTGCGGCCCCTTCGACACGGGCTGAGCACCCGCACGGCGTGAAGCGATGGGCCCTCGATCCCCTGCAAGCCGGGCGTCTGTGGGAACTGTCCCACCGCCTGGTCAGCTGATGGCGTCGGCTTGAGCGTTGCGGTCGGCGGACGACCAGGCGTCGTCGGTGAAGACGCCGGCCGCGTCACGCGGTCCGAAGAAGACCGCCTTGGCGCGCTGGTCACCGGCGAGCCAGTAGCGGAACCACGCCGTACCGACGCCGATCAGGTGTGTGCGAGTCTCGCCGGGGAAGAAATGGTCGGAACCCTTGAGCTCGGCGAAGACGGCCGGGTAGGTCTTGGCCGTCGAGTAGCGCGCCGGCACGTAGGGCGACGGGACGATGTAGTCGAGCTGGCCGGCAATGAAGAGGCTCGGACCGCGCAGCGCGGGGACCGACCCTTGGGGTCCGGGCTGGACCGGGAGCGTCACCTTCACCATCGGGTCGGCGCCGGCGGCGATCGTTCCACCTCCGCCTTGGGAGTGTCCGGCGGCGCCGATGTTCGCGGTGTCGATCCGGTCGTGGAAGATGCTTCCGGTCCGTGTGTTCTCGGCGATCAGGTACTTGCCGCCAGCAAGGATCTCGCGCCCGCTACCGGACTGGCCGGTGTTCGCGGCGGCCACCACGAAGCCCCAGGACGCGAGGTGGCGGAGGAACTCGTCGTACTGGTCGACGGTCGCCCCCGTCCCGTTGCCCCAAAGCACGACCGGATGTTTGGCCGTGTCGGTCGTGAGATCGCTGGGGTAGTAGAGCGTGTGGTCGGGATCGCCGGGCGCCTTGGTCACCTGGTGGGGGCCCGGCTGCTCGTAGTACCGGTCGGCCACTGTCGTCGCCGAGGCTGGTTGGACCGCCAGCGTGAGAAGCGTGGCGGCGAGAAGTGCTTTCAGTGCGAGGGCAACTCTGGGCATGCTGGAGCACCTTCCGAAGTGTCGGGGCGGACACGACGATTCTCCAGCTTGCTTCGGGGCGAGCGCTTTGGGCTGCGAGGCAAACTTTGGGCCCGCGTTTTGTGACCCCTCACAGGCGACTCAGCGTGTGTGCTGCGCGGCCAGGCGGAGGAACTTGCGGCGGGAGCCCGGGGGCTTGGGGAGTACGCCGGCGGCTGCGTCGGCGAGGAGGGCGTCGATGGTTTGCTTGGCGCAGGTGCGGTTGGTGCCGATGCCGCCGGAGGGGCCGCGTTTGATCCAGCCGACGACATACGTGCCAGGGCTGACTCGGCCGGACTCATTGGGTACGACGCCAGCCGCGTCGTCGAACGGCAGACCCGGGATCGCCGTACCGCGGTAGCCGACAGAGCGGATGAACAGTTCGGTGTCGAGTTCGAGCCCGTCGGCCGTGCGCACAGACTGCACTCGGTCGTCGCCGGTGAGCTCGACCGCAGACGTGTAGAAGCGGAGGACGATGCGCCGGCCGGGCTTGGGTTCGGCCTCCCAGTCGATCGCCTCGAACGCCACGTCCCGCAGCGCCGCTGCCTTGGCGTTGCCAACAGCAACCTCTACGTCGGCTCGGGTTCGAGGGTCGTGGTCGTCGACGACCAGGTCTACGCCGGCTAGGTGTTGGAGTTCGAGGAGTTCGGAGAGGCTGTACGCCGCCTCGGCGGGACCGCGGCGGGCGAAGAGAACGACCTCGCGGTTCTCGTGGGTTTCCAGTGCGGAGAGCGCTCTCGGGGCGATCTCGGTGTTTCTCAGCGTGCTGGGATCGCTGGTGAGAATGCGCGCTACGTCCAGCGCCACGTTGCCGGTGCCGGCGATGACGACTCGGCCGGGCGGGAGGGCGACAGCGTCGGCGGTGAGCTCGGGATGGCCGTTGTACCAGCCGACGAAGCGACGGGCGGGGATGCTGCCGGAGAGATCCTCACCAGGGATCCCGAGAGCGCGGTCGTTGGCGCTGCCGACGGCGTAGATGACTGCGTTGTGGTGGCGCAGCAAGTCCTCGTGGGTCAGGTCGCGACCGATCTCCACGCCGAGGACTGTGCGAGTACGCGGGTGGTCGTGGAAGCGGGTGAACCGGTCGGCGACCTTGCGGGTGGCGAGGTGGTCGGGGGCGACGCCGTACCGGAGGAGGCCGCCGGGGGAGGAAAGGCGGTCGATCAGGGTGACCTCGGCGTCGGTGTGCAGGAGGAGGTCTTCGGCGGCGTACGTGCCGGCCGGGCCGGTGCCGACGATTGCTACGCGCAACGGTATCCGGGCCGAAGGCAACGGGCGCGGCGGTTCGGGCTGGTCCCAGAGGTGGAAGTTCGGCGCCGGATCCGTCGCCGGCGGGATGTCCTCGAAGTACGCAGCGTTGATCGCGGCGTACTGCTGCAGCGGGCCGGTCAGCGTCTCGATCGGGTGGATCGCATCTGCCGGGCACGCGTCGGAGCAGGCCCCGCACGAGATGCAGGTGTTCGGATCGACGTACAGCATCTCGGTGCTGCCGAACGCGCGCTCTTGGGGTGTGGGGTGGATGCAGTTGACCGGGCAGACCGATACGCAGCTCGCATCGCTGCAGCAGGACTGCGTGATCGCGTAGGGCATCGGGATCTCAGATCAGGTGCGCGCGACGGTAGATGGCGACCGCGGGCCGCGTGAGCAGACCGACCGAGGACAGGAACTCCATCAGCCCGGCACAGCTCGACCGCAGCATCGACTTGTAGTGCTCGTTCGCCCGAGCTTCACGCAGAGAGCGCTCTACGTCGAGTCCCGCCGCGGCGTACACCGAGCCGTTCACCATGCTTTTGATGATGAAGTAGGCCGCGGCCGCGACGATCACACTGCTCTTCAGCCGCCGGACCGAACCCGCCTGCGCAAGCTGCTCGCGGACCTCTTCACGCGCGAACTTCATGTGCCGGGATTCCTCGACCACGTGGATGTTGCTGATCGTGCGCACGAACGGGACGATCCGCTCGTCGCGCATCCAGTCCCGCTGCATCACGTCGGTGACTTCCTCGGCGACGAGGATCGCGGCGTACGCGGTCTCGGCCGAGGCAAGGGTCTTGAAGGCACGACCCAGCTCGATCACGTGCCGGCGCGGGCGGTAGGCCGGAGCCTCGAGCTTCGCGGCGCCGCGGGCGAACATGATGGAGTGCCGGCATTCGTCGGCGATCTCGGTCAGCGCCCACTGGAAGTCCGGATCGGTCGGGTCCTTGGCGTAGAAGTCGCGCAGCATCATCTGCTGCAGGATCATCTCGAACCAGATCCCGGTGCTCGCGACCGACGCGGCCTCCTGCCGGGTGAGCGCTCTCTGGCGATCTTCACCCATCTCGTGCCAGTACGCCGTCCCGTACAGCGTGCTCCACTCGGGCGTGAGCCCGTGCAGGCTGCGGTCGAGCGGCGTGTCCCAGTCGACCTCGACGGCGGGGTCGTACGACGACGTCTCCGCCGAGCGCAGGAGTTGGGCGGTCACGCCGTGCGGCGCAGTTCCGGAGTCCGTCGCAGTCATGGTCGTCTCCGTTCCGTTCGGATATGCCATCTCTGATGTTACATCGCCAATGGCAGATGTCTAGAGGGGTCGGTACGGCGGGAGCGGATACGGTGGGTGAGTGGGTAAGCGCTGGTGGGTCGTGATCGCTGGGGTGCTCGTCGTCGGCGTCTGGAGTGCCCGGCACAACGACGAACCGAAGGCGGCTCCGGAAGCGGCCGTGTCGACCAAGGCCAAGCCCACCCCCAAGCCCACACCCACTCCGGCAGCGCCCACCAAGCCGTCGCCCACCAAGCAGCCGGAGAAGTCGGTGGGGAACTGGTACGACGACTACGATCCGGCCCACTTCGCCGTACAGGTCCGGAAGTCGGCCAAGCAGGCCGGCGTCAACCCGCAGTTGCTGATGGCGATCCTCTACAACGAGGACTACAAGCCACACACTCCTGAGTTCGAGCGCTCCTGGCAGCGGATGAAGCCGGACGCCTCCTTCGGCATCGCGAACATGCACCGCGCTGCCTTCAACGAGACCAAGCGCGGCCGCTTCGCCAACCGCCAGTGGGAAGAGCTCCCCGACCACCCCGACCTCGCGATCCAGGCAGCCGCCTGGCACCTCCACGACCTGGCCAACCGCCTGCCGGCCAACCGCTCCTCCAAGCTCACCAAGGACGAACTCCTAGCCCTCGGCTACAACGCCGGCGCCGGGAACATGCGCGCCTTCGCCCGCGGCGCCCACCTCGGCTCCCAAGTCCAGTCCTACCTGGACCGCCTGCACACCAACTGGTCCAAGTCCGGTACGGCGGTCAGCTAGTCGTCGGCAGCAGCTGGGTGGTGTCGCCGGGGCGGGTGAGGGTGAGGAGGGCGCGCTCGATCTCGGGCCGGGCGTTGAGGGCGTCCTCGATGATGTTGATGCGCGTCGCGACATCGGATTCGGGGGCGTTGCCGGTGAGGTCGACGGCGGCGACCAGGAAGATCTTGTCGGCGCCGACCCACTCCATGTGCAGGAAGCTGACGGTTTCGATCTCCTCGTGTTCGAGGAGCGCGTTCAGGGCTCGGTTGTGAGCGACAGGGCTGACAGTTTCGCCGGTGAGGAAGTCCATGTTGCGGCTGATCAGGAAGAGCGCGACGAAGCCGAGCAGGAGGCCGACGACGATGGAGCCGATGGCGTCCCAGGCAGCGTTGCCGGTGAGTTGGTGCAGGGCGATGCCGAGTGCGGCGACGACGATGCCGATCAGAGCGACGAGGTCTTCGACGAAGACGGCTCGCAGGATCGGGTTGGACGTGGTCTTGACGTAGTGCAGCGGTCGCACGTGGCGCAGTGAGGCGGCCGAGCGGGTCTGGCGCAGGGCCTGCATGAAGGAGATGCTTTCGAGGACGAACGAGATGCCCAGTACGGCGTACGCCCAGGTGTACGACGCCTCGGCCGGCTCGCCTTCGCGGAGCGCCTGGATGCCGTGCCACACCGACACCGCGGCGCCGACGGCGAAGAGGCCGAAGGCGGCGAACATCGACCAGATGTAGCCGACCCGGCCGTAGCCGAGCGGATGGCTGGCGTCGGCGGGCTTGGCGGCGCGGCGTTCGCCGATCAGGAGGAAGACCTCGTTGCCGGCGTCGGCCCAGGAGTGGGCGGCCTCGGCGACCATCGACGCGGAGGCGGTGATCACCGCCACGATGGTCTTCGCGAGGGCGATCAGGATGTTCGCGGTCAGGGCGACGACCACGGTGAGAAGGCTCTCGCCGCCGTTCGCCTCGGACTTGTCTGCCTGCGTGCTGCTCACGGGGTCGACAGTAGACCGGACACGCCGCGCGACCGCGCCCGACTCGGCGACAGTTCCTAGACTCGGGAGTGCCGTTGGAGTCCCGGGAGGCGCCGATGACCGCTGAACCACGTCTCTCGGACGATCGCTCCGAGGTGGCACGCATCTTGTTCGAGCTCGCCGTACCGGGGTTACTGCAGGACGTGGCGGGGCCGGTCGAGGATCAGCGGATCGAGTACCGCGAGGAAGCGGTTGCTCGCGTTCTCGGTGGGCGGCTCAGCGCCGCGCAACTCGAGTACGTGACCAAGGCGATGTCCCCGTGCCCGCCGTACCTGGTCACCTCGGCGACGCACCGGATCACCTGGCGCGACAGTCGCGGCATCGTGAACGTCGCCCACACCGGCCCGCTCGGCGCGGTCGTCCCGGTCGTGGCGCGTGAGGCGACGCTCGAGCTGTGGGCGCGGCTCGACGCCGACGCCGACCTGGAGCGCCGTACGGCGGAACTCCCGGAGAGCGCGATCAAGTTGCTAGCGGCAATCACCACCGACCGCACCCCGGTGGAGATCTTCCGTACCGGCATCGACGCAGCCGCGAGAACCCTTGTCCAGCATGCATTCCTCGCCGGACAGACGCCGTACGGCGATGCTGCGCAGCTCGCGCGCGGGATCGGAGAGAGCGGTATCTTCGACGCTGTCGCGACCACCTGGTACTGGGGTCTGCAGGCCTCGACCTACCGCCGCGGGATGATCCCGGCCTCGCTCGTCACCTTCGCCGGCCGGGTGCGGTACTCGGTCGACACCGTGGTCGCCCTCCGCGCGATGAAAGACGCGCAGCTGGCACACGCCCAGGACGAGACCCTCGACCCGCTCCCGAGCACCGCGCAGTACAGCCAGCTCGCTCCCGGTCAACGACCGCGGTGCCTCGCTCGCAGTCCACAGGTGTACGACGAGGGCCGGACCAGCGTGCTCGCTCTCGTCGCCGACAGCTTCGTCGAGACCTTCGTCCACCTGCTCGACCACATCGAGGTCGCACCAGCGATCGTCGAGCACCCGCAGCCGGTCCCGGATACGTCGGCGGAGATCTTCGAAGTACCGGACATGACCTGCAGCCACTGCACGCGAACGATCACCAAGGTGCTCGGCGAACTCGGCGTGGAGCCGCCCGAGTTCGACCTGATCACCAAGAAGGTCGTCGCGGTGTTCCCGTCCGTGGAGATCCGGGAACGCGGGTTCGAGGCGATCCGGGCTCGCGGCTACACCGTCGTACCGGGATCGGACTAAACAGTGCGCAGGACCGAGACCACGACGCCGAGGATGGTCGCGTTGTCGCCGTCGATGACCTCGAAGGCGTCGTTGCGCGGCTCCAGGAAGACATGTCCGTTGCGGCGCTTGTAGACCTTGACGGTCGCTTCCTCGTCGATCATCGCGGCGACGATCTGGCCGGAGTGCGCCTCGTGCTGCTGGCGGATCACGACGATGTCGCCGTCGCAGATGGCCGCGTCGATCATCGACTCGCCGCGGACGCGCAGACCGAAGACGTTGCCGCGGCCGGTGAGCTCGCGCGGGAGCTGCATGACGTCGTCCAGGTGCTCGATCGCGGAGATCGGCGTACCGGCGGCGATGTCACCGACGACCGGGACCGAGACATTCGAGCCGTTGTCCTCGCGGCCCGCCGACTCGGGCAGGAACTTCCGGACGTCCATCGGGCGCGAGACCGACGAGCTGCGGTTCAGGAAGCCCTTGTCCTCGAGGCTCGCCAGATGCTTGGAGACCGAGGACGACGACCGCAGGCCGACCGCTTCACCGATCTGCCGGCTGCTCGGCGAGTACCCGTGCCGCTGCACCCAGTCGCGGATCACCACGAGGATGCGTTGCTGACGTTCGGGGAGTGCGTTCGCGTCGAGGTCGCCGAAAGGATCGTGATCAGTCACCGCGGAATCCTAGCGGAGTGTCGCGGCTAAATCTCGGCACTGGCGGCGCCCAGGCGGGCACCTCGCGGCGTTGGAGGGAAAGCCACGATGGAAAAGCATCGAGGCTTCCCCTCCGCCTTGCGATGCACCCACCTGGACACCGCCAGCACTCGAGCTTTAACCACGACACCCCGCTAGGCCGAACCGCCGGACCGATCGCCGACCGACCCACCCCTTTGCCCGAAAGCTTCTTGCGGTGAGGGGTGGCCTGACTGCCATCATGTAACGCATGACGGGATCGGGGGATCACCGGCTGGATCTGCACGTACTGGGACCGGTGGGTTTCACAGTGGGGGACGAGTCGCTCGAGGTCGGGCGCCGGATGGAGCGGACGCTGGCGGTCCGGCTCGCGTTGGCGCGCGGGCGGGTGGTGCCCGATGAGGCGATCGCCCGCGATCTCTGGGGCGACGAGGAGCTCGAACCCGAGCGGGTTGCCGAGCGCCTGCGCGTGCTGACGCATCGGCTGCGGAGAGCCTTGGGCGAGCACAGTTCCGCCGTACGGCGAGAAGGCGGCGGGTACGCGTTGGACGCGGGGATCCCAGACGCCGATGCACTCGACGAGGCGATGACACACTCGGCCGCATTACGTCGTACCGGCGAACCGAAGCGGGCGTTGGCGGTGATCACGGAGGCGTTGGCGAGGTGGCGCGGACCGGCGCTGGCCGATCTGCGCGACGTGCCGTTCGCTGCCATGGAGGCGGCCAAGTTCGACGAGCTGCAGCGTGAACTTCGTGTCCAGCGGGTCGAGCTCGAGCTGGACCTCGGCATCGACGTCACGGCCGATATCGAGCGCCTCGTGATGGACTACCCGCTCGATGAACGGCTCACCGGGCTCGCCGTGATCGCGCTGTACCGCGCCGGTCGTCAGGCCGACGCCCTCGAACGCATCCAGCGGCTGCGATCGAGACTCGCCGACGAACTGGGCGTCGACCCGTCGGTGGCGACCACTGAACTGGAGCTGCAGATCCTCCGCCAGGATCCGACGTTGCAGGCTCACGAAGCACCCCGGCCGAGCCGATTGCCCGACCTGAACTGGCTGACCCCACGCGACAACTTCGTCGGGCGCGACGCGGATGTCCACGCTCTCGTCGACGAACTCGACCGGCCGGGGCTGGTCTCGATCGTCGGCGGTCCGGGCGCGGGGAAGACCTTGCTCGCCCGCGAGGTGGCGATCGCCGTACGGCGGGGAAACCGTCCGATCGCGTGGTGCGATCTGGCGCCGTTGTCGACGGGGTCAGCGGTCGCGCCTGCGCTGGCGGCCGCGCTCGGTGTAGACCCCGGTGTTGGGGATCCGCTGCCCGAGTGTGCTGACCGACTGACCGGTGCGTTGCTGGTTCTCGACAACGCGGAGCATCTCGTCGACAGCGTCGCCGAGCTGGTCAGATCCCTGCAGTGGAAGGCGGAACGGCTCTCGATCCTGGTCACCTCACAGCGGCCGTTGCGGCTGCGCGCCGAGCACACACACCAACTGGACGCGCTCGAGCCGGAGGCCGCGGCGGAGCTGTTCCGCCTGCGCTGCCGATCCGAGGAACTGCTGCCGGGCGATCTGCGAGTGGCTGAGATCTGCGCCGCCGTCGACCACTTGCCGCTCGGTATCGAGCTCGCCGCCGGTCTGGTCCGAACCCTCACCCTCGATCAGCTGGCCGCCCGGATTCATCAGCGGACCCGACTGCTGGTCGCGGGCAACCGGGACTCCGGCGCCCGGCACTCGAGCCTGCGCGCGGCGATCGATTGGAGCCATACGCTGCTCGACCCGCCGGCTCGTACGGTGCTGAACCGGCTGGCGGTCTTCGCCGGTGGGTGCACCCTGGACGCGGCCGAACAAGTTGCTGGTGGCAACGGTATCGAGGTCGCGGACATCCCCGTGCTCCTCGCCGACCTGCACGAACGCTCGCTGCTCACGGTCTCCGTCGGCGAAGGCGGCCGGCGGTACCAGCTGCTCGAGTCGATCCGTGACTACGCCCTGGACCGGCTCGGCCACGACGAAGACGCCGTACGGCGGGTGCATGCGCGCTGGTGCGCTGACCTGGCCGGGCGCACCGAGCGGTACGGCGGTGCCGACCACGCTGATCTGGATCGTGAACTCCGGCTGGAGGAAGCGAACCTCTGGGCGGCAATCGAGTTCGCCCTCGATGACGATCCGCCGCTCGTTCTGCAGATCGTCACGCCGACCTGGTGGTACTGGTGGAGCCACGGCTCGATCGACACCGCTCGCGACTGGCTGCGGCGCGCGCTCGCGGCCGCGGATCCCGAGCCGACCCTCGAACGGGCCTCGTCGATTCGCGTCGCCGCCTCGTTGACCCGCAACAGCGGACAGCTCCGGGAAGGGCGCGTCCTCGGTGAGCAGGCGCTGCAGATGTTCCGCGAGCTGGGAGACGAACGCGGGTACGGCGCCTCACTCGTCGGGCTGGCGATCACCAGCGTCGCGGTTCGCGACTACGAGCAGGCGCTCAAGGAAGCCTCCGAGGCCGCTGGGATTTTCCGGGCCCTGGACAATCAGCGGCTCCTCGGTACGGCGGAGAACGTGGTCGCCTCCGCCCTGCGTGGACTCGGCCGCACCGAGGAAGCCGGTGAACTGTTCGAGACGGTCTGCGAGCTGTGGCGGTCGCAGGAGGACCTGCGCGGGCTGGCCGCGACCCTGTGCAACCTGGCGCTCGTTCGCCATCAACTGCAGGACTACGCCGGAGCTCGCGCGGACGCCCTGCAGGCCTTGCGGATCTACCAGGACATCAACCTCGCCGAAGGCATTATCGACGCGATCGACCTGATCGGCGGGGTGGAGCTGGCCGAAGGTAACCCGGCGGCTGCCCTACGACTACTGACAGTGGGTCGCCTGGAGCGGATCCGGATCGGAGCACCGCAGATCATCCCGGATGAGCTCGATGCTCGTGAAGGTGCCGAGGCGGAGGCTCGGCGGCAGCTCGGGACGGCGGCGACCGCGGTCGCCGCCGACGCCCGCGTCGTACCGCTGAGCGTGATCGCCCGCGAGCTGGCGATTGCCACTTAGTGCAATCGCGGCCCACCGAGGCTTGGTGAGCGATAGTCTCCGAGCATCGAGTCGAGTGCCGGATGCTCTTCGACAGCGGCGTGCAGACGTGGCTTGACTTGGGGGAAGAACGTCTTGGGCCTGGGGGGCTCCGCACTAGCCTCCGCCCGCTGCCTTGTCAGTGAGATGTGAGGAGCTGTTGTGAGGTTGTTCAGACCCGGGGTGGTCGCACTCGCCCTCGGACTGGTCGCCGGTATCGCCGCCGCCGGCCCGGCCGCCGCAGGGGAGACCCACACGGTCTCGTACCGCGGTTACCAGGTGACCGTCCCGTCGGACTGGCCGGTGGTCGACCTGGCCGCCGATCCGACCGCTTGCGTCCGTTTCGACCGCCCGGCTGTCTACCTGGGCCGCAGTACGGCGCAGGCGAACTGCCCGGCGGACCCCGTCGGCCGCAGCCAGGGGCTCGTCCTCGAACCGCTGGTCACAGCGACCCCGTCCAGCCCGGGTCTGCTCCGCCGGGTCGTCCAGGACGCCGGCGTACTGGCGACGGCCTATTACGAACCAGGCGCGGAGCCTGCTGCGGCTGAGGTTCTCGCGACCGGTCGTGTCGTGTCGAAGTCGCGGGTCGCGCAGGTCGCTCAGCCGGCCGCGGTCACGCCGTCGGTAGTTGCCACCGGCAACCTGACTGGTGAGGCGTTCGACACCTGTACGGCGCCACCGCAGGCGACGATGGATGCCTGGCAGCCGTCGTACAAGGCGATCGGTGTCTACATCAGCGGCGCTGTCCGGAAGTGTGATCAGCCGAACCTGACGCCGGACTGGGTGACCACGAACGCGGGCAAGGGCTGGCAGTTCCTGCTGATCGACGTCGGCCTGCAGGCGCCGTGCTCGACCTTCAGCGCCGAGAAGAAGATGTCGGCCGTTGCGGCGACGGCGCTGGGCCAGGGCAAGGCCGCCGCGGCCGCGGCAGTGACGTCCGCGCAGGCGCTCGGGTTCGCCCAGCGGAGCGCGATCTACAGCGACATCGAGCACTACACCTCGACGGCCGCCTGCAAGGCCGCAGTGCTGTCGTATGTGAGCGGCTGGACGCAGGAACTGCACGCTCGTGGCTACCAGGGCGGCGTCTACGGCTCTGCCAGCTCCGTCGGTGCCGATTTCGCCAGCGCCTTCACGAGTACGGCGTATACCCGGCCGGACAATCTGTGGTTCGCCCACTGGGGCTCGACGCCGATCGGCACCAGCCGGTTCGTGCCGGCCACCACCTGGACCAATCACGAGCGCATCCACCAGTACGCCGGTGATGTCTCCGAGACGCACGGCGACGTGACACTACAGATCGACCGAACCACGTGGACCTGACCGCACCGCCGCCACCGGTGACGAACTTCTCGGTCACTGGTGGATCGTCCACTGCGACCTTGCGCTGGACGAAGCCGGCGGGCGTCACGCTCGGCCAGATCATGATCCGCACGGCTGTCGGCTCCACGCCGCCGCCGTTGGTCACCTCGGGCACGTCGGTCTACAGCGGGACCGCGAGTCTGTACACGATGACGCGGCTGGCGAACTCGGCCAGCTACGCGTTCCGTACGTGGGTGAAGGACAGCACGGGCAAGGTCAGCCCGGGCGCCGACGTACTCTTGGTCGGCACGAAGGCGACCGTGACGGCGAGCGGAGCTTGGATCACGTACGGCGGCTCGGTCACGGTGTCGACGACGGTGACCAAGCTGGACGGTAGTCCGTTGGCCGGGGCTCCGATCGTCCTCTACGCGAAGGCGAAGAACGCGACGGCGTATGCGGCGGTAGCGACCGTGACGTCGAATGCGAACGGGGTCGCGACGTCGGTGCAGAAGCCGGGTGCCTCCACGCAGTACCAGTGGGGCTACAACGGCGCCGTTGGTCTGCTCGGGACGAAGAGCGCGGTTGCGCTGGTCGAGGTCCGGCCGGGCATCTCGTCGTACCTGACTCCGGCTGCGATCAAGCTGGGGGCGTCGAGCAACTTCTACGGCTACCTCACGCCGGCGCACCAGGGCACCAAGGCCTACCTGCAGCGGAAGTCGGGGACGAGTTGGGCCGCGGCCGGCACTGGCGTGCTGACTGCCAACGGCAAGTACTCGTTCGTCGTCAAGCCGGCGGCTAAGGGCACGTACACGTACCGCGTGGTCTGGCTGGCGGATGCGGATCACCAGGGCACGCAGACGCCCTCGAAGGTTCTGACCGTCAGTTGATCGTCCGCCATTTGATCGCGAAGGGCGATTGCTTCGATCGGAAGCAATCGCTTTTCGCGACCTCCTGAGAGCCGTAGCGTCTCACTCATGACGACAGAAGAGCTGTTCCAGGTCAACGGAGTGACGCTGTGCGCCGAGACGTTCGGCGACCCGGCTCACCCGGCCGTGCTGCTGATCCACGGCGCCTCGGCGTCGATGCTCTGGTGGGAGACCGCCTTCTGCACGACGCTCGCCGAGCACGGCCGCTACGTGATCCGCTACGACCAGCGCGACACCGGCCGCTCGACCACCTATCCGGTGGGAGAACCGCCGTACGCGATGAGCGACCTGGCTGCTGACGCGGTGGGTCTGCTCGACGCACTCGGCATCGAACGTGCACACGTGGTGGCGCAGTCGATGAACGGCGGCACTGGTCTGATCATCGGCGTCGACTACGCATCGCGCATTGCGTCGCTGACCTTCGTCTCGACGACTACCGGGGACGACGACCTGCCGCCGCCCTCCGGCGACCTTCCGCAGTTGAGTACGCCGGACTTCGCCGACACGGACGCGGTCGTGGAGTACGTGGTTCGCTCGATGGAGGCGGAATCAGCAGGAGTCTTTGACGAGAAGGCGGCAGAGGCGTTGGTCCGGGCGGACGTGGCCCGGGCGACCAACTTCGAGGCGTCGCTCACGAACCCCTTTGCGATGACCTTCGACGGGCCGAAGGGTGGCGGGTTCGGTGACCTGACCATGCCGGTGCTCGTCGTGCACGGGGACAAGGACCCGTACTTCTCGCTACCGCATGCGGAGGCGATCCGGGACGCCGTACCGGCTGGGGAGCTGGTGGTGATCCGGGGTGCCGGGCATGGAATCCCGGAACCGTTGTGGGACGAGTTCGTGACCACGCTGGCCTCGCATACGGCGGTGCGCTGATGAGGGCCGCGGTGTGGTTGCCGTTGTTTGACGAACTGGCGGATCCGATCGTGGTCGCCCGACTGGCGGCAGCAGCCGAGGGGGCCGGCTGGGATGGGTTCTTCGTCTGGGATCACCTCTTCTGGCGTGAGCCGGTCAAGGCAGTCGCCGACCCCTGGATCACGCTCGCCGCGATGGCGTGCGCGACCGAGCGGCTGCGGATCGGCCCGATGGTAACTCCCGTGGCGCGGCGCCGGCCGGTGCAACTGCTGAAGGAAGCCGCGACGCTGGATGTGTTGAGCCGCGGACGGTTGACGTTGGGCGTGGGGCTGGGCAGCGATCGGTTCGCGGGCGAGTATTCGCGGACTGGTGAGACTGTGGAGGATCGGGTCCGCGCTGAGCAGTTGGACGAGTCGCTAGGGATTCTTCGGGCCGGCTGGAGCGGTGAGCCGGTCGTGCATGAGGGGAAGCACTATCGCGTCGACGACGTGCGGTTCCTGCCGCGGCCGGCGCAGGGGCAGGTGCCGATCTGGGCGGCCGGGTTCCCGGGGACGCGCAAACCGATCCTTCGAGCAGCCCAGTACGACGGGTTCTTCCCGGTGAACCTGCAGACGGCCGACGAACTGGCAGTGGCGACGGATCGGCTGCGGGCGATCTTCGGCCAGGACGCGCTGCCGGAAGGATTCGATGTGGTGGTGGCGCTGGAGCCAGAGATGGACCCGCGGCCGTTTGAAGAGGCTGGCGCGACCTGGGGATTGACCGACGTCGATCCCGCGTCGCTGTCACTGGCCGACGTGCAGGCGATCATCGCGGCCGGGCCCCAGTGGTGAGAGCGGCGGTGAGTGTGCAGTGGTAGCTGCCCAGTGGTAGGCGATTGGCGCGCTTTAGTGGTTGAGGCGATCGAGCAGCGCGGTGAGCTGGGCGTCGGTCTGCTGCGGTGGGGGACCGAACGCGGCCAGGTGATCGAGGATCTGGGTGTAGGTCTCGACGTCGTCGCGTTTGTCGAGGTAGAGCGCGCTCGTCAGGTGCTCCAGGTAGACGACATCCGGAAGGTCTCGCTGCGGGAACCGCAGCAGGCTGAAGGCGCCGCCGGTCGCGGCGTGCCCGGGCTCGGCGAGCGGCATGATCTGCAAGGTGATGTTCGGCTGGTGCACCGCCTCGCGCAACGAGGTCAGTTGCTCCCGCAAGACCTCAGTGCCGCCGATCGGCCGCCGCAACGCCGCCTCCTCGACCACTGCCCACAACTTGAGCGGCGGATCGCGATCGAGCACCCGCTGCCGTCGCGTCCGCAGCGTGACGATCCGCTCGATCTCGTCCTTGTCCCGAGGAGCCCCGGCCGTCAGCCCGGCTACTGCACGCGCATACTCCGCTGTTTGCAGCAGCCCGGGCACGAACTGGATCTCGTAGGTCCGGATCAACTCAGCGGCCGCCTCCAGTCCGAGGTACGCGTCGAACCAGTCCGGCGTGACATCGCCGTACCGATGCCACCAGCCGCGACTGTTCGCCTCCCGCGCCAACTCGAGCAGGCGATCCCGCTCGCGCGCCTCAGTCACGCCGTACAGACTCAGCAGGTCCTCGACGTCCCGCTCCTTGAAGCCGACCCGCCCAAGCTCCAGCCTGCTGATCTTCGACTCCGACGCCCGAATCGCCCACCCCGCGTCGGTCCGGCTCACTCCCGCCCGCTCACGCAACCGCCGCAGATGACTGCCCAGCAGCATCCGCAAAGCCGTCGGCCCCACTACACCTTGCCCCGCCATACGGCTACTCTACATCATTATCGAACACATGTTCCCATCGACTTCTGCCATGATGGCTCTGCTGTGACCGACGAAGTTCAGGAGATGTTGTGATGCTGCTACTCACGTCCGGAGGCATCACCAACGCGAGCATTCGCGACGCGCTGGAAGATCTGCTGGGCAAGCCGATCTCCGAGTCCAACGCGCTCCTCGTCCCCACGGGGCACTGGGGCCACCCGATGCTGGGGCCCGCCACCGTGCGACGCACCGTCGCCGGCGAGCCTCCGTTCCTCCTGACGAGCCTCGGCTGGGCATCCGTGGGCGTCCTCGAGCTCACCGCCCTGCCCAGCATCGGCGAGGAACGCTGGGTTCCCTGGGTCCGAGAGGCCGACGTGCTCCTGGTCGACGGCGGCGACGCGACGTTCCTTTACCACTGGATGCAGGAGTCCGGCCTCTCGAAGGTCATCCCGTCGCTGACTGACACCGTTTGGGTCGGGCTCAGCGCCGGCAGCATGGTGTTGACCCCGCGCATCGGTGACAGCTTCGTCAACTGGCCCGCCGCACCGGACGACCGCGGCGTCGGGGTCGTCGACTTCTCCATCTACCCGCACCTAGACCACGAACTCATGCCCAACAACACCATGGCCGACGCGGAAAGCTGGGCCGCCGACCTAGCCGCCCCGGCCTACGCGATCGACGACGACACCGCCATCAAGGTGGTCGACGACACCGTCGAGATCATCTCCGAAGGCCACTGGAAAGCCTTCCCTGCTTAGCCCTCGCGGGGTTCGTTCATTCGGGCTCGGAGGACGTCGAACTCGCAGCCGGGGGAGTCGGGGTCGAAGCCGTGCTCGATGAGCCAGCGAGAGGCGCTGAGGCTGCGGAGAGACCACCAGGCGCGGACCACGTCGTGATCGATGCCGGGACCGTAGCCGACGGCGACCTCGGCCAGGCGATCCTCGTGTCCCAGGGTGAGGATGGCCAGGTCGAACATGGGGTCACCCTGGCTGGCCTCGGACCAGTCGATGATGCCGGTGACCTCGTCGTGGTCGTCGACGAAGACGTGGGTGATCTGCAGGTCTCCGTGGGTGAAGGCGGGGGACCAGGGGCGGAGCGCGGCCTGGGCGATCTCGCGGTTGTGGGTGACCAGGTCGGCGGGGAGAGCGCCGCTCGAGATGAGCCACTCGCATTCGATATCGAGGCGGGTGGTGATCTCGTCGAGAGTCCGCCGGCCGGTCCAGGGCGGAAGTGGGGCGTCGTGCAGTCTGCGGATGGCAGCGCCCGCTGCGGCCCACGCCGCTGGCGAGTGGGGTGACGGCACGCCGAGCACGCCGAGCGCCGTACCGGGGACTTTTGCGAGCGCGAGGGCGGGCGGTTGTCGCCAGAGGATCGTCGGGGTCGGGACCGGCGCGAGCGCCATCGCCTCGACCTCGATGTCGAGGTTGCGCTGTTCGGAGTCGATCTTCACGAAGACCTCGCCGACGCGCAGCGTCACGCGTTCGCTATGGGCAACAACAACCTGAACCTCATCCACGTCGGCCATTGTCGCGGTGACAGCGACCGGCGTCACGGCAATTACGCCAAGGTCTTCAGGACGGCTGCGAGACTCAGCGGATCATGGCGGGCGATGTTGTGCCCAACGGCGATCTCGTGAACCTTCCAGTCGGGGTCGTTGCGCAGCCGCTCGGTCAGCTCCAGGAACGGGCTGCCCGGCCACACGCCGCCGCTGATATAGGTGCGCTGGTACGACGGGTTCGTGGTGCCGCGAAGCCTGACCGACTGGACGAAGCTCGGGAGGGGATGCGGCCGAGCGCGGGGGTCGAGCCCTTCGGGAACGGTCACCCAGCGGCCGTCGGTACGGGAGCCGGCGATAAACATCTCGCGGAAGGGGTCGCTGGTCAGGGACCAGCAGGAGTCGCCGTCCTCGGGGACGTAGGAGTCGATCACGACGAGATGCTCGAGGCGGTCGCCGAGCCGATCGGCGACCCCGGCGATCACCATCCCGGCGTAGCTGTGTCCGCACAACGCGATCGGCGTGTCGTCACTACTCTCGATGAGCTCGGCGACCTGATCGATGTGGTCATCGAGATTGGGCACGCGCTGGGGGTCGGCAGGACCGTCCGCCTCCAACCCGGCGAGTGTCACCGCCTCGACCTCATGGCCCGCGCTGCGAAGCTCCTTAGCGACCTCATCGAAGACCCAGCCACCCTGCCAACCGCCTGGAACCATCACGAATCTCACCGCGCCATCCTAGGCACGACCCCGGTCAACGCGCCCCGCAGCAAACTTTGCGTGGATCCACTCCCGTCGAAAAGCATCACAAATCCGGCCTGCCGCCATAACGTCCGAAGAGACGCCGGCCGGCGTCTCTTCGGACGTTGGGGGTTGTTGAACCGCGCCCCCCGATGCGGCCGAACCCCGGCCTGCCGCACGCTTTGCGTGGATCTGCTGCCACATAACGGCAGCCATCCTCCGCAAACCCGACGCAACCAACCCGCCGTCCCCAGCTCGCCGTAACGTCCGAAAAACCGGAGGCGGGCTCTCCGGTCGTTCGGACGTCACGGCGGGATGGTGGTTAACGTCCGAAAAACTGGAGGCGGGCTCTCCGGTCGTTCGGACGTTGTGGTGTGGGGGGTGGGGAGGGGCGGCGCTAGTCGAGGCGAGATTCGGCGAGCGTGAGCCAGTGTTCGACGTCGGCCGGCGTGAAGTGGCGGATCGCCCAATCGGTCATCCGCAGACTCATGTGCGCCCAGAGTGGGCGGAGGACATCCGGCGGCACCTCGTCAAGGATCGCGTCGAGCTGCGCGACAACGGCCGGGTCCTGCTGCTCGCTGTGCAGGCCGAAGCGCAAGGTGACGAGGTCGAGGCGATGGTCGCCACGGCCGGCGCCGTCCCAGTCGATGATGCCGGTGAGCCGGCCGTCGAGTGCGAGCAGGTTGCCGGGATGGAAGTCGACGTGGACGGCGTCATCCCCGGCGACCGGCCCGGGATGGGCGGTTCCGACGGCCGTGATCCAGTCGTCGAGGCGCGCCGTACGGGAGTTGTGTGACCTCAAGGGGCCGTGGAGGCAGAAGCCTGGGCCGTCAACGGTGAGGTAGAGGTCGAGGCTTGGGATCTCGAGCTCATCGATGAGCAGGCCGCGAAGGCTCTGGTTGAGGTCGAGTGCTTGGCCGAGGAGGTTCTGGTCGAGGGTTGCGATCGGTGCACCGGGCAACAGTTCCTGCACCGTCGCGACGGCGGATTCGAGCTGCACCGCCAGCTCGGTGCGCGGGACGGGGAGCCCGGCTCGCCGGGCCGCCTCGGATACGGCCAGCGGGCCGGCCTGGTAGTCCTTCACGTCAACTCCAGGCCGCCACTTCAGCACCGAGCGACGGCCGTCGTCCCAGCGCACGTAGGCGGCACCGACCTCGCCGCCGGAGCACAGCCCTTCGACTTCGAGCCGTACGCCGGTCCGATCCGCGACCTCCTGGACGACCGCGCCGACGTCGAGCCGCGCGACTCGGCTCCAGGTCGACGTCATGCTCCGACGCTATCCGATGGCGGACTTGAGGCTGGTCGGGGTGACGGCATCGGTGAGCAGTTGCTTGCCGTTCACGAAGACCGCGGGGGAGTGCTCGAGCGGGAACTTGTAGGAGGCATCGGTGACGCTGTTGAGCCAGGCGGCGTACGAGTTCGAGGTCAGCTCTGCGGCGAACTTGCCCTCGGGCACGCCGAGCTTGTCGCCGAGCTCGATGAGTTGGTGGTCGGTCCACGCCTTGGCGAAGTCGTCGTAGTACGCACGGAGGAAGCCGCGGCCCTTGCCGTTCGCGGCGGCCACCGCGAACAGGTGCGATACCTGTGGCCGTACCCCGTTCGAGTTGAGCGGCCAGTAGGTCACGGTCGCGGTGCCGTCCTGCAGCAGCGCGTCCAGTGTTTGGCCGTTCGCTTGCTCGAACTCCGCGGCGCCCAGGTCGTCGAAGTTCAGCCAGATGTCGATGGCCGCCTTCGCACCTGGCTTGCCGAACGTGATTCCCTTGCCCGCAGCTCCGGGGCCGGTGATCAGCGCGGGCTCCGGACCGGCCTCAACGTGAACCGGTGAGTGCTCGCGCCAGTAGCCGACGCCTCCGCCAGCGACGATCGCCAACACCAGCGTCACCACCACGACGCCAGCGGCTGGGACCCACGGCGCCCGTCCTCGCACGAGCGGAGCTGCTGGCCAGTTGACGGTGAACCAGAGCAAGGCCGCGCAGGCGATACCGAGCAGTGCGAAGGGGATCCCCTCGAGGGCGTAGCCGTACCGTCCTGAGCCCAGGATCGCGCCGACGGCCGCGATCGCGACGACAGGCACCAGGCCGAGCGGCCGTGGCCCTGCCTCCGGTTGGCTTGCGCTCGGCATCAGCCGGACGGCGACGGCGTACCAGAGGCAGGCGAGGAGGGTCGCGCCGAGCGCGTCACTGGCACGATGCCAGCCGAGGTTCTGGACGGCGGCCGCGATGAAGGCGAGCCAGAGGATGCCGACGGCAGCGACGTACCGGCGGGTCCGTGGACCGGAGACGAGGATCGCACCGCCGACGATGCCCGCCGTGATGGCGACGTGGCCGCTGGGGAAGCTGGTTTCGATCAGCCCTTGCGACGGGTCGGCGAAGTTGGGGCGCGGCAGGATGAAGCGGTTGAGGGCGAAGGTGGTCGCCGCGGTGGCGACGGGCACGAACACGCTCGCGGCGGCGAGCCACCAGCGTCGACGTACGAGCGCGGCCAGGGCGATCAGGACGACACCCACGACGAAGGTGAGCTCCTCGCCGCGGATCGGTGGCGGGCCGATCGAGTACTGGATCTCGCCGAGCCACGTGTCGCTGCTGTATCCCCGGAGCAGGGAGTCTTCGAAGGTCTGGCCGAACGGAGTACAGACCGCGAGCAGGTACAGCGCCACGAAGGCGAACACCAGCCCGATCGGCAACCGCATCCGCACGGCGAACTTCCTGGGCGGCAGGTCAGAGTTCACGACCGGAGCGTAGATCGCCCGTGTTACAGAACCGACTCAGTCGCGGAGGAACTCCGCTCGCCAGCGGGTGGCCGTGGGATCGCTGGGGCTGGGGGATTCATCGACCTCGATGAGCCGGAGGTCCGGGGCGGCGGCGAAGGACTCGATGGTTGCCCTGGTCAACGGCCAGGGCGGACCCTCGACCTCAGCATCAGGTTGACCTTCACGGCGGGCTGAGGCAATGACGACGAGCGTCCCGCCGGGGCCGACGAGCTCACCGACCCTCTGTACGGCGGTCGGCTGGAGGCTGATCGGTAAGGCCTGCACGGTGTAGATCTCGACGACGAGGTCGAACGCGTGGTGCCAGTCCGCCGGTTGGTTGAGGAGATCGGCGACGACGTACTGGGCCTGGGAGTCTGGATGGTTGCGCTGTGCGGTGTCGACGGCGGTGGGGGAGATGTCGAAGGCCGTGGTCTGGTAGCCGTGGTCGGCGACGAGCTCGGCGTCCCATCCGGTGCCCGCGCCGATGACGACCGCGGTCTTCCCGTTGCCGTTCGGCTCGGAGGCCTCGAACCATTCCGTCAGCAGCGGGTTGGCGGTGCCGCGGTCCCAGGGGACGACGGCCCGGCCTTCGGAGGCGGCGGAGTACAGGTCCTCGAACCAGCCGGTCGGGTCCTCACGGTCCAGGCCCGCGCGGGCGATCCGTCGTGTCTGCACATCCGGGTCTTCACTCATCCGGCTCACCTTCTCCGTCGGTTGCGTCGAAGCCCTCGTGGATCGCGCGCACTGTCTGCACCGTATCGACCTGATCGGGTGTCTTGTCCTCGCGGTAACGCAACACGCGGGCGAACCGCAGCGCCATCCCGGCCGGATAGCGTGGCGAGTTCTGCACGCCGTCGAACGCGATCTCCACCACGACCTCGGGCCGGAGGTACACGGTGTAGGAGTCCTGTCGCTCGGCCAGCTCCTGGAACCGCTCGGTCTGCCAGCGCAGCAACTCGTCGGTCAAACCCTTGAACGTCTTGCCGAGCATGACGAACTCGCCGGTCGTCTCGTCGCGTGCACCAAGGTGCAGGTTCGACAGCCAGCCGGTACGGCGGCCGTGGCCCCACTCGGCGGCAAGCACCAGCAGGTCGAGGGTGTGGGTCTGCTTTACCTTCACCCAGCCCGAGCCGCGCCGACCAGCTTCATACGGGACGGTCAGTGATTTCACCATCACGCCTTCGTGACCCCGCCGTACTGCTTCGGCGAAGAACTGCTGCCCTTCGTCGGCGTCCTTCGTCACCAGGCGCGGGATGCGACGCTCGGCGGGGATCAGCTTGCTCAGCCAGGCGTGCCGCTCGGCACCGTCGAGTCCGAGCAGGTCCTGCCCGTCCTGGTGCAGGATGTCGAAGAAGTACGGCGTGAGTGGCACCGACTCGGGTCCAGTCGCGGACCGAGTCGCCGTACGGGAGCCGGTCACCTGGAACGCCTCCGGTCGGCCGTCTGGTCGCAACGCGATCAGCTCGCCGTCGAGGACTACCTGCTGAGCATCGAGCGCTCGAGTCGCTGTCACCACCTCTGGCACGCGAGCCGTGATGTCGTCCAGTGTCCGCGTGTAGACGACGACGTCATCGCCGTGGCGGTGCACCTGGATCCGGATCCCGTCCAGCTTCCACTCGAGAGCGGCCGGCGTACCGGTCTTGGCAAAGGCCTCGGCCACTGTCGTCGCGGACTGCGCCAGCATCGGCTGCACGCCCTGACCGACCTGCAGCCCGAACTGCGCGAGCCCCGCCGCACCCTCGGTCAGTGCGGCGACCGCGACCGGAGCCGCCGATCCGCGCAACATGGTCGCGGCGCGGATCTTGTCGAGCGGGATCCCAGTTGCCCGCGCGACCGCGTCGGCCATCACGCCGTCCAGCGCGCCTTGCCTGAGCTCGCCACCCACGAGAAGCCGCAGAAACGTCTGCTCAGCCTCAGTCGCCAGACCGAAGAGCGCGTCGACCGCCTCCCGCCGCCGCGCCTGCGAGCCCGCGCCGGAGATCTCCGCGAGCTCAGCGAACGCCCGATCGACCGCCTCCACCGTGAGCGACGGCTCGGCCGCCGGAGCCGGCGCATCCATCAACGTCCGCCACCCGACCCCGGTACGACGTTGGCGCAGCTCGCCGGACAGGTACGTCACCACGATCGCGGTCTCGTCCGGCTCAGTGGCGCGGGACAGCAGCGCGGCGATGAACTCGGCCTTCTTCAGCCGCGACCGGGTCCCGGCCAGCGCCGCTGACGTCTCGACCACCTCGGTGAGCAACATGAACCCAGTCTTACCCACCCCACCGACAGTTTCAGGGCAGCGGCGGCAGATCGTCGAGGAAGGCGGTGGCGGGGGTGAAGAAGTTGGTGCCGGTGACGGCGGTGGAGAAGTCGAGGATGCGGTCGTGGTTGCCCTCGGGTTCGCCGATGAACATGCGGCGGAGCATCAGTTCGGTGGTGGCGGGGGACTTGGCGTAGCCGATGAAGTAGGTGCCGAACTCCTCGGTGCCGATCCGGCCGAACGGCATGTTGTCCCGGAGGATCTGCAACTCGTTGCCGTCGGCATCTTCGATGACGTTCAGGACGATATGCGCGTTGGACGGCTTGGCGTCGTCGTCCATTTCGATGTCGTCGAGTTTGGTCCGCCCGATGGCGAGTTCCTGCTGCTCGGTGGTGAGGGAGTTCCACGCCTTCATGTCGTGCATGTACTTCTGCACGATCACATAGCTGCCGCCGGCGAAGGCCGGGTCCTCGGCACCGATCAGTACGGCGTCCTCTGCCTCGCTGCCGGCCGGGTTCTCGGTACCGTCGACGAAGCCGAGCAGATCGCGCATCTCGAAGTACTTGAAGCCGTGGACCTCGTCGACGACCGTGGCGGCATCGCCCAGAATGTTCATGATCTGGCGAGCGAGCTCGAAGCACTGGTCGAGGTGACCGGCGCGGATGTGGAACAGCAGGTCGCCCGGCGTCGAGACCGCGTGATGGGTCGCGCCCTTGAGCTCGATGAACGGGTGCAGTTCCTTCGGCCGCGGACCGCTGAACAGCCGGTCCCACACGTCCGAGCCGATGCTCGTAACACACGACAAGCCGCCGGACGGGACCCGGAAGCCGACCGACCGCGTCAGCCCGCTGACTCGCTCGAGGAGGTCGCGCGCAGTCTCCTCGCCACCGTCCTCGATCCGTACGACGAGGAAGATGGCCGAGCCGGTCAGCGGTGTCAGCACCGACTGCGGCAACGCCCGCGTCGCTGCTGCCGGTCCCGGGGTTGGATCAGTCACCACAGCGCTCTCCTCCGACCTGAACCTGACCTGCCACAGGCCCATCCTTACAGCCGGGAACCGGACTACTGCGCTTGGGCCGATCTTCTAGAGTCCTTGCATGCACCCGCACTCAGGCGAGCCGCGCCCCGAGGACACGCCCCAGGCCCCGCCCGGGCAGTATCCACCGCCTCAGAGCTACCCGCCGCCGCAGGCATATCCACCTCCCCAGGGATATCCGCCGGTGCAGGGCTACCCACCTCCGCCGGGATACCCGCAGCAGCCCGCCTACCCGCCGCCGCCCCCGCCGTACCCGCCTGTCCAGGGCTACCCGGGATATCAGCAGCCACCCGGCTATCCGCCGTACCAGCAGCCTCCGGGTTACCCGGCGGGGCACCAGCAGCAGGTTTGGCCAGGGCCGCAGTGGCAGCCGGTGCCCAAGGGTCCGCGGATCGTGGCGGCTCCACCCGGTACGCCGTTCCACCGCCTCGCGCGGACACCGAAACATGCCGCGTGGCGTCCCGTGGTGGGGACCATGACGCTGGGCATCGCTGTCTTCTTCGCCTCGCTCCTCGTCTTCGGTATCTGGTATGGCATCCACATGCTCCTGGGTGGAGCGGAGCCGTCACTGAGCAGCGACGGCACCCAAATCTTCGGCAACCCCACCGAAGACCTCGCCCTGAACCTCGTCCTGCTGGGCGTGCTGACCCCGCTCGTTCCGCTGACTGCCTGGCTCGTCCAGCGTCGTCCGGCCTGGAGCGTGGCGTCTGTCCTGAACCGCATCCGCTGGCGCTGGCTGGCCTGGTGCTGCCTGCCGGCCATCGGGTACGTCGTTGTGAGCTTCGGCCTCGGACTGCTGGTCGACCAGGTCGTCCCGGGAGACGACGGTACGGCGGACAATGGTTCCTGGATCGGATTCGCCAAGTTCGTCGTACCGCTGTTGCTCGTCGTCTTCCTGGTCCCGTTCCAGGCGACTGCTGAGGAGTTCATCTTCCGCGGTTGGCTCATCCAGGCGATCGGTTCCTTCGGCCCCGACCGTGCAGAGGGCCGGGCCCGCTGGGTGCGAGTGCTGTTCCGCTCGCCCTGGCCGGGCATCGTGATCGGCGGAGCCGCGTTCGTCTCAGCCCACGGGTATACCGGCTGGGCCATGCTGGACATCTTTCTGTTCGCGGTCCTGGCCGGCTGGCTGACCGTGCGAACCGGGGGACTGGAGGCCGCGATCGCGCTGCACGTGCTGAACAACTTCTTCGCGTTCCTGCTACCGGCTGCTTTCGGTGGGCTGGACGACTGGGCCGACCAAGGCGGCGCGCCGTGGACGATCCTGCTGTCCGACATTCCGAGCCTCGCGTTCGTGCTGTTTACCGTGACCTGGTTGGCGAAACGGCAGCGGATCGCCAGGGTCAGCGAAAACCAGGAGCGAACTGTCGGAGCTGTCTGACAGGGTTGCCGGCGTGACGAAGACTGAGGCTGTTCTGTTCGACTGGGGTGGCACGCTGGCGACCTGGCACGACGTCGACCTGCGCGCGTTGTGGCGGTCGGTGGCGGTGCTGATCGACGAGGAGCGTGCCGATGAGGTGGCGAAGCGTCTGGTGGACGCCGAGCACTCGATCTGGATGCGCTCGCGCGATCATCACCTGAGCAGCACGCTCGAAGAGGTGTGTCTGCTCGCTCAGGTGGAGATGACCGAGGCCGCTCACGCGGAGTACGAGCGCGGCTGGCATCCGCACACGATCCTCGAGCCGGACGCACTGGAGACGCTGCGTGGGTTGCGGGAGCGCGGCCTCAAGATCGGCGTGCTGTCGAACACGATCTGGTCGCGGCGCCGGCACGAGGAGATCTTCGCCCGTGACGGCGTCCTGGAGCTGCTGGACGGCGCGGTGTACACGAGCGAGATCCCGTACACGAAACCGCACCAGGAGGCGTTCCTGGCGGCCATGAAGGCGGTCGGGGTCACTGACCCCGCGGCCTGCCTGTTCGTCGGCGACCGGCTCTTCGACGACGTCTGGGGCGCGCAGAACGTCGGCATGCGGGCGGCGCACATCCCGCACAGCGCGATCCCGGCCAGCCAGATCGGCCACACCGAGGGCACCCCGGACGCGACCGTGCACCGCCTGGCCGAGCTGCTGCCACTGCTCGACAGCTGGAACCAGGGCTAGGAACTAGACAGGGACAACTAGAAAGACCCCCGGGCCAGGAGGGTGGCTCGGGGGTCCTTCGGAGGGGTTTCGGGGTAGTGCTTACGCGGCCAGCGTCGGGTCGGCCATCAGGCGCAACCGGCCCAGCGCCTCGCGCTCGATCTGGCGGACGCGCTCGGCAGAGATGCCGTGCACGGCGCCGATGTCGGCGAGCTTGGCCTGCCGGCCGTCGTGCAGCCCGTAGCGGCGCCGGATCACATCGGCCGACCGCGGGTCGAGCTGATCGACCAGGCTGAACAGTCCGGACCGGTCGGAGGCGTCGGCCACCAGCTGGTCGGGCCCGGGCGCGGTCTCGGCCGCGATCAGGTCGCCCAGCGAGGTCTCACCCTCGTCGTCGATCGGGTTGTCCAGGCTGATGTGGTCCCGGCCGATGCGGATGAGTTCCGTCACCCGCTCCTCGTCCAGGTCCAGCTCCGCCGCGATCTCTTCGACCTCCGGCTCACGCCCGAGCTTGCGCTCCAGCGTCCGCCGGGCCGACCCGATCTGGTTCAGCTGCTCCACCACGTGCACCGGCAGCCGGACCACTCGGGCCTGCTGCGCGATACCGCGGGTGATGGCCTGCCGCACCCACCAGGTCGCGTACGTCGAGAACTTGAATCCCTTCCGGTAGTCGAACTTCTCCACCGCGCGGATCAGTCCCGTGTTGCCTTCCTGGACCAGGTCCAGCAGCGGCATCTGGGAACGTCCGTACCGGCGAGCGATCGACACCACCAGCCGGAGGTTCGCGGTCACGAACCGCTGCTGGGCGCGCTGGCCTTCCTCCGCCAGCCACTCCAGCTCCTCCGCCGTGGCATATTTGGGCGCTCCGCCCTTCTTTCGTCCAACCCGCCCCTCGGCCAGCAGTTGCTCCGCGAGGAGACCTGCCTCGACCGTCTCAGCGAGCTCGACCTCTTCTTCAGCCGTCAGCAACGGCGTACGCGCGATCTCTTCAAGGTAGAGACCAACACTGTCCTTGCCGTCGATACCGTCGTCCGTGCTGCGAACGCGAGTCATGCGAGCCACCGAAACTCCCTTCGTCGTTACATGGAGAGCAACGCTCGAGTGAGGTTCAAGATTCCATGGCAGTGTGTAAACTCCCTGAACTTTCCCTGAGAGTTCCCGGCGCAGCTCACGCCGTATTCCGGTACCCATCCGCACCGCTGTCAGCGTGATCGGGTGGTCCTGCAGGGTTTTCCTCCGAACTCATCAGGTCTTGTCCAGCGGCTCGCCGCCGAAGAGCCTGAGAATCGGTGCAGAAAACCCCCGATCCAGCGCTCTTAATGTGTTGCACAACACACTGGATCGGGGAGATATTCCGGCACCTGCGCTCAGTTTCCGGCCAGTCCGAGGGTGTCCAGCTCCCAGGCGAGGCTGAACGCGACCTCGCGCCAGGCGTCGTACCGGCCGCTGCGCCCGCCGTGGCCGGCCTCCATCTCGGTCTTCAGCAGTACGTCGACGTTGCCCGACGCCGTGGACCGGAGTTTGGCCACCCACTTCGCCGGCTCGACGAAGAACACCCGGGTGTCGTTCAGCGAAGTGATCGCGAGGATGCGCGGGTACTGCTGCGCCGTGACGTTCTCGTACGGCGAGTAGGACTTCATGTAGGCGTACACATCCGCGTCCTCGAGCGGATTTCCCCATTCCTCCCACTCGATCACCGTCAGTGGCAAGGAGGGATCGAGAATGGTGGTCAGCGCATCCACGAACGGCACCTCGGCGACGATTCCGCCGAACGCCTGCGGGGCCAGGTTGGCCACCGCGCCCATCAGCAGGCCGCCGGCGCTGCCGCCCTGGGCGACGATCCGCTCGGGCCGCGTCCAGCCGGCCTCGACCAGGTGCTCGGCCGCCGCGATGAAGTCGGTGAAGGTATTGCGCTTGGTCAGTGTCTTGCCGTTGTCGTACCAGTGCCGGCCCAGCTCGCCACCACCACGGACGTGTGCGATCGCGAAGACGACACCGCGGTCGAGCATCGACAGTCGCGGGATCGAGAACCACGGGTCCATCGAGCTCTCGTACGACCCGTAGCCGTAGAGCACGACGGGCGCGTTGCCGTCCTTGGCGACGTCCTTGCGCGCGACCATCGACACCGGCACCTTCGTGCCGTCCGGCGCGGTCGCCCATTCGCGGTACTGCGTGTACGCGCTGAGGTCGACACCACCCAGCACGGGCTGCTGCTTGAGCAGTCGCCGCTCACCAGTCGCGATGTCCACGTCGTACGTCGTACCGGGTGTCACGAGGGAGGTGTAGCCGAAGCGGTACCGGGTGTCGTTCCACTCGTCGTTGCGGCCGGGGGAGACCGTGTAGATCGGCTCGTCGAACTCGAGCGCCTCGGGAGAACCGAAGCCGTCCTCGGTACGACGCATGATCGCGAGCTCGGTGAGGGCGTCGCGGCGGCGATACAGGATGACGTGATCGGCGAACGCGTCGGCGCCCAGCAGCCGGCTCGACTCGTCGCCCTCGATGATGGTCGTCCATTCACCGGGCGCGTCCAGCGAGGCGGTGGCCAGCGAGAAGTTCGCCGCATCGGCGTTGTGCGTGATCAGCAGCCGGTCGCCCGCGTGCTCGACGTCGTACTCGACGCCCTCGCGACGCGGAGCGACAACCTTCAGCTCGCCGGTCGGGTCGTTGGCGTCGAGCAGGTAGACCTCGCTCGTGAGCTTGCTGCCGAGCGCGACCATGATCGCCTGCTCGTTGCGGGTCAGGTCGACCCCGACCCAGAACCGCTCGTCCGGCTCCTCGAGCACCAGTACGTCGTCCGTCGTACCGAGCGTGTGCCGCCAGATCTGGAAGGGGCGCCAGGCGTCGTCGACCTTGGTGTAGAAGATCGTCGAGCCGTCCGCGGACCACGCCGAGCCGTAGTGCACCTCCGGCAGCTCGTCGGGCAGCAGCTCGCCGGTGCTCAGGTCCTTGATCCGCAGCGTGAACCGCTCGTCACCCTTGAGGTCGACGGAGTACGCCAGCAGGCGGCCGTCGGGGGAGATGTCGACGGTGCCGAGCGAGAAGAACTCCGAATCGCCTGCGACGACGTTGCCGTCGAGCAGCACCTCTTCACCGGCGATCTCGGCGTCCAGCGCCGGCGGCTCGTCGCCGTTGACCTTGACCCGGCAGTGGATCCCGTACTGACTGCCTTCGACCGTGCGCGCGTAGTACCAGTACTCGCCGCGCCGGGCCGGCACACTCAGGTCGGTCTGCAGCGTGCGGTCCGAGATCTCGGTGAAGATTGCCTCACGCAACGATTCGAGGTGGGCCGTGCGGGCCTCGGTGTACTCGTTCTCGGCCCGGAGGTACCCGAGTACCTCGTCGTCGGTCTTGTCCCGCAGCCACTCGTAGTCGTCGACGAACGTGTCGCCGTGGTGGACACGTTCGATCGGCTTGCGGGCGGCGACGGGAGGCTGTGGCGCTGTGTTCAACTCGGACATGCGGGCGAGACTACCCGCCCCGGTGGGCGGTGCGCTGCGGGTCAGACGCCGTACGTCGCGACGACCGGGGCGTGGTCGCTCCAGCGCTCGGCGTACGTCGGTGCGCGGTGGATCTCGCAGCCGGTGGCCAGCTCAGCCAGGCCGGGGGAGGCGATCTGGTAGTCGATGCGCCAGCCGGCGTCGTTGTCGAACGCCTTGCCGCGCCAGGACCACCAGGAGTACGGACCGGGTCCGTCGCCGCCGAAGCGGCGGCCGAGGTCGACCCAGCCGGCCTCGAACAAACGATCCATCCAAGCGCGTTCTTCCGGGAGGAACCCGCTCTTCTTGCGGTTCGCCTTCCAGGCCTTGAGGTCCTCTTCGCGGTGCGCGATGTTCAGGTCGCCGCACATCAGCACGTGCCGGCCGTCGGCGCGCAGCTCGGTCAGCCGGGCAGTGATCGCGTCCAGGAACGCGTACTTCTCCTCCTGCCGCGGAGGCGTCTCGAACTCGCCGGTGAAGACATACGTGCTCACTGCGGTCAGCGTCGACCCGTCATCCAGTACGACGTCCGCCTCGACCCAGCGCCCGGTGTCGGCGAACCGCTCCGGCCCGACGTCGATCCGCACATCCTTGATCGGCCGCCGACTCGCGACAGCCACCCCGGCCCGCCCCTTGTGACCGTCGATCGCCGGTTCCGCATGCGCGAGGTTCCAGTCGCTGCCGAGATGATCCCGCAGGACCTCATCGGTCGCCCGAACTTCCTGCATCAGCAACAGATCCGGATCGGTCTGCTCCAGCCAAGGCGCCATCCCGCGGCGATAAGCGGCCCTGATCCCGTTCACATTCACCGTAGCGACCGTCAGCACGCCCGAACCCTAACCCGAACCCACCTCCACCCATCCCCGCCACACCCCGCGGTCCATCACCCCGCTCCGGCCGCAACTGGTGGCGTGAGACAGGAAGTGGTGGCCGGAGACATGTGGCCAGGGGTCTCCGGCCACGGCAAGCTGTCTCCGCCCGCATCGGCGGGCCTCCGCGCCGCATCTGTTGGCTCCGGCCGCAACTGGTGGCGTGAGACAGGAAGTGGTGGCCGGGGACATGTGGCCAGGGGTCTCCGGCCACGGCAAGCTGTCTCCGCCCGCATCGGCGGGCCTCCGCGCCGCATCTGTTGGCTCCGGGCGCAACTGGTGGCGTGAGACAGGAAGTGGTGGCCGGGGACATGTGGCCAGGGGTCTCCGGCCACGACGAGCTGTCTCCGCCCGCATCGGCGGGCCTCCGCGCCGCATCTGTTGGCTCCGGCCGCAACTGGTGGCGTGAGACAGGAAGTGGTGGCGGGGTTAGGGGTGGGTGGTGGAGAGGATTGCTTCGAGGGAGTGTTCGCAGAGGTGTTCGAGGTTGGCGGGGGTGATGGTCGGGTCCTCGATCCACGTGAGGAGGGTCTGTTCGACGTAGCCCTGCCAGCCGATGAGGGCGAGCTCGACGACTGGGGTGATCTCCAGGCCGCTCTCGCGGACGGCGCCGATCACCCAGGTGCTGAAGACGCCGCGGAGGTCTTTGTGGAGTTTGCGGACCTCGGGGTCGCCGGCGGCTGACATCAGCAGGGTGGCGCGGTAGAGCTGTGGGGCTTCGAGGACTGCGCGGACGAAGGCGCGGATCCCGGCGCGGAGCTGTTCGGCGGGCGGCAGCGATTGGTCGGGGGCTGTGCGAAGGAGGATCTCGGCGGCGGCTTCCTCGATCACGGCGTACTGGAACTTCTTCTTCGAGCCGAAGTAGTGGAACAGCAGGGCGGGGGAGACCTTCGCCTCGGCGGCGACCAGCTCGACCGTGAGCTCGCGGTGCGGGTCGGCGAGCAGGACCCGGCGGGCGGCTTCGAGGATCTGGGCCCGCCGTTCGTCGGGGCGCAGCCGGGCGGATGAGGTCTGGGTCATAGCGGCCAGTCTATTGAGTATTGGGTCAATAAGCACTTACTGTTGAGTATCCACTCAACAGCTCGAGCCGGAGGAATCAGATGCGACCGCTGCCCGGACAGGTTGTCCTCATCACCGGAGCGTCCCGCGGGATCGGGGCCGCGGTGGCCCGGAGCCTGGCGAAGGACGGTGCCAAGCTCGCACTGATCGGTCTGGAGCCGGACGAGCTGAAGCAGGTCGCCGAGGACTGCGGTCCGGACGCGGGCTGGTGGGAGGCCGACGTCACGGACACAGAATCTCTCCGTACGGCGATCGAATCCGTGCACGCGCGCTACGGCCGCATCGACGTGGTGATGGCGAACGCGGGCATCGCAGCGCCCGGCTTCACCCGGAGCATGGACCCGGCGGTCTGGGAGCGCGTGCTCGACGTCGACCTGTACGGCGTTTGGCGCACGGTCCACCTGACCCTGCCGTACCTGTTGGAGAGCAAGGGCTACCTGCTGCTGGTGTCGTCGCTCGCGGCGGTCGTGCACATTCCGGGGCTGGCGTCGTACAACGTGGCGAAGGCCGGCGTGGAGGCGATGGGCGACACGCTGCGGCCCGAGCTGAAGCACCTCGGTGTGCGAGTGGGCGTGGCGCACATGACGTTCGTGGACACCGACATGGTGCGTGGCGTGGACGATCACCCGGTGTTCGGCAAGGTGCGGACGGGGATCCCGTTGGCGAGCAAGGTGTACCCGCTGGAGTTCGCGGTGCAGAAGTTCACCGACGGCATCAAGCGGCGCAAGCGGACTGTGCATGTGCCGGAGTGGATCGGCGTACTGAAGGTGTTCCGCTGGCTGATCCCGCACGTGATCGAGGCCGGCTCGCGGTTCAGCGTGCCGAAGGCTGACCGGGCAGCGCTGGCCGACATCCAGGCGCGCGGTGCGTCGGTATCGTCACGCGCTTCGGGTGCCGGCGGTCTCGCGGACACCGAGAAGGCCACCGGTCGATGAGTCGCCAGTACGACGTTGTCCTGCTCGGCGCGAGCGGGTTCACGGGAGCGCTCACCGCGGAGTACCTGGAGAAGAACGCGCCCGCCGAGCTGAAGTGGGCCGTAGCCGGGCGGAACCGCGCCAAGCTGGAGCCGTTCGGTCGCGATGTGCTGATCGCGGATGTGACCGACGCGGCGTCGTTGAAGGCGCTCGCGGAATCGACCAGGCTCGTGGTCACGACCGTCGGGCCTTACATCCAGTACGGCGAACTGCTGGTGGCCGCGTGTGCCGAAGCGGGAACGGACTATCTGGATCTGACCGGTGAGCCGGAGTTCGTGGACCGGATGTACGTGAAATACCACGAACGCGCTCTCCAGACCGGCGCTCGGATCATCCACGCGTGTGGGTTCGACTCGATCCCTTACGACCTCGGTGTGCAGTACACGGTTGAGCAGCTGCCGGAGCGCGTGCCGATCGCCGTCGACGGACTCTTGCGTGCAGGCGGGAAGCCGTCGGGCGGCACGTTCCACACAGCGATCACGGCGTTCTCGCGGCCGAAGCAGAACCTGGATGCGCACACCGCCCGGAAGAAGGCCGAGGTGCGGCCGGTCGGGAGACGCGCGAGAGCGGTTGCTGGGCGGATCCACCGGCAGCAGGGTTTCTGGGCGGTGCCGCTGCCGACGGTCGATCCGCAGATCGTCGGGTACTCGGGCCGGCTGCTGGACCGCTACGGTCCGGACTTCCGCTACTCGCACTACGCCGCCGTCAAACACCTGCCGATGGTTGCCGGAGGCATCGGTGGGGTCGCGTTGCTGGCGACGGCCGCGCAGATCCCGCCGGCCCGGAAGGCTTTGCTCAGCCGCTTGCAGCCCGGTGACGGGCCGAGTCCCGAGGTGCGGGCGAAGTCGTGGTTCAAGGTGCGCTTCGTCGGCCGCGGTGGCGGCAAGCAGGTGATCACCGAGGTCGCCGGTGGCGACCCCGGGTACGACGAGACCGCCAAGATGCTCGGGGAGAGCGCTCTCTGTCTCTCTCTGGACGATCTCCCGGAAACGGCCGGCCAGACCACCACCGCTGCGGCGATGGGTCCGGCACTGCGCGAGCGCCTGGTGAAAGCAGGGATGACCTTTGCCACCCTCAGCACAAGCGATTACTAGTACCGACGGAACGCGGATAGCGCTCTACGACTACGCAGCTGGCTCCGACCTGCCGGTGCTCGTGGCAGTGCACGGCTATCCCGACAACGCCCGCCTGTGGGAGCCCGTCGCCGCGGAGCTGGCGGGCCAGTTCCGTGTTGTCACGTACGACGTGCGCGGCGCGGGGGAGTCGGGCCAGCCGCGCGAGAAATCGGCGTACCACCTGGACCGGTTGGAGGACGACTTCCTCGCCGTACTGGATGCGGTGTCGCCCGATCGGCCGGTGCACCTGCTCGCGCACGACTGGGGTTCCATCCAGTCCTGGCACTTCGTCACGAGTGAGCGCTCTCTCGGCCGGATCTCGTCGTTCGTGTCGATCTCGGGACCGTCGCTCGATCACGCGGGCTTCTTCTTCCGCGAACGCCGGCCGGTCCGCGAATCCCTCGGCCAGCTCCTGCATTCCTGGTACATCTTCTACTTCCACCTGCCCTGGCTGCCGGAGAACGGCTGGCGGCGCGGCTGGGCGCATCGGATCTTCAGTCGCCTGGAGCAGTCGGCCGATGGGCTGCCCTCAGAAACGGGAGAGCGCTCCCTGGGCGACTACGTGAACGGCCTGAACCTCTACCGGGCAAACGTGATCCCGCGCCTGCTACACCCGGCAGAACGGCAGACCGACGTACCAGTTCTGGCTGTCTCGCCGGATGGCGACGCGTTCGTGACGACGCCGCTGCAGACCGACGTCGAACGCTGGGCCCCGAACCTCACGGTCCGGGTGGTCAGGGGCGGCCACTGGATGCCCCGGAATGATCCCGGACTTGTCGCGCGGTTGGTCCTCGAACACACCCGCGAGCTGGCACGCTGAAGGTATGAGGACGCTTCTCAACCTGATCTGGCTGGTACTCGCCGGCTTCTGGCTGTCGGTCGGCTACGCGATCGCCGGCATCATCTGCTGCGTGCTGATCGTGACGATCCCCTTCGGCATCGCCTCGTTCCGCATCGCCGGCTACACCCTGTGGCCCTTCGGCCGCACCATCGTCGACAAGCGCACCGCCGGCGCCGGCGCCCTGCTCGGCAACCTGATCTGGATCATCGTCGCCGGGTGGTGGCTGGCCCTCGGTCACCTGGTCACGGGAATCGCTCTCTGCGTCTCGATCATCGGCATCCCGCTCGGCATCGCGAACTTCAAACTGATCCCGATCTCGCTGCTCCCGCTCGGCAAAGACATCGTCCCCACCGACCGCCCCTTCGCCACCGCCCGGTGAGGTCGCTGACGGTCCTCGGCTCCTGTGGCGCCTGGCCCGAGCCGGGTCGTGCGTGTGCTGGGTTCCTGATCGAGTACGACGGTTTCCGCGTCGTACTCGATCTCGGCTACGCCGCCCTGCCGCAGCTTCTCGCACACCGCCCGCACGCCGAGGTCGACGCAGTCGTGGTCACTCATCAGCATCCGGACCACTGCGTCGACGTGAGCGCACTGGCGCGCGTTCGGCACTACGAAGCCCCGGATGCACCGCCGATCCCACTGCACTGTCCGCCCGGAGTGGTCGACGTACTGCGGGCGCTGGAGCCGAACCCAGACCCGGCAACGGTCTTCGCGGTGCACGACCTCGCGACCACGACGCGGCTAGGACCCTTCACCGTCGAGACAGTCGCTCTGCCGCACTACGTGACGAATCTCGGCATCCGCCTCACCGCACCGGGCGTCTCACTCGCCTACACCGGTGACAGCGGTCCGTCCGACGACCACGCCAAACTCGCGGACGGCACCGACCTGTTCATCGCCGACGCGACCCTGCAAGGCCCGTCACCCCAGACCGCCCCGCGCTACGTGATGACCGCGACCGAAGCCGGCCGGGCGGCCCGAGGTTCGCAGCGACTGCTGCTCACGCACTTCTGGCCTGGCTCCGACCGGTCGATCTCCGTCGCGGAGGCGCAGGCCGAGTTCGACGGTGAAGTGATCGCCGCCACCGAAGGCCTGACGCTCGCGCTGTGATGGTTGCTGTGGGCAACCTCAGCTGGCGGGTGCCTGCTTGACGAGTTTGCGGACGTTGGCGATGTCGCCGCAACCTGAGTTGATCAGGCGGGCGCGCTCGTCGGCGAAGGTGGTGCCGAGGGTGTGGCGGGTCTCGTCGGAGACGTCGGTGCGGGCCGGGTTGAGGACGTCGCGCTCTTCCTCGTCGAGGTGGTGGGTGAGCGCTTCGGAGAGCTCGTGGAGCTTCTTGCTGAAGTCGTCGCTCGCGGTGTCCTCGACCTCCATCAGGTCGAGCAGCGCCTCGTTGCCCTCGTCGTGCTCGTGCTCGGAGTGCTCGACCTCGTCGGCGTCGATGGCGTCCTTGCGGCGCAGCGCCGGGTAGACCTTGGACTCCTCGGCCTCTGCGTGCGCGATCAGCACCGTGGCCAGATCGGCGAGGACGGCGGCGCGGTGGCTCTGCACGTCACGCAGTTCGCGCAGCGCTTCTTCGAACCAGCGGTGATCGGCCAGAATGACCTCGACCACGTCTCCGCCGGTTGCCGGCAGGATCTTCGGCATCAGTACCTCCACAATCAGTTGGGCGCCCGGTACCCCGGTTACCCTGCCGCTATGCCTGCCGCACTGGTCCGCCGCCCGAGTCCCCGCCTGGCCGAGGGCCTGGTCACGCACATCGAACGAACGCCGGTCGACCCGGACCTCGCCGTACAGCAGTGGCGGCAGTACGTCGCTGCCCTGCGGCAACACGGGTGGACACCAGTCGAGGTGCCGCCGATCGACGACTGCCCGGACGGCGTCTTCGTCGAGGACACGATGGTCGTGTACGGCGACCTGGCGGTGATCGCGCGGTCCGGAGCCGGCTCACGGCGTCCGGAGGCCGCGGCGGCCGAGGAGGCGGTGCGTGAGCAGGGCTACCGCATCACGCACGTCACCGAACCCGGTACCTTCGACGGCGGCGACATCCTCAAGGTCGGCAGCACCGTGTACGTCGGCCTGGGCGGGCGCACGAATGCCGAAGGGATCCGGCAGCTCCAGACCGCACTGAGCCCGCTGGGTGCCGACGTCCGCGCGGTGCCGGTGGAGAAGGTGCTGCACCTCAAGTCGGCCGTGACCGCGCTGCCCGACGGCACGGTCATCGGCTACGAGCCACTCGTTGACGACTCCACCGCCTTCGATGCGTTCCGCGCCGTACCCGAGGAGGCCGGTGCGCACGTCGTACTGCTGGGGGAGGAGCGGCTACTGATGGCTGCGTCCGCGCCGAAGTCCGCGGCCATGTTCGCGGAGCTCGGCTATACGCCGGTCGTCGTCGACATCAGTGAGTTCGAGAAGCTCGAAGGGTGTGTCACCTGTCTGTCGGTGCGCCTTCGACGGTGAGCAGCTTCTGCGCGGCCTCGACGGCCGCCAGATCGCGCTTACGCCCACGCGCGGAGCCGACCGCGCACGCCTCGCCGAGCGCATCTCGATAGACCGCGGTGTCCGGGTGGTCAACGCCGAGTGCGGCCGTCGCAGCAATCACCGACGCACTCAAAGCCTCGAGGGCCGGCGCAATCTCACCGCCCGCAAGCAACGCACGCCCGAGCGCCGCCCGGTCCCGGATGAGCTGCGGGTCGTGCGCGGCCAGGTCGCTCGTGTCGACCGCGACGATGTCGGTCAGCAGACTCGCCTCCGACCGAGGGCCGCCGACCATCAGCCGAGCGCCGGTCGCGCCCTCGGTGGCGGAGCGAGTCAGCTCGTGGTGCGCACCGAACACCCGGTTCAGCTGCGGCGTCACCAACTCGAACCACGCGATCGCCCGCCCGTAGTTGGCAGTCGCGAGCATGCCTTGCGCGACGCGCAGCCGCACCCGCAGCGTGGCCGGATCGTCGATCGGCAGCACGCTCTCCCGCAGCGCGAGCGCCGCCTGGTAGAACGGCAGCGCCTGACCCGGCTCCTTGGCCTCCCAGAAAGACTCGGCCTGCCGGTACGACGGATCGCGCTCGAGCTCGGGATGATCGGCGATCGCCGACGCGGGCTCACCCGGTGCGGCGGCGACCCGGCCGAGGATCACCTTGCGCGCGACATACGTCCGGCGACCGGTCGGGATGATCCGGAACCGGCCCGCCTTCGCGAACGGGATCCACGCGAAGGTCGTGTAGAGCGTGCGGACCGAAGAGCCGCAGTTCTCACAGACGTCGCTGTGACCGTAGAACCGGTTGACGATGCAGGGCACGCCAGCAGGATCGTTGACCCGCCAAGCCACCGATGACGCCGTACAGCTGCCGCAGAACGGGTAAACCCCCCGCCGTTCTTCATTCATTTGGCCCATTGTGTCCATTTTCGGCGTCGGCGTCTCCCTCTGCCGCGGCGGGTGCCGGTTTTGTCAGCAGCGGATCGTCGATCGCGAAGGTCCGGACCGGACCGGGAGGCGTCTCCGCGGTCTCGAACCGCACGGTGACGCGGCCGCGTCCCGAGCCCCAGACCCAGCCCAGACCGTGCTCGGGATGTTGCACGTCCTGACCGGTGTAGTAGCCGCCCTGATCGCGCGACCGGCGGTCGGGAATCTCGATCACGTCGACGACCTCGGCCTCAGCTGCTTCCGCCGCCTCGGCCGCCTCGCTGTCGGTGAAGAGGTCGTCCTGGATCCAGTCGGCGAGCGATGAGACCCCGACTCCAAGCAATCGGATGCCGCCGGCCAGGTCGGTGTCGTCGAGCAGCCGCCGGGTCACGCGGGCAATCACCCGCGGATCGTCGGTCGGACCGGCCAGCGTCGACGAGCGTGTGTGCGTGGTGAAGTCGTGCATCCGCGACTTGAGCGTCACGGTTCGCCCGGACAGCTGCGCCTTCTGCAGCCGCTCGGCGACGCGGTGGGCCATCCGGTCGGCGATCGCGGTCAGCAGCGCGCGATCGATGATGTCGGTCTCGAACGTGTCCTCGACACTGACCGACTTCGTCTCGCGGTCGCTCACCACCGGCCGGTCGTCGGCCGCGATGGCGAGCCGATACAGGCTGGTGCCGTGCGCCGAACCGACCTGCCGGACGATCTCGTCCTCGTCGAGCTGCTGCAGGTCGCCGACGGTCCGGACGCCGGCCATGCTGAGCCGCTGCGCGGTCGCTGGGCCGACACCAGGAATCACCGTGACCTGCATCGGCGCCAGGAACGCAGCCTCGGTTCCTGCCGGTACGACGACCACGCCGTCGGGCTTGTCCAGATCGCTGGCGATCTTCGCGATCAGCTTCGACGTGCCGGCACCGACGGAGGCGGTCAGCCCGCCACTCGCCGTACGGATCGAGTCTTTGAGGTCTTCGGCGATCGCGCGCACATCGTCGTCCGTGAGCCCGGTGAGCCCGGCCGCGGCCAGATCGATGAACGCCTCGTCGAGCGACAGCGGCTCGACCAGTGGCGACAAGGCACGCATTTCGGCCATCACCGCCTGGCTGGTCTGCCGGTACTGGTCGAAGCGCGGCCAGAGGTACGCCGCGTGCGGGCAGCGCGACCGCGCTTCCGCGGTCGACATCGCGGAGCGAACGCCGTACTTGCGGGCCTCGTACGACGCGGTGGAGACGACTCCGCGGAGCCCGATGCCACCGACGACCACCGGCTTGCCGCGCAGCGAGGGTTTGTCGCGCTGCTCGACGGCCGCGAAGAACGCGTCCAGATCGACATGCAGCACCGACGGTTCCCCTCGCACTCGACCAGTCTCCCCGGTAGCACCGACAATTTCTGTCATGACCAGTTTTCCAGCACGGTGGGACGACGTATCCGATCATCAGGTCCATTGGTACGACGAGCGCACAGCGATCATCCGCCAGGCGCTGCACACGAACTTCGAGGGCCCGTTCCTCTATCTGCTCCTCGGCTCCGAGCGCGCCCTGCTCCTCGACACCGGAACGGGTCACGTACCGCTCCGGCCGCTGATCGACAGCCTTCTGAGCGGCCAGGAGCTGATCGTCGCGCACACGCACGCACACCTCGACCATGTCGGCGGTGACGAGGAGTTCGATCACGTGGTCGGCCGGACGCCGGAGGAGGTCGCGGCGTACTTCGGGATCACGTCCTGGCCGGACGGCGTCGTCCAGTTCGATCTCGGCGGCCGGGTGCTCGACATCGTGCCGATCCCTGGGCACCACGCCTCACACATCGCCGTGTACGACGCGGAGACCCGGCTGCTGTTCAGCGGCGACTCGTTGTATCCGGGCCGGCTGTACGTCTTCGACTGGGATGCGTTCCGCGCGAGCGTGTCGCGGCTGGCGGCGTTCGTTGCCGCGGGCAATCCGGTCGAGTGGGTGCTCGGAGCGCATATCGAGCTGACCACGCGGCCGGGGGAGGACTACGAGATGGGGGCGGACGTGCACCCCGATGAGCACGAGCTGCAGCTCGCTCCCGCCGTACTGACTGAATTGGCGTCCGTGCTGGGTCCGGAACCGGCCCGGATCGTGCGTGATCACTTCATCGTCTACCCGGTCTGACGTCCACCACGCGAGTGGAACCACCATGAACGGGCACCTTCAGGCACACTGAGGCGAGAGGCGAGGCAGGGGAGGCGCACATGGGTGAGGAAGTCGACCGGGTCGAGTTCACCCGGGCGGACCGGACGGCGTTCCGCGACCAGGTGCATCGCAACCTGGATGCATTCGCGCGGATGCTGCGCGAGGACAGATTCGCACCGGACCGGCCGATGACCGGGATCGAGATCGAGCTGAACCTGGTCGACGAGCACTGCGACCCGGCGTTCAAGAACTCCGAGGTGCTGAGCGCGATCGAGGACGACGCGTTCCAGACCGAGCTCGGTCAGTTCAACATCGAGATCAACGTGCCGCCCGGGCAGATCGACGGCATCGGGCTGGACACGATGGAAGCCAATATCCGCGACAGTCTGAACGCGGCCGAGGAGAAGGCGTCCCGGACCGGGTCGTCGATGGTGGTGGTCGGCATCCTGCCGACGCTGCTCACCGAGCACATCCACCGCGAGGCGCTCAGCACGAACCCGCGGTACGCATTGTTGAACGACCAGATCTTCGCCGCCCGCGGCGAGGACGTGCAGATCTCGATCGACGGCATCGAGCGGCTGCAGGTGACCGCCGACAGCATCGTGCCGGAGGCGGCCTGTACGTCGACACAGTTCCATCTGCAGGTCACTCCGGAGGCGTTCCCGCGGTACTGGAACGCTGCCCAGGCGATCTCCGGCGTGCAGCTCGCGATCGGCGCCAACTCACCGTTCCTGTTCGGCAAGGAGTTGTTGCGCGAGACCCGCATCGCGTTGTTCGAGCAGGCCGCCGACACGCGCACCCATGAGCTGAAGACGCAGGGCGTGCGGCCGCGGGTGTGGTTCGGTGAGCGATGGATCACTTCGATCTTCGACCTGTTCGAGGAGAACTCGCGCTACTACCCGGCCTTGTTGCCGGTCACGTCGGACGAGGATCCGATCGCCGTACTGGATCGTGGTGACACACCGGCCCTTTCGGAACTTCGCCTGCACAACGGAACTATTTATCGATGGAACCGTCCTGTGTACGACGTTGTCCGGGAGAAGCCGCATCTGCGCGTGGAGAATCGCGTGCTGCCCGCCGGTCCGACTGTGGTCGACACGATCGCCAACGGAGCCTTCTATTTCGGCCTGGTCCGCGCACTCGCCGACGACGAACGGCCGATCTGGTCGCAGATGTCCTTCAGCGCTGCTGAGGAAAACTTTCACGAGGCAGCCAAGAACGGTATCGAGGCCGAGGTCTTCTGGCCCGGAGTCGGTACGGCGCGCGCCACCGAACTGGTGCTCAGACGCCTGCTCCCACTCGCTTCCTCGGGCCTCGAGGCCTGGGGTGTCGACACTGCTGTGCGGGATCGCCTGCTGGGCATCATCGAACAGCGCTGCCTGACCAACCGGAACGGTGCGTCGTGGCAGGTCGAGGAGTTTCATCGACTGTATACAAAGGGATCGCACAGCCGGAAGGACGCGTTGCGGGGCATGCTGAGCCGCTATCGCGACCACATGCACGAGAACACGCCGGTGCACGAGTGGCCGGTGGACTGAACTGCTTCGTGAGCGTTCGGGGCGCTGGGGCGGGGAAGGTATCAAGCGAGACAACGGTGGACAACACGCTCGGGGGAGCGCGGAACCACGGTCAGTCGGGTGGAACCGGCGATCTTGCCCAGGGCAACTGGGTGGACGAGTTCGATAACGACCCGGCCTACAGGGGTGGCGCGTTGGGTGACAGCCCTGCAAAGGTGTGGCAACCGGAAGGTTAGAGCGTCCCGCCGCGGGTAGTACTCGGGCACCGGCGTCAGCCGTCTTCGCAGACGGCGCGGCGGTGATGGAGTAGTACCCGCTGACGATCAGCCGACCGCGACACCAGTTGGTGTGAATGCAGCGGATGCCGACCACGGCGCGGAGCAGTATCGTTCGGAACGGGTCGACATTGATACCCGGAGGTGAGGCAGGGCGATGACGACCATCGTCGTGGGATATGTGCCGAAGGCCGAGGGCCGAGCCGCCCTCAGGCGAGCGGCCGAAGAGGCGACGCTGCGCGACGCCAAACTGGTGGTGGTGAACTCGCACCGCGGTGGACGGAGCTTCGACAGTGATGAGGCCGCGGCGAGCGACGCCGCGTTGACGGAGGTTCGGGAGCAGCTCGACTCGACCGGTGTGCCGTACGAGGTGCGGCAGCTGGTGCGTGGACTCGATCCGGCGGAGGACCTGGTGGCCGTCGCCGAGCAGGTGCACGCAGAGATGATCGTGATCGGGCTGCGGCGCCGGTCGCCGGTCGGCAAGCTCATCCTCGGCAGCAATGCCCAGCGGGTGCTGCTGGACGCTCCGTGTCCGGTGCTGGCCGTCAAGGCCGAGCCTGAGTTGTCTGAAGGGGAGGAGGACTGAGGTGACTTCGACACGCAGCAAGAAGCTGTGCCTCGCACAGCAGCCCGACGCCGACGAGATGCTGAGCAGAGACCCGTTCGCACTGCTGGTGGGGATGTTGCTGGATCAGCAGATCCCGATGGAGCGTGCGTTCGCCGGACCGGTGGCGATCGCCAAGCGGATGGCCGGCCCGTTCGACCCGACCACGGTCGCGCACTACGATCCCGACGCGTTCGTCGAGATCGTCGCCGGTCCGCCGGCGGTGCACCGGTTCCCGACCGCGATGGCGGCCCGGATCCAGACCCTGGCCAAGCACCTCGACGAGGAGTACGGCGGGAACGCCTCAGGGCTGTGGTCCGACGTGAAGTCCGGGGACGACCTGCTGGCCAGGCTGTCGGCGCTGCCGGGGTTCGGCGCGCAGAAGGCGAAGATCTTCGTCGCGCTGCTCGGCAAGCAGCTGAAGGTCCGGCCGCGCGGCTGGCGTGAGGCCTCCGAGCCGTACGGCGAGGACGGCGCGTACAAGTCGGTCGCGGACGTGATCGACGTGGCCTCCCTGGTGAAGGTGCGTCAGTTCAAGCAGGAGGAGCAGGTCGGCCGGCAGCGGGTGGTCGCCCGTCCACTGCGGCAGACGAGGAACGGTTAGCACGCCACTACCCGACGTACAGGATCAGGCCTCCATCGGAGCGGGAAGACCGCTCGGTGGGGGCCTGAGGGCGTCGTTTCGGGGGGTCGCGGAACGCCGCGGCTTGGTGCGCAGATTACAATGGAGTGTTGTCGCAGCCTGACCAGCGCGCAACCGCCGACAGTCGTATCCAAAAGCTTGTTGCACCAGCACCAGTACGTCGTACAAACCCTGCGTCAGACGAGAGGTATTTCGTGTCGTCCAGCTCGTCCGAGAATGTTCCCGCCGAGTCGGCCCGGGCAGTGGTGGCCGCCACAGCTCGCAGTGCGGCTCCGAGGACCAGCGCCCGAGTGACCGGCCCCGCTGCCAAGAAGGCGGCGGCTGCAAAGAAGACTACAGCGGTCAAGGCCGCCGACACCTTGGAGGACGGTATCCCCGCCGCGAAGAAGGCTGCCGCCAAGAAGGCGCCGGCGAAGAAGGCAGTGTCCGAGGCCGGACTGGCGATCGATCCCAAGACGGGCAAGCCGCGCGCGCTCGACGAGGTCGACGACGCCGACTTCAAGCCCGATACGGTGAAGGTCCTGGAGAAGGAGATCACCGAGGACCAGGGCTTCATCGTGTCCGAGGCCGACGAGACCGACGAGCCCGAGCAGCAGGTGATGGTCGCCGGGGCCACCGCGGACCCGGTCAAGGACTACCTGAAGCAGATCGGCAAGGTCCCGCTGCTGAACGCCGAGCAGGAGGTCGAGCTCGCGAAGCGGATCGAGGCCGGCCTGTTCGCCGAGGAGCAGATCGGCGACGAGGCGAACAAGCTCAAGGAGAAGGTCCGCGACGAGTACGAGTGGATCTCCGAGGACGGCCGCCGCGCCAAGAACCACCTGCTCGAGGCCAACCTGCGCCTGGTGGTATCGCTGGCCAAGCGCTACACGGGCCGCGGCATGCTGTTCCTGGACCTGATCCAGGAGGGCAACCTCGGTCTGATCCGCGCGGTCGAGAAGTTCGACTACACCAAGGGCTACAAGTTCTCGACGTACGCCACCTGGTGGATCCGGCAGGCGATCACCCGCGCGATGGCCGACCAGGCCCGCACCATCCGGATTCCGGTGCACATGGTCGAGGTCATCAACAAGCTGGCCCGGGTCCAGCGCCAGATGCTGCAGGACCTCGGGCGCGAGCCCACTCCGGAGGAGCTCGCCAAGGAGCTCGACATGACCCCGGAGAAGGTCATCGAGGTGCAGAAGTACGGCCGGGAGCCGATCTCGCTGCACACTCCGCTCGGTGAGGACGGCGACTCCGAGTTCGGTGACCTGATCGAGGACTCCGAGGCGATCGTGCCGGCCGAGGCCGTCTCGTTCACGCTGCTCCAGGAGCAGTTGCACGCGGTCCTCGACACGCTGTCCGAGCGCGAGGCCGGTGTGGTCTCGATGCGCTTCGGTCTGACCGACGGCCAGCCGAAGACGCTGGACGAGATCGGCAAGGTCTACGGCGTCACCCGCGAGCGGATCCGCCAGATCGAGTCCAAGACGATGTCGAAGCTGCGGCACCCGTCGCGCTCGCAGGTCTTGCGCGACTATCTAGACTGATCGGATGGGACAGTTGATCGCCAGCGCGCTTGCGCTGGTGGTCCCTGTCCTCGATACGGCATCTCTGGCCGCCGCCGTGTTCACGGCGGCGGCTTTGCTGTTGGCCGTGCTGCTGGTCGCCCGCGCCGCGGCGCCCACCCCAGCACCGCTGCTCGCCCGCGCCGCCTCAGTTCGCGATCGCGCCGAGCGCACCGCGTTCCTCCGGCTCCGCGATCCGGACGCTGCAGGCAGACCCAGGCCCAGAGCTCCAGGACGGTAGCCCGCTCTTCTCGGGTTACCCATTCCTGCTCACCTTCCTGGAGTTGCTGTGCCTTCTTTCCTGGAGGCACCGGTTTCCGGTGCCTATCACCTGCTCACGTCTCTCGTCTCCGCGCTGCAGCCGCTCGCCGGCCCCTGGGCCGCGGTGATCGCGATCATCGCCTGCACTCTGCTGGTCCGCCTCTGCCTGCTCCCGCTCAGCGTCCGCGCGCACCGCGGCCTCAAGGCGAGAGCCGAAATGATGCCGCACTTCCGCAAGCTGTCCGAGAAGCACCGTGACAACCCAGAGCGTCTGCAACGCGAGCTTGCCAAGCTGCAGTCGGAGCACGGTACGTCGATGTTCGCGGGCATGCTGCCGACGCTGGCTCAGTTGCCGTTCTTCTGGCTGATGTACACGCTCTTCTCCCGCGCGCTCGTCGGCGGAGAGACCAACCAGCTGATCAGCGGAACGCTCCTGGGTGCGCCGCTTGGTCTGCACTGGCCGGTGTTCGCGGCCACGCCCGGGTTCCTGGTGCTCGCCGTACTGCTCGTGGTGGTCGCATGGTTCTCGGCGCGGCTGGCGCTGCGGCAGCTGGACTCGTCCACTTCGCCGCTGATGCGGAGGATCGTCGGGGTGATGCCGTTCGCCACCCTGGTGACCGCGGCCTTCGTTCCGCTCGCCGCCGGTCTCTACCTGCTGACGACAACCGCATGGACCGTCGCCGAGCGCACGGTCCTGCAACGTTGATTGCCCTCAGCAACCTTTAGCTGAGGCGCGCCGCCAGGCCGTCGAGAACGCACGCGAGTCCGTAGTCGAAGACCTCGTCATCGTTCTCGGCGGCATCGCGCGCGGTGTACTCGTCGTACAAGGCCTTCACCCGCGGATACGCCTCAGCGGCCTGCTGAGCGGCCGGCCAGACCTTGGTCATCCACTCCTCGGCCGACAAACCACTCCGCTTGATCTTGCTGACCGCCGCGGCCTCGGTCGAGGCAAGGCCGACGACGAAGCTGACGACCGCTGTGGAGGCATGGTTCGCCTCGCGCAGGCTGAAGCCGGCCGTCTCGTAGATCGCCAGCATCTGATCCGACCGACGCAACATGTTCGGCCCCAGCAACGTCAACCCGACATCGGCCAGCGTCGCGCCCATCCAAGGGTGGCGCAGGATCATCCCGCGGAACCCCTGCGCACACTTCGTAGCAGCCTCCCGCCACTCAACCTTGGTGGAAACCTCCGGTACGTCGATCTCGGCGTACACGTGATCGACCACGAGCTCCATCAACTCGTCCTTGGTGGCGACATGCCAGTAGACCGCAGTCGCGACCGCACCCAGCTCGACTCCGAGCTTGCGCATCGTTAACGCCTCGAGGCCGTTCGCGTCCAGGAGCTTGATCGCCGCCCCCACGATCTGCTCCTGGGTGAGCGCCGGCTGCTCCCGCCGCCGATTCCGCTTAGGCCGAGCCCACACCGACCCATACTCCTCAGTCGCCATACCCGAACCCTACCTGAACACCGTTCAACTCTGGAGTGGACTAAGTCGCCTCCGCGCCATGGCTCCCCAAACCGGTTCGGGGAGAGTTCTCTCCGCCGGAGAGGTCGTCTGGGGAGGATTCACTGCCCGAATCGGTCCTGGAACCGCCCCAAAGCGGTTTGGGGAGATGACCTGCGCCCCTGAACCCGGTTTGGGGCGGATTCACCCCCTGAATCCGTCCCCGACCCTCCCCAAAGCGGTTTGGGGAGGAACCATCCATCACATCGCAACAGCTACTGGTCGGCAGGGTTGAGGAACCGGACCGCCCCCACTCACCAAGTGCCTCTGGCAGGAGTTCCCGCACCTCGATTGGGCGTGCCGGACGAGATGCCGCGCAGGTTAGTGAGTGCTGGCGGTCCGCCCCGGCGCACAATGTGTCCTGCACAAGGGTTCTTGTCTAATTGCTGGCAAGCTGTAGTTCTGCCGAGGGAAAGCGAACTTCCACCGCGACCGAGCGGGGATGCCGGCACCGAGCAGCGGGACCCTCTTCCGCTGGTCGTCGAACCCGGAAGTGCGCTCATTCCACTGGGCGAAACGTTTGTCCGCACAAGATCTGAGTGCGGGGTAACGTGCGACGATCCGCCCTCAGATCGGAGCACACAGTGACCGCCACCACCGTGAAGGCGCCGCCGGGCGCGACCCGTCGGCGCTACCTGATCCTCGGTCTCGCCTTCATCGGGCTGTCACTCAACTATCTGGACCGGGCCAACCTGAGTGTCGCGCTGCCGTTCATCCAGGAGGACCTGCACCTCGATCTGTCGAACGCGGAGAAGGGGCTGATCCTCGGCGCGTTCTTCTGGGCGTACGACGGCGCGATGCTGGCCGCCGGGTGGATGGCGGACCGTTACGGATCGCGGAAGGCGTTCACGTTCGCGGCGCTGTGGTGGAGTGTGATCACCGCGCTGACTCCGTTGGCGCGCGGGTTCTGGTCGCTGTTCGCGTTCCGGTTCGCGCTCGGTGCGGGCGAAGCACCGGCGTACCCGAGCGCCACCAAGGCGGCGTCGCGATGGTTCCCGCGGCATGAGCGGGCGTTCGCGACGGCGGTGATCGACTCGGGCTCGCGGGTCGGCACGGTGTTGTCGCTGCCGCTCGTGACAGCGCTGATCGCCTTGGTCAGTTGGCATTTCTCGTTCGTCGTCCTCGGTGTGGTCGGCATCATGTGGGCTGCGGTCTGGTACTGGTATTACCGCGATCCGCGTGAACATTCCGGCGCCAACGACCTCGAGCGCGAGTACATCGCAGCGAACGGCGCGCGGCTCGAGGAGACCGATGACGAGGCCGCGGCGCAGGTGCGCTGGCGGGATCTGTTCCGCTACCGGACCATCCGCGGCATGATGCTCGGCTTCTTCTGCCTGAACTTCGTCATCTACTTCTTCCTCACCTGGTTCCCGTCGTACCTGAAGGACGCCCGCCATCTCGACCTCGCCGAGCTCGGCACCCTCGGCACGCTGCCCGGGATCACCGCGATCGCGGGCGGCTGGATCGCCGGCATCCTCGCGGACCGGCGGATCCGTGCGGGCGCCGATGTGACGAGGGTGCGCAAGACAGTGATGGTCGGCGGTCTGCTCGGTGGTGCGGCGATCGTCTTCGCGGCTCCGGCAAAGTCCGTGTACGTCGCTCTGCTGTTCCTCGCGATCTCCTACGCGAGCCTGGCGATCGCGGCCACGGGGATCTGGTCGCTGCCGGGTGACGTCGCACCGAGCTCACGGCACGTAGCGTCGATCGGCGGCATCCAGAACTTCGCGTCCAACATCGCAGGCATCATCAGCCCGTTCATCTTCGGTCTCTTGCTCGACCTGTACGACGGCAACTACCTACCGTCATTTCTCGTCGCCGGCGTGGTCGCGGTGATCGGTGCGCTGACGTACGCGTTCATCGTCGGGAAGGCGGAGCCGTTGCCGGTGCTCGATCGGTGACCTGTTCACCTGGATGTCACCGGGCCAGACGAACCTGGGTCCATGAGCACCCCTGATCTGGTTCAAGAGCTCGGCTTCCGTGTTCTCGACGAGGAAGACGATGATCCTGTCCTGCTGCGCGCCGACGGTACGCCGGTCGACACCTGGCGCGAGGCTATCCCTACAGCGAGCGGATGGCGCGGGAGGTCTACGACCGGGACAAGCGGCTGCTCCAGATCGAGCTGCTCAAACTGCAGTACTGGGTGAAGCGGTCGAAGCAGAAGCTGGTGATTGTGTTCGAGGGCCGCGACGCGGCCGGCAAGGGCGGCACATCAAGCGGTTCATGGAGCACCTGAACCCGCGCGGTGCCCGGATCGTCGCGCTCGAGAAGCCGACCGAGCGCGAGCAGACACAGTGGTACTTCCAGCGGTACGTCGAGCACCTGCCCGCGGCCGGCGAGATGGTTCTGTTCGACCGGTCCTGGTACAACCGCGCCTGTGTCGAGCGCGTGATGGGGTACTGCACCGACGACCAGTACGAGGAGTTCATGCGGCAGGCGCCGGAGTTCGAACGGATGCTCGTCCGGTCCGACACGCTCCTGGTGAAGCTGTGGTTCTCGGTGTCGCAGGCCGAGCAGCAGACCCGCTTCACGATCCGCCAGATCGACCCGGTCCGGCAATGGAAGCTGTCGCCGACCGACCTCGCCTCGCTGGACAAGTGGGCCGACTACACCGAGGCGAAGGAGGCGATGTTCCACTACACCGACACGCCCCACGCGCCCTGGACCGTTGTCAAGAGCAACGACAAGAAGCGCGCCCGCCTCGAGGCCATGCGGCACGTCCTCAGCCTGTACGACTACACCAACAAGGACCACGAGCTGGTCGCGCAGCCGGACCCCAAGATCCTCGGCCCGGCCGCCCAGGTCCTCGAACACGGTGAGACCGCGAACCGCCCCTTCCCGGTCCTCTAGCGCAGCGCCGCGACCTTGTGCACGGCTCAACCATCTCGGCGGTCCTCGGGTGGTTGATCGGTGCTCAAGGTGAGTCGGCGATCTGACTTTGTGCACGGTTCGACCGTTTTGGCGGTCCTCGCATGGTTGATCGGTGCTCAAGGTGGCTCGTGGCCTCGGAGCCGGTACGCCGCAGTCGGCTTCCCGGCTACGGTGTCGCCGTGGCGAACTTCGTGCTGGTTGCGGGTGCTCGGCTTGGCGCGTGGGCGTGGGATGAGGTCGTCCCACCCCTGCAGTCTGCCGGGCACGGCGTCTACCCGCTGACGCTGTCCGGGCTGGCTGAGAAGCAGGGACTCCCGGCTGGCCAGCAGACTCATGTGCAGGACATCGTGGACGCGGTAGAGAATCAGGACCTGTACGACGTCGTACTGGTTGGCCATAGCTATTCGGGTGTTCCGGTCGGCCAGGCGGCGGAGCGGATTGGTGACCGGCTGTCCCGCGTCGTCTTCGTCGACTCCAGCCTCCCGGTCGACGGAGAGCCGTTCTGTGCAGCGTTTCCCGACGGTGGCGTGCAACTGAAGGCCCTGCTCGCGGAGCACGACGGATTCTGGCCAGTTGCACCCGCCGCGCACTTCGAGGGCCACGGGCTCACCGACGAACAGATCGCGCGGATCGTGGCCGGTGCTACTCCCCATCCCGGTCCCACGCTCACCGAGCCCGCCGTACTGGCTCGACCGCTTGCGGAGCTGCCGGCGACGTACATCCTCTGTGCACTCGACCAACGTGAGCCGGATGACGACCTGGCTGAGCTACTAGCTAGTGAGCACTGGCGATTGGCCCGGATGGAGACCGGTCACTGGCCCATGATCTCGCAGCCGCACGAGCTTGCACGGATCCTTGGTGACGTACTGCGGTGAAGAGGGCGAGACCGAGGGCTGTGCTGGTGAGGCAGAGGGTGGTTCGGCCTGCGTGGGTGAGGAGCGCCGTACCGAGGAGTGGTGCTAGTACGGCGCCGACGCTCCACGTGGTGGACGCGATGCCCATGTAGCGGCCGCGGAGGTCGGCCGGGGCGAGGCTGGCGAAGGTGGCGCCGAACAGGACGGAGACGCCGATCTGGCCGAGCGTCCACACCAGAATCGCTGCAGCATAAGCAGCACTGCCCTGTACGACGGCTGTGAGTCCACCGCCTATTCCGGCGAGCAGCATGGAGATCGCCAGAGCTGTGGTGGTGTCGCGACCGTCGAGAAAGCGGACCGCGATCGGCTGCACGGTGATGATCACTATTCCGTTCAAGGCGAGCACTGCGGCGTACGTCCCCGGGCCGACGCCGTCGCCGGCCATGACGAGGGGGAGCGTGGAGAACACCTGCAGGAACATGGTGAAGTAGACGACGTGGATTGCTGTCATGGCGAGCATCACCGGGTCGCGGAGCAGGACGGGTAGCAGCGCTCGCTTGGGTGCATCCGACGGTGCCGGCCGGGTCTCGGGGACGCAGCGCCAGACGATGAGCGCTGACAAGAGGGCCGCGGCGGCGTTGATCCAGAACAGCAGGCCGTAACCCTGCCGAACGAGTACTCCTGCAGCCACTGTGGCGACCGTGGAGCCGACATTCGCCGCCCAGAACAGTCGGCCGAACGCTGACAATCATTCCTGGGGAGGCAAATCGGCCAACGCAGCCGAGCCGACCGGGCGGAAGAGCTCAGCCATCAGCCCGACACCGAGAGCTGAGACGCAGATCGCCGGCAGCGTGGTTGCCGAACCCAGTGCGATCAGTGCGACGGCTGTGCCCAGGAAGCCGATCAGCATGGTGTGGCGGCGTCCGATCCGGTCGCCCAGCCAGCCGCCCAGAAGTTGCGAGCCGATGTCGCCGACGCCGACCGCGGCGATCACGGCTCCGGCGGTCGTGGCGGACAGTCCGCGTTCCTGGGTCAGGTAGAGCACCAGGAACGACCTCGCCACCCCACCTGCCCGGCTCACGAAGTGCGTGGCCATCAGTCCCGACACCAGGTTCGCTCTCATGATTCGACGGTAGGGAGGCCGAGGGCATCGTGAAAAGCGATTGTTTTCGATCGATTCGATCGGCCTCGGCTATATTCAGATCCATGGTCGATGTGGAACTGCGGCATCTCTTGGCGATGGCAGCCATCGTGGAAGAGGGCACGTTCGGACGGGCAGCTGGACGGCTCGGGTACACCCAATCGACGATCAGCCAGCAGGTTGCCGCCTTGGAGCGGTCGGTCGGGGGAGCGCTCTTCGAGCGACCAGGAGGTCCCCGGCCGGTGCGCCTCACACCGCTCGGCACCGTCGTTCTCGAGCAGGGGCGCGAGCTGCTGACCAAGGCTCGAGCTCTGTCCGATGCCGTCGACCGGTTCAAGGCCGGCGGCGGCCGGATCGACATCGGCACCTTCCAAAGCGTGTCGCACGTGATCTTGCCCGCGCTCATCGGCCGGCTGCGTGCCGAGCAGCCGGACTGCGAGATCAAGCTGGCCGACATGCCGGCCGAAGTCCCAGAGATCGGTGATCTCGACCTGCTGTTCTACGACCGTCCGATCGAGGGCGACCTGGAGCAGCTCAGGCTGATCGACGATCCGTACCTGCTGGTCACCCAACCCGGCGACCTTCCCGACGGGCCGGTCGCGTTGGCAATGCTCGACGGCCGTCCCATGGTGGGCTGCCACGAGGCCTGTGACCAGGTGTGGATGGGTCCTGCCATCGCCGAGGCGGGTGCGCGACCGGAGATCGTGTTCCGCACACCTGGCAACGAGACGATCCTGTCGATGGTCCGCGCCGGCCTCGGCTGGGCAGTGCTGCCCCGGCTTGCCGTGTACGGCGCTGATGCCCGTGCTGACGCTCGTCTCGCCGTACACGCTCTGGAACCGGCGCCGACGCGCGGGATCTACCTGCACTGGCCGGCGAGCAGGACGCAGTCTCCGCTCGCGAAGCGGGCGATCGAGATCGCCCGTGAGATCGCGGCCGAGATTTCGGCTAGTTAGGTAGGGGCAGGAGCACGGTGAAGGTCGCGCCGTGTGGGTCGGTGTCGGTCACGGTGACGCGACCCGCGTGGGCTGCGACCAACGCGGCGACGATCGACAGGCCGAGGCCGGAGCCACCCGTCGTACGGGTGCGGGCTGAGTCGGCGCGGTAGAAGCGTTCGAACACGCGCGCCTTTTGCTCCTGGGTGAGCCCGGGACCAGAGTCTCGAACCTCCAGTACGGCGTCGCGGCCGCGCGTCCCGACCGAGACCAGGATCGGCGCATCGACCGGAGTGTGGTGGAGCGCGTTGCTGATCAGGTTGCCGAGGACCTGGCGGAGCCGTGCCTCATCGCCTTGGACCACAGGAGCTTCCGAGTCGGTGAGGATCTTCAGCGAGATGTTGCGTTCGGGCTGGACGGCTTGCGCGTTGTGCAGCGCGTCGGCGGCGACAGGGAGCAGGTCGACTGCCTCCATGCGGAGTGGTCGTTGCTGGTCGAGGCGCGCGAGCAGGAGCAGGTCGTCGACGAGTAGGCCCATGCGCTTGGCCTCGTCCTCGATCCGCTTCATCACGTCCGGCTCGACCATGCCGCCGCGTTGCCGGCTGAGTTCGGCGAAGCCGCGGATGGAGGTCAGGGGAGTGCGGAGCTCATGCGACGCGTCCGCAACGAAGCGCCGCATACGGTCCTCCGACTGCTTCGCGTCCTCCTCGGACCGGCGAGCGGTCTCCTCGGAGATACGGGCGGCGAACTCGGAGGCAGTGCGTTGGGCAAAGGCATTCTCGATCTGACCGAGCATCTGGTTCAGCGCCTGCGAGAGACGGCCAACTTCGGTGCGGGGGTCCCGCTCCGGGACGCGCCGGCTGAGATCCCCACCGGCGATCGCAACCGCGGTGTGTTCGACATCCTCGAGTCCGCGCAGACTTCGCCGTACGACGTAGGTGCCGACGCCGGCGAGCAGTACCAGCAGGATGAATCCAGCCGCAGCCTGCACCCCGACCAATCGCTGCACAGTCCGCGTGACGTCGTGCAGGTTCTGCGCCACCATGACGGACCCGGAGCTGTCGTTCATCGGCACCGCCAGCACCCGCCAGGTGTCGCCCCCAGAGGTGGCAGACACGTTGAACGGCTCACCCTTCAACGCACGGATGTCGTCGAGATCGAGGGTGGGGAGCTTCGGCGGTGCGGCGCCCTCTGCGAGAGGAGCTTGGTGGGGGCCGTCGTCAACGGGGCTTCCATCCGGCCAGTTGATCTGGATCACGAACTGGCTCGGTAGCGGCCGCCCGCTGTTCTTACCACCACGGAACTGCGGGGGAGGTCGGTCGCCGTTTGCGAAGGGCGTTGCGACCTGGGACAACTGGGTGTCGATCTTGTCGACCAGGTAGCCGCGCATGATGGTGGTCGCTACGACGCCGGAGCCTACGAGTGCCAGCGCCACCAACGTCAGCAGCATCACGACGATGGTGACGCGTAGTGGGTATCTGTCGGTGAAGCGCCGGTGGTTGAGCATCAGCTGGGGCCTCGCGGGGTGCGTAGGACGTAGCCAACCCCGCGGACGGTGTGGAGCAGCTTCTGGTCGCCGTTGTCGACCTTACGACGCAGGTACGACATGTAGGACTCCACCACTCCGGCGTCGCCGGCGAAGTCGTAGTTCCAGACCGCGGAGAGGATCTGGCCCTTGGACATGACGCGCTCGGCGTTCTCGAGCAGGCAGCGCAGGAGCTTGAACTCGGTCAGCGAGAGCTGCACGGCTTCGCCGGCTTTGAAGACCTCGTAGCTGTCCTCGTTCAGCTCGAGGTCGGCATACCGCAGTACGGCGGACTCTGTCGCGGTCTGCTCGCGGTGACCGGAGCGTCGCAGCAGGGCGCGGACGCGGGCGACCAGTTCGTCGAGACTGAACGGCTTGGTGACGTAGTCGTCGCCGCCGGTCTGCAGACCGAGGACCTTGTCCTCGACGGCGTCGCGGGCGGTGAGGAACAACACCGGCACATGCCGATCCTCACCCCGCAGTCGCCGGACCACTTCGAACCCGTCCAGCCCGGGCATCATCACGTCCAGCACGACCAGGTCGGGCTGGACCTCCCGCGCCTTGCGGAGGGCCTCGGTGCCATGGCTGGCCGTGGACACGTCGTACCCCGCGAAGCGCAGGCTCGCGGAGAGCAGTTCGACGATGTTCGGCTCGTCGTCGACCACCAGCAGATGCGCGCTCATGTGCACAGTCTGCCGCGACAAGCCATGCTTAGCCTGGCAGCTTCCTGGCAATCAGCTGTGAGTCGCCAGGGGAGTCGCTCAGCGCGGTCCCCTATGGAAGCCCCATTTCTCCCCAGCGGCCTGACGGACAGTGCCGTCGTCGACGCTGCTCGCGGTGGCCTTGCCGTCGGCGACCACAGCGGACACGTTGACCGTGTTCCCGGTCTTCACGTCGTCGATGCCGTCACGGGCAGCATTCACCAGGGTGTCCTCGGTCAGGGTGTAGGTGCGGCTGAAGCCGTCCTCGCTCTTGACCGTGATGGAGTCCTTGCTGACCGCGGTGACCTGGCCGCGCTGGGTGGCTACGGTCTGGTAGCCGCCGCCGTCCTTCGGTACGACGAACTCACCGTGCAGCGCGCCGCCCTGGCCGAGGAACTTGCCGGGGCCGCCCGCGCCTCTGCCCGGACCCTTGCCGGGATCAGCCGGCTGACCGGGGGTGGACGGCGAGGCGGAGGGGGACGGAGTCGGGTCGGCGCTGGTCGCTGCCCAGGCCACACCGCCCGCCGTGGTGGTGACAGCGACCGCGGCGATCGTGCCCGCGATGCGCCAGCGCTTCTCTGAGAACTTCCTGAACATAGCCATACGTTCCAGAGTTGCTCGCAGGTCTGAGACGAGCCTCCGGTGCGCCTGAGAAAACCCTGGCAATCAGACCAGGAACAGGACCGCGATCAGCCAGACCGCGGCCGCGAGCGACGTACCGATGAATTCGATCAGGATCGACAGACCGGTCGCTCGCAGAGCGTGTTTGGTGGAGGTCCAGGCATCCGCGTGGGTCTTGAGCCGCTGCCGCTCAGACAGATAGACGCCGAGCGGGAACCCGATGAACATGCCCACCACCGGGATGACGAAGAAGCCGACGATGCCGAGCAGTACACCGATGAACATCGAGCGCCGCGGTACGCCGGACTCGCGAAGGCGTCGTTCGGGAACGATGTACTTCACCACCTGGCTGGCGCCGATGAGCACCACAGCAGCGGCCAGCACGATCCACCCGGTGGCACTGCGTTCCACCAGCGCCCAGACCAGGATGGCTGCCAGGCTCAGGATGGCTCCGGGCAGCACCGGGAGCACGATGCCGAGGATGCCGACGAAGATCGCCACGCCGACGAGGACCGTCATAGCAGTGTTCACACGGACACTCTGCCGCAAATCGGGCGCCCTTAGGGTGGAGACATGTCCCAGCAGCACGAATTGGTCACTGCATTGGCTGCACCCTGGGTGGTCCTGTCACCCCGCTCCGGGCAGCTCACCGGCTCTGGTACCGAGGGTGTCTATGCGCGTGACAGACGCCTGCTGTCCAGATTGGCAGTCACCGTTGACGGTGTGGAGCCGCTTCCGCTGCAGGTGGACGAGCAGAGCGCTTCGACCCATGTGTACGTGGCGAAGGTCGACAGGGAGGAGACCGCCCTGCTGTACCGCCGGCGTGAGGTCAGCCGCGACGGGATGACCGAACACATCACCCTGGTGAACAACTCCCGGGAGACGCTGACGTGTCGGCTGGAAGTTGCCTTAGGCACCGACCTCGCGGGCATCGTGCAGGTGCGGAACAGCAGCGCCGTGACACTGCCCACTATCGAGCCCCAGTACGACGGTTTGTCCCGCATCTACTGGGAGAATGAGGGCACGCGGGTGACCGCGGAGCTGGACCCCGGGACGACTGCCACACCTGAGCTGGCGCCGGGGGAGCAGTTCACGATGATCATTAAAGTGATCGCTTCCGTCCCGCGCTCGGTCAGCGGGTTCGATATCGACCCACCAGTGAACACTATTGTGTACACCGCAAGTGTTCACTGTAGTGATCACCGAGTCGAGCGATGGTTCGCTCGCTCGTTGGATGACGTGCAGGCGTTGCAACTTGCGATTGGCAACGATCGCTACCTCGGCGCCGGCCCACCCTGGTATCTGACGCTGTTCGGCCGGGACTCCCTGATCTCGGCCGGAATGCTGATTCCGGTCGACCCCGAGCTAGCCGCCGGCACCCTGCGAGCACTCGCCGCCTGGCAAGGCACCAAGGTCGACATCGACACCGCTGAACAACCCGGCAAGATCCCGCATGAGCTCCGTGCGGAAGCCGCCGAACACGGCACCGACTTCGTTCTGCCGCCGGTGTACTACGGAACGCACGACGCGACGCAGCTCTGGATCACCACACTGCACAAGGCCTGGCGCTGGGGGATGCCCAGTGATCAGGTGAGTGAGTTGCTCCCGAACCTCCGTCGTGGACTCGAATGGATGCGGGACTACGCCGATCCGGACGGCGACGGCTTCCTCGAGTACATCGACGAGTCCGGTCACGGGCTGGCGAACCAAGGCTGGAAGGACTCCGACGACTCGGTGCAATGGCCGAACGGCGATATCGCGACCGCGCCGATCGCGCTGTGTGAGGTGCAGGGCTACGCCTACGCGGCTGCGGTGCGTGGTGCAGAGTTGCTGGACGCCTTCGGTGAGTCCGGCGATGAGTGGCGTGCGTGGGCGGCCGCGCTACAGGAACGCTTTCGCAGCGCGTTCTGGGTCGACGGCTATCCGGCGATCGCTCTCGACGGCGCCAAGAACGCGGTAGCCGGCCGTGCTTCGAACATGGGTCACCTGCTCGGAACCGGTCTCCTGGACGCGGACGAGGAACAACGCGTGGCCGACATCCTCGGCGAGGATGATCTCGACAGCGGCTTCGGCCTTCGCACGCTGTCGACGACGATGTCCCGTTTCAACCCGATCGGCTATCACACCGGCAGCATCTGGCCGCACGACACCGCGATGACCGTCCAAGGGCTCTACGCAACCGGGCACGACGACGTCGCTTCGTCGTACGTCGCGGGACTCGTCCGGGCAGCCGAGGGCTTCGACTACCGCCTTCCCGAGCTGTACGGCGGCCGCGGGCTCAGCACGGAGATCCGGCCGACGCCGTACCCGGGCTCGTGTCGTCCCCAGGCCTGGGCCGCGGCCTCCGCAGTCGCGGTCCTCGTTGCTGCGTTGGGCATCGAGCCGGACGCCCCAGGCGGCACGCTGACGATCAATCCGGCGTTGTCGCTGCCGTGGTCCGAGCTGAGACTCGAAGGGCTCAAAGTCGCCGGCGCACCGCTCACGGTCGAGTGGCGCGACGGAAACGCAGCAGTGCTGGAGGCCCCGAGGGACCTCCAGCACCTGGTCAGCTGACTACTGCGCCGAAGTTACTTCGGCAGGAAACTCGTCAGGCCGGAGGGGGACTTGAAGCTCCAGTTCTTCGTTGTTCGTAGTGCGTCGCCGAACGCTTCGCCGACGCCCTTGGGCCCCGCGATCGGACTGAACCCGCCACGGAAGACGCTCTTGGTCATGGCCCATCCGCCAGTTCCGGTGACCTTCCGCATCCCACTGATGGCTCGGCCCGGTGACGCGTTCTCAACGAACCACCCGGCCACCTTGCCCGGGGTGATCTTCTCCCCGCTGAAACCCGCCACAGCGCTGTTCAGGCCAGCGCCGATCACGCCGCCGGCCGCCATCCCGACCAGCGCGCCGCAGATCAGGGCGGCCGGACCACAGGCCAGACCGACGACCGCACCGGCGACGATGCCAGTGACGAGGTTGGCCCCGATGTGGAGGAGCTTGCGCCCGGTCTCGGTCTGGGCCCAGTTCTTGAAGCCGTTGCCGACCTTGTTCAGCCAATCGGTCTGCATCTTGAAGCCGATGCTGCTGATGGCCAGGCCCATCTTCCAGTTCTGTTTCAGCTTCTCCTTCGCATTGGCGAAGGTACTCTTGGCCACCACCTTCGCCTTCGCGAGGAAGACCTGGACCTTCTTGACGTGTGGTTCGATCTTGGTCCGGTAGACCGTCTTGGCGACCTCCTTCACCGCGTTGACGAAGTTGGTGACCGCGTTCCACACGCCGCCCGAGGCCTGGACGTAGTTGATCACGGGTGCCAGGAACGGCACCGCGACCTTGATGATCTCCGGGATCCGGGTGACGACCTGCTCCACCGTGGTCTTGATGGCGCTGCCGATCGACGACACCACGCTGCTGAACCAGGAGTTGCCGCTGGGGTCCGAGAACGAGATCGGGCTGTTGTTCGAGTACGAGTAGCCGTTGATCGTCTGCGGATCCGAGTAGTTGGCCTCCGGGTCGACCGAGATGAATCGCCCGGTCTTCGGGTCGTACTCCCGGGCCCCGAGGTGGACCAGCCCCGTGCTGGGGTCTTCGGTCCCGCCGACGAAGCCACGCTGTCCGGGCCACGCCGCCGGAGCAACGCCGCGCAGGTTGCCGTACGGGTCGAGCCGCTTGCGCTGCACGTTCTGCGCCGGCGTGTTGTCGATGACGATGGTCGAAGTGCCGTGGTGGTCCGCACCGAGCCAGCTGAGCTGGTTGGCTCCGACCCGGACCGCGACCGTCTGCTCGCCGTGCTTGTAGTACCGCGTGCCGACCAGCGAGCCGTCGGCCTTGAGCAGCACCTCGTTGTTGTTCGGCAGGTAGAGCGTGACGCCCGCCGGGTCCTTGCGGATCAGCCGGTCGCCGTCGGCGTTGTTGATCACCTCGGTGGTCTTGCCGGCGCCGTCGACCTTGACCATCTCGCCCTGGGCATCCCAGTCGAAGGTCTCGATCCCCGCTGCGTTCAGGTTGCGGGTCTTCAGGTTCCCGGTGTCGTCGTAGCTGTAGTTGTCGGTCTTGGTGCCACCGGTACCGGTGGTGACCACGGACTGCACCGCGTGCGGCCGCGGCTGACCGGTCGCCGGGTAGCTGTACGTCGCCGTCGTGGAACCGGCGGCGTCCGTCCGGGTCTCGGTCTTGCGGTTGCCGGTCACGTCGAACGTCCAACCGTGCCAGTACGGCGCCGGTCCGCCCAAGCTGTCCTTGGTCGGCGCGGCCGCGCAGTCACCGCTGCCCGGGGTCCACGCCGAGGTGAGGCGGCGCAGGTGGTCGTAGGTGAAGCACTGCGTGTCGGTGGTCTCGCCGGCGTCGGTGATCTTCGTGATGTTGCCGGTGGGGTCGAACGCGTACCGGACGATCGAAATCGGGTCGGCGGCGGTCTCCGTGCTCGTGGTGACCTTGTTCAGCCGCCGGGTCCCGGCCTCGTAGTCGAACTCCTGGGTGACCGACTTGCCGCCGGTGCCACGCTGGACGAACGACGAGACCTCACCCATCGTGGTGTACGCCGTACCGGTCACGTAGGTCGAGATGTCCGAGCTCAGCGTGGTCGGCAGGTCCTTGTCGTTGTAGCCGTACTGCAGGGTCTCGGCCGGAAGTCCGCCGACGGCCGGCATCGTGGTGGACGCGACCTCACCGTCGTCCTTGTAGGTGTTGCCGAACGTGTAGGTGCGGGCCAGGCCGCCCTGCACGGCCGGGATCACGACCTCCTGCCCCAGTGGCTTGCCGCTCTTGTCGTAGCCGGACACCTTCGTGGTGTACGGCTGCCCGTCGACCCAGTGCGTGCTGGAGCTGATGTTGCCCTTGGCAACGGCACCAGCCCCGCCGACGACCGGCGTGTTGTCGTAGGTCCACTCCGAGATCAGCTTCGTCGGACCCGTCTTGGGTACCTCGCTGATGGCGGTCTTGCGCCCGATCAGGTCATAGGTGTACTCGAGCGTCGTCCCACGGTTGTCGGTCGAGGTGACCAGCTGGTCGAGGTCGTTGTAGGTGAAGGTCGACGTGCCGCGGTCCGGGTCGACCTCCTTGGTCTTGCGGCCCTGGATGTCGTACTCCCAGCTCCACTTGTTCCCGGCCGCGTCGGTGACCAGGGTCGGCAGACCCCGGCTGTTGTAGCTGTACGACGTCTTGTCGAACGCACCGGTCGCCGTCTGGCCCTTGAACTGGCGCAGCTCGACCAGGCGGCCGTCGCCGTTGGTGACCTTCGTGGTCGCCTGCTCACCCTGCTGCGGCTCGACGGTCTCCTCGTCGGCCGAGTTCTTCCGCTTGGTGCTCCACTTGATCGTCTTCGCGGACTTGAAGGTCTCCTCGGTGGTCCGCCCGGCCCCGTCGAACGTGATCAGCTTCTGGGTCGGGATGACGTTCTGGTCACCGTGGAAGACGTCCTCGGTCACGGGCTGCGCGTTCCAGTACGGTCCGTTCTGCCGCACGACCAGACCCCGGGAGTCGTACCAGGTCTCGGTCACCGTGCGGCCGCCGCCCGGGGCGAGCTCCTGCTTCTGCACCGGCCGGAACAGGCCGTCGGACAGGTCGTAGCTCTCGTTGACGCTGCCGTCGCTCTGCAGGGACTTGGTGATCACCGAGCTGGCACCGTTGTCGATGCCGATCCGGTACTCGTACTCGAGGTTCGGAATCACGGCGTTGTCGGCGGTGAAGGCCTTGCCCGCCGACTTGCTCTGCTTCGCGGCGGAGCCGGTCCGGCCCGGCATCCACACCTTCAGAAGCCGTCCGAAGCCGTCGTACGTTGCTTCACTGCTGCGGCCGCTCTGGTCGGTGACGGCGACCTCCTGGCCGAAGGCGGGGTCGACCTCCGTCGTGGTGGTGTGCCCGTTGGCCTTGGTCGCGACGCGCTCGGTGACCGGACCACCGTTGGCCGGGAAGTAGCTGGTCGTGGTGACCGCGCCTCCCGCGTCTGTGGCCTTGGTCGGCCGGCCGAGTGCGTCGTACTCCAGCTTCGACTGCTCGTCGTACACCGGCTTGCCGGCCGCGTCGTAGCTGTCGACCCGCTCTGTCTTGGTCGGGTTGCCCTTGGTCGGCGTCGCGTTGACGTCGGTCGCGCCGTCGTAGTAGGTCTGCTGGTCGCTGATCACCTGCTCCTTGGTGTACGGCTGGTCGCAGGCGGTCGAGACGGCGTACTCGCGCTTGATCAGCTCGCCGATGCCGGCCCCTGCGTTGCTGGCGTACTCGTAGTAGGTGCAGGTGTCATCGGCCGTGGTGGTCACGTCGTTGGCGTCGTACTTGGACTTCAGTGCGCCGTCGGCGTCGTAGTTGTTCTTCGCGGCCAGCTTGCGCAGACCGCCGCCGGCGACGGTCTGGACCTGGGTGTTCCCCCCGGCCTGGGACTGGTAGGCCTTGACCGTGCCCCAGGGCTTCACCCGGGTGGCGGTCGGCTCGGAGACCCACTGATCGGAGATCGTCCGGTCGACGATCTCGGTGCCGTTCAGCGTGGTCTGCTCCCGGGACTGACCCGACAGCGGCGCCAGGTCGGGTACCGCCACGTTGTTGGAGTCGGTGATCACCGGGTGCTTGATCGTGCCGTCGGCCTTCTGGTCGCCGTCCATGCCCTGGAAGTACCGGGTCTCGGTGACGGTCGGCGGCCCGTCGCTACCGTCGCCCTTGGTCACCCGGACCAGGCTGTAGCCGCGCCACTGGGCCCAGGTCTTGCTCCCGATCTCGACGAGACCGTCCTCGTCGTCCTTGCGCCAGGCCGGCTTCGACAGGTACTCGACCTTCGTCACCGCGGGCCGGGTGTCGGCGAGCCGGTCGGTCTCGGTGACCTGCGAGACGACGTACTTGTTGAACCAGTCGGTCCGCTCGGTGCCGTTGTCCGGCGTCCACTTCAGCGGGTGACAGCGACGGGTGTTGTCGTCGGGGTTGGCCGGGACGTCACCGGACTTGCAGTCCGGGTCGGCATACGTGACCTTGATCTGGCCGCCACTGCCGTAGTTGACCGCGCTGACGCGCAGCCAGTTCATCGGCGGGTTGGTGTCGCCCGGCGGCACGATGCGGTTCGCCAGCTGGATGCTGTCGAAGTTGGTCTCCGGCATCTGCGCGGGCTCACCGGCCAGACCGGCCTCGCTGATTCCCTCCAGCCAGAGTCCGGCCCTGGTGCCGTCACCGGGGTCACGGAAGGACTGGCGCAGGTCCCAGCGCTGGACGTCACCGAACTTGTTCTCCGCCGCACGCCAGACCTGGGTGGTGATCTTGGTCAGCCGCTTCTTCGTCCAGAAGCTCGGGTTGAAGTGGTTGTTGCAGTTGGTGCTCGAGGTGCACTCCTGGTCGAGCGGAGTGTCCAGGTAGTCGGCCGCGACACACGATGCGGACGCGATGCAGCGGTCGGTCGTGGTGAACACCATCTGGGCGACGGGCTTGGTCTGGTAGACGTTGCCGTCGGTCTGGCCGTACTCGATCCGCTGGACGTTGCTGGCCCGCGTGTACGAGCTGACCTTGGTGGCGGTCATGCTGCGCGCGTAGTAGTTGCTCTCGCGGTCGTAGAACAGGCTCATCGTGTTGCCGTTGCGGTCCACGACGTAGTCGAGGTTCCACTTGTAGGCCTGCGTGCACCAGGAGTCGGCGAACGCGGCCTTGTTGCAGGGCTCACCGGCGTTGTTGCCGAACACCGGCAGCGTGGAGACCGATCCGGTCTCCTGCTTGACCGCGGGGTCGGGCTTGTCCCAGCCGGGCAGGTGGTTCAGGCCGAAGTAGTACTTGATGCCGTCCTTGCTGGTCAGCTCCCAGTACTCGCCGTCCTTGGCGCCGTTGTTCGCGCCGGTGAGGCGGCGGATCGTCGATCCGTCCTCCTGGCGCGCGTGCCACTCGCCGGTGGTGTCGTCCTTGACGAGCTCGCCGCCGGCGCCGTTCAGCGTGAAGGTCGCGTTGTCGGTGGCCCAGCACTGGTCGCCGGTCGGCGTCTTGCCGTTGTTCCCGGTCTGCTCGCTCTTGGAGCCGCAGGACGCGTAGCGGCGCTCGATCGAGCCGCCCGGAGCGAACTCGAAGCCCTCACCGACCCAGGACGGCTGGTTGTTGGTGGACGAGGTCCGGCCGTCGACACCGCCGGAGGAGTAGCCGATGGTTGCCTGCGGCAACGGGCCGCCGAGGGCCGGCGGCGTCTGGAGCGGATAGTTCCAGCTGAAGTCGCCGGACGATCCGCCGACCGTCCAGGTGGCTTGCGGCTTCAGGGTGGTCGCCTTGTAGTCCCCGGCGCTGCTGGCCGCAACGGCCGCGACGGCGAAGGTGCTGTCCGAGGAGCCGGCCGGAGCGACCGGTACGTCGGCGCTCAGGGCGCCGGCGCCGTTGTTGACCGTCTTGAGCAGCTTCGGCGCACAGTCCGGGCCGGGAGCAGCCTTGTTCAGGCCACAGGCCGGCAGCTGGAAGACGCGCAGCCGCAGGGCGTAGTCGGCGCCGAAGGCCTTGCTGAACTGGTCGTAGCCGACCGTCAGCCTTGTCTGCCCGGCCTTCGCGATGTCGTCGGCACGGTTGAGCTTCAGGAGGAACTGGTTGCCCTGACGGCCGAGCGACTCGACCTTCACCTTCGCCGGTACGGCGTCCACCGCCGCCGCGGCCGTGAGACCGGCGGCCGGAGCGGGAGTGGACAGCCAGACCGGCAGTGCACCGGCCTTGCCCTTGGCGAGCTCGATCGGGGAGACCTGCGTCTTCGGCTGCGGACCGAAGGCGAGCCGCGGGTCGACCGCCGACACCGCAGGCTGGACCTCGGTGGACCCGGTCGCGGGCCAGCTGACCTCGGGCCGCTTGGTCACGTCGAGCTTGGCGCCCGTGTCGACCGGCCGCGGCTTGACCGCGACCTTCTTGCCAGGCACGGATTCGAGCTTCGTGGTGTGGGGTTCAGTGTCTTTCTTGGGCGTGCTCGCGACTGCCTGAGCGGCCTGGCCGTGGACACCGACCGACAGCGACATGGCTGCGGCCAGTATCAGGCCTGCGCGGGGCAGGGCGAACCGGCGTGATCGCCGGTGACCGGGGTGGGCGGGCATGGAAAAACCTCCGGTGTTCGAGAGGGGGACGAGGTAAGGCTGACACCCGTTCGCCGATCCGGCAGCCGTTTCGAGGTCGGTCGAAACGTGCGCGGCGCGCGCCCTTGTCATGCATCATCGAGCATGTCCCGCCCGCGCCACCGAGGGGTCGTCCCAATCATGCCGCCCAGTCGCCGTCTGCTGCCCGGACTGCTGTCCCTGCTGCTCGCCGTCCCTGCGATCGCTGCTATACAAGGCGATCCGCCCCCTGCAACAGCCCAACCGGAAAAGTTCAGTAGACCACAGACGCCTGAGGTGAGGGCCACCGACGAGGCGGCCCGGACCGGGCGCAGGGTCGAAGTGGTCGACTGGCGTAACGAGACCTCAGAGGTCTACGTCAATCCCACTGGCTCGAAGACGATGACCCAGCACGCGAGGCCGGTCCGGGTGCACAAGGGATCCGGCTGGGCGGCGCCGGACGCATCGTTGCGCCGTCAGTCCGATGGCACCGTGCAGCCGGTGGCCGCCGCCGTACCGATGATTCTGTCGGGCGGTGGCGACAAAACCGTGCTGCGCATCGGAAAACCGGGCAGCCGGGTCACGTTGGGCTGGCCGAACAAGTTGCCGGCTCCGCGGATCTCCGGCGACACCGCCACCTACCCTGAGGTGTACCGCGGTGTCGACCTCCAGATCAAAGTTGCCGTAGACAACTTCTCGTACCTGCTCGTGGTGAAGAACCGCACCGCGGCCCTGACCGACGCGATGCGTGCGCTGCGGACGCCGTTCGTCGGAGATGGACTGCGGTTGTCCGTGCGCCGCGACGGTTCGACGACTGCGGTCAATGCGCTGGGGGAGTTGTTGTACACCGCCCCGCCGCCGACGATGTGGGACAGCACACCGGCCGCCCCGCGGCACGCGAAGGTCGGTATCCGGCTGCAGGCGGGTGCCCTCGAGCTCACGCCGCAGCGTTCGCTGCTGACCGACCCGAAGGCGAAGTTCCCGATCTACATCGACCCGTCACTCAGCGGCCGGAAAGCCGGCTGGCTGCACGTCAACGCGAAGATGGGCAACCAAACCGGTTGGGGTTACGACACCGGTCAAGGTGCCAAGGTCGGTCTTGCCTACGACGACCCCAAGCACAACATGTACCGGTCGATGTTCTTGATGAACACGACCAACGGAGCGCAGACCATTGCCGGGAGCACCATCAGCAAAGTGGTGTTCAGCATCACCCTCGACCACAGCCCGACCTCTACCGCGACGCCGGTGGACCTGTGGCACCTGAACGACTTCACGACGGGCACCTACATCGACTGGGCCAACAATGACCAGTTCTGGCACGAGAAGGTCGCCCAGCGCAGCGCCGAGTCGTACCCGCCACCCGAGGACAAGGCTGTCACGTTCGAAGAGCCCCGGATGGTCCAACTGGTGCAGCAGGCCGCCGATGAGCGCAAGCTGACGATCGGCTTCGGACTGCGGGCGCCGAACGAGGGCGACCAGAACCAGTGGAAGAAGTTCAAGTTCGACACCGCCGTGCTGTCGATCGAATACAACACCGCACCCCGCGAGCCCAAGTCGCTGAACATGATCCGGCCCCGCCCGTGTGGCACTGCTCAAGCCCCGACCGCGATCGCCACACGCACACCGCAGTTCTCCGCGGTCGCGAACGACCCGGACAGCGGTGACGGTGTCACGACGACGCTGGAGATCGCGAACTCGGCGAACACGGTGGTCTACTCGAATGCCGTCGGACCGACCGCGACCGGTGCTGCCTTCTCCTGGGCAGAGGTCCCGGCCGGCAAGCTGAACGAGAACGAGGTCTACCACTACCGGGCCTTTACCCGGGACGCGATCGTCGCCGGCCCGGCGACGACGGACTGCTACTTCGTGATCGACTCGATCAGTCCGGACATCCCGACCATCAGCTCGACCGACTTCCCGGACAGCCTGCGCCGGACTGCGGCGTACACGACCGGCACTGTCACCTTCCGCCCCGCGGCGGGCCAGGAGAACGAGGTCGCGGAGTACGTGTACGGCTTCCTGTCGGACAAGCTGGCGATGCGGGTGAAGGCAGGCGCGGGTGGTGTGGCGACCGTGCCGATCACGCTGACGCCGTCCGCGGAGACCGGCTCGTTCGATCGCACTCTGTACGTCGCCGCCGTCGACAAGGCAGGTAACCAGAGTGAGCTGACGGAGTCCTGGAGCCTCCGGGCCCTCACGGGCGGCACCGCACCGGCGCCGGTCCGCGGTGACAGCAACGGTGACGGACGTGCCGACCTGAACGCGATCTTCGACCAGGGCTTCGGGCGGACCGCCATCTGGTCGATGCCCTCGGCCGGCATGAGCTTCCACACCGGTGTGATGGAGTGGGACACGAGCGAGGGCGGCAGCTTCGCCCTGACCAGAACGCGCGCAGTCCAAGGCGACTGGAACAAGGACGGCAAGGCCGACATGGCGTTGCTGCGGGAGGGCGCCGGCCGGCAGATCTGGCTATACAAGCTGATGTCCGAAGGCAACCGGTACGACGCGCTCGACGCCAGCTGGACGAGTGGGGCGAACGGCTGGCCGCTCAGCACTGCCCGGGTGGTCTCCGGCGATGTCGACGGCGACAAGGCGTCGGACATCGTCGTGCAGAACGCGACGGCCAACGGTGGTTTCGAGGTCCTGGTGTTCAGAGCCGCCACCAACTTCACCGCGCCGGTGAAGTGGTTCACCTCGGAGGCTTCGAACCAGTGGACCCGCAGCACTCCGCTGCTGGCCGACATCAACGGTGACGGCAAGGCCGACTTCGTCAGCATGCACAACCTTGACGGCTGCCGGACCTCGGTGGAGGTCTTCGCCTCGAGCGGATCCGCCTTCGCCGCGCCGGCAACGGCGTACGACTCGGGCGCCGGCGCCTACTGCTGGGAGAAGAGCAAGGCAGCTGTCGCCGACCCGGACGGCGACGGTCGCGACGACATCGTGGCCATGTACGAGGACAGCCCGACCAACGCGTCGCTGCAGGTGTTCAAGCCGTCCGGGTCGACGCTGACCCGGAGTACCTGGTGGTCGGTCACGAACAACGACCTCGACCTGTCCAAGACGAGCCTGTCGGTTGGTGACTACAACGGTGACAAGAAGGACGACGTCTCCCTGCTGTACGCCGGCGGCAGCACACCCGGTGGCCGGCAAGCGTTCACTCAACTGTCCACCGGTACGGCGTTCGGTGCGCGACAGCAGACGTGGTCCGGTCAGGTCGATGCGGTCACCGGGCCGAAGTTCGAGCTGGAACACCGGGCGTACGACCTGGTCAGCAAGAACAGCAACAAGTGCCTGAACGTCGAGTTCGCGAGCACGAACGACGATGCGCGCTTCATCCAGTACCAGTGCCTGCCGGTCGACCTGAACGCGAGGTTCCGGGTCGATGCCATCGCCGGGACCGACCAGTACAGTGCCCGCCCGATGCACAGCATGAAGTGTGCGGACGTCGAGGACTTCGGCCAGCAGGACGGCGCCCAGTTGCTGCAGTGGCCCTGTGGCAGCGGGACCGGCGAGCCGACAGCGAACCAGCAGATGACGATCGAGTACATCGAAGGCACCAGCTACGACACCGTCGTCCAGTTGAGGTTCGCCCACAGCGGCAAGTGCGCGACTGTGACAGCGGAGCCGGAGAAGAACGTGACGGTCTTCGACGACTACGCACCGATCAAGCAGCAGACCTGCGGTCAGCTGAGCACCCAGCAGTGGACGGTGCGTCCGTCGTACAACCAGACGCAGCTCGGTGAGAACGGCAACGCGAGGTACCGGATCGAAGCCGCTACGTCACACAACGTGCTCGACATCGCCAACTGCGCGGCCACTGACGACATCCGGATGTGGGAATGGGTGCAGGGCAGCCCCTGCCAGAGCTGGAAGGTGGAGAGCCTCGGCGACGACGTCTACAAGATCGTCGATCCCAGTAGTAACCGGGCGCTCGACATCCGCGGCTGCTCGAAGCTGCTCAAGGGCTCTCTGATCGCCTTCCCGAGCAACAAGGGGGAGTGTCAGCGCTGGCGGATCGAGCCGGCCGCCGATGGGAGCTTCGCGGTGACCTCGGTGAGTACGGGGCTGTCGATGGATGTCGACAGCTGCAACCCGGCCGCCGGGACCGACGTGATCACCTGGTCCTACCACGGTGGCCTGTGTCAGCGGTGGTACTTCATCAAGCAGTAGGGCCCGAGAACGCAAGGATGGCGGTCTCCCTCAGGGGGACCGCCATCGGCTCTGTAGGACTTTGGCGCCGTCATTGGCGCGTTTATGAGACCTGGCTTACCGTTCGTCCTCCGCGGCAGCGACGGCGGCGGGAGCGGCTTCGAGCCGGCCCGTCTCGTCGTGAATGGTGACGGCGATGTTGCGCAGCTTGTCCGAGTGCTCCCGGCCGTGGTGGGCGCAGAACAGAAGCTCCCCACCGCTGGTCAAGGTGACACGGACGTAGGCCTGCGCACCGCAGCGGTCACAACGATCCGCGGCCGACAGGGCCGAACTCGGGGCGAGTGCTGTAGTCACTTGAGGCCTCATCTCATCTAGTTCCGTTCTCACCAGATAGCAACATCCTGACATGCGGATCGCTTCCCGGTGGGGGCAACGTGTCCGAATGTGAGACGAACCACCTGCTCCCTTATGACGCATGCTGACGCGGAATCGTTTCTGATTCGAGCGATTCAGGCGGAACACGCTGCGTCGGGCGTGTCTTATCTCACTCTGCGCCATGACCTCGTCACGCGGTGCTGATTTTCGGTGTGTCGTGGGGCACGCCCGAATGAGTCCGGATCGATATCTGCCCCGTCATGCAGATACAGCCACCTTCTTAGTTGTGTTGTCAGGTTCCCCGTATGTCGGACCGGCTAACAGGTTTTGGGGGTGCAGCCGCATAGGCTGTGTTTTTGTAGTGAGTTGGTGAACCAGTGAAGGAGCCCTGTGGCCGCCCCGACGCCTCGTAGTACCGAGCTCGACCCGACGTACAACGCCCGCAACCTGCTCGTCCTCGAAGGACTCGAGGCGGTCCGGAAGCGGCCCGGTATGTACATCGGGTCCACCGACAGTCGCGGCCTGATGCACTGCCTGTGGGAGATCATCGACAACGCCGTCGACGAGGCCCTGGCCGGCCACGGCGAGCGCATCGACGTCGTCCTGCACAAGGACGGCTCGGTCGAGGTGCGGGACCGCGCCCGTGGCATCCCGGTCGACATCGAGCCGAAGACCAAGCTCAGCGGTGTCGAGGTGGTGTTCACCAAGCTGCACGCCGGTGGCAAGTTCGGCGGTGGCTCCTACAACGCCTCCGGCGGTCTGCACGGTGTCGGCGCCTCGGTCGTGAACGCGCTGTCGGCGCGACTCGATGTCGAGGTCGACCGCGGTGGCGTGGTCTGGACGACGTCGTTCCGCCGTGGGGTCGCCGGTGAGTTCGACGCCGAGGGCGCGGCGGCCGGTTTCACCGCGGTGACGGGCCTGCGCAAGGCCGGTCGCGCGAAGAAGGGCATGACCGGGACCCGGATCCGCTACTGGGCCGACCAGCAGATCTTCACCCGCGACGCGAGCTTCAACTACGACGAGCTGGTCACCCGGGCGCGGCAGACCTCCTTCCTGGTTCCCGGCCTGGAGCTGGTGATCCGGGACGAGCGCGGTGAGGAGATCACCGAGGAGCGGTTCAAGCACGACGGCGGGATCAGCGAGTTCTGCGAGTTCCTGGCCACCGACCAGAAGGTCACCGACGTGGTCCGGCTGACCGGAACCGGCCGCTTCACCGAGACCGTGCCGATGCTCGACGACGCCGGCCACATGACGCCGACCGACGTCGAGCGCGACCTGGACGTCGACATCGCCGTGCGCTGGGGCGACGGGTACGAGACCGAGCTCCGCTCGTTCGTGAACATCGTGGCCACCACCAAGGGCGGCACGCACGTGGCCGGCTTCGAGCGTGCGCTGGCCAAGAGCTTCACCAACGCGATGGAGGGCACCCGGCTGCTGAAGAGCGGCGAGGAGCTGATCAAGGACGACGTCCTCGAGGGCATGACCTCGATCGTCACGGTGCGCCTGGCCGAGCCGCAGTTCGACGGCCAGACCAAAGAGGTCCTCGGTACGCCGGCCGCTTCGCGGATCGTCTCGAAGGTCGTGCAGACCGAGCTGGAGTCCTTCCTCACGTCGACCAAGCGCGAGCACAAGGCCCAGGCCCGCGCCGTGCTGGAGAAGGTCGTCGCCGCGTCCCGGACGCGGGTGGCCGCCCGTCAGCACCGTGAGCTGCAGCGCCGCAAGACCGCGCTCGAGTCGTCGGCGCTGCCGGCCAAGCTGGCCGACTGCAGAAGTAACGATGTCGACAAATCGGAGCTCTTCATCGTCGAGGGTGACTCCGCCCTCGGAACCGCCAAGGTGGCTCGCAACTCGGAGTTCCAGGCGCTGCTGCCGATCCGGGGCAAGATCCTGAACGTGCAGAAGGCGTCGGTCGCCGACATGCTGAAGAACGCCGAGTGCGCCTCGATCATCCAGGTCGTCGGCGCCGGCTCGGGCCGCAGCTTCGACCTGGAGCAGGTCCGCTACGGCAAGATCATCTTCATGGCCGACGCCGACTCCGACGGCGCGCACATCCGCTGCCTGCTGGCCACGCTGTTCTTCCGCTACATGCGGCCGCTGGTCGACGCCGGTCGCGTCTACACCGCCGTACCGCCGCTGCACCGCTTCGAGCTGACCAACCCGAAGAAGGGTCAGGAGAAGTACATCTACACCTACAGCGACGCGGAGTACCAGCGGAAGACGGCCGAGCTGATGAAGAAGGGCGTCAAGTGGAAAGAGCCCCCGCAGCGCTACAAGGGTCTCGGTGAGATGGACGCCGACCAGTTGGCCGAAACCACTGTCGACCCGCGGCACCGCACGTTGCGCCGGATGACGGTCGACGACGGTGAGGCAGCGGCTCAGGTCTTCGACCTGCTGATGGGCAACGATGTCGCTCCCCGCAAGGAGTTCATCGTGCAGGGCGCCTACGAGCTGGACGAGAGCCGCATCGACGTCTGAGCGGCCTCGGTGAGGTTGCGGGCGAGCTCGGAGATCAACGCCGAGGCTCGCCCGGTGCGCACGGCGAGGAGTAGCCGCCGGGCGAAGACGCGACGGACGGTGGTGTGCAGTGAGAGCTGCGCGATTCCGCTGACGTCGCTCGGCCAGGCCAGTCGCGGTACGACGGCGATGCCGAAGCCGCTGCGGACGAGACTGGCCGTGGCGGCGTAGTCGGCGGTCTCGAAGGCGACGTGGGGTGCGAAGCCGGCGCCCGCCGAGGCCGCGGCCAACGCGATCCGGTTCGGATCGGCCGTCGTACCGGAGATGAAGGTCTCGTCGCGGAGCTTGCCGATGTCGACGCGGGTGCGCCCGGCCAGCGGGTGATCGGCAGCGACCATGAGCAGGAGCGGGTCGGCGATCAGGGTCGCGGTGCGAACTCCGGTGGGCGCGCTCCACGAGACGCCGGGGTAGCGGTGGGTCACCACGGCGTCGACCTCGCCCGCGGCTAGTTGGGTCAGGCCGTCCGGTGGCTCGTAGTGCATCAGCGCCAGCTCCAGATCTGGATGCGCGGCGCGCAACCGGCCGAGTGCTCCCGGGACGAGGTGGTGGGCGGCGCTTGGGAAGGTACCGACGCGAAGACTGCGCAGCTGGCCGGCTGACTCACGCACTGCGAGCACGGTCATCTGCGTCTCGGCCAGAAGCCGGTCGGCGCGTTCCAGCAAGACCGTGCCTGGAGTGGTGAGCCGGACACCTCGGGCCCCTCTGACGAGCAGCTCGCACTGCAGTTCGTTCTCGAGGTGGGCGATGTGTTGGGAGACCGCCGGCGCGGTGTAGCCGAGCGCCTCGGCGGCTGCGGCGAACGACCCGAGCCGGGCCGATTCGACGAACGACCGCAGGCGTAACAGGTCCATACCGGGCTCCTTCGGACCAAAGCTGAGCTTTGGGGTGCTCAAGCAACGGTACCTGGTCTTTGGTCAGTCGACTTCCGACACTGGACGTATGGACCTTCTACCTCCCGAACATTCCTTCGTCAGCGACAACGCCGCCGGCGCCCACCCCGCCGTACTGGATGCGTTGGTACGAGCCAACGTCGGCGACGCGACGCCGTACGGCGGTGATCGGTGGACCGCGGCCGCGGTGGCTCGGATCCGCGACCTGCTGGGTGCGCCGGGAGCCGAGGTTCTCTTCACGTACGGCGGGACCGGGGCGAACGTTGCCGCGTTACAGGCGGCGGTGGATCCGTTCGAGGCGGTCATCACGGCTTCGACCGGGCATGTGCACACCGACGAGTGCGGAGCCTTCGAGCGGTTCACCGGCTCGAAGATCCTCGACGTACCGACAGCCGACGGCAAGCTGACGCCAGAGCTGATCGCACCGCTACTGAATCCGTTGAACGGCGAGCACAACGTGCAGCCGGCCGTGATCGCGATCAGCCAGGCGACCGAGCTCGGGACCGTCTACAGCCTCGAAGAGATCAAGGCGCTGGCGGACCTCGCCCACGCGTACGGGATGCTGCTGTTCCTCGACGGCGCCCGGATCGCGAACGCGGCAGCCGCGCTGGACTGCAGCCTGCAAGACCTCGCCGGCCACGTCGACATCCTCACGCTCGGCGGGACGAAGAACGGCATGCTGTACGGCGAAGCCATGGTGGTGCTGCGGCCCGAGCTGATCCGGCGCGCACGCTTTGCGCGCAAGCAGTTCGGCCAGCTCGCCTCGAAGATGCGCTTCATCGCCGCCCAGTTCGACGCTCTCTTGTCCGACAACCTCTGGCTGCACAACGCCCAGCACGCGAACCGGATGGCCGCGCGACTCGCCGACGGCATCCGCGACCTGCCTGGCGTCGAACTGATGCAGGCTCCGCAGACCAACAGCGTCTTTGCCCGGCTTCCGGCCGAGGCCGTTGCGCCGCTGCAGCAGTGGTCGCCGTTCCTCAAGTGGGGAGCCGGCGTGCGTTGGATGACCAGCTTCGCCACCACCGAGCAAGACGTTGACCGCTTCCTGGCCGGCGTGGCGCAGACTGTGCAGTGTGCTGACTTCGCCACGGCTGGTGTGCTTTGACCTCGACAACACGCTGATCGACCGGGACGCGGCGTTCCTTGCGTGGGCGCGGTGGTGGTGCGGTGCGGCCGGGGTGGACGCGGTCGAGTGGTTAGTTGCCCATGACAACGGTGGGTTCACGCCGCGGGCGGAGTTGTTCGACGGATTGCGAGACGAGTTCGGTACGGCGCCAACGGTGGACAGCTATGACCGCGAGCATCCGTTGTTCACGACGGTCGAGGACGCCGTACTGGCCGGGGTGGCCGGGCTGCGCGCGGCCGGGTGGCGGGTTGCTGTGGTGACGAACGGGACAGTGGTGCAGCAGAGCTTGAAGCTGGAGCACACCGGGATCGCGGCGGCCGTGGACTTCTCCTGCATCTCCGAGGCGGTTGGGGTACGGAAGCCCGAGGCGGAGATCTTTGCGATCGCGGCTGAAGGGGCAGGCGCTGCGTTGGACGGCTGGATGGTGGGTGACCATCCGGCGTACGACGTGGCTGGTGGGCGGAATGCCGGCCTGCGGACGATCTTGGTGGGAGATCGGATGGGCGGGCCGGCTGCTGATTATTGTGTCCGGTCGGTGCTCGAGGTGTTCAGAATTATTGCCACCTGATCAGGAAAGTGATCAGAGGGCTTGGCGGAGGACCGCGTGGGCGCCGCGGACGATGGCTTCGCGGTTGGCCTCGTAGGTCGGGTCCGTGATCGCGGTTTTGTTGGCCGTGTCGAAGGAGAGTACCGGGACGTGGAGGTGTCCGGCGGGCATCGACGGATCCTTGAGATCGCGTTGCAGAGTGTTGCGGTAGGCAACCTCGTTGGACAGGTAGCCGCCGCCAGTTCCCTCGGAGGCGATCGAGCCGGGCGTCGGGCCTAGGGGTTGCCGGACGGGTGCCGTTTGGCCGGCGGGGATCTCCAGGACGGAGGTGTTCACGCGGGTGCGGAAGGGCGTGACGTCGGCCTGTGCCATCCGGGCGAGCGGGAGGCTGGAGGTGATCCATTCCGGTCCCGCAGGCATGCTGGGGGAGACGACCGGGGCTGCGATCGTGCCGCCACCCCAGAGGTTGTTGTTGTCGCCGATCGAGCTCACCGAACGCCGGCGGCCGTTGAAGACCTCCAGGTCGAAGATGCCGACGCGGCCCTGGCTGGCGGTCATCACCAGGTCCGCGTGCTGCGGGCCGCTGCGGTAGTGCGGCGCGAGAGCATCCTCGACCATGCTCTGGTCGAAGTCGGTGTACCGCACCGGGAAGACGACCGTCTGGATCTCGTACGTCGTTCCGTTGACCGTCCAGCGTTGTCCGTCGAGCGTGAGCGCGTTCGCGCCGGACGGGTTGCCGATCCGGATGTCCGCGTCGAGTGTGAACGGATCGAACCCGGTCACCAGGATCTTCTTGACTCCCGGGGAGAACCGCGTGCTGGTGATCCCGCGGGAGGAGTATTCGAGTGAATGGATCAGTTCGGCACGGTCCGTCGTACCGACTGTGAAGCGTGGTTGCCACTGACGCACGGCGAGGGCCATCGAGATGCGGGCCCAGTACAGACCGCGGTCGTCGGTGGAAGGCAGTGCGTCGGTCCCGGAGACCGGGTGCTGAGCGCGGTGGATCGCCGTCCGCCACAGCGCCTCGCCCTGGGCGCGGATGAGTAGCTTGGCGGCTTCGCGGCTCGGCATCGCGCAGAGCAGCCGGCTGAACAACTCCACTTGCTTGTCGAACCCGGTCCGGCGCAGGATCTCGGCCGGTACCGACGGTCCGCCAGCGATGCCGCGGCTGAGCCGCTGCTCCTCAACTGTCCCGGTGATCGAGGTGTCGAGGCAGCCAGTGGTAACCGGGGCGGCGTGGACGATCGGAGCGCCGGACAGCACGCTCGTCAGGGCCAGGGCACCGACCAGCAGGGACCGGGGAAATGAGCTGGGGCGGAGTCTCATATGGCGTATCTATCAGATCTGGGCCGGGAAGCCGAGAGATCTGAACAAACTGCGCGTATTGCAGACTGTATGCAATCGGCTATCTTCGGAAGGCGCCGCCCTTTCTGAGGAGTCCGCCCGTGACTACCACCAGCCGCCGCCGTTTTCTGACCGCCGCCTTAGCCGCCGGAGCCTGTGGTGCCGGCCTGTCTGCCTGCGCCGACGAGAGCCCAGCCGGTACGTCGATTGCTGCCTCGAACCCGCCGACCGGCGCCCCGGTTCTGGACGGTGAGCAGGCACTTGCGCGCCTGATCGCCGGCAATGCGCGCTTCGTGGCCGATCGCGACGAGCGACTCGACGAGGGCGTGGCGCGTCGAGTGGCGGTGAGTCAGGGACAGCATCCGTTCGCGACTGTGCTGGGCTGTGTGGACTCACGGGTGCCGATCGAGCTCGTCTTCGACCAGGGGCTTGGTGATCTGGTCGTCGTACGGAGTGCTGGTGAGGCGCTCGACCACTCGGTGACCGGCAGTCTGGAGTTCGGCGTCTCTGAGCTGCACACCCCGCTGCTGGTGGTTCTCGGCCACCAGCGCTGCGGTGCGCTCGACGCCACGATGAAGGCTCTCGACACCCACCAGCGCACCTCCGGGGCCGGGCAGATCGGCTACCTCGTCGAGGCGCTGGCGCCCGCCGTACGGCAAGTGGCAGGCAAGCCCGGCGACCGCCTCACCAACGCTATCCACGCCAACGTCGCCCTCACGCTGGCCAAACTCCGCCAGTCCCCAGTCATCGCACCCCTGGAGGCGGCGGGCAAGCTCAAGGTCGTCGGCGCCTACTACGAACTCGACACGGGCCGAGTAGTCCTCACCTGATCGCGCGTCGGCGCAAACCGGGGAGCGCTAGGAACCCGAATCGGCAGGCAGAACTCCCCAGCGCTTCCTGACTCCGGCCATCACTAGTGGCGGGAGACAGGAAGTTGGGGCTGGAGATGGTGGGCAACAGGTCTCCGGTGGTCACAAGGTGTCTCAGGCCACTAGTGGTGGCGCGGGCGCGACCACTGATCCGGCGGAGGGGGATCAGCGAAGATCACTGCCACATAGCGGCAGTGGTCTTCCGCAAACAGGATCCGACCGCAGCCGGCGCTGCTGATGTCCGAAAACACGCCGACCACGTACTGCGATCGTTCGGACGTTAGCGTGGGGACGCGGCCTGCACGTAGCCGTCAGGGCGAACGACAGCTCGTGCGGCGGAGCCGTCCGACGGCTCGACCACGATGGTCCGGCCGCGACGCAGTTCCCGCATGACGGTGGAGCCGTTGGGCAGCTTCAGATCGGGCATGCGGTGACCGACCAGCGGGTGGTTGCCGGGGGAGTAGCTGACGGCCAGACCGGAGATGACACCTGCCAACTGGTGGTTGACCTGCGGGAGGTGGAGGAGGTCGGCGAAGGTCTCGCGCAGGCAGGTGACGTCAGCGTCCGGGACGATCAGCACGCCCTGGGCGCGAGTGTTCGCCAAGACGGCCGCGCCGGCCGGGTGCCGCTCGGAGTGGTAGCTGTCCAGGAGCGTATCCGGGGAGTCGCCGCGGATCACGGCTCCGAGCTTCCAGCCGAGGTTGAAGGCGTCCTGCAGTCCCAGGTTCATGCCCTGACCACCGGTCGGCGAGTGGATGTGGGCGGCGTCGCCGGCCACGAAGACCCGGCCCTCCCGATACCGGTCCGCCTGTCGCACCGCATCGGTGAACCTGGACGCGTAGCGGACGTCACGCAGTACGACGTGGTCGCCGTACCAGCCGCTCAGCGCCGTAGCCACCTCGTCGTGGCTGACCGGTTGGTCCTTCGGTAGCCCTTGCTGCTCAGGCCCGGTGAACAGGACCCGCTCGACCCCTCCGCCGAGCGGGACCATCGTCAGCACCGCACCGTCCCGCGGCTCCAGCTTCGGTAGCTGCCAGTCCTCGCGGACACCGTCGACCACTACGTCGGCGACGACCGCACTGAACCGCCCGTCCCGTCCTGGGAACCCGATACCGCTCAGCTCACGCACCGCACTCCGTGCACCGTCGCACCCGACCACCCAGTCCGTGTGGATCGTCGTACCGTCCGCAAAGGCCGCAGTCACCCCATCCGCTGACTGATCGAGTCCGCTTAGCTCCAGACCCCGCCGTACGACGACGCCCTGCCGCGCCAGATGATCCTCAAGATGCTGCTCGATCCGCAGCTGCGGAATCCCGAGCTGATACGGGAACGGCGTGTTCCACGAGCTGTAGTCCAGCGGCAGGCCAGCAAAGTGACCACCTGGCAGCTCACGAGCCTCAGCCAGCAGCGGCTCGAGCAGTCCACGCGAGTGGAGGATCTCCACCGACCGTGGCTGCAACGACAGCGCCTTCGACTGCCCAGACCGCTCCAGCCTCTTGTCCACCAGTACGACGGATGCTCCCGCCAGCACGAGCTCTGACGCCAACAGCAACCCCGTCGGGCCGGCGCCAACCACCAGGACGTTGGTCATGCCAGTAGGTCGTTCTTGCGTGAGTACCAGAACATGAAGACGTAGAGCAGTACGAACACCACGATCCACTGCACTGTCGTCACCCCCGGTACGGCGTCCAGTGGCAGCGCGAGCGCGATCGCCACCCGTACCACTGCGTCGAGCAGCAGTCCGACACCCCACACCGTCGTGATCAGCCGGAGCCCGTGCCGGAATGCGGGCTCGGAGTCCCACCGGCTGGCCCACACCTCGCCACCGCCCTTGCCCCGCTTGGCCTCCGCGATGCCACGCCCGATGGCCAACAGCAGTGGCTTGCCGACCACGACCGTGGCCAGCAACCACAGCCCACACATCGCGGTGATCACGCCATCCTTGGCGAGCAGCATCCGCGGGCTGTGCATGGCCAGTGAGGCAATCGTGCCGACCGCCAGCGCCACCAGCATGAAGACGGCCATCCAGTCAGGCTTGCGCCGAATCACGCCGTACAAGGTCCGCACGGCCGGGATCACCGAGCCGGCGAGGGTGGCCCCGACGATGCCGACGCCGGCCTGCCGGAGACCGTAGAAGATCAGCAGCGGGATCACGAGGTCGATCAGGACTGGCGCGAGGACCGCGCCCCAGCGGGCCTTCGGCTTGCTCTCGGTTGCGGCAGACATCAGGAGTCCTCTCGTGTTGCGCGGTCGAAGATCTCGACAAGTTCCTGGGCGCAGGTCGCCGGGTCGGCTCCGGCGATGACTCTTCCAGCGGCGGCGTCGAGCGCGGCGCGCAGCGTGACCGCCATCAGCAGGGCGTCGAACTTCCGGAAGCCCCCCGTCCGCTGACCGTCGTCGAACAGCGCCACCAGCCGCGACACCGCGCCGTCGGCCTCCTCGCTCGGCACCTCGGCGGCGCCGAACACGATCTGCTGCACGGCCCGGACGTGGTTCGGCCGCGCCGCGACGAAGGCGACATTCGACCGGATGTAGGCCGCCAGCTTCCCGCCCGGCCCCGCGGCGTTGTCGATCGCGGGCCGCATCAGCACTGCCGCGTCGGCGGTCACCCGGTGCAGGACCTCGGCGAGCAGCTCGTCCTTGGTCTTGAAGTGGTACGAGATCAGTCGCTTGCTGCTCAGCCCGGCCTCGGCGCAGATCGCGTCGTAGGTCGTCGCCGCGAAACCGCGCTCAGCCAGTACGGCGATGGTCGCGGCGACGATCTGGTCCCGGCGTGCCGCCGTGCTCCCGGCGCGATCCAGCGCCTCGTCATGTTTTATCCCCATGGATAAAACTTATCCGACTGGGTAAAACGATGTCAAGAGAAAAGCGCCGACCACTTGGCCGGCGCTGATCGAAGGGGGCTAGACGTGCTGGGTCAGTAGCCCGGTGTCCACGTCGTACATGAAGCCGCCGACGAGGATCTCCTCGCCGACGAGTGGGTGCTCGCGGACCGCGGTGACGTCGTGGCGCAGCGCTTCGAGCTGGTCGGGGATGACGTTGATGGGGAGATAACCGGCGGGCTTGCCGGCGGCCTTCTCGACCTTGGCTCGCAGCTCGTCCTCGGACATGGCAGCCATCGCGCAGCGGGTGTGCGGGATGACCATGATCCGGCGGATGCCGAGCAGGTTCACGCCGAGCACCAGCCCGGTCAGGGTGATCTCGGTGACCCGGCCGCCGGCGCTGCGCAGCACCTTGGCGTCACCCGGCTTGAGGCCGAGCAGTTCGAGCGGCGGGATCCGCGAGTCCATGCAGGTGACCACACCGACTCCGGCGTGGGCGATGCCGTCGAAACCGCCGTAGTGGAAATCGGCGGCGTACTCGGCGTTGGCAGCGAGAAGGTCTTCGAAACCGGGGGTCATCGGACGGCACTCGGCACAAGCACTGGAGTTCCGGCCTTCAGGATCGACATCGCGAACGGCTCCTTTCCACAGGACTCCGGACGAGGCGGATCGGCGGGTGCACTGGTCACCGGTACGGTCCAGGACCGCCCGTCGCGATGCCACACTGTCACGGATTCAAGGTCTTCGCCCGCGACAGTGAGGGCGTCCAGCGAGAGTTCACCAGTTTGCTGGCGGACGGCGATTTCCGCGGCCTGACCGCGTTTCGTCCACGTGGTGCGGCCGCGCAGACCGGTGAGCAGAGTATCCCCGATGTCCGAGGCCGCCAGCACATCGAGGGCGGTCTTGGCGTTGAGGTGACCATGCATCGTGCCGGACGGTAGCAGCACGGCCGTGGGGGAGAAGCGGTGGCCGCCGAGGTGGCTCGCCTCCCAGACCCGGCCGGGCGCGGCCGTGGCGAGCGCGTTGACCAGCGGGCGGCCGAGGATCGCGCAGCACTCGTCGCGCTTGCCGTTGGTGCAGACCAGCATGATCGACTCGTGGACCGGCACCAGGCCGGGCAGCGACGCGTTGACGGCCGCGCGGTCGCCGCGGGCGACCGCGCCGAGATCCAGCCCGCTGAGGGTCTCGGGGTCCGTCACATGAGCGCTGAGCAGGAAGGTCTTGCCGGGAACGGTGGAGGCGACGTACACCTGCTGGGCGTGATTGGCCGGGAACGAGTGCCGGCCAGGAGTCCGGATCAGGCCGAAGCGCACGTCGACTTTCTTGCATTCGGCATCGAATCGGCTGCCGAACTCAGGGTCCAGGTGACTGTTGACGACGGCATCGGCGCCCCAGGGACCGGGTTGTTCCAGGACGACCCAGCCACTCGCCACAATGGCGGATCCCTCGAGCGGCTCGAGGAGCTGGCGGCAGTAGGTCGAGCACAGACCTGGCCGACTGGTCGCGTCGGGTGGAACTCTCACAGCACCACTGTAGGTTAGGCAGGCCTCAGTTCCGTGCACCGACCATTAAGTGTGGACAAAACCACGTCGGCCGAGCAGCGCGACCGCCAGGATCGCCGCCAGGAACGCGCAGACGGCGGCTCCCGCGAAGATCGCGTGCGATTGTGAAATGGCCGCGTCGCGCAGCGCGTCGATGAACGGCCGGCACGAGGCGGGCGCGGTCGGACAGAGCTCGTTCGGTGACGGTACGTCGTCGACGATCGAGAAGTAGCGCCGCAACCCGATCGCGGTCAGCGCCGACACGCCGACCAGCATGCCGACCATCCGTGCGACGACCACGAGCGCGCTGACCAGACCGTGGTGAGCCGGGGGAGTCGCGCCAAGGACGGCGGTGTTGACCGGTGAGAGCGCCAGCCCGAAGCCGAAACCACACAGCAGCAGTACGACGGTCGCCGCGAAGTGGTCGAGTGCGTGGCGGCTCCAGAACGCCATCAGCACGAACATGGCCCCGGCCAACGCCAGTCCGGCGCCGGTGATCAGCCCGAGCCCGTAGCGCCTGGTGAGCCACCCGCCGATCACGGCGCCGACCGGCAAGGCGATCAGGAACCGCACGAGCACCAGCGCCGCTTCGAGCTGCCCGCCGCCCTGCGTGGTCCGGGCGAAGACCGGTACGTCGACCAGCGCGGCAATCAGCGCGCAACCGACCAGGAAACTGACCGCCAGCGAACCCCAGGCCGGCCGGGCCGCGAGCAGACCCGCCGGAACGATCGCCCGAGGCGTCCGACGCTGCCAGGCGATGAAGGCGACTGCGAAGACAGCGGCACCGACGAGAAGCCAAGGACCGGCGGGAGACATGAGCTCGCGCTCGGGATCCGCGGTGGCGAAGGCGAGGACCACCCCAGCCAGTGCCGCGGCCAGCAGGAGCGCGCCCGGCAGGTCCACCTGCTTGAGCAGCGCGAGCGCTTGAGAACGACGGAGGGTGAGGAGCAACCACAGCAGACCGAGGACGAGAGCCGCGACCCCGATGGGCGTGAGCAACCTCGACGTACCGGTGAACGGGACGAAGGGCAGTCCGAGGGTGACGTCGGTTGCGAGGCGTTGTGGTGCGGTCAGCGTGAGTCCGAGTGCGACGGCTGCTAATAAGCCGACCGCAGCTGAGAGCGGCGGTCGGCGCGCGCCGCGTAGCAAGACCGCGAGGACGACGGCGACGACCAGGTTCAACCAGAAGATGTACCGCCAGTCGGCCACAGCCAGTACGGCGGCGCCCAGCAGCGGGCCGAGGACCGAACCGAGCTCCTGTACGGCGCCGACCACTCCCAGCGGCAGTCCACGTCGCTCGGCCGGCCACAGGTCGGCGACCAAAGCGAGCGTGGCCGGTACGAGCCCACCACCGCCCACGCCCTGAAGAAACCGACCGGTTACCGCCGAGGGCAGGTCGAACGCCGCCGCCGTGATCAGCGACCCGACCGCGAACAGCATCAGCGCGCCGACCAGGACCGGTGTCCGCCCGGCGACATCCGCGATCCGGCCGATCAGCGGCAGGACGGCGATGTAGCCGAGCAGGAACCCGGAGATGATCGGGGCGGCCCGCTGCAACTGGTCCGCGGACAGCCCGATCCCGGACATCAGATCGGGCAGCGCGAGGACGACGACATACGTGTCGGCGGCCGCGAAGGCGACCGCGATCGACGCGAGCGTGAGCTGTGCTCTCGGCCGGGCGGCCACCGCGTTGCTCACTGGTTGCCCACTACGGCTTGGTGATCGTGACTTGTTCGCCGTACTTGTCGAAGGTGACGTCGTAGCTGCTGGTGGCGCCGTCGTAGAACGGGCCGGAGATGGTCGCCGAGACGAGCTGCTTGGAGTCCTTGTCGAGCTTGAAGCTGCTCGGGAAGTCCTGGTCGGCCGGTGCCTTCGGGAAGATCCCCTGCAGCGACTTGCCCGGGACCGAACCGGTGATCTCGGTCAGCACCTTGTCGCCGTCGCGAGTGTCACCCTTCACCTGCGGGTTCTTCAGCGCCGGCAGCACCGACGTCAGGCCCTTGGCCGGGTCCAGCAGGATCGCCGGGTCCGGGGCGCCGAATCCGGTCAGCTGGTCGGGCGTGAGCTCGACGAACTGCCCCGTGAACGGCAGCTTGGCGTAGACCTTCTTGTCGACGGCAACGACCTCGGAGTCGATCGGCGAACCGCCGGTCCGGATCGTGAGCTTGCCCTTGAACGCCGGTGCGTGGGTGGCCAGGCCATCGCCGCTGGCCAGCGTCTGCGCACTGTCCGGCAAGTCACGGCCGGTCAGCACGATGTGGACGCTGGAGGCGTCGTCGATCGCCTTCTTCGCGGTCGTGAGCTGGGCAACCGCGTCGTCGGACTTCGCGGCGCCACCGCCGGAATCCTTCTTGTCACTGCAGCCGACCAGGGCCAGCACGAGCACCGCGCTCAGCGCGACGAGTCTCTTCATGGGGGTCAGCCTGCCAGCTCGGCGGCCAATGCCGCGATCGGTTGGGCCACCGGCACGCCGGAACCGTCGCGCCGCGGGTCGATCGGCGGCAGGTCCACCGGTGCACCGCTGTTCGCGCTGGCCTTGACCGGGGCCGCGCCGATGAAGGCGAGCAGCAGCCCGTCCTCACCCTTGAGCAGCCGCTGGCAGCGCACACCGCCGGTCCCACGACCCTTGCCCGGGTACTCGCTGAAGGGCGTCACCTTGACCGCGCCGACCTCGGTGCCCGGCAGGGCCGAGTTCGAGCCGGCGATCGTGACCACCTGCGCTTCGCGACCGGGCTCGATGGCGCCGAAGAAGACCACCTTCGCGCCGCTGGCGAGCCGGACCCCAGCCATACCGCCGGCGGTGCGGCCTTGCGGCCGGACTGCGGAGGCAGGGAAGTGCAGCAGCTGGGCATCCGACGTGACGAAGCACAGCTCTTCTTCGCCCGTGGTGAGCTCGACGGCCCCGACCACCTCGTCGCCGTCGTTCAGCCGGACGATCTCCCAGGCATCGCGGTTGCTCAGGTGATCCGGTACGACGCGCTTCACGACGCCGGTCGCCGTACCGAGAGCGACACCGATCGACTCCGGATCCATCGTGGTCAGGGCGAGCGCCTTCTCACCCGGCTCCAGCGAGACGAACTCGGCGATCGGTGCGCCACCCTGCAGGTTCGGCGCGGCGGCCGTCGTCGGTACGGCGGGCAGGTCGAGCGAGTCGAGCCGGATCAGCCGGCCGGCGGTGGTGATCAGCCCGTACTGACCGCGGGCGGTGCTCTTGATCGCGGAGACGATCGCGTCGTGCTTGGCCCGGCCCTCGCCGGACCCGAACGGCTCGACCCCGTTGGTGCGGGCGAGCAAGCCGGTCGAGCTCATCAGGATCCAGCACGGGTCGTCGGTGACCTCGAGCGGCACGGCCGCGGTCTTGGTCGCACCGGACGACTCCAGCAGCACGGTCCGGCGCGGGGTGCCGTAGGTCTTGGCGACCTCGGCCAGCTCGTCGCCGACCGTCTTCTTCAGCAGCGCCGCGTCCTCGAGGATCGCGGTCAGGCGCTCGATCTCGCGCTCCAGCTCGGCCTTCTCGGTGTCCAGCTCGAGCTTGGAGAACTTGGTCAGCCGGCGCAGCGGCATGTCCAGGATGTAGTTGGCCTGGATCTCGGACAGGTCGTAGATGTCGATCAGCCGGGTCCGGGCCGCGGCCGCGTCGTCGCTGCTGCGGATGATCTGGATGACCTCGTCGATGTCGAGGATCGCGATCAGCAGGCCGTCGACGATGTGCAGCCGGTCCTGGGCCTTCTTGCGGCGGAACTCGCTGCGCCGGCGGACGACGTCGTACCGGTGCTCGAGGTAGACCTCCAGCAGCGTCTTCAGGCCGAGCGTGCGGGGCTGGCCGTCGACCAGGCAGACCGCGTTGATCGAGAACGAGTCCTCGAGCGGCGTCATCTTGTAGAGCTGCTCCAGCAGCGCCTCGGGGACGAAGCCGTTCTTGACCTCGATCACCAGCTGGGTGCCGTGGGTGCGGTCGGTCAGGTCCTTGACGTCGGCGATGCCCTGCAGCTTCTTGGCCTGGACCAGCGTCTTGATCTTCTCGATCACCTTCTCCGGGCCGACCGTGTACGGCAGCTCGGTGACCACGATGCCCTTGCGGCGCGGGGTGACGTTCTCGATCCGGGCGGTGGCGCGCATCTTGAAGCTGCCGCGGCCGGTCGCGTAGGCGTCCTTGATGCCTTCCAGGCCGACGATCTTGCCGCCGGTCGGCAGGTCCGGTCCGGGAATGAACCGCATCAGGTCGTCGAGGTCGGCGGTTGGCGTCTTGATCAGGTGCCGCAGTGCCTGGATGATCTCGACCAGGTTGTGCGGGGCCATGTTGGTGGCCATCCCGACCGCGATCCCGGCGGCGCCGTTGACCAGCAGGTTCGGGAAGGCCGCCGGCAGCACCGCCGGCTCTTCCTCGCGGCCGTCGTAGTTCGGCCGGAAGTCGACGACGTTCTCGTCCAGGCCGTTGGTCATCGCGATCGCGGACGGCGCCATCCGGCATTCCGTGTATCGCATCGCCGCCGGACCGTCGTCCAGAGATCCGAAGTTGCCGTGGCCGTCGATGAGCGGGAGCCGCATCGACCACGGCTGTGCCGTCCGGACCAGGGCGTCGTAGATCGCGCCGTCGCCGTGCGGGTGGTACTTACCCATCACTTCACCGACGACGCGGGCCGACTTCACATGGCCGCGGTCGGGGCGGATGTTGTTCTCCGCCATCGAGAACAGGATCCGCCGCTGGACCGGCTTGAGCCCGTCCCGAGCGTCCGGCAGCGCCCGGGAGTAGATCACCGAGTAGGCGTACTCCAGGAAGCTGGTGCGCATCTCGTCGGAGACATCGACGTCGAGGATGCGCTCCTCGAAGTCTTCGGGCTCGGCGGTGGTACTCGAACGGCGTGCCATACGGGCTGAACTACTCCTCGGTCGAACGGAGATCCTATTGTCGCTGGTGAACGACAGTTTCCCGACTCACGACCCGCAGGATGTACGACGTCGGAGCCAAGGCGGACCCTACCGCGAGCGTCAGACAAAGTCCGGCGATGCCCAGCAGGACACCCCAGGGGACGGTCACCGGTACGTCGGAGACGCCCGCGGTCATCGCGTGCCGGATGAGGATCCCGACCGTCACGGTGATCGCCGTACCGAGGCTGAGCGCGACCATTCCCACCAGCGAGGACTCCCACAGCACCATCCGGCGGATCTGGTTCGGCGTGGCCCCGAGCAGGCGGGAGGTGACGAATTCCTGCCGCCGTTGCAGGCTGCCCATCAGCAGCGTGTTGGCGATCGCGATCGCGCTGTAGAGGGCGGCAGGCCCGAGCAGCATGATCAGCCCGAGCTGGTTGCCCTTGCGCACGCCGTCGCCCTGATCAGCCTCCCAAGCAGTGGCCAGTACGGCGTTGTCGATCCGGGTCACGAGTTCCGCCGGATCGACCCCTGGTGCGGGTTGCACGAACAGTTGCGCGGGCTTGGCGTCCGGTGCGTGTTGCCGGACGAGGTCGAGGGGCAGCAGGAAGCTCGGGTTCACGCCGAAGCCATCCGGCACGATCGCGACGATGCGCAGCTTGACCGCGGCACGATCCAGGAACGTCACCGGGACCTCGTCGCCCACCTGGTAGTTCTCGAGGCCGGCCATCTCCTTGCTGACGGCCGCGGTGTTGCCGGTGAGGTGACTGAGATCGCCGGACAGCGGTGTGAGCCGCCGGGTCTGAGACGCGATCGTCGGATCGATCCCTTCGGCATCTTCCAGCTGAGCGTCCTCGGCGCCCGCCCGCACGAACTGCGTCGGCAGCCCGGCATCCACCGCGCCGACGCCTGGGACTGCGGGCATGCTCGCGGCCGCCACCACAATCGGCGCACGGAGCGTGTCGCGGATGGTGGCGACCGCGCTGTCGGCGGCGAAGCTCAGGCTGAGCACCATCGACCCCGCGATCGCCGAGATGGCCAGGATCGGCGCAGCCAACGAGGCACTCCGGCGTGGTGTCGCGGTCACGTTGCTGCGGGCGAGTCGGCCGGTCACGCTGGTCCAGGCGACCAGCGGGATCGCCCACAGCCGCCCGAGCAGCGGTACGACGAGTGGCGCCAGCAGCGTCAAGGCGATCACGAGGATCATCGGGGTGAACATCGCCAGGGGTACGACGCCGTCACCGCTTGACGGCCGGATCAGCGCGAGCATCGTGATCGACCCGGCCAGGAAGAGCAGCCCGAAGATCACCCGCACCGGACCGATCCGCCCCGACTCCAGTGCGGATTCCCGCAACGCGTCGATCGGACCCACCTGACCAGCCCGTCGGGCGGCCGACCGCGCGCCGAGCATCGCGACCACCAGCCCGATCCCGACCGCGATGGCCAACGGCACCCACGGCGATGCGGGTTCCAGCTTCACTGGCGCGAGTTCCGTGTACGACGCTTGGCTGAGCAGCAGCGGGGTGGCGAGCTGGGCCACGAGTGCACCGGTGAGCGAGGCTGCGAGCGCGACGACGAGTGCCTCGCCGAGGATCATCCGGCGAACCTGCCGCGGCGTCGCCCCGATCAGGCGAAGCAGTCCGAGCTCACGCCGTCGGGAGGCGACCGCGAACGCGAAGGTGCTGGCGATGACGAAGATCGTGATGAACCCGCTGATGGTGCCGACCAGGCTGAGCACGACCTGCAGCCCGGACACATCCGCACCGGGTAGCGGCACCTTGACCGGCCGTGGTGTTGCGTCAGCGTCGCCCAACGTGCTGACGGTGATGCTGGCGAGCGCGGGGCCGTGATACGCGATGGTGGCAGCGGTCGCGTTCGCCGCCAGGCCGAGCAGGAAGACGCCCACCGCGAGTGCCACGAACGAACCGGCGTACAGGTGTCGGTGTCTTCCGACCGTCTGCCTGCTGATGAAGAACAGCTGTGCCATCTCTAAGCCCACCCCTCCGCCCCGGTACTGGGTTCCAGATCGCTCATGGCAGCGGCGATCTGGCCGGGCGTACCGCGGTCGAGGTGGCCCGCGATCAGGCCGTCGGAGAGGAAGACCACGCGTTCGGCGTACGCCGCAGCCACCGGATCGTGGGTGACCATGACGACCGTCTGTCCGGCTCGATCCGTTGCCTCGCGCAACAAGCTGAGTACCTGCCGGCTGCTGTTGCTGTCGAGGGCGCCGGTCGGTTCGTCGGCGAAGAACACCGATGGCTTGGTGATCAGCGGGCGAGCGATCGCGACTCGCTGCTGCTGTCCGCCGGACAGCTCGGCCGGCCGCCGCTTGACCTTGTCGCCCAATCCGACCTGCTCCAGTACGGCGTGAATCTCGGCGCGCTGTGGTCGCTTGCCGGTCAGCCGGAGCGGCAGCGCCACATTGTCGTACACGGTCAGCGACGGCAGCAGGTTGTACGCCTGAAAGACGAAGCCCATCTCCTGGCGGCGCAGCTTGGTCAGTTCGACCTCGCCGAGCCCGTTGAGCTGCACACCACCGAGGATGACGACACCGGTTGTGGGCTGATCGAGTCCGGCCGCGCACTGCAGCAACGTCGACTTGCCCGAGCCGGACGCGCCCATCACCGCGGTGAACGAGCCGCGCGGGAAGTGGTAGGTGACGCCCCGCAGGGCGTCGACCCCACCGGCCTTGGAGCGGTAGGTCTTGGTGATCCCGTCCAGCACCAGGGCAGGAGCATTCTCCGGTACGACGTTCGGGTACGAGGGCGCGATTGCGGTCATGGAACCAGCCAACCGGTGAGCGTCGCTTTGTACCCTGGCCCAGAGGGGAGTCCGCGAGTAGCGCGCACGCTACCGTCCAGGAGCCTGGCCGGGACCTAGGGTTGATCGGGTGCAGAAACCGAGGACGGGCTGGGCAGCGCTGGCGTCACCGCGCTACCTGGTCTCGTCATGGCCGTGGCGCAGCTACGCCTACCTGTTCACGTCGGTCGTGACCGGCCCGATCACGATCACGATCCTGCTGACCGCGGCCGGCATCAGCATCGTGCTCAGCCCGCTCGTGGTCGGCGTACTGATGATGACCGCGTTCCCGCTGCTCGGCGCGATGGTCGGGTGGGTCGAGCGCAGGCGGGCGCGGCTCATGCTGCTCGACGGCATCAGCAGTCCGCACGCGGCGATGCCGCTGCGGCTGTCACTGCGTGAGCGACTGCGGTACCGCCGCCGCGAGCCGGCGTCGTTGCGTGCGCTCGGATACGGGTTCCTGCTCGGCACGTTAACCTGGCTGGTGAGCTTGGGGTTCGCGGGGGGCTGTGCCACGGTGCTCGGCACCACCCTGTTGGCGCCCGTACTGTCGACTAACGACACGATGGGGATGGGTCCGTGGACGCTGGACACCACCGGTGAGGGTGTCCTGTTCCTGGTCGCGTTCGGTCCGCCGTTCTATGCGATCAGCTCATATCTGGTCGGGGTCGTGGCGGCTACACAGGCGTCGTTGGCCAAGGCGATGCTTGGGCCGCGGCAGGAGGAGCTGCAGCGCAACGTGGCCGAGCTGCGCCGCTCCCGGCTGGATCTGGTCGATGCGTTCGAAACCGAGCGGGCACGCATCGAGCGGCACCTGCACGACGGCGTACAGCAGCGGCTTGTCGGGCTGACGATGACGCTCGGGCTCGCCGAGCTGGACCTGCCCGAGGGGGAGGGCCGGCGGTTGGTCGTGAAGGCGCACTCCGAGGCTGAGGCGGCGCTGGCCGATCTTCGGGAGGCGGTCCGGGGGATCCATCCGCGAGTGCTGATCGACCACGGACTGGAGGCCGCGATCCGAGAGGTTGCCGACCGCAGTCCGATGCCGGTCTCGGTGTCGATCCCGCTCGCGATCCGGTTGCCGCCGCCGATCGAGGCCGCGGCGTACTTCGTGGTCAGTGAGGCCCTGTCGAACGTCGCCAAACACGCCCAGGCGCGGACCTGCTCTGTGGCCGGCCGAGTAGAGGGCCAGCAGTTGATCGTCACGATCACCGACGACGGGATCGGCGGCGCGACGGTCGGCGCGGGGAGCGGATTGACCGGCCTGGTGACACGGTTGGACGCCTTGGGCGGCACACTCGTGGTCGACAGCCCACCTGGTGGGCCTACACGACTGCGAATGGAGTGCCCGTGCCGACTCGGCGACTGAGCATCGTGCTGGCCGAAGACTCGCTGCTGTTGCGCGAGGGATTGGCCAGCATTCTGGATCGGGCCGGGCACGAGGTTCGCGACACCGTCGGCGACGGGGACACACTGCTGGCCGTGGTCCGCAAGGAGCCGCCGGACCTCGTGATCACCGACGTACGGATGCCGCCCGGGCACAGCGATGAGGGGCTGCGGGCCGCGGCCGCGATCCGGGCCGAGTTCCCGGCGATCGGGATCCTGGTGCTTTCGCAGTACGTCGCCGATGCGTACCTGTCGTCGTTGCTCGAGTCAACGACCGGTGGGATGGGGTATCTGCTAAAGGACCGGGTCGGTCACGTCGCCGAGTTCCTCGAGTCGCTCGATCGCGTCGCCTCGGGTGGGACGGTGGTGGACCCTGAGGTGGTTCGGCAACTGCTGGCTCGGCGCCGGAACGACGGTCCGCTCTCGGCGCTGACCCCGCGGGAGCTCGAGGTGCTGGCGCTGATGGCCGAGGGCCGCGTGAACGGCGCGATCGCTCAACAGCTCGTGGTGAGTGAGGCCGCCGTACGGAAGCATGTCGGCAACATCTTCGCCAAGCTGCAGCTGGACGACGGACTCGATCGCCGGGTGTCCGCCGTACTCACGTATTTGCGTGGCTGAGGGACTCTTGAACCATGGATGCGGATATCCGGAAGATCTTGGCGGACTGCGACACGTGGGCCGTGGTCGGGCTGTCGAACAACACCGACCGAGCGGCGTACGGCGTGGCGCGCTTCCTGCAGTCTCACGGCAAACGGATCGTGCCGGTGCACCCGTCGGCCGAGACCGTGCACGGTGAGCAGGGGTACGCGAGTCTGGCCGAGATCCCGTTCCCGGTGGACTGTGTCGACGTGTTCGTCCGGTCCGAGCTGGCCGGTGAGATCGCGGACCAGGCGGTGGGAATCAATGCGCGCGCGGTGTGGTTCCAGCTGGGTGTAGTGGACCAGGACGCCTACACGCGTACGACGGCCGCGGGACTCACGATGGTGATGAACCACTGCCCGGCCATCGAGTGGGGTCGTCTCGGTCCTTCGTGACGACCCAGGGGCTCTCGAATGTTCTCGATCGACACGTCCACAAACTTCGGCAAGCGGATCGCCCAGCAGTTGGAAGATGAGCGAGTGGTCTGGTTGACCACCGTCGGCAGGTCGGGGACCCCGGCACCGAACCCGGTCTGGTTCCTCTGGCACGACGACGAGATCCTGGTCGCCAGCCAGCGCCACAAAGCCAAGCTGCACAACATCACGTCGCACCCTCAGGTCAGCGTGAACTTCAACGCGACCCACGGCGGCGGCGACGTCGGCGTCATCTCCGGTACGGCGGCCATCGACACCGAGCCGCTCGCCGCGGACGTGGTCGCGATCTACAACACCAAGTACGGCGACGACATCGTCGGCCTCGGCATGACCACCGAGCAGTTCCACTCGGAGTACTCGGTGATCATCCGCATCACCCCGGACAAACTCCGAGGTTTCTAACGTCCGAACACCCGCAGTGCGTGGTCGGCGTGTTTTCGGACGTTCCCGTGTGCGTACGCTCGGATGCGGCCGGCAGCGTACGCGGTGGTTGCTCGCTGCTGCGGCCGGCTGACAAAGGAGGGGTGGTTGGCGTGGCCTCGGGCTGAGGGGGATGGTGCGGCCGGCGAACGGGCCTCCGTTGCCTGAGCTTCCGGGCTGTGGTTGCGGCCGGTGTCGACGAGGCCTGTTAGCTCACCCGTCGCGCTGGTCAATCAGCTCCCCGAGGTGCCCCGCGAGTGAACCCATTCTGTGCGTGGGCTCGCTGTGGCGTCGAGTGTGCGGAGTGTGTCCCCAGAAATCGATATCCAGCAGCACGGTTCGCACACTCGATCGCCGACCGCACACTGGCGCCACTCGCGCGGCTGCCGAGGTCGCTCGGGGGAGCGTCTGACCACAGTGGCCCAGGAGGAACGCACTCATCCGGGCGCAGTGGTTGACTACGCCAACCGGCATGGCGGCCCGCCTTTGTGGTAACCCAGGGTCGCCCAGCGACCCGGATGTTCCACAAAGCGAGCAGATCCACGGAGTTCTCCTGTCACCCAGCGGCAGGAGAATTCCGTGAATCGGAGCTGGGCTAGTTGAGGTAGCCCTCGACTGTGGAGGCGGGGCGGGCCTCGGCGGTCTCGGGGTCCTCGCCGAACTCGCGCTTGGCGCGGCGCTGGCGGAGCAGGTCCCAGCACTGGTCGAGCTCGACCTCGAGGGCCTTGAGGCGGTCGCGCTCCTCGCCGTCGCCGATCTCGCCGGCCGCGTGCTTGCTGCGGAGCTCGTGCTCCTCGGCCACCAGGGCGTCGATCTTGGTGAAGATGTTGTTGTCCGTCATGGGGCCTCCTGGCCTGGACTGAGGAGCGTAGGGAGCGAAGCGACTGGAGTGACGAGGGAAGGATCTGGAGTTGAGCCCCATGACGGGCCGCGCGGAGCGCGGCATTCAAGAGAGCTCATGGGGAAACGGTACGCCCGTCCGGAAGCTGCGAGCGGGACAGCAGCTCGGTGATCACCAGGATGGCGATGGTTTCGGCGGCGATCAGGCCGATCAGTACGACGAGTTGGAGCGCCGCCGCCGCTGCGGGAGACGCGCCGCCGAGGACCATGCCGACGAAGGCGCCGGGCAACGAGACGAGGCCGACGGTCCGGGTCTGGTCGAGGGCGGGGAGCAGCGCGTCGCCGGCGACCGGGCCGACGACGAGCTTGAAGGCGTCACGGGGGAGCAGGCCGATCGACAGGCCGGCCTCGAACTCGCCGAACCGGGTGCCGTACTCGCTCAGCACCCGGCGGCCGGCGAGCGTGGTGGCGGTCATCGCACCGCCGACGATGATGCCGCCCATCGGAAGGATCGTGGCCGGGTTCCGCGGCACCACACCCGGCACGATGATCAGCAACAGCACGGTCAACGCACCCGCCCCGATGGCGGCACCGCAGTACATCCACTGATGCGGAATCACCGCGGTCTGGTGCAGCCGGCGCGTGCTGGTGAAGGTCGCGACGCCGAACATCAGCAGCACGAAGCCGATTGCCCCGAGCGTGTGCTGCAGCGCGAACCCGACCACGAGCCCGACGGCGGCCAGCTGTACGACGGCCCGCAGCGCGGCGGTGACGATCCCCTTGTCGTGCCGAAGCCCGGCGTACCGCGATCCGGCCACTGCGATCGCGATCAGCAGCGGCAGGACGATCAACGCAGCCGGCGCGAGTCCGGTGTCGAACGACATTGCCCCATTCCAGCACGCGGCGTACCGAAGGACTGGTAGTAGGCCGCTCCGAGCGAGTCGTGAGGCGTGCGCCAGGCGGGACGGCGGCCCGCGGCTGTGACGTACTAACAGTCGGTCGGTACGCCTACTCGGATCTGAAGTCCGCCTCGTCGTAGGCGTGGCCCCCGGCCTTGCCGCTGGCGACCTTCGATGCCTCGTCGGCGCGCAGTTCGACGCGACGGATCTTGCCGGAGATCGTCTTCGGCAGGTCCGCGAACTCGATCCGCCGGATCCGCTTGTACGGCGCGAGGTGCTCCCGGCAGAACTGCAGGATCTCCGCCGCGAGTTCTCGGGTCGGCTCGTGTCCGGCAGCCAGTACGACGTACGCCTTCGGCACCGCCAGCCGGACGGGATCCGGCGACGGGACGACAGCGGCCTCGGCGACGGCCGGGTGCTCGATCAGGACCGACTCGAGTTCGAACGGCGAGATCCGGTAGTCACTCGCCTTGAACACGTCGTCCGACCGGCCGACGTACGTGATGTAGCCGTCCTCGTCGCGGCTGGCGACGTCGCCGGTGTGGTAGAAACCGCCGCGGGTCGCCTCGGCGGTCAGCTCCTCGGCGTCGCGGTAGCCGCGCATCAGCGGTACCGGCGGGCGAGCGAGCTCGATGCAGATCTCGCCGTCGTCGCCGATCTCGTCGGTGCTCGGGTCGACCAGCGCGATTGCGTACCCGGGCAGCGGCCGGCCCATCGAGCCGAGCTTCACCGGCTGACCGGGCGGGTTGCCGATCTGCGCGGTCGTCTCGGTCTGTCCGTAGCCGTCGCGGATGGTGATGCCCCAGGCGTTGCGCACCTGCTCGATCACCTCGGGGTTGAGCGGCTCACCGGCCGAGATGCACTCACGGATCGCGACCTCGACCGCGGACAGGTCGGCCTGGATGAGCATCCGCCAGACGGTCGGCGGCGCGCAGAACGTGGTCACGCCGTACGTCTGGAGGACGCGCAGCATCTTCTCCGCGTCGAAGCGCGTGTAGTTGTAGAGGAAGACGGTCGCGCCGGCGTTCCACGGGGCGAAGACGTTGCTCCACGAGTGCTTGGCCCAGCCGGGAGACGAGACGTTCAGGTGGACGTCGCCGGGCTGGAGGCCGATCCAGTACATGGTCGAGAGGTGGCCGACCGGGTAACTGACCTGCGTGTGCTCGACCAGCTTCGGCTGACTCGTCGTACCGGAGGTGAAATAGAGCAGCAGGGAGTCGTCGGCCGCGGTGTCCACGTCGGGCACGGGGCCGTCGTACTGCTCGTAGTCGTCGTAGTGCAACCAGCCGTCAACCGGATCACCGACGGCGACGCGGATGCAGTCGTCCGCGATTCCGGCGTACCGGCTGGTCTCGGTGCTCGCGGTGACCACCGCGCGAACGTTGCCCCGGGCAATCCGGTCGGCCAGGTCGGCGTCGGTGAGCAGCGTCGTCGCGGGGATCATCACCACGCCGGCGCGGATACAGCCGAGCATCGTTTCCCAGAGCGGTACGACGTTGCCGAGCACGATCAGCACGCGGTCACCGGGCTTCACCCCGGCCTGGGTCAGCCAGCCGGCGAACTTGCGGGAGCGCTCGGCCAGTTCGGCGTACGTCCGGGAGTTGACCTCACCGTCCTCCTCGACGATCGTCAGCGCCGCCACCTCGGCCTGCTCGACCGCCAGCGCGTCGAACCAGTCCCGCGCCCAGTTGAACCGCTCGAACTCCGGCCACTTGAAGTCCCGGTACGCCGTGTCGTAGTCCTCGCGATACGCAACCAGGAAGTCCCGCGCGGTCCGGAACTCGCGCGTCACATCCGCCGTGCTCTGCTCGGTGCTCTCGACTTCGCTCATGCCCGCATGATTGCCCATCGCCTACCAATCGGTAAACGCCCCTGGGATGTCGCTCACATCGCCAGGACTGCGCCGGTGATCACCAGGGGAGTGAGGATCAGGCCGCGCCAGACGAAGGACCACCAGGTGATGGTGACGCTGGCGGACTTGCAGCGGGCCCGCCACAGCAGGGTGGCGAGGGAGCCCCAGAGGGTGAGCAGGCAGCCGGTGTTGACGCCGATCAGCAGGGCGGCCATTCGGTGCGGGTCGGCCGAGGCGACCGGTTCCATCGCCAGGTAGGCGGGGAGGTTGTCGAACAGGTTGGCGCCGAGGGCCGCGGTGGCGCTGAGCCGCAGGTCAGAGGTGGTTCCGGCGACCTGCCGGAGGAGATCCTCCAGGCCGTGGTCGGTGAGGAATGCGACCACCGCGAACAGGATGACCACCCCAACGACCAGCTTGGCCGGGATGAGCGACCAGTGGAGTTCACTGCGGCGGCGGATCGCGAAGACGACAACCAGGATCAGCGCGCCGGCACTCGCCGGGTAGGCGACCTCGATTCCCGATACGAACGCTGGGCCGAGTGCCACGCAGACCGCGGTCGAGGTCCAGAACAGCACCTTGTCCTCCACCGCGGGAGCCGCCGGTACGTCGTACGAGCGGCCGAGGTCTTTCAAGAACAGCGCTGCGAGCACGACGACCGTGATCACGATCGCGGCGATCGCGGGCCGCCAACTGACCGAGAGGTACGAGACGTCCAGCAGGCGGAACTGATGCAGCGCGAGCAGGTTGGTGAGGTTGGACACGGGCAGCAGGAGGGACGCCGTACCGGCTAGCCAGACAGTGGTGAACGCGAACAGCTTCGGCGGGATGTCGAGCTGGCGAGCCATCGCGAGCACGACCGGGGTGAGCAGCACCGCGCAGGTGTCGAGCGACAGCACAATCGTCAGTCCGGTCGCCAGCACGACCACCAGCAACCAGAGCCGCCAGACGCGGCCCCGAGCCAGGTGCGCGGCCTCGCGGGCGGCCACGTCGAAGACCTTGGCCTTGTCGGCCAGTTCGGCGATGACGGTCACTGCGATCAGAAACACCAGTACTGGCGCGATCCGCGCGACCAAATTCCCCGCCTCCCGTGAGTCCTGTTGAGTACGCTGGCTGGGTGACCTCGCCGGATGACACGTCGCCTGGACAGCTTGCACAGTATGCCGTGCAGGCCCCGGCCGATTATCCGGTGGACTTCGAGGCCGATGTGGTGCTCCGCGACGGCGCCACAGCGCGCCTGCGGCCGATCACGCCGAGCGACGCCGACCTGCTGGTCGAGTTCTACGCACGCGTGTCCGAGCAGTCGAAGTACTACCGGTTCTTCGCTCCGTACCCACAGCTGTCGGACCGTGATGTGGCGCGATTCACGCAGGTCGACTACCACGACCGGCTCGCCCTGATCGTGACCGTCGGCAACGAAATGATCGGTGTCGGCCGGTACGAACGAACAGGACGCCGTACGGCGGAAGTCGCGTTCCTGATCGAGGACGCGCACCAGGGCCGGGGCCTCGGGCAACTGTTGCTCGAGCACCTCGCCCAGGCGGCCCGGGAGAACGGGATCGCGCACTTCGTCGCCGAGGTGCTGCCGGACAACCGCAAGATGATCACCGTCTTCACCGAGGCCGGCTACAAGGTCGCGCGGGAGTTCGAGGACGGCGTGATCATGGTCGAGTTCGACATCGCGCCGACCGACACGTCGTTCGGGGTGATGCAGGCGCGTGAGCAGCGCTCCGAGGCGCTGTCGATCGCGCGGTTGCTGACGCCGTCGAGTGTCGCGGTGATCGGTGCGAGCCGGCGCGAGGGGACGATCGGGAACGCGCTGCTGCGGAACCTGCGTGACAGCGGGTTCTCGGGGCGGATGTACGCCGTCAATGCGGATACCTCGGCGGATGAGATCGAGGGGGTTCCGGCGTACCCGACGATCCGTGAGGTGCCGGATACGGTCGACCTGGTGATCGTGGCGATTCGCGCTGAGAAGGTAGCGGACGTCGTACTGGATTGTGCGGCCAAGGGCGTGCGCGGGCTGGTCGTGGTGTCGAGCGGCTTCGCGGAGATCGGCGACGAGGGGCGTCGGCGGCAGCGGCATCTGGTCGGGCTCGCGCGGTCTTATGGCATGCGGGTGATCGGGCCGAACGCGCTCGGCCTGATCAACACCGCCGCGGGCGTCTCGCTCAATGCGACGCTGGCGCCGACGATGCCGAGTCGCGGGCGGGTGGCGTTCTTCTGTCAGTCGGGGGCGCTCGGCGTACCGATCCTCGCGGATATGACTGCACGTGGGGTTGGGTTGTCGAGCTTCGTGTCGGCCGGGAACCGGGCTGATGTCTCGGGCAACGATCTGATGCAGTTCTGGTATTCGGACGAGGCGACTGAGGTCGTGCTGCTGTACCTGGAGTCGTTGGGTAACCCACGCAAGTTCAGCCGGGTCGCGCGGCGCCTCGCCGGGCGCAAGCCGGTGGTCGCGCTGAAGTCCGGGCGCGCCACGCAGGGTGTGCCGGTCGGGCAGTTGGTCCGACGGAGCAAGTTGCCGGCTGCAACGATCGACTCGATGTTCCGGCAGAGCGGTCTGATCGGCGTGGACACCACGGGTGAGCTGTTCGATGTGGCTCAGTTGCTCGCGCACCAGCCGCTGCCGAAGGGGCGTCGGGTCGCGATCGTCAGCAACTCGGACGCTTTGACGCTGCTCGCCCTGGACACGATGGCCGAGGTCGGGCTGCAGGTCGGCGGTGATCCACGCAACCTCAGCGCAGACGCGTCCGCCGCGGACTTCGGTGCAGCGCTGACCGAGGTCTTCGCCGACGATCGGGTGCACTCGGTCGTGGTGATCTACACGCCGCCGGTTCAATCGGGCGGGGCCGAGGTGGCCGCCGTACTGGCTGCTGCGGCTGCTGGGTCGGACAAGCCGGTCGTGTCGACGTTCCTTGCGTCGCGGAGTGTGCCTAAGGAGTTGCAGGTCCCGGATGATGACGGCGGCGCGGCTCGTGGGTCGATCCCGTCGTTCTTGAACCCGCAGTACGCCGTGGGGGCGCTGGCCAAGGCGACCCAGTACGCCGAGTGGCGCCGTCGGTCGGACAGCGGCGTACCGGATCTGCCGGATGTGAACACGACCGGTGCCGAGGACTTCGTGGCCGAGTATCTGCAGCGGCATCCCAAGGGCGCTGACCTGGACGACTCGGACCGGCAGTTGCTGCTGAGCTTCTACGGGATCTCGGTGCTGCCGGCGTTCCCGGTACTAAGCGCTGACGAGGCGGTCGCGCGAGCGGAGGATCTGGGCTTCGAGGTGATCCTGAAGGCGACCGCCGAGCAGTGGCGGATGCGGCCCGACCTGGCCGACATCTGGCGGCACATCCACGACGAAGACGACATGCGCGCCGCCTGGGCCGAGATGACGAACACCTTCGGTGTCGCCTCCGACCCGGGGCGCGCCCAGTTCGTCGTACAGAAGATGGCGCCGCCTGGGGTGCCGGTGGTGATCTCAGCGCTGGAGGACGTGTCGTTCGGCCCGGTTGTCACCTTTGGGTTGTCCGGCGTCGCAACTGATCTGCTCGGCGACCGCTCCTACCGCATGCCGCCCCTGACGACGCGGGATGCGGCCGAGATGGTCCGCGAGGTCCGCGCTGCCCCGTTGCTGTACGGCTACCGCGGTACCGACCCTGCCGACATCGCCGCCATCGAAAACCTCCTGCACCGAGTCTCCCGCCTCACCCTCGACCTGGAAGAGGTCGTCAAACTGGACCTCCGCTCCATCCTGGTCGGCGTGCAAGGCGCAACGGTGCTGGACGCCGCCATCCGCATCGCCCCCAACGAGAAGCCCCGCCAAGACACCCCCGTACGCCGCCTCACCTGACCGGCGACGGCAGTAACCCCACCCGTGGCTGTGATCTGCGTGTCGCTGCATCCCGGCCGAAAGCGTGGGCCATTTCAGGGGATCTCCCCTCAGATGGCCCCTTCTCCCCTGAAATTTCGGGCAGAGAACCGGCAACTTCAGGGGATCTCCCCTCAAATTGCCGGAGGGGAAGGGGGAGGCAATTGGCAGGTAGCGGTCAGGCCTCGGATGGAGGGTGAATCGGGAGTAGGGTCCGCCTGCATGGACATGCTGAAGGGTGAGCAGATCGCTGCGGCCGGCCTGGTGGACTGGCGCAAGCTGGCTCAGGGGCTGCACGCCCGCTACCTGGTGGAGGACTTCGGCGCCGGTGTGCGGTTCGTTGCTGCGGTGGGGGAGGCGGGCGACGCGCTTGGGCACCACCCGCGGGTGTCCATCGGCAAGGGGTACGTCGACCTGAAGCTGGTTAGCGACGACGCCATCTACCGCGACGACGAAGGCACCGAATACGTCGTCGAGTGGGTGACTCAGCAGGACATCGACCTGGCGCGACGGATCAGTGAGATCGCTGCCGACCAGAAGGCCGAGGCTGCCCCGGCCACGGTCAGCGAACTCGAACTCGGCCTGGACACGGCGCGCTCAGCGACCATCGCGCCGGTGTGGGCCGCACTGCTCACTGGGAACCCCGAAGCCCAGGGACGGGGGACCCCCGGCGACGAGATCAGGGACGCCATGGGCCGGGTACCGAACCTGTGGTTCGGGGACGAGAGCCCGGGGCAGCGGTTTCACGTCGAGGTCTATGTCGCGCCCGAGGCGGCTGGCCAACGGATCGCCGCCGCTGTCGCTGCGGGTGGGACGATCGTCGATGACAGTGAGGCTCCCGGGCTCACCGTGATCGCCGACCAGGACGGCAACGAAGGAATCGTCTGCGTCGACATGTCCGCCGTGAAGAAATAGGAACGCCATGACCACCGAGACGTCGTACCGGATCGCGCCGCTCAGCCCTGAGACCTGGGCCGCCTTCGATGCAATGGTGGTGAGGCACAACGGCATCTTCGGGGGCTGTTGGTGCATCTGGTTCCACCCGGACGGGCCCGAGCGCGGCCAGGGCGCCGAGGCCAACCGGGCTCTGAAGAAGGCCTACGTCGAGCAGGGCAAGGCGCACGCCGCACTGGTGATGGACGGTGATGAGGCCATCGCGTGGGCCGAGTACGGGACACCGGTCGAGTTGCCCACCCTCCATCACCTCAAGCAGTACGACGCGACGAAGACCGCGGATCCCGACTACCGAATCACCTGCGTCTTCGTCGACAAGCGCTACCGGCGCCAGGGCGTCACTGAGCTGGCGATCACCGGCGCCCTCGATCAGATCGCCCAGGCCGGCGGCGGCCGGGTCGAGAGCTATCCGCACGACCTGACCAACGAGACCAAGAAGATGTCGTCGTCGTTCCTCTACAACGGCACCCGCCGCCTCTACGAGCGACTCGGCTTCACCTACGACCGACCCAAAGGCCTGAAGAACTGCGTCATGGTCAAGACCATCGATCCGGCCTGAGTGCAGCGCGAGCTCGACGAAGGAGAACGCCGGTGACCGGTGCCTATACGACTCGCCCGTTGTCGCCGGAGACGTGGGACGACTTCTGTGCGTTGGTGGAAGCCAACAACGGCGTCTGGGGTGGCTGCTGGTGCATGGGCCTTCATGTCGAAGGGTTCGGCGAGGCACCTCACAGCCCTGCGCGCAACCGCGCTGCGAAGCAGGCCCATGTGGACAAGGGCACAGTGCACCAGATCCTCGTCTACGACGCCGACGGCGATTGCGTGGGCTGGTGCCAGTACGGAACCCCGGCGGAACTGCCCAATATCAAGAACCCGGCCAAGTACGCCGCTGGCGCCTCGGAGCTTCCCGCGTGGCGGATCGGCTGCATCTTCACTGGAAGTCGCCATCGCGGCCGGGGCGTCGCGCGTGCCGCTGTCAGAGGAGCGCTGGACGCGATCCAGGCTGCCGGCGGCGGACTGGTGGAGGCCTATCCGGAGCAGACGATCGACCGCAAGCCACAGCGCGGCGCCTACCTGCACACGGGCCCAGAGGAGCTCTACGAGCAGTTCGGGTTCGTGCGTGACCGCCAGATCGCCAAGTGGCGGTGGGTCATGCGCGCGGAACTCTGACGGCCACGTCGGCGCGGACCTGTGCCACTCACCAACCTCCTCCTCAGCTGTACTGGGAGGATGCGCTGAGCGTGAGCCAGCCAGGCCGCGCAGAGTTGGTGAGTGCTGGCGGTCCGCCTACTGAGTTCCCGACTCACGGTCGTGGGCCAGTTCGAGCATGGTCTGCCCAGATGGGGGTCCGTAGTACCAGACGGTTCCTTGCGGCGGGACCGGAAGGGTTCCGCGAATCAGCTGAGCCAGCGCATGGCCCAGCTCGGCCGCAGGCCCCGTCTGTCGAGGTTCCTCGCCCCGGAATATCACCGGAAAGCCGTCAAGAATCGGCCACGCGTCCGCCTCGTCAGCGGTGAAGACCCCACGCTCCCGCACCAGCTCGGCCGCCTCGTCGAACAGCCGCGCCAACTCTTCGCGCTCGTCATCGTCCAGCCCAAGCTCAAGGTCGAACTGAACATCACCGACCACGGCCTGCTGACGCAGCTCCCGCTCAACCCTCGACCACCACGCCGGCCGCCGATCGGGCAACGACCCTTCGACCAGCCGCACGGTCTCGGCGAGCACCAGCGACAAACTCGCGTCGTACGCCCACATCCACACACCGCCCAGCGCCACAGGCTTGGTCTTGCTCACCGCCCGATCATCGCACCGCTCCCGGCCAACCATCCAACGGGTTTCGATGACGAGGCCTGGCAGCTAGCCTTCACCTCCGTGACAGACAACCCGTCGAACCACCAGGTCATGGTGATCTATCACCAGTTCTTCCTGGCTCCCTATGGGCATGCGACCCTTCCGGATCCGGCCGCGCCGGGACGACTGCTCAATGCCGACCCGGAAGGACGGGCCGCCATCGTTCGTTGTGGTTGCGCCATGGGCCCGGTCAACGTCAGCATCAACGTCGGCACCGACGATTTTCCGGACCTCGCTGTGGCAGCGGCCGAGTGGGAGATCGCCGAGGAGATGTCGCTGCAGATCGATGGAGATCTCTACCTTGTTCCGCTCGTCCCCGAAGGTCCCGTCATCAAGGTGTACAGCCCGCCGGCGCCGGGTCCGCACGTTGTCCAGGCGTTCGCCCGGGGCCGCGCAAACCACTACGACTCGGTCGTCGAAGACCCGACCGAGGACTACCTGATCACCATTGCACCGACAGCGGCTCCACGCCCGCGGCGACAAGTCGGCGACGACACCATCTGACGGCTCAACCAACTTCTGCAGGCGGGTGGGGTTAATGCGCTCGGCGGTAGATGCTGTTGGTGCGGGTGAGGAGGCGGGCGTCGACGAGGGTACGGCGGAGGGCGGCGTGGTCGGGGTGCCAGCGGTTGAGGAGTTCGTTGACCTCTGGCTCCGGGTAGTCGCGGTCTTGGTCGAACGAGGTGGCGATGTGCTCCAGCACGATCTGGAGCTTCTCCGGGTACGTCGGGAAGTGGGTGAGCCGGCCGTCGCGGATGAACGCCTTCAGGACGGCGTCGCGGGCTGGGTCGGGGTCGAGTGGGGTCCAGGCGGGGCGTTGGTCGCGGACGGCGTTCTTGAACGCGTCTTCGTCGGCCTGCAGGGCAGGGTTGGCGGTGACGAGTCCGGCCTTGATCAGCTTCTGGAGGGCCTTGCCGATGGTGGCGTTCGGCAGGCCGGTCGTTCCGGCGACCTGGTCGGGGGTGGTGGCGCCGAGGACGACGGCGGAGTAGGTGCGCAGTCGGGACGGCTCGGCCAGCAGACCACAGAGCTGATCGGTGTTCATACCTACCAAGCTAATGTCGGTGGCAACCAGATTTTCTGCGTGAGGAGCGAGGATGCAGCCGGGTCCGCACAACGCGATCACCGACGTCCCCGGAGTGCTGGTGGGGCAGGTCGAACGCGTCGACGCTCCCTACCTGACCGGTACGACGGTCATCTACGTACCGTCCACTGCGGTCGCCGGTGTGGACGTGCGCGGCGGCGCTCCCGGCACACGTGAGACCGACCTGCTCGACCCGGTGAACTCGAACGGCGGCGTGAACGCGGTCGTCCTGACCGGCGGCTCCGCCTACGGTCTCGACACGGCCGGGGGCGTGATGCGCTGGCTCGAGGAACGGGGTGAAGGTGTCCGCGTCGGCCTGGGCGACAAGGACGTCGTACCGATCGTGCCCACGGCAGTGATCTTCGACCTCGGTCGTGGCGGTGGCTTCCAGGCGCGGCCGGACGCGTCATGGGGGACCGACGCGATCGCCAACGCGTCCGACGGACCGGTTGCCCTCGGCAACCACGGCGCCGGGGCCGGCGCTCGGGCGCGGTCGCTGAAAGGCGGCGTCGGCTCGGCAAGCGTCCGCCTCGATGACGGTACGACGGTCGGCGCGCTGGTGATCGTGAACGCGGCCGGCTCGGCCGTCGACGCGAACGGCGTCCTGCACGGCGCACGCTATGGCCTCGGCGACGAGTTCACCCACCTGCAGGTCCCGACCGAGCCCCCACCACCGGCTGCACCCGGCCGCAACCTGATCCCTGGCCCAGCGATGAACACGGTGATCGCGGTCGTCGCTACCGACGTACCGCTGGACAAAGCCGCCACCAAACGGATGGCGATGATCGCCCACGACGGCCTGGCCCGGGGGATCGATCCGATCCACACCCTGGTCGACGGCGACAGCATCTTCGCCCTCTCGACCCGCACCGACGACGGCCCACGCCTGAGCGTCACTGACCCAGCAGCCCTGGCCCAGCTGGAGTCGGTGTACACCGCCGCCGCCCGCACCCTGTCCCGCGCCATCGTCCACGCCATGCTCACCGCGGAGACCGTCGAGACGCCCGCCGGTGTCATCCCCAGCTACCGAGACGCCTACCCCTCGGCGTTCCGCGCAGGTTGACGTACGACTCAAGTCGTACGTCGCCGGGCTGAACGGCAACCGGAAGGCGATGCCAAGACAGGCCTGTGGGCCGACGAATCGGAGGCTGAAGAACGGAAAGCTCGTCAGTATGAGCTTCCAGAGTCCCCAACTCGCACCGCAGGTCGTCCTCAGTGGGCATGGCCTGGTCAAGTACTACGGCGACGTCGTCGGTCTGGCGGGCGTCGATGTCGGCGTCCGGTCGGGCGAGGCGTTGGCCGTCATGGGCCCGAGCGGCAACGGCAAGACGACGCTGTTGCACGTGCTGGCCGGCATCCTGACGCCGGATCAGGGGGAGGTGTGGCTGGGCGGCGAGCGGGTCGACCAGCTGAACGACGCCGCCCGGACTGTGTTGCGCCGGCGTCGGCTCGGGTTCGTCTTCCAGGACAACCAGTTGCTGGCCGAGCTGCCGGCCGACGAGAACGTCGCGCTGCCGCTGATGGTTGACGGCATCAGCCGTCGCGATGCGATCGGCCGGGCTCGCAACATGCTGGCGCAGGTCGGGCTGGCCAACGAGGCAGGCCGGCGGCCAGGGGAGCTGTCGGGTGGTCAGGCGCAACGCGTCGCGATTGCACGGGCCCTGGTCGGCGAGCCACAGGTGGTGTTCGCCGACGAGCCGACCGGTGCGCTCGACGCAACGACTGGTTCCCAGGTCATCGATCTGCTGATCGGCGCGGCCACCCACCGCGGAGCTGCGGTTGTCGTGGTCACCCACGACAACTCGGTCGCCGCGCGGTGCCACCGGGTGCTCACCATCGTCGATGGCCGCGTGCACGAGTCGCTGGGGGCGAACCGATGAATCCTATGACCGACCTCGGGCTGCGCTTCGTGCGCCGCCCGGGACCTGGCGGACGGGCCGCCAACCTCGCGGCGCTGGGGGCGACCGCGATCGTCGCGCTGCTCGTCACGTTCCTGATCGCGGGTTCGCTCGGCATCTCGCATCGTTCGGACCGGATCGGCTGGCGGGGTGCCGACCACGCCGATGCCAGTACGGCGATCGGCGCGACGCACGAGGTCCAGGATCAGAAGCTCAACGGGCAGAACCTGTTGCAGATCGACCTGACCACGCTGCGGCCGAACAACCAGCCGCCTCCGCCGGGGCTCGATCACACGCCCAAGCCGGGCGAGGTGTTCGTCTCGCCGGAGGTCGCCAAGCAGTGGTCGAGCCTCAGCGCCAAGTTCGGCCTCGACAAACCGACCGGCATCATCACCGACAAGGGACTGTCCTCGCCGGAGGAACTGGTCGTCATTCATGGCGTGGACAAGCTCGACACGAAGTACCCGAACTACGTCGACACCTGGCAGACCGAGCACATGGACAGTCGCCTGGCTGGCCTACTCATCGCCGTGGCGTTCGGCATCGTGCTGGTGCTCTTCCCACTCCTCAGTCTGGTCGGCCAGGCCGCAGGTGTGGCAGCGAAGCGTCGTGAGCATCGACTGGCCGCACTGCGGCTCGCTGGCTCCACTCGGAGCCAGGTGCTCTGGCTAAGCGCAGTCGAACAGGCTGTGCTGAGTCTGGCCGGTGCAGTGGTCGGACTGCTCGGGTACGTCGTTCTGATACCTCTCATTGCGCGGATCCCGCTCGGTGGTGGTCGCTGGTACATCTCAGACATCGCACCGAACTGGTGGACCGTGCTGATCGTGCTGGCCGCCGTACCGGTGCTGTCGGTGCTGAGCGCGATGATCGGGCTCGGCCGGGTCAGCATCACGCCTCTGGGCGTCGTACGGGGTCAGACGCGCAAGGCGACCACTGCGCTGCGGCTGGTACCGCTGCTGATCGGACCGATCGCACTGGCGTCGCTGGGCATGGGCGCCGCGATCGTGCCGCTGCTGATCGCGATCGGGTTCGGAGCACTCGCCGTACGGATCCTTGGTCCGTTCGCAGTCCAGGTGATCGGCAAGATGCTGGCGAACCTGGCCAACGGGCCAGTCGCCCTCCTCGCTGGCCGACGGCTGGCAGACGACCCGAAGGCAGCCTTCCGGCCCGTGGCCGCGCTGGTGCTGAGCGGCTTCGTCACCGGGTTTATCTCGGTGTTCATGCCGGGTGGCGACGATGACCCGACCTGGCAGGACATGCGGATCGGCGTCGCCTTGCTGATGGGCCTGGTGTTCCTGACCGCGGCAGCGTCCACAGCGGCCGGGGCAGTCGGTACGGCGCTCGACCAGGCCGGACCGGCCAAGGCGCTGCGCCGATCGGGTGTACCACTGACCGTGATCGAGCGCGCGGCTCGACTCGCAGCCCTGGTCCCGGTGGTCGGAGTCGGCCTGCCGGTGGTCGGATTCGGTGCCCTGTGCGGTCTGGCACTGAGCGGTGGCCACATCCTCACTCAAGGCAATTCCGGCATCCTGCTGCTGATCGGGCAGATCGTGGTCGGCCTGGCGCTGGTCGCGGCGGCCGGGATGGCGGGCGCGCCGGTGCTGCGGAAGGCAAGTGCGAACTGATCGCGGTTGTCCACAAGGTGTGACCACAGTTGTCCACAAGGGGCAAACGCAGGCGGCAGCGGTCGTGCAAGGATGAGGGTATGCGTGACCTGAATACACCGGAGCTCGTGGACGCCTCCCCGGAGCTGCGCGCGGCGATCGACCACTGTGGCTACTACCCGGACGTGGTGACGGATTCGCTCGCGATCGCGATCGCGAGCGAGCCCATCCGGGCCTTCGTCCTGCAGCACGAGCCGACGTTCGACCGCGACGAGGTCCGGCGGCACATCACGATCCTGGCGCTGACCCCGACCCGGCTGATCGTCGGGCACACCGACGAGCACGCGGCCGACGACCTGATCCGGGCGCCGTACGCGTCGACCTCGACCGAGGCGATCCCGCTGTCGCGGGTGAACGCCGTGGTGGTCAACCGGGTCGTTCCGAACCCGGCAGGCTATGCCTCGGGCAAGTCCGACCCGGCCGTGTCCGGTGGTGGCGAGGTCGTGCTGACGATCGGCTGGGGGATGGTGAACCGGATCGATCTCGAGCCCGCCGTCTGCGCCGATCCGAACTGCGAGGCCGACCACGGCTACACCGGTTCGGTCGCCGCCGACGACATCTCACTGCGGATCAGCGCCGCCGCCGACGGCCCGGCCGGCATCCAGCAGGTGCTGGACTTCGCCCGCGCGCTGTCGTTCGCGACCACCAAGTAGTGCCGTGATCGAGTCTGTCAGCCCCCAGTACGGCGGGGGCGCGCTCGCCGACGTACTGCCATCGGTGGCCGGTGCTTTGTCGGTGCCCGACTTCACGAACGTGCTCGAGCTCCCACCGGCCGCCCGGTACGCCGTTCTGCTGTTCGACGGACTCGGTTGGAACCTGCTCAAGCGCTATGCGGACTCAGCGCCGTACCTGTCCTCACTGCTTGCCACCGGCCGGAGTCTCACCGCCGGGGTGCCGTCGACGACTGCGGTGAGTCTGACGAGCCTTGGGACCGGGCTGCCGCCCGGTGCACACGGCATGGTCGGCTACACGACGATCGTGCCGGAGACCGGCTCTCTGTTGAACGCCTTGCAGTGGGACGCGCCCGTCGACCCCTGGAAGTGGCAGCCGCACACCACGGTCTTCGACCGAGTGGCAGCCGCCGGGGTAGTCACCCGGAACGTGAGCAAGGCCCGCTTCGAGAAGTCCGGCCTGACCCGGGCGGCGTTCCGGGGGAGCATCCATCGAGGTGCCGACACGATCGAGGACCGGCTGGACGCGACACGGTTCGCGAGCCGCGAGGGCACGTCGTCACTGACCTATGTCTATGACTCCCAGCTCGACTACACCGGTCACGGGCAGGGCTGCGACTCGTGGCAGTGGCGCAAGGAGCTGGTCGCGGCGGACGCGTTCGCGATGCAGGTCCGGTCCTCGCTACCGCGCGACGCCGTACTGGTTGTGGTTGCCGACCACGGCATGATCGACGTTGCTCCGGAGAACCGGGTCGACCTCGACAACGAGCCAGAGCTGACCGACGGGCTGCGGCTGATCGGTGGCGAGTCCCGCTTCCGGCATCTGTACTGCGTCGACGGCGCGGCGGACGACGTACTGGCGACGTACCAGGAGCGGCTCGGGGACCGGGCGCTCGTGCTGAGCCGGGACGACGCGATCGGGCGCGGATGGTTCGGGGCGGTCGAGGATCGGGTCGCGCCGCGGCTGGGCGATGTCATGGTGGCGGCGCTGGGGCCGTTGTCCGTCGTTGCGAGCCGACGGTTCCCGCAGGAGGCCGGGCTGATCGGGCTGCACGGCTCGCTGACGACCGACGAGATGGAGATTCCGCTCCTCGTCGACCCGGGCTACTGAGTCAGAAGCTCCAGACGTTCCAGTAGAAGCTCGTGCTGGCGGTCTTGGCCTCGCCGTCGCGCGCGATGACCGTGACCTTGTAGCGGCCGGCGCCCGGAGTCAGTACGCCGGTGATCCAGCCGCGCTCCGGGTTGATCTCCAGGCCAGGCGGCAGACCGGTCGCGGTGTAGCTGATGTCGCCTGATCCACCCATGCCCTTGATGAGCAGCGGCACGGCCGGGATACCGCCGACGCCGAGCTGCTCACCGGGCTTGGTGACCGAGATTGCGCCCTTCGGCTGCGCTGATGCTGCGCCGACCGCCTCGGCGGCGTCGACGAGACCCTCGCCGAAGAACGAGTTCTTGGTCGCGGTGCCCTTGCAGTCCGCCGACGCTCCGGCTGGGCAGGCGATGTCGTTGGCCTGCTCATTGAGCTTGGCGCGAACCTGCTCGGGCGTCAGCTTCGGGTTCGCACTGCGCAGCAGCGCGGCAACTCCCGCCACGTGCGGCGAGGCCATCGACGTACCGCTCATCGCTGCATAGCCGCCACCGGGGACGGTCGAGAAGACGTTCTCACCGGGGGCGGCGACGTTGATCTTGTTCTCGCCGAAGTTCGAGAAACGCGACTTCGCGCCGGCCGCGTCGACGGAGGCGACCACGACCACGTTCGGCAGCTCGGTCGGCAGGCTCACGCAGTCGTTGGTGATCGGGCGCGGTGCCGGAGTGGAGTCGTTGGGGCTCGAGTCGTCGGAGTCCTTGTTGGCCAGGTCGTAGTCCTCGTTGCCGGCCGCGGCCACGTTCACCACGCCCTTGGCATCCGCGTAGGCGACGGAGCGTCGTACCGCCTCGGCGATCGCGTCCTGGTCCTGGTTCGACGGACAGAGGAACAGCCACGGGTCGACGTAGTAGCTGTTGTTGGTGACCGAGACACCCTTGTCGGCGGCGAACATGAACGCGCAGACAGTGTTCTCCGGGAAGAACAGGTTGTCCCCGGTGCTCTCGGCGACCCGGATCGACGAGACCTTCACGCCGGGTGCGACACCGACCACGCCGACGCCGTTCTTGGCGGCCGCGATCGTGCCGGCCACATGCGTGCCGTGGTCGGCAACCGGCCGCCACGCACCGGGCCTGGTGTCCGCCTTGCCGTAGGCACACGACGCCGACTTGGAGGCATCGAAGTTCGCCTTGAGATCGGCGTGCTGGTCGTCGACGCCGGTGTCCAGGACGCCGACCGTGATCGTCTTGGCGCCGAGGGTCTTCGTCCACGCCCGATCGGCGCCGATCTGGCTCATGTCACTGCGGTCGGTCTCCGGTGCGTTGTCCGCCGACTCGGTGATGGCCGGCGGAATGGCCGGGTTCGCGACCTCGGCGGGCAGATCGCTCGTCCGGGTCGCGCCCACCTTCTGCACACCACCGGCGCCTCGGAGTTTGGCGGCGAAGTCGGCGTTGGCCGAGTGCACGACGATCACCCCGATCGCGTCGTACGCGGCATAGATCGTGCCGCCGTTCTGCGTGATCGCACCGGTGACCTGACTGGTCTTGGCCGGTTCGGTGATGACGAAGTACGCCCGGAGCCCGGCCGTCGGCACCGCCATCGCCGGGGTGACGACCGAGGACACGACCGTCAGCACGACCGCAAGAACAAGCAGGAGACCTTTGCGCACGGTCCATTCAAACCGTACGCGCGCAAATACCCAAGCCGGGTCCACCCCTCGTCGGCAGCTTCCGGCCACGCCCGCCGATCTGACCGCCGTAGACACCCCCCGAGGTGCGCTCCAGTCGGTTGACTTGGCAGGATGATCGCCCGTGGCTGAACTGCTCTACTTCACCGGGACCATGGACTGCGGCAAGTCCACGCTGGCGCTGCAGATGGATCACAACCACAAGGCGCGTGGTCGCCGGGGGCGGATCTTCACCAGCAACGACCGGGCGGGGGAGTCGGTGCTGTCGTCACGGCTCGGACTGGTCGCCGACGCGATCGAGGTGCGGCCCGAGTTCGACTTCTGGGACCACGTGGTCAACGAACTCACCCAGGGTGGGCGGATCGACTATGCGGTGTGCGACGAGGCGCAGTTCTACAGTGCGCTGCAGATCGAGCAGCTGGCCCGGCTCGTCGACGAACTGCAGATCGACGTCTTCTGCTTCGGCATCCTGACCGACTTCCGGGCGACGTTGTTCCCCGGATCGGCGCGGCTGGTCGAGCTCGCCGACCGGATGGAACTGCTCCAGGTCGAGGCATTGTGCTGGTGCGGCGAGAGGGCCACCCACAACGCCCGTACGATCGGTGGAGAGATGGTGACCGAAGGCGAGCAGCTGGCAGTGGGCGACATCGAGAGCAACGCGGCCGAGATGGCCTACGAGGTGCTCTGCCGTCGCCACCACCGGCGTCGCCTCACGCAGGCCCGAGCCCGCGCCACGCTGTCACCCGAAGTCCTACCGTTCGGAGGAGCCGCGTCATGACCAGCCCACTGATCACCGTCAACGAACTGCGCGCCCTGGAGCCGCAGCCGGTGCTGATCGACGCCACCTGGAACCTGGCCGGCCCGCCCGGACGCGAGGCGTACGACGCCGGCCACCTCCCCGGCGCCTTCTTCGTGGACCTCGATACCGAGCTCGCCGGCCCACCCGGCCCCGGCCGGCACCCGTTGCCGGACGCGACCACGGTCAGCGTGCTGGCACGCCGTACCGGAATCTCGGCCGAGACGCCGGTCGTCGTGTACGACGCGGCAAACTCACTCGCGGCAGCCCGCGCCTGGTGGATCCTGCGGTACTTCGGTGTCGCGGACGTGCGCGTTCTCGACGGCGGACTCGCCGCGTGGCAGGCCGCCGGGGGAGAGGTCAGCACCGACGTACCGGCCGATGACGACACCGACTTCACCGCCACGCCCGGCCACCTGCCCCTGGTCGACGCCGAAGGAGCCGCCAAGGTCGCGGCCACCGGCGTACTCCTCGACGCCCGCGCCCCCGAGCGCTTCGCCGGCGAGGTCGAGCCGATGGACAAGGTCGCCGGCCACATCCCGGGCGCCGTCAACACCCCCATGGCGGCCTTGCTGAATGCGGATGGCCACTTCAAGCCGACCGACGAGCTGGCCACCTACTTCGCCGCCCACGGAGCAACCCCCGACGCCGAACTGGCCACCTACTGCGGCTCCGGCGTAACAGCAACCCACACAGCACTAGCCCTCGAATCGGTCGGCATCAAAGCCCCCGTCTACATCGGCTCCTGGTCAGACTGGATCACCGACCCCACCCGCCCCATCGCCACCGGCCGCGACTGAAGCTGTACCGAAGAACGGGTAGTGGTGGGCGTTGAGGTTCGCCCAGCGCGGTAGCCTGCGCGTGCAGCGCTTACGTCTACCCGTTCGTTGGTACACCCAGCCGCTGGCTGCGCACGGCACGCGTCGTCGCGACGACGCCGGCCGGGTCGAGGATGATGTCCTGGTAGGTGAAGAGGAGAACTAGCCAGCCCGCCGCGACGAGTTCGTTGTAGCGGCGACAGTCGGCGGCGAACTGCGGGGGAGCCGCGTGGTACTCGTGGCCCTCTGCCTCGACGGCTAGGCGTATGCCGCGCTCGCCGAGGTCCACCCGAATGCGGCGGCCTCCGAGATCGATCACTACCTGGGGCTCGAAGTCTTCGAGGCCCGCCTCCAGGAACACCGCACGCGCCATCGACTCCAGAAAGCTCTCTGCTCTGGCGTCCGCGGCCGCCGCCACGCGTACCGCGTTGGGCCGGCCCGGTCCCTGCATCTTGAAAGCGGCGGCCTGCAACTCCTCCGCGTTGAGTCGGCCAGTGCGAAGTGCCGCGTCGGCAACCGCCAGTGCCTCCCCGAACGGGAGGGTCCGGGCGCAGTCGAGCACTGTGCGTTCCAAGTTGGTGAGCCGCCGACGGAGATCGTCCTTGGGGAGGTCTGCCCAATGCAGGACGGCCTTCTGGGTCGACCGAGCCGCGCGATTGGTCGGCACGGTGACGTGTGGAACCGTCGGTGGGACCAGGAGCGGCAACCGCCAGGCTGCGGCCGCGCTGGTGTGTGACAGCACCCCGTGGTGACTGACCGCGGCGCCGTAATCGGTCGCGAGTGCGGGATGCCCGTAGATCCCGCGGGCGAGCCGGATGACATCTCCCCGCCGAAGCGCCCCTGCCAAGGCTCGTCGCGAGGTCGCCTTGACCAGGTCGGCAGCCGTGGCCCAACCGCCTAGCTGGACCACCACCTCCGCCACCGATTCCATACGAGAATCCTGCCTAATGTGGCGGGAGAGGCGCGGAAGTTATCCACAGCGTACGAACGAGCGGGTAGTGGTCGACGTCCGAGGCTGTCGGCGAGCCGAGCGCACCGTGGCGATAGGCGCAGATGGTGACCACTACCTGCCCTTCGGTACGTCTCGCCCTTGACTAGCTGGGGCTGGTTGTGGAGGGTGAGGGGAGAAATCGATTTCCCGTCCGCCCTTTTGAAGTGGGAGTTTGTCGATGGAGCTTTCTCGGAGAGCGTTGTTGGGTGCTGCGGCAGGTGTTGGCGCTGCGGCTGTTCTGCCTGGTACGGCGTTGGCCGGGCCGCAGGCGATCACGGTGAACAAGGTGAAGGATCTGACCGGGCCTGGGTTGACGGACCGGTTCCGGATGGCGGCCACTGACCTGGGGATTCCGGCGCGGGCGCCGGACGGGCGGATGGTGTTCGTGTTCGGGGACACCTTTGAGGAGGCCCGGGTCGGAGGTGGGTGGTGGCGGTCGCCGGTGGCGTTGTGGTCGAACACGACTGACCTGGCCGGGGGAGTGACGTGGTCGGGTGCGGTGGGTGGGGCGGCGGCGCAGCAGTTGTGGGACTACCCGCATGACAACCCGACATTCTCGACCGTGCTGCCGTCGGATGTGATCACGATCGGCGGGTCGATGTACCTGCACGTGATGGTGAACAAGGGCCTCGGCAACGTGGTGTGGACGGAGATCTGGCGCAGCGACAACTCCGGCGCGAACTGGTACCACACCGGCGCGAAGTTCGATCCGAACATCGACGGCGGGCTGTTCCAGTGCATCACCTGGGGCCTGGGCAACGACGGCTACGTCTACGTGTACTCGACCGGCTTCCAGCGCGACAAGCCGATCATCCTCAAGCGTGTCCGCAGCGACCAGATCGCGAACCCGGCCGCCTACGAACCCTGGGGTTTCCGCGACAACGCGTGGGGCTGGGGCAAGCCCGCCACCCCGATCCTGACCGGCAGCTTCGGTGAACTGTGCCTGCGTCCGCTCGGCGGCAAGTGGATCCTGACCTGGTTCAACGCCGGTGACTACCGCATCGACGGCATGATCATGAACACTCCCACCGACAACCTCTACACGGCCATCCGCCAGCCGCTCATCTACGGTGGCGCCTGGGGCCAGGAGAACGACAACCACGTCGCTCAGCTGTACGGCGGCTACATCATCCCCGGCTCCACCCTCAGCGACCTGCACCTCTCGGTCAGCCAGTGGAAGACCGACGCCGGTTGGCCCTACCGCGCGATGCAGTTCCGAGTTCGCGGCTTCGGGTAACAAGCACCGGGGCCAAAGGTCCAGCACCATGAAGGTCGCCGGCGGTCGCCGGTCGCATGCCACATCCTCGACGACCGCCGGACCGTCGGCCGAGCCTATTTCGGCCCGGCCAGCCCGATCAGGTTCCCTTCGGGGTCGGTGAACCGGGCGACGACGAGTTGCCCCGGATCGCCTTCGGGGCCGAACACCGGCGTACCGCCGAGCTTCTCGGCACGCTCGAGAGCCGCCGTGACGTCGTCGACACCGATGTAGAAGAGCACCTTCGGCTGCAGCAGCGGTCCGCCGCCGACCCCGCCGTTCAGGCCTGCGACCTCGCTCCCGATGAAGCCGTACCCGCCGCCCTCGTACGCCGCCGCCGGTACGGCGCTGCCGGCCGTGTACTGCCAGCCGAAAAGCTCCGCGTAATACGTCTGGAGACTGGCGGGGTCGGTCCCGATGATCTCGAAGTGCACAACGTGGTCTGCCATGGATCCTCCTGGGTGAGTGTTTCTCAGCCGGTACGTCGGAGGCCGGCGACCGCGCTCGACATCGGGCGTCAGGCAACGATTCGGGTTGGCGAGGGAGGAGGTCTTGAATTAGTAACACGCTTGGTTTAACTTACTCAAGAATTTGGCCGGTGTGGCTCAGAGCACATCGGTGCATCCGGAAACCTTGAGGAGTTCCGATGACGAGAGTGAACAGGTTGGGCGCCGGACTGGGCGTGGCGGGACTGGTGTTCGGCCTGGCGGCGTGTGCCGACGGAACCACGCCCGCGGACAGTACCGGTGCGATCGACCAGAACGCGCCGGTCACGATCACGGTCGGGGACCGCCCCACCCCCGACAAGCCGAACGACCTGAAAACGTTCGAGCAGAAGGTCAAAGACTTCACGGCGAAGAACCCGAACATCACCGTGAAGACGACCGAGACCAGCTGGCAGGCGCAGACCTTCCAGGCCCAGATCGCCGGCGGAACGCTGCCGACGGTGATGTCGATCAGCTTCACCGAGCCGGCCAACATGATCCCGAACAAGCAGCTCGCGGACATCACCGACGAGCTGAAGCTGGTCGACCTGACCAAGGACCTGAACCCGAACGTGCTGAAGATCGTTCAGGACGACAAGGGCCGGATCTACGGCGTACCGACCGACGTGTTCTCGGTCGGTCTGGCCTACAACCGGGCGCTGTTCAAGCAGGCCGGGCTGGACCCGGACAAGCCGCCGACGACCTGGGACGAGGTCCGGCAGTACGCCAAGCAGATCGCGGACAAGACCGGCAAGGCCGGCTACGCGCAGCTCACCACCAACAACACCGGTGGCTGGATGCTGACCACGATGACCTACAGCATGGGCGGCACGGTCCAGAGCCAGGACGGCAAGAAGAGCACCTTCAACGACGCCCCGACCAAGAAGGCGCTGCAGACGCTCAAGGACATGCGCTGGACCGACAACTCGATGGGCAGCCGGTTCCTCTACAACCAGGAGGAGGTCCGGCAGGACTTCGCGGCGGGCAAGATCGGCATGGTCATGCAGGCGCCGGACGCCTATGACATGAGCGTGAAGCAGTTCGCCATGAAGCCCGCCGACTTCGGTGAGGGCGCGCTCCCGCAGGCCGGCGGCCCGTTCGGCACGCTGACCGGTGGCTCGCTGAAGATGGTCAGCCCGAAGGCGACCAAGAACGAGATCGTCGCCGCGCTGAAGTGGATCAAGTTCGACCAGTTCGACAAGTACACGTCGGAGTCGGTCGCGGTGACGGACGCGAAGAACGCGATCGCCGACAAGGGTTTCGTCGGCCGGCCGAGCATCACGCCGCTGAGCCAGCAGACCTTCGACCAGTACAACAAGTGGCGTGAGCCGTACGTGAACGTCCCGGTCAAGCAGTTCCAGGGCTACATCGACTCGACCACCTCGCTGAAGCTGCTGCCCGAGCCGGGCAACAAGGGTCAGGAGGTCTACTCACTGCTCGACCCGGTGGTTCAGCAGGTGCTCACGAAGCAGGATGCGGACATCGACAAGCTGTTGAGCGACACCGCTTCGAAGATCGACGCACGCCTGGCGCGGTAAGCCCATGTTCCAGTCGACCAAGCAGAGCCGCAGTGGTACCAGGTCCGTCGCGACCTGGTACCGCTCCGGCGGGCTCAGCGCGGTGATCTTCGCCGTACCGCTGGTGCTGACCTTCCTCTACTTCTCCTGGGGCCCGATCGTTCGCGGTCTGGTGCTCAGCTTCCAGAAGAACAACCTGGTCACGCCGCCCGAATGGGTCGGGATGGCCAACTTCAGCTACGTGCTGACCGACCCGCAACTGCCGCAGGCCGCGCTCAACACCCTGTACTTCGCTGCCCTGGCACTCGTGTTCGGGTTCCCGGTGCCGCTGTTCCTGGCCGTGTTCGTGAGTGAGCTGCGCAAGACCGGCTGGCTCTACAACGTGCTGTCCTACCTACCGGCCGTCGTACCGCCGGTGGCCGCGATCCTGCTCTGGACGTTCTTCTACGACCCGAGCGCGGCCGGCGTGTTCAACTCGATCCTCGGCTGGTTCGGGATCGGGCCGTTCGCCTGGCTGAACTCGCAGAGTCTGGCGATGCCGGCGATCGTGCTCGAGGCGACCTGGGCCGGCGCGGGCGCCACCTCGATCATCTACCTGGCGGCGCTGACCGGCGTCCGCACGGAGCTGTACGAGGCGGCCGAGCTGGACGGCGCCGGGATCTGGAGCCGGATCTGGCACGTCACGCTGCCGCAGATCCGCGGAATCATCTTCATCATGATGCTGCTCCAGCTGATCGGGACGTTCCAGGTCTTCACCGAACCGTTCCTGTTCACCGGCGGCGGCCCGAACAACGCGACCATGACGGTCCTGCTGCTGATCTACCGGTACGCCTTCGTCAACGGTGACTTCGGTGCCGCGACAGCGCTCAGCGTCCTGCTCGCCGGGGTGCTCTGCCTGCTCTCGGTCGCCTACCACTTCGTCACCCGCCGCTGGAGCACCACATGAGCCATGAGCGCGGAATCATCTCGACCAAGGACCGACGCCGTACGACGGTCCGCTACGGCCTGCCGGTGATCCAGGTCCTGCTCTTCATCGGGGTTCTGATCGCAGGGGTCGGCCCGTTGCTCTGGCTGCTCAAGTCGGGCGTCTCGACGAGCCAGGACATCCTCAGCGGCCCGATGCAGCTGTGGCCGTCGGGCATCCAGCTGAAGAACATCCCGGATGCCTGGAACCGCGTCCAGATCGGCGCCTACCTGGGCAACACCGCCTTCATCGCGATCGGCTCGATGATCTCGACCCTGTTCGTCTGTACGACGGGTGCCTTCGTCCTGAGCGTGCTCCGTCCCAAATGGGGACCGATCCTCACCGGCGCCGTACTGGCGACGCTGTTCTTGCCCGGTGTCATCTCGTTGGTCCCGCTCTACATGACCATCCTGAAGATGCCCGTGCTCGGGATCAGCCTGCAGAACACGTTCTGGGCGGTCTGGCTCCCGGCGGCGGCGGGCGCGTTCAACGTGCTGGTGATGAAGCGGTACTTCGACTCGATCCCGCGTGAGCTGATCGAGGCTGCCCGGATCGACGGCGCGAGCAATCTGCGGATGTTCACCGCCTTGATCCTCCCGCTGTCGAAGCCGATCGTCGGTGTCGTCGCGCTGCTGACCGTGATCGGTTCCTGGAAGGACTACCTCTGGCCGCTGCTCGTGCTGCCCGATCCGAAACTGCAGCCGATCTCGGTCGCGCTGCCCCGGGTCGCCAAGACGACGGAGATCTCGCTGCAGATGAGCGCGCTGTTCCTGGCGGTGCTGATCCCGGTCGTGCTGTTCTTGGTGTTCCAGAAGCAGTTCCTCAGAGGTGTGGGGATGAGCGGGGGAATCAAAGAATGACGTCTGCACTCAATGGCCGACGGGTGCTGGTGACGGGGGCCAGCGGCCGGATCGGTCTGGTCACCGTGCAACGACTGAACGAGCTGGGCACGCTGGTGACGGCCTTGTCGAACACCGAGCATCCCGATCTGAAGGCGGATCGGGTGCTCGTGGGTGACACCCGATCGGAGACTGATGTCGCCAAGGCGCTCGACGGCGCCGAACTCGTGGTGCACCTCGCCGCGTTGGCGCACCCGTCAGCCGGTACGCCGTACGACGTGTACTCGATCAATGTGGTGTCGACGTTCAACGTGCTGGCCCAGGCCGGTGCCCTCGGCATCAAGCGCGCGGTGACCGCGAGCAGCATCAACGCGACCGGACTGGTGTTCAACCCGCACGACGTCCGGCCGGCGTACTACCCGTTGGACGAGCGGATCCCGGCCGACGTCGCGGATCCGTACTCGCTGTCCAAGCAGAACGACGAGAACACCGCGCGAGCGGCTTGGCGGCGGTTCGGCATCGACGTGGTCGCGCTGCGGTTCCCGCACACGAACTCGGCCGAGGTCTTGCAGTCGCAGGCCGAGCACATGCGTGACCAACCGGCCACCGGACTGCGCGAGGTCTGGAGCAACCTGGACAGCCGCGATGCGGCGTACGCGATCGAGCTCGGACTCACCGCGCAGCTCGAGGGTGCGCACGTCTTCTTCGTCGCGGCCGGTACGACGAACGCGCCGTACTCGACTGAGGCCCTGCTGGACAAGTTCGCGCCGGACGTTCCCCGCCTGCGGCGGTTCATCGGCCGCGAGGTGCCGATCGACCTGACCGCGGTGCGCACGGTGCTGGGTTTCCAGGCACAGCACGAACTCGACCTTCCGACCCTGGAGTTGTGAATGCCTTCGAACTTCGACCAGCCGTGGCCGGTCCGGGACGACGTCCGGATCCGGGCGGTCAAGGCGATCGTCACCGCGCCGCAGGGCATCCCGCTGGTGGTGGTGAAGATCGACACCACCGAGCCTGGGCTGTACGGCCTTGGCTGTGCGACCTTCACCCAGCGGTGGAAGGCGGTGCAGACGTTCGTCGACGAGCACCTGGCCCGGCTGCTGATCGGGCGTTATCCCGGTGACATCGGCGACCTCACGCGGCTGGCCGGGTTCACCGGCTACTGGCGTGGTGGCCCGGTGACCAACAATGCGATCTCCGGGATCGACCAGGCGCTGTGGGACATCGCCGGCAAGCGCGCCGGGATGCCGGTCTACGAGTTGCTCGGCGGCAAGGTTCGCGCGGCCGCCGACACCTACCTGCACGCGAGTGGACGGACGATCGAGGAGGCGCTCGAGCACGCCCAGAAGCTGGTCTCGCAGGGCTTGCGGCACATCCGCTTGCAGATCTCGACTCCCGGCGGTGGCGGGTACGGCGCTCCGGCGGTCCCGACGCTCTACCCGGATGCGCCGTACCGGAATGGTTGGTCGGCGCGCGACTACCTGCGGGCGACGCCCGAGCTGTTCGCGGAGGCCCGGCATGTGCTGCCGGACAACATCGAACTCCTGCATGACGTGCACTCGCGGCTGACGCCGAAGGAGGCTGTGCTGCTCGCACGGTCGCTGGAGGAGTACGGCCTGTTCTTCCTTGAGGACGTGCTGCCGCCGGAGCATTGGGATCGGCTGCCCGAGGTCCGGGCTGCATCGCCGGTACCGCTGGCTGTGGGTGAGCTGACGACCTCGATGGGCGACGCCGTCCGGCTGGTCCGCGATGGTGGCGTCGACTTCATCCGCTCGCACGTCTCCGACATCGGCGGGCTCACGCCGGCTCGGAAGCTGGCCGATCTCGCCGAGCTCTCCGGCGTACGGACTGCTTGGCATGGGCCTGGCGACACCTCGCCGATCGGTGCCGCGGCGAATGTCGCGCTCGACGTCAGTTCTGTTGCCTTCGGCATCCAAGAGGGCCACCTGTACGGCGACGCCGTGCACGAGGTGTTCCCCGGGACGCTCCGGATCGAGGACGGCTGGCTGACGCCGAACGACACGCCGGGCTGGGGAATCGACCTCGATCTCGAGGCCGCGGCTCGTTATCCGGCGGAGTTGTCCGGCCACGATGAGTGGGCGGCGGGAGTGCGGCGCATCGACGGTGCGCTCGAAGCGCCGTAAATACCGTGCACGCACAGTACGATCACGGCTGATACGACGGGGAGGTGCACGATGGTGACGGCCGACGACGGGTTCGAGGAGCCGGGACGCGCAGGGGCGAACCAGTACGACCTGGGGTCCTTCAACGAGGCTGTGATCATCGAGACGATCCGGCTGGCCGGCATCATCAGCCGGACCGAGATCTCCCGCCGTACCGGGCTCACGCAGCAGTCGGTGTCGCGGATCCTGCGCATCCTGCTGCAGCAGGGCCTGCTGGTTGAGGAGGCGCAGGAGCGGGCCGAGCGGCTGGGCAAGCCGCGGACGCCGGTCCGGCTGCGCTCGAACGCCGCGCACGCGGTCGGGATCCATCTCGATCCCGAGCTGCTGACGGTTGCGGTGGTCGACCTGGACGGCACGATCGTGCGCCGCGAGACGGTCGACCTGGCCGACGATCTGCCGACCGACAAGCTGATCGATCTGACCGCGGCGACTGTGACCGCGGCGCTCAGCATCAGCCAGGTCGACCCGAAGTCCATGCTGGGCGTGGGCGTCGCCGTACCGGGGCCGATCGATGCGGACGGTTCGTTGCTGGCCTTGCCGTTGCAGCCGGCCTGGCGCGGGTTGAAGATCCGGCATCTGCTGCAGGAGAAGCTCAATCATCCGGTCCTGGTCGAGAAGGACGGTACGGCGGCCGCCATCGGCGAGCGTTGGATCGGCCGATCGGCTCGGGCTCGCGACTTCGCGTACCTCTATCTCGGGACGGGTGTCGGCAGCGGGTTGATTCTGAACGGCTCGATCTATCGCGGCGGGACGGCGAATGCCGGCGAGTTCGGGCAGGTCGCGGCGTTGCGGATGGGGGAGTGGGACGTCGAGAACGGCCCGCAGATGGTTCCCGAGTGCAACCCGACCGCGTCGCTGCCGGTGATCGCGGCGTCGTACGGGTATGTCGAGACGGATCTGGACGCGACGGACGAGGCGAAGCGCTACAAGGCTGTCTGCCGGGCCGCGGCCGCCGGTGACGAGGCTGCTTTGCGTGCAGCGACTCGTGTTGGTCAAGTTATCGGGCAGGGCGCGGTGGGGCTGGTGGATCTGCTCGATATCGACCTCGTGGTGGTCGGTGGGCCGGCGTACGCGCCGGAGATCTCGACCATCCTGCTGACCGAGATCGGCCGGGCGGTGAACCTGCATCCGGTGGCTCGCGAGATCCGGCCGGTGGTGGTCGAGGAGTCCATGTTGCAGGCCGATGCGGCCGCGGTCGGCGCGGCCTCGACGATCTTCCACGACGCTTTTACCCCGCGAGTCAGCGGCTCGAGTCAGGCTCGTAGGCTTCCGAAGTGATCAAGCCCCGCCAACTCACGACCTCGGTTGCTCTCCGCCTTGCCGCTCTCGACGACGCTGCCGCGCTGGCCGACGCCTACACCCGCAGCTGGGATCACTTGAAACCCTGGGAACCCACCCGGCCGGACGACTGGTTCACGCCTGAGGGACAGCGGACGCGGCTGACGTCACTACTGGCGAACTTCGAGCGCGGTACGACGGTGCCGCTGCTGCTCGCCGAGGGCGACCGAATCGTCGGCGCGGTCACCTTGAACGACCTCGTGCATGGCCCCTTCAGCAACGCACACGTCGGCTACTGGCTCGCCACCGAAGCGGTCGGCCGCGGCCTGATGACGCTGGCCGTGGAAGCCGCCGCTGAGCTTGCCGACACCGAGCTGAAGCTGCATCGGCTCCAAGCCAGTGTGTTCGTGCACAACGCCGCGTCGCACGCTGTGCTCGAACGCACTGGCTTCACCCAGATCGGCTTCGCCCCGAACTACCTCTACATCGGCGGTCGCTGGCAGGACTCGAATCTCTTCCAGCGCATCCTCAACGACCGCGCCCCCGGCACCTAAGCCGGCGGCAGGCCGATACCGCGGGAGACGTCGACGTCGTCGTACCGGCCTTCGAGGACGTCGACGAACTTCACCGGCCGCTGCAGGGTCGACGCGATGTAGACGGCCTTGACCGTGGCCAGTGCGTCGATGGCGTGCTGGACGGTGATGCCTGGCTGCTCGCCGTTCGCGATGGCGGCCAGGATGTCGTCGTACTGCGCCTTGTGACCGCCGGGCGGACCGGCGTCGATGGACTGGTCGTCCTTGACGCCGTCGGCGTTGAAGCGTGCCAGCAGGTCGTCCTCGAGCTCGGCGCCGCCCTCGGTGCCGTGCACGGACACCCGCGTGCGGCCGCCGGGGAAGGCCGCGGTGGTCGCGTGCAGGGTGCCGACGGCGCCGTTCTCGAAGGTGATCGTGGCGACAACGGTGTCCTCGACCTCGATCGCCTGGTGAGCCGCCCGGATGGCCTGGGCGTAGATGCTGACCGGTCGGCCCATGAACCACAGCAGCAGGTCGACGGTGTGCACGCCCTGGTTCATCAGCGCGCCTCCGCCGTCCTGCGCCCAGGTACCGCGCCAGCCGGCAGAGGCGTAGTACTCGTCGCTCCGCCACCAGGCGACCGTCGCGACGGCAGACGTGAGCTGACCAAAGCGGCCGGCGTCGATCGCCTGCTTCACCTGAGCGCTGCCGGCGTCGAACCGGTGCTGGCTGATCACGGACGTGACCACGCCGTGGTTGGCCGCCCGGCTCGCGGCCGCCCCGAGCCGGCGGGCCCGGATCAGCTCGACGTCGAGCGGCTTCTCGATCACGACATGCTTCTTCGCTTCCAGCGCCTCCTCGGCCAGGGCGGCGTGCGTACCGCTCGGCGTACAGATCGCCACCAGGGTCACGTCGGACTCGCTCAGCGCTCCGGCCAGGTCGTCGTACTGCCCCGGTTCCGGGTGCCCGGCCTCCTTCAGCCGGGCGGCCAGCGCGGCACGGGCGTCGGCGTCGCTGTCGACGAGCGCCGTGACGGTCGCATCGGGTCGTGCTGCGATGGTGTCCGCGTGGGTGCGGCCGATGATGCCGCACCCTACGATCGCGACGCGCTGGTCTGTGTCAGCCATCTCGCTCCTACTTGCCGGTGAAGTTCGCGGTCAGGACCTGGTCCGTGGTCACCGTGAACGTGTACGCCGGGTCGGTCGAGACGACGGTTCCGGCCACGGTCCAGTTCTGGAAAACGCTATCCGATGTTGGCGCCGCCGTCACGGTCACTTGCGCGCCCGGTTCGTACTTCCCGGGCTCGGACTCGTTTCCGGCGATCCGGACGTCACCGTTCCCGTTCGCTGTGACGCTCACACTCCGCTGGACCATGTTGATCGCCATCACGTTGCGCAAAACGGCCGGGCCTTGGAGGGTCGCGCCGTTGTAGCGGGCGATGTTCGTGACTGCGACGTTGCCTTCAGCGACCTTCACGGTGAAGCCGCCGTCGCCGAGGTTGTCGGTGCCCAGGTTGATCGCGTCCACCTGACCGCTGTTGACCACCAGGCCGTCGTGGAACCCATAGGCGAACACGTTCAGCAGGCTGACGCCGGTCGTCCCGTCGACGGTGACGATCTTGGCGGTCTTGCGCATGTACTTGTCGATGACGAGTTCGAAGATCCGGCCCTCGTTCATCCAGTACGGCTGCTGGTAGCCGGTTCGGGTGACCGCGTTCCCGTTCGAGAGCACGCCCTCGACCCGGGCGTCGCGACCGGCGCCGAGGTGGATGGCATGGTCGAAGAACGCTCCCGCGACCTTCCGTACGACGGTGTGGTCGCCGCGCAGGTCGATGCCGTTCCACGCGTTCGGGAAGCCGGCGTTGATCACGTAGTTCCCGCCTGCCGAACCGCGAACGGCGTACGGGTAAGGAACGACGCCATCGTCACTGCCGGGGTTGTTCTCGGGGTAGAAGACCCGGAGCCCGCGCAGACCGCCTTTGGCGCCGAGCGTGATCAGTGCGGGAGCGCTCTCCGGCGCGTTCCGGCCCTCGAAGGCCTGCAGAACGGTGCCGTAGCTGGCGCCGCCTTCATCCCGGTTCGGTACGGCGGAAGCTCCGCGCAGCTCGACCTTCGCGGGCACTGTCAGGTGCGTGCTGATCCGGTACCAGCCGGCGGGGAGGTAGACGATTCCACCGCCGTTCCGCCCGGCCTGGTCGAGCACCTTCTGGACGGCGCTGGTCGCGTCGGCGGTCGGGAGGTATCCGATCCCGTGCGGCGCATCGACGACGTACAGGCGTTGCGTCGGCTTGGGGAGCGCTCTCTCGGTGTAGCTCGGCGCCTTGCCGCTCATCTGGTGGATTACGCCTGTGAGAGCGCCGGAGAGCGCTACCCCGGTGAGTTTCACGTAGCCCTGTGAGTTGTTGACGATCGCGTGGTCGCTGCCCTCGATCCGGCCGCCCGCGACCTGCCAGCCCCACCGGCTGTCCATCTCGTCGACGACGACACCGACATCGGTACGGCGGATGTCCAGGTCGAGGAAGCTGCCGGTGAACTGCGCTCGCTGACCGGTCACCACGTGGATCCCGGTCTGATAGTCGGAGAGCGCGATCCCGCGGAACTGATCCCACTCGAGATCACCGAGCGCCAGACCGGTGCCGTGCGCGCGGGTCCAGGTGTCGAGCGCGGTCCGGGCCGGCGGATGGAAGGCCGCGGGAGCCGTCGCCCAGTAAGAGTTGCTGAAGGCAACGTTCTCCCAGGTGCCGACGTCGGCGCCGTTGTAGGCGCGAGCGCCCTCGAAGAGAGCGGTTCCCCTGATGTTCCGGATCGTCGTCGACTCGTGCACCTGGCCGGAGCTCGGCGCATTGCCGTGGTCGTTCGGCATCGTGCTGATCCCGATACCGCGGTACGAGTTCAGCATGGTGATGTCGCCGATCGTCGACATCATGTAGTTCTCGTTGCCGATCCAGGCGCCGCCCGGCACCTCGAAGGTGTAGTTGTACGGGACCGGGTTGGCCGCGTTCTGGTTCGGGTAGTACGTCGTGACGCCGAGGACGCCGGCGCTGCCGCCGACCCGGAACAGGCTCGGTCCGTCGTCACCGGACTTGAGATCCGCGATCACAACCGTGCCGTAGTCACCACGGCCCTTGTCCGGATCGCGACGGTCGCCGCGCAGCGTGCAGAACGCGTGCACCTCGATCGTGTCGGTCACCTTGTACCTGCCGGCCGGCAGCCACACCGTCCCGCCACCGGCATCCTGGCAGGCGTAGATCGCCGCCTGGATCGCCTTGGTCGAGTCCTTCCGGCCGCTGCGATCGGCGCCGTACGCGGTCGCATCGAAGTCCGCGACCACGCCGTCCTCGGTCGGGTTCACTGTGTCGACCAGGCGCGGCTTGGGAGTCACGACTGGTGCGAGTCTCAGTTGGAGTTCGTTGACGATGAACGAGTCGGCGCCGGTCATCGCGACACGCACGTAGCGGGCGGTCGTGGTCGCGAAGCGGGTCCGGCTGAACTGGTTGGCACCGGGTGAGCCGGTGCGGCCGACAGTGGTGAACTGCTTGCCGTCGTTCGAGACCTGGACGGTGTAGTCGGGGGAGAAGGCCTGCGCCCACTCAACCCGGACGTCGTTGACCTTGCGCGCCGTGCCGAGGTCGAGCTGGATCCACGAGTCCCCGGGACCGCTGGTCCACGCCGACTGGTGGTTGTTGTCGTTGAGGTTCGCCACCCCGGTGCCGCCGCTCGCGGACGCCGTACCGGAGCCTGCGAAGTTGGTGTCCACTGGCTTGAAGGCGTCGAGCTTGGCCTGCAGCGTCTGGAGCGCCGCCTTCACCTGGACGTCGGTCGCACCCGGCGTGTTCGCGACCACCTGCGCGTCAGCGATCGCCTGTCGTAGCGTCGCGCGGCTTCCGGCCGGATACTGCCCGTCGCGGGTTCCCTCGCGAGCCGCCTTCTCCACGCGGGTCGCCGTACCGATGAGGTCGAGCAGACCCTCGGTCACGTTCAGCGTGGTCGCAACCTTGGCCACGCGAACGGCCGCGACCTTCAGATCGACCGCACCGTCACCGTTGTGGATGCGGAAGTCGCCACCATTCGAGCGGTTCGTCAGTACGGCGTCCGGCAGCGCGAACGTGTACGTCTTCCAGGTCTTGGTGTCGCCGTAGCGAACCACCTCGGAGTTCTTGAACATCTCCGGGATCGTCGTCCCGGGGGAGTCGTAGTGCAGCCCGAACTGCCCGTTGCCCGCATCGAAGTAGTCGATGCTGACCAGCACCAGCGCGCGGTTGTTGTAGAGGTAGGTGTCGGACACGTTCATGTAGAAGAAGTTCGTGCCGGGCGCCGGAGCCGTGTGATCGGTCTGCCAGTACGGACGCCCATCCTGTACGCCGGTCACCAGGTTCTCGGCGCGGTCACCGGCCCGCGGGCTGATGCCGGACTGGATCGGTGACGCCCCGAGCTCGACCGACGCACCCGCCGTACTGATGCGCAGCCCGGCGACCGTGATGTCGGCGCTGCCGAAGAGCCGGAGGTCGGCGTCGCCGAGGCGGTTGGTGAAACCGATCCCGGTCAGCTCGAAGATGCCGGTCTTCCACTGGCCGCTGCCGGTCAACTGGAGGTCGGTCGCATCCGCCTGCGGGTTGGTGGCGGCGTCGTACTGGAGTTCGAGGCTTCCGGTTCCACGGTCGAGATAGGTCACCGTCACCAGGACATCGTCGGTGCCGATCTCGTCCACGTAGTCCCGGTCGACATCGAACTCCAGGTAGCCGGTCCCGGCCGCCTGGTCCGTCTGCCAGAAGCCACGGCCCTGCTCGGTCCCGGTGCGCAACCCGGCTGGGTCGTCACCGGCCGCCGGTTTGACGCCGAGCGTCGTCGGCGTCGGCCCGAGATCGGCACCCACGCCGCTCGGATACATCGTCGCCGCCTGGGCTGTCGCCGGTACCGCTATCGAACCGGCGAGCAGGAGGGCGGGTAGTAACCGGGCAAGCAGACGTCTGGTCATGCAGGTCTCCAGGTGGCGGTCCGGAAGCTCACGAGGTCAGGCGCCGATAAGTTAAACCAAGCGTGTTACTAATTCAAGAGCCCACGATCCGACCACCCCAACCCATGCCCAACTACCTCCGTACCTCCGTACCTCCGCCGGCCCCGGCGCGACGCCATTTCGCTGGCTAGGCACCCAAATTGGGGGTTCTGCACTCATAACCACGGTGCAGAACCCCCAACGGGAGTGGCTAGCCAGGCAAATGGGTGGGGGGAGGGGGAGGTCAGGCGACGCCTACTAGTTGGCGGGTGGGGGTGTGGAGGTCTTCGAGGAGGGTGAAGAAGTGGGTGGCGGCGTCGGTGAGGCGGAGGAGGCCGGCCTCGTGGTGCTGCCAGCCGAACTGGAGTTCGCCGTCGATGATGCGCTCGTCGGTCGGTACGGCGTACCGGCTGAGGGCGACGCGGGCCGGGCCGGTCTGCGGGTGGTGGTCACCGCAGCCGCACTCGGCGGCGATCGTGATCGCGGTCAGGGCTTCGGCGGGGTAGTGCTGAAGCTGCAGGGTGGTACCGCGGGCGGTGAAGCGGGCGATCGTGGCGTCAGGCAGCTGGACGAGCAGCTCGACCGGTACGGCGTGGGAGCCGGGCAGCAGGCGAAGCCCGCGGGACGCGAGGAGATCGGCAAAGGCCGGAAGGTTCATGGGTGCAAGATCCTGTGGGTGCTGGTGTCGGCGGGCGGGCCTGGGAAAGGGCAGGGCCTCGTGCGCCGGAGACGGCGCGCGTCAGCGACAACAACAGCAACAACACAGCAGGTTCTGCATGCCGATGATCATGGCAGAGCCCGCGCGCATCGACAACACCATCCGCGACACTGTCCGCGATTTGGGACAACTGTCCGTAGCTACGACAAAACCCGCACCGAAGGATCGATGCGGGTTCGCTGATGCCGTCAGGTCAGTCGGCCTTCTTGCCGAACATGATCTCGTCCCAGCTCGGCACGCTCGCACGCTTCGACGCCCGCTTGGCCGGCTTCTTCTTCGGCTCCTCCGCAGGAGCGGCCGGCTCCTCGGGCAGCTGCTCCTGAGCGGCCGCGGACTGGCTCGGGGTCGGCGGGGCCTCGGTCTGCTGCGGGCGCAGCTCGGCCGGGCGAGGGTCAACATGACGCGATTCGGCCGGGCGAGGGTCAGCAGGCCGCGGTTCGGCCGGGCGTGCGGGCTCGCTGGGCCGGTGGTCGGCCGGACGAGCCGGAGCCGGGGGAGTTGCCGCCGCCGGACGCTCGTACGGGCGCTCGACAGCAGGCGTCTCGGCCGGCGGCGGGCTCGCCGGACGCTCGGGTGCGTTCCGCGACTCCGGGAACGGCGTCTCACGCCGTTCGGTGAATGGGTTCGACGGCGGTGCCGCACGCTCTTCAGGCGGCGCGAACGCGGCCGACTCGACCGGCGGCTGGGCCGGCCGCTCGACCGCGCGAACCGTCGGGTGCAACGCCGGCGGCTGCTCGACCGGTACGTCGATCAGCGTCGGCTCCTCATCCGGATTCGGTACCGAGTGCACCCGCCGCGGACCACGCTCTGCATCACGGGAAACCGGCTGGTTTCCGGGCTGATTGCGCCGCGGCAGACTGATCGTGTCCTCGAAGCCGGCCTCATAAGAGTCGGCGCCGTGATCAGGAGCGACCGAAAGATCGATATCGGCGACGGCGGTCAGCCGCCGCTCACCAGGCTGGACAACCGGCTGCACCGGCGGGGGCAGCACCTGCGCCTGCTCACCGACCAGCCAACGCGCCTCGTCGTCGTCCGGGACGGCGTAGCGCCCGGGAGCGTCGTACGCGAAGTGGGCGATCTTCTCTTCCTTGCGCTCCGGGTCCGCGGCGTCCTCGGCCTCGACGAAGTAGGAGACGCGGACCTGCCAGCGGCCGTCGTCGCGTCGCCAGGCGTCCCAGTCGGCCGTGGCCGGATCGACGTGCCGGGTCCGCAGCCGCTCGGTCACCCACGCACCGAGATTGCGGGTCGGCGCGTCGGCGCCACCACGGCGCCGGACTGAGGCACGCTGGGCGAGGTTCGCGATGTGGTCCCGCTCGGCGAGCACCGGGCCGGCGAACGCCATCACGCGTTCCATCGGCATCTGGGCGACCGCGGCCACTGCCTCGGGACTCTCCCCGGCCCGGATCCGCGCCTGGATGTCTCGTGGGCGCAGCGCGCTCTCCATTTGAATCTCCAGCTGGCCGAGTCGGGCACGGTCGCCGCGCAGGGCCGCACGCAACCGGTCGTCGACCGGGACGGCGAACTCCTCACCCGTCTCTGCCATCGCCAGGATCAGCTGTTTGCCATCCTGGCTCAGACCGACGAGCCTCGCCTCGCGCATTGCCTTTGTTCTCCTGTGCGGTTCTCGACAGTCTCTCCCGGGACACCGGGCCTGACCAAGACCGGCACGCCGTACCGGCCGGTCATTGTGGAGGTTATGTCACGAAAGCGGATTCGTGCTGCTCACCTAGGCCCTTTTCGTCACACCAGTCACATTAGTCACAACGCGCGGTGGCTGCGAGACGATAAGGGCCCGGCGACTGTCACAAATCAGATCTGGTACGCCGCCCGTACCGCGAGCGCCCGCTTCAGATCGTCAGTACGGTCACCGACCGAGCGCCGGATTCCCGCCGCCACGGACTCGTCGGCGATCAGGTCGGCGGCGCGAGCCACGACCCGTTCGTCGACCGCGAAGCGCGGGAAGGCCAGTCCGGCCGTCGCCGCCACGATCCAGCCGGAGCGCAGCTTCTCGGTGCCCGGAATCTCGGCGAAGAACCGCTCCAGGTACGGCGCGGTCAGCTCGGCCTGGGTCGGGTGCCAGAACCCCTCGGAGGCAGCGTCGAGCTCGTAGTTCGGTACGTCGGCGTCGGTCATGATGATCGCCCACGCACGCTCCTTGGCCTCAGCCAGCGGGAGGGCCGCGCGGCAACGGGTGGCGTGCACCTTGCCTTCGGACGACGAGTCGCGCTCGAGTTCGGCGTCGATCTCCGCGTCACCGATCGCACCGAGCCGGGCCAGTTGCACCGTGACGAGCCAGCGCAGGTCCGCGTCCATGGTGACGCCTTCCGGTACGCCGGTTCCGGCGAGCCAGCCGTTCAGTACGGCGGTGTCCGCACTGAACCGCGCGTACGCACGCACGACCGCGAGCTGCAGGCTCGTGCCAGCCGGCACCTGCGGCAGTCGATCCGCCAGCACCTTCTCGAGGCGCGCGCGGTTCTCCTCGTAGGGCAGGTAGCCGCCGAGAAGGTGAGTTCGCGCCCAGTCGGCCATCGTGCTGACGCCGACGTCGGTGGTCTCGGTGGCGAGCATCCCGAGCAGGATGTCGAACGCCAGCCGCGGGTCGAGCTCCGCGTCGGCGGCCGAGTCGCGCACGCTGTTCAGTACGACGGCCCGCGTCACCCCGTCGGTGATCTTCGGCAGTACCGCGGTCAGGTTGGCCAGGCTGTCGGCGTCGAGCCGGATCTTGGCCCAGGTGTCGTCACCGGCGTCGGGGACGACGACCAGGGTCGCCGGGTCCAGCGGTACGTCGACCTCGTCACCATCGAGTACGACGTCGACGATCGTGGCGGCGCCGTCCGCGTCGTACCCGCCGACGGTGAGCTTGTGCGGCCGCGACGCCGGGTAGGCCGCGGGAGCGGTCCGGCGCAGCTTGATGCCGTCCGGGGTACGGACCGCGCTGATCGTGTCCAGGCCCGGCGTACGGAGCCAGTTCTGTGCCCAGGCCTCGATGTCGACCGCGCCCGCCTCGGTCCACTTGGCGAGCAGGTCGGCGAAGGTGGCGTTGCCGAACTCGTTGGCTCGGATGTGCGCGTTCACGCCCGCCAGGAAGATGTCGTCACCGAGGTAGCTGTTCAGCTGCTTGAGTACCGCCGCGCCCTTGGCGTACGAGATGCCGTCGAAGTCGTCCAGCGACGAGATCGCGTCCTTGACCGGGTCGGCCGCGACCGGGTGCGTCGACGAGCGCTGGTCGGCCTGCAGGCCCCACCACTTGCGCACGTAGGAGAAGTCGACCCAGTTGTCCTTGTAGTCGGTCGCGACGGTCGAGACCCGGTGCGCCATGTACTCGGCGAACGACTCGTTCAGCCACAGGTCGTTCCACCACTTCATCGTGACCGTGTCTCCGAACCACTGGTGAGCCATCTCGTGGACGATCGTGTTGGCGCGCGAGCCGCGCTCCTGGTCGGTCGCGGTCGAGCGGAACACCATCGGGTCGCGGAACGTCACGCAGCCCGGGTTCTCCATCGCGCCGGCGTTGAACTCCGGCACGAACGCCTGGTGGTACTCACCGAACGGGTACCGGTAGCCGAACATCCGGTGGTACTCGTCGAAGGACTGCTTGGTGACCCGGAAAATGTCCGCCGCCTCGCGGTCCAGCGCCTCCTTCAGCGACTGCCGCGCGACCACGCTCAGCGGGATCCCGTCGTGCTCGTCGGTGAGCTGGTGGTACGGCCCGGCGACGATCGTGACGAAGTACGTCGACAGCGGCTGCGTCTCGGCCAGCTCCCAGCGACCGGGGGAGACCTGCGTCGCGGCGCCGTTGCCCAGCACCAGCCACTCGGTCGGCGCGGTCACCTTCACCCGGTACGGCGCTTTGAGGTCGGGCTGGTCGAAACAGCCGAAGATCCGCGGTGCCGCGTCGAGGAACGACATCGCGTACGTGTAGACGAGACCGTCCGCAGCGTCGACCGCGCGGTGAATGCCTTCGCCGTCGTGCGTGTACGCCATCGTCGCGACCACGACGAGCTCGTTCTCGGCCTGCAGCCCGGTCAGCTCCAGCCGGCCGTCGTTGAGACCGGCGACGTCGACCGGCTCCCCGTTCAGCGTCACCGACAACAACTCGTCGGGCTTGACGTCCACCCAGCTGTGCGGCTCGGACGCAGTGAACCGGATGACGGAAGTAGATCCGAACGTTCGCTCGCCCTGGGTGAGGTCGAGATCGACGTCGTACGACTGGACGGAGAGTGCGGCGGCCCTGGTGCGGGCCCCGGCGACGGAGAGACTCGGCATGCCGCCACTCTATGCTCTGACTATGAGCAGCATGGAGTACCGGCAACTAGGTGACTCAGGCCTCACAGTCAGTGTAGTTGGCCTGGGCTGCAACAACTTCGGACGCAGGCTGGACGCGTCCCGAACCGACGTGGTGGTGAACGCCGCGATCGACGCCGGGATCACGCTGTTCGACACCGCGGACATCTACCGCGGCGACCACGGTTCCAGCGAGGAACTGCTCGGCAAGGCGCTCGGCTCGCGCCGCGACCAGGTAGTGGTGGCGACCAAGTTCGGCGGCGACATGCACGGTGAGAACGGCCCGGACTGGGGTGTGCGCGGCTCGCGCCGCTACATCCGCAAGGCGGTCGAGTCGAGCCTGCGGCGGTTGGGGACCGACTGGATCGATCTCTACCAGCTGCACTTCCCAGACCCGGTGACTCCGATCGAGGAGACCCTGTCCGCGCTCAGCGAACTCGTTGCTGAGGGCAAGGTCCGGTACATCGGCAGCTCACAGTTCGCCGGCTGGCAGGTCGTCGACGCCGACTGGGCCGCGCGGACCGGCGGACACGAGCACTTCATCAGTGCCCAGAACCACTACTCGCTGCTCGAACGCGACATCGAGGACGAACTGGTCCCCGCCGCCGAGCACCTCGGGATCGGCGTCCTGCCGTTCTTCCCGCTCGCCTCCGGTCTGCTGACCGGCAAGTATCAGCGCGGTGCGGCTGCCCCCGACGGCACCCGTCTGGCCGGTCAGCCCGAGCGGCTGGCCAACGCCGACTTCGACAAGATCGAGGCGCTCGAAACCTTCGCGGCCGAGCGCGACCTCACCATGATCGACGTTGCGATCGGCGGCCTGGCCGCGCAGCCTGCGGTCTCCTCGGTGATCGCCGGCGCGACGAGCGCCGAGCAGATCGCCCAGAACGTCGCGGCCGGCACGTGGCAGCCGACGCTCGAGGACCTCGCGGTGCTGGACGACCTGACGTGACCCTGATCCTGCTGCCCCCGTCCGAGGGCAAGACCGGCCGGTCCCGCGGCCGCGCGGTCGACTTCGAGTCGCTGTCGTTCCCCGAACTCAACCCCGTGCGTGAGCAGGTCCTCGAGACGCTCGCCAAGGTGTCCGCCTCCCAGGACGCGTACGGCGTTCTCGGCGTTGGCGCCTCGCTCCAGCCCGAGGTCGATCGCAACACGCGCTGGCGGACCGAGCCCGCCGTACCGGTATCTGAGCTTTACTCCGGTGTCCTGTACGACGCTCTCGGGTTCTCGACGCTGTCCGCCGGGTCCAAGCGCCGTGCGGGGAGCCGGTTGCTCGTCGTCTCCGCCGCGTGGGGTGCACTGCGCCTGGCCGACCGCGTACCGCCGTACCGGCTGTCCATGGGTACGACGCTGCCTGGTCATGGACCGCTCGCTGGGGTCTGGCGCGAGCCGCTGGCCGCAGCACTCGCCGAGGCCGACGGTGTGATCGTGGACTGCCGTTCCTCGACGTACGTCGCTGCCTGGCGCCCCAGTGGTGAGCGGGCCTCGAAGTGGGTGTCGGTCAACGTGGTGCGCGAGCGGGCCGGCGTACGGACTGTCGTGTCACACATGGCCAAGCACACCCGCGGTCTGGTCGCGCGGCACCTGGTGGAGTCGGGCAAGGACCCCGGTACGCCGAAGGCTCTGCACAAGCTGATCAGTGAGCGGTGGAACGCCGAGCTCACTCCGGCGGCAGCGGGCTGGACGCTGACCGTGGTGGAACACGACTGACCGTTCATCCAGCTGTCATCGGCAGATGGTTTCCGTTGTGAGCAGGCCGGGGAAGGCTTGAGGCAGCAACGTCAGGGGGGATCCGCCCTTCGGAAGGCCTGACCGATGCGACGCTTCACCGCCCTACTGCTCACCGGCCCCACCATCTGGGCGCTCACTTCGAGCCCAGCCCTGGCAGCTCCGCCAACCCCACCCTCAGCCAGTACGTCGACCACCTATCTGAACAGCCTGACGGTCAAGGCCGAAGGGACGACCACTGGCTATTCGCGGGACAAGTTCCCGCACTGGCACACCGTGTCCGGCACGTGTGACACCCGTGACGAGGTCCTGAAACGGGACGGCACCGGCGTCACCGTGGACAGCGCCTGCGAACCGACCGCCGGCCGTTGGTACAGCTCGTACGACGCGACCTGGGTGACCGACGACTCGGCGATCGACATCGACCACATCGTGCCGCTCGCGGAGGCGTGGAAGTCCGGCGCGAGTGGATGGACGACCGCGAAACGCGAGGAGTTCGCGAACAACCTCAGCATCGCGCAACTGATCGCGGTGACCGCCTCGAGCAACCGCTCCAAGGGCGACTCCGACCCGTCCGAGTGGAAGCCGACCAACACCTCGGTGCACTGCATCTACGCGCGGAACTGGATCTGGGTAAAGCACACCTACAGCCTGTCGCTGCAGGCCGCCGAGAAGACGGCGCTGCAGAGCATGCTCGCGACCTGCTGAGGGTAAGGAGTAGCTGGGAGCGGTCGTGCGCGGACCGGACAGGGGACGCCCGGTCAAGCCTCAACGCGCGCGCCCGCTCTCGCCGGATCCCGCCAGATCGCGCGCTGCACGAGCAATGTGAGCACCCCGGCGAGCGTCATACCGGCCAGGTTGATGCCGAGCTGCGCGGCTGCGCCACCGATGTGGTCGGGCGCCCACAGCGCGACCGACAGCGCCAGATCACCGGCGGCCGGCACGGTCGTGACCGAGATGAAGACACCGACCAAGGCATTAGATCGTCCGGCGGTCTGTGACAGCACTCCCGCACACCCAGCCAGTACGGCGACCACCGCTGACCACTTGTCCGGTCGCCAGATGAATCCGGTCAGCGGCCGGGCGGCAGTGACCGAATCGGTGTCCACCCATCCCACGGCCCGAGCCAGCAACGCGGCGACGGTCGTGACCGCGATCGCGAGCAGGAAGCCGAGGACGAGCAGCCGTACCGCCCGCCAGGTCAGCCCCTGATTCCGCAGCGCGAGCCCGACGGCCAGTGCGGCCACGACACCGAACTCAGGCCCGACCACCATCGCCCCCACCACGAGGATCGACGAGTCGGTGACGACGGCCACGGCCGCGATCATCGTGGCGAGTGTGAGGAAGGCGTAGTAGCTCCACGAGGTGCCGGCTTCGTTGTACGCCTGATCGACGACCGCGTCCCAGATCACCGCGTCATCAGGTGCGCCCGGTGCCGCCTTCTCGGTCGCTCGGGCGTTCCGCGACGGTGACGCCTCGACCTGGGCCACCGCGACGGAGCCGTCGTCGTACAGGCCCTGCTCTTTCAAGAAATCGAGGATGTCGGAGGTCGCCTCGCGGGTGACATCGCACTCGATGACGTCGCCTGCGGGTCGCTGGGCGGCCCCGGGGAGGCGGACGACGCTCGTCACGCGTGGATCGCCGACGAGTGCGTTCAAGACGCGGTCGCTGCGATCCGATGGGACGATGAGACGAAGGTGCATCACGGTTCACATGCTCGCAGCACGCGCCGGTCACCTTCCGGTCAGACCCCTCTCAGCGGGCCGTGGCGGTTGCACTCTTGGATAGGGTCCACTGACGCACCGAATCCAGGGAGGCACAATGAGCGACACTGCAGGCGCCACGACTGCGCCCGCAGCAGGCGACCGGCCGGAGCTGAAACGGGTGATGGGTCCCGGCCTGTTGCTGCTGTTCGTGGTCGGCGACATCCTCGGCACCGGCGTGTACGCGCTGACCGGGAAGGTGGCCGGTCAGGTCGGAGGTGCGGTCTGGCTGCCGTTCCTGTGCGCGTTCATCGTGGCGATGCTCACCGCGACCAGTTACCTCGAGCTCGTCACGAAGTACCCGAAGGCCGGCGGCGCGGCGGTCTACACGCACAAGGCGTTCGGCATCCACTTCCTGACCTTCCTGCTCACCTTCGCGGTGATGTGCTCCGGACTGACCTCGGCCTCCACCGCCTCGAAGTCGTTCGCGGCGAACTTCTTCACCGCGGTCGGGATCGGCAAGGGCCACGGCTCGGTGCTGCTGATCACCGCGCTCGCGTTCATGACGCTGATCGCGGTCGTGAACCTGCGCGGTGTCGGCGAGAGCGTGAAGGCGAACGTCGTCATGACCATCGTCGAGCTGACCGGTCTGCTGATCGTGATCGGGGTCGGTGCCTGGGCGCTGATCAGCGGTGACGGCGACACCTCGCGGCTGACCCAGTTCAACGTGCCGGACGGGGAGTCGCCGTTCGGCGCCGTCACCGCGGCGACCGCGCTGGCGTTCTTCGCGATGGTCGGTTTCGAGGACTCGGTGAACATGGCCGAGGAGACCAAGGACCCGGTCAAGATCTTCCCGAAGATGATGCTGCTCGGCCTGAGCATCACCGGCGTCATCTATGTGGCTGTCGCGATCTCCGCGATCGCGCTGGTACCGCCGGACAAGCTGAGCGAGGGCGACGCGCCACTGCTCGAGGTGATCAAGGCCGGCGCCCCGGGCTTCCCGCTCGAGATCTTCGCCTGGATCACGATGTTCGCGGTGGCCAACTCGGCGCTGATCAACATGCTGATGGCCAGCCGCCTGCTCTACGGCATGTCGCACGAGAAGGTGCTGCCGGGTCCGCTCGGCCGTGTCCTGCACAAGCGGCGGACGCCGTACGTGGCGATCTTCTTCACCACCGCGCTGGCCTTCGTCCTGATCGGGTACGCCGACCTGACGGCTCTCGGCGGCACGACGGCATTCCTGCTGCTGTGCGTCTTCGCGATCGTGAATGTCGCCGTACTGGTGCTGCGCCGGGACAAGGTCGAACACAAGCATTTCCACGCACCGACCGCGCTGCCGGTGATCGGCTCTGTCTTGTGCGTCTACCTGGCCAGCCCGCTGTCGGGTCGGGCGTCGGCCGACTACAAGATCGCCGGCTACCTGATGGTCGTCGGTGTCGCGCTGTGGGCGCTCACCTGGGCGCTGAACAAGTACGTGTTCAAGCGGAAGGCCGACTTCGATCCGTCACACCTTGACCAGAGTGGTCCGGTGAACTGACCGGCAGATAGGCGGCCACCACGACCGTCGCGAGGGCCGTGAGCCCGGTGACGACCGCGATCCAGCCGAGGGAGCGATACCCCGCTCCCGCGTTGATCGCGAGCCCACCGAGCCACGGCCCGAGCGTGATGCCGATGTTGAACGACGAGAAGTTCGTCGCGGTCGCCAGGATCGGGGCGTCCCCGGCCAGGCTGAAGACCCGCGCGTTGAGGGCCGGGTTCACGGCGAAGCCGAACCCACCGAGCAGGAAGATCGCCGCGACCGCCACGATCGGGCTGCTCGCGGTCAGCGCGAGCACGGCCGACAGGACGACCAGCCCGCTGATCCCGGTGAAGAGCGTGTGGAACGGCATCGCGTCCGCGGTCCGGCCGCCGATCGCGATCCCGATGAACGAGCCGAGGCCGTAGAGCGCGAGCACCCCCGGTACGGCGCCTGCCGGCAACCCGGTGGTCTGGATGAGCAGCGGCGCGAGGTAGCTGAACACGACCAGGATCGACGCGGTCACCAGCGCTGTCGTGGCGAACGCGAGCCACAACCGGGGGCTCATCAGGACCTTGAGCTCCTCGCGCAACCGCGGTGCTGCGGCGGGATCCGGCTTGCCGCCCGGGATGGTCCGCAGGACGCCGATCATCGCGAGCACACACAACCCGGCGACTGTCCAGAACGCGGCCCGCCAGCCGAGGTGCTGACCGAGCACGGTCCCGATCGGCAGGCCGACGATGGTCGCGATCGTGAGACCGCCGGTGACGATGCTCATCGCGCGTGCCCGGCGGTTGGCCGGGACAAGGGCGACCACTGTGACCGCGGCGACCGACCAGAACCCGGCGTACACGAAAGCACCGACGATCCGGGTCGCGAGGAGGACGGCGTAGTTCGGGGTGAGGGCGCCCGCGATGTGGGTCAGGGTGAAGACGCCGAGGAACAGCAGGAGCGCCGTCCGCCTAGACCACTTCAGTGTCAGCACGGCCAGAATCGGGGCGCCGAGCAGCATGCCGAGTGCGAACGCCGAGATCAGCAGGCCCGCGGCCGGGATCGATACGCCGAGGTCCGTGGACAGCTCGGGCAGCAGTCCGGCCAGCATCAGCTCGGACGTTCCCTGCGCGAAGATGCTCAACCCGAGCACATAGACGGCGACCGGCATCGCGATTCCCCCAAACCCCTCGACAGCCACCTTGAGTATCCCAGAGATCACGCTGCGCTGTCGCCGCGCCCGCCGCGCCTTGAGACTTGGTCCAATACGGCATCGTTGGGGCATGAGCTCTCAGACACCCGCGCGACGGACCGGACGGGCGGTCGACACCTCCCGGATCGGGAGTGGGCTGAAGCTGCTCGCCGTGCTGGTCGGGCTGATGTGGCTCAGCGAGGTCATCGACACCGCTCTCAACGGCCGCCTCGACCGGTACGGCATCATCGCCCGCGACCCCGAGGGCCTGATCGGCATCATCACCTCGCCGTTCCTGCACCTCGGCTTCGGTCACCTGATCTCCAACACCCTGCCCCTGGTCACCCTCGGCGCCCTGATCGCCCTCAGCGGCGCCGCCCGCCTGGCCGCAGTCACCGCCGTCGTCGCGATCATCGGCGGCTTCGGCACCTGGCTGATCTCCCCACCGAACACCATCACCATCGGCGCCAGCGGCGTCGTCTTCGGCTACGCCGCCTACCTCGTTGCCCGCGGCATCTTCAACCGCCGCCTCACCCAAGTCCTCGTCGGCGTACTGGTCATCGGCGTCTGGGGCAGCGCCCTCCTGGGCGGCCTCTTGCCCCAAGACGGCATCTCCTGGCAAGGCCACCTCTTCGGCGCCATCGCCGGCATCCTCGCCGCCTGGCTCCTAGCCGACGACAAACCCAAACCCCGCTAACGCTCTACGCCGGCGGCTCGGGCCGCCGCTCGGATGCGGCCGGGCCGGTACGGCGAGGTGGTTGCTCGCCATTCCGTCTGCGGCCGGATGTGGGCTTGTGGTTGCTCGCCGCTGCGGCCGGCTTACAGAGACGGGTGGCTGGGGCTGTCTTGGGCTGAGGGGGATGGTGCGCCCGGCAGCGTACGGCGTTTGGTTGCTCGCCATTCCGTCTGCGGCCGGGGATGTGGGCTTGTGGTTGCTCGCCGCTGCGGCCGATTTACAGTGGCGGGTGGCTGGGGCCCGGCGCGTGGCTGAGGGGGATGGATCCGTCGGCGACCGCGTGCCCGTTGCCTGGCCTTCCGGGCTTCGGTTGCGGCCAGTAGCGACGAGGCCTGAAAAGTGACCCACCGTGGCGGACGCTCCCGCACAGGCCCTCGCCCCCCTCCGCATCTGATGGGTTCACCCATGAGCTTGTGGGTTCTGCACCCGCATGCGAGTCCAAAGCCCACCACCTCATGGGTTAACCCATCAGATGGCAGAGGCCCGGGGGCGCTCGGGGGCCGGGGGTGCGGCCGCGCCTGGGATTCCTCGCTAATTGGTGGATTTTCGTCGCCGAGTCCCTAAAACTCACCAACTAACGCGCATCTCGAACCTCAGCCACAGCCCGGAAGCCCAAGCAACGGAAACGCGGTCGCCAACCGCACCATCCCCCTCAGCCACCGCCGTGCCGGGCCATCCGTCTTCAGGAAATCGGCCGCAGCGGCGAGCAACTACCGGGTACGCCGTCGGGCGCAGGTTTGCGGAGTCCACCAGGGCCACGCAGCGGCAGTGATCACCCGCTAACCGGCGGAAAGGTGGCTAACGTCCGAAAGACCGGAGACGGTGCCTCCGGTCTTTCGGACGTTAGCGTCAGGTGAGGGTGGTGGGGTCGGTGTTGGCTCCGCAGACCAGGACTACTACGCGTTCGTCAGGGGCTGGTTGGTAGACAGCCGAGTGGAGGGCGGCGTAGGCGGTGGCGGCGCCGTGTTCTACGGCTAGGTGGTAGTCGTGCCAGAGCTTCAGGCGGGCGGCGATGATCGCTTCTTCCTCGACGAGGAGGGAGCCGATGTTTTCGCGCTTGGCGATAGCGAAGGCGATGTCGCCGAGGCGGCGGGAACCGAGGGAGTCGGCCGCTATGCCACCGACCGGGCCGTCGACCGGTTGGCCGGCTTCGAGGGCGCGACGGAGGTCGGGGGCCTGGGTGGGCTCGACGCCGATGACCTTGGCGCGGTCGCCGAGGGCGGCGGCGATTCCGGCGGCCAGGCCTCCGCCGCCTACCGCGACCAGGACCGTGTCGAAGCGGTCGACCTGCTCGAGGAGTTCGAGGCCGATGGTGCCTTGGCCGGCGACGATCTCGGGCTGGTCAAAGGCGTGTACGAGCAGCGCGTCGGTCTCGTCGCGGGCAATCACCGCGGCTGCGAAGGCCTCGGCGTACTCGTTCCCAACCTGTACGACGTCCGCGCCGAGCGTGCGCAGCTTCGCGACCTTGGGCGCGGGTGCGTTCACAGGAACGAAGATCCGAGCCGGTACGCCGAGTTCACGCGCAGGGTAGGCGGACGCGAGACCCGCGTTTCCGCCGGACGCTGCGACGACGCCCTGACCCGTGAGTTCGCCGGTCTCCTTCGCGAGGAGCAGGCGGTTGAAGGCTCCGCGCGGTTTGAACGAGCCGGTGTGCTGGAGCAGTTCGAGCTTGAACGTGAGCCCGGGGGAGACCTCGATCACCGGGGTCCGTCGTACCCGTCCATGAATCCGCTCGGCTGCAGCTCGCACGTCCTCGACATTTACCGTCATGTGTCAACCCTGCCACGATGCTGGCATGGGCGCGTATGAGGACAGTTACCGGCAGAGCCTGGACGACCCGGAAACATTCTGGCTGGACGCCGCGGGGGCGATCTCCTGGACGACTCCACCGACCCGGGCACTCGACGACTCGGCCGCACCGATCTATCGCTGGTTCCCCGGCGCGGAGCTCAACACGTCGTACAACTGCTTGGATCGGCACGTCGAGGCCGGCCACGGTGACCGGGTCGCGTTGATCCATGACTCACCGGTGACCGGCAGTTCGCAGACGTTCACGTACGCCGAACTCCGCGATGAGGTTGCGAGATTCGCGGGAGCGCTCTCCGGGCTGGGCGTCGGCAAGGGCGATCGGGTGATCGTCTACCTGCCGATGGTGCCCGAGGCCGTCATCGCGATGCTGGCGTGCGCGCGGCTCGGCGCCATCCACTCGGTGGTGTTCGGTGGGTTCGCCCCGAAGGAGCTCGCGGCCCGGATCGACGACGCGACACCGCGGGTGATCGTGTCCGCGTCGTGCGGGATCGAACCGACCCGCGTGGTCGAGTACAAACCGATCATCGATGAAGCGCTGACCCTGAGCACGCATCAGCCCGAACACACGATCGTGCTGCAGCGCCCCGCCGTACAAGCAACGCTCGGAGAGCGCGATCTCGACTGGGCCACGCTCGACGCGTCACCGGTAGATCCGGTACCGGTCGCGGCAACCGATCCGCTGTACATCCTCTACACGTCCGGCACGACCGGGAAGCCGAAGGGCGTCGTACGGGACAACGGCGGCCACGCGGTCGCGCTGGCCTGGTCGATGCGCGCGATCTACGACATCGGGCCTGGTGATGTCTGGTGGACCGCGTCCGATGTCGGCTGGGTCGTCGGCCACTCCTACATCGTTTATGCGCCGCTCCTGGTCGGCGCGACGACCGTCCTCTACGAAGGCAAACCAGTCGGTACGCCGGACGCCGGCGCGTTCTGGCGCGTCATCGCTGAGCATCGAGCGAGCGCTCTCTTCACCGCTCCCACCGCGATCCGCGCGATCAAGAAGGTCGACCCCGAAGCGAAGTTGGCCGCCGACTACGAGCTGAGCAGCCTGCGTACGCTCTTCCTGGCCGGCGAACGCCTCGACCCCGAGACGTACCACTGGGCCCACGAGCATCTCGGCGTACCGGTTGTGGACCACTGGTGGCAGACCGAGACCGGCTGGCCGATCGTCGCCAACCTCCGCGGCCTCCAAGCGCTCCCGACCAAGCCCGGCTCAGCCACTGTCCCGGTCCCCGGTTGGGACGTGCAGATTCTCGACAGCACCGGCGTACAGCTGCCGGCGGGGGAGGAGGGCTCGATCGCGATCAAGCTGCCGCTGCCACCCGGCGCCCTTCCGACCCTGTGGGGTGACGACCAGCGTTATGTCGACAATTACCTCAGCCGGTACGACGGTTACTACCTGACCGGTGACTCCGGCTACCTCGACGAGGACGGCTACGTCTTCGTGATGGGCCGCACCGACGACGTCATCAACGTCGCCGGCCACCGCCTCTCCACCGGAGCCATGGAAGCCGTCCTCGCCGCCCACCCCGCCGTCGCCGAATGCGCAGTCATCGGCGTCCACGACGCCCTGAAGGGTCAACTCCCACGCGGCCTCGTCGTGCTCAAAGCCGGCGCCGACATCGACCCCGCCGTCCTCCAGGCCGAACTCGTCGCCGCCGTCCGCCGAGAGATCGGCCCAGTCGCCGCCTTCAAGGACGTCTCCGTCGTCGAAGGCCTGCCCAAAACCCGCTCCGGGAAGATCCTCCGTAAGACCATGCGCAACATCGCCGACGGCCGCACCGAACCCATCCCGTCCACCATCGAAGACCCCGCCGTCCTGGAAACCCTCCGCCCGATCCTTCGGGCAGACCCCAGCCACTGACCAACCTCGGCCAGAGGGTCTCGCGGGTCCTCGTTCAGGCGGGGACGGGTCGCGGCGTGCAGGGTTGATCAGTGGTGGCGGTCCGCCAGGAAGGTGAGGGCTAGTGGGCTTGCCACCGCCTGGAACTCGTGGAAGTAGGCGTGGCGGGCGCCTTGGATGATCTCGGCGCGGGAGTCGGGGATGCGGTCGGCCAGGACCTTGGCGTTGGCGACCGGGCTGAAGATGTCTTCCGACCCGTGCAGGATGAGCGTTGGCGCGATGATGTCGGGCAGGCGATCCCATGCCTCGTGCTTGTTGCTGGCCACCAGGTGCCGGCCTTTCGCGTACGGCGGCATGTCGCGATCACCGAGTACCGGATACGGACCGGGATTCCCGGCTCGCCACTGCGGCGTGTACATCAGGTCGACGAGCACCCGACCGCCCTGCACCGGGTCCGCCAAGGCACGCCGGATCTCGGCGCTCCGCTCATATCCGTGAGCCGGCCCAGGCGACGTACAGCCGAGAACGAGTGCGTCGACGCGCTCCGGGTGGTTGATCGCGACCCACTGCGCGACCCGCCCGCCCATCGAGGTTCCGTAGATATGAGCGGTCGGCAGGCCGAGTTCGTCGAGCACGGCCACGACATCTTCGGCGAAGCCGGGCGTGCTGTAGACCTCGTCCGGTTTGTCACTGATCCCGGTACCACGCCAGTCGAGCGTGATCGTCTGATAGGCCGACGTGAAGTCGGCGCGCACCGGGTCCCACCAGGTGTGATTGTTGGACTGACCAGCCAGCAGGATCAGCGGTTGTCCCTCGCCACTGACCTGATAACCGATCCGGACACCATCAAGTGCTGTTGCATACGGCACCCGCCCAGTCTGCCCGACGCGAGCTAGGCTGCCGGTATGCGAGTCGTGATTGCGGGTGGACACGGGCAGATCGCCCTCCGGCTGACCAAGCTGCTGAGTGATGACGGGCACGAGGTGGTCGGGCTGGTGCGGAACCCCGATCACGAGGCCGATATCGCCGCGGCCGGCGGTCAGGCCGCCGTACTGGATCTGGAGCAGGCTGACGCCGACGCGGTGGCCGACGTACTGAAGCAGGCCGACGTCGCGATCTTCTCCGCGGGATCCGGTCCGGGCAGCGGGAACGATCGCAAGGACACCGTGGATCGAGGTGCTGCGGCGTTGTTCGCCGACGCGTCCGTGCAGTCCGGCGTACGGCGCCACATCCAGGTCAGCTCGATGGGCGCGGACCGGGCCGAGACGATCGATGCCGACGAGTCGTTCAAGATCTACCTGCGCGCGAAGAAGGCGGCCGAGGACGACCTGCGCGGCCGCGACCTGGACTGGACGGTCCTCCGGCCCGGGGCCTTGACCAACGACGCCGGCACCGGCCGGATCCTGATCGCGGACAAGACCGGGTACGGCAGCATCAGCCGGGACGACGTCGCGCTGGTGCTCGCCGGGCTCTGTACGACGACGGCCTCGATCGGCCGGATCCTGGAGCTGATCGCCGGGGACACGCCGGCGGCCGAGGCACTCGCGAATCTCTGACGTTCCTCTGACGTTGCCTGGGGCAACAGATTGTGACGGTTATGGGCGACTCACTGCGCCAGGTCGGTTTCGAACGCGTGGCGAACAGCAGTTACCGGGTGACCAATGCGCGCGGCGGCAGCATCACCGTGGGCTCCGGTGGCGAGGACGACACCGACTTCACGCCGGTCGAACTGCTGCTGGCCGCGATCGGGACGTGCTCGGCGATCGACGTCGACATCGTCGTCAGCCGGCGCGCGGAACCGACCGAGTTCAGCGCGGTGGTCCGCGGTGACAAGGTCCGCGACGCCGACGAGGGCAACCGGATGGAGAACCTCGCGGTCGAGTTCACGATCCGGTTCCCTGAGGGCGAGGAGGGCGACAAGGCCCGCGAGGCGCTGCCGCGCGCGGTCAAGATGTCGCACGATCGCCTGTGCACGGTCAGCCGCACGGTTGAGCTGGGTACGCCGGTCACGACCGAAGTGGTCTGAGAAACTCCCGCACCGGACGCAGCCTGGTCTTGAGCAGGTGCTGCGTCCGCGTGCTGTCGAGCCGGATGTGCGAGATCGCGCCGGGCAACGCCGGCAGCGCATCCGGATCGAGGCCGTCGCGGATGGCGATCAGCCGCCCGAGCTCCAGCCGACTGACCGCCTCGGGTCCGCCGAGATGCGCGATGCCGGTGTGATCGGACTCGACGAGCTCAAGCAGTCCGGCCGCCAAGTCGCTCACGTGCACCGGGCAGCGGATGTTCTCGCTGAAGAATGCACCCGGTGCCCCATCGGCCAGCGCATGAGTCAGCAGCTCCGACTCTGAACTCCCCGCGCTTGCGACGATCAACGACGTCCGCGCGACAACAGCATTCGGATGAAACACCTGTACGGCGGTCTCCGCGGCCGCCTTCGCTGCGCCGTACGGCGTGATCGGGCTCGGCGGGGCGTCCTCGTCGTACGGGTCTGGTCCGCCGCCGAAGACCGCGTCGGTCGAGACGAACACGAACCTGACGTCGCGCGCCGCGACCGCGAAGTTGGCGGGACCGTGCGCGGTGGTCGCCCAGTCGTCCTGCTTGAACGCGGCATGGATGATCGCATCCGGCTGCACCCGCCGGATCACCGCCTCGACCTCGCCCCGATCGCGGACGTCGAGCCGCACGCCACCGTCGACTGGCGCCGAGTGATAGGTCGGTACGACGTCGTGGTCGGCCAGCCGGACGACCTCACGACCGAGCAGTCCGGCCGCGCCGGTCACCAGGAGCTTCACCCAATCACCCTATGACGGGTCAACCTCGAGCCTACGGTTCGCGAGGCCCGTCGTACCTCCGCGACGGTGCGGATCTTGCGAGGCAGCCGCCATGACTGTCCCGGCTTGTGCAGCACCCAGCCGTCGCCGATCGTGATCGCGGCGTGCTGCACGCGGTCCTCGCCACGCCACAGCAGGACGGTGCCGGGCTCGTCGTCGCGGCCGCCCGGGACGGTGTGCGCGGCCAGCCACCCTTCGAACGGCTCACACATCATCCACACTGTTTCCGCGCTCTCAATCCCGGCGGCTGCCATGACCGTGCCGAAGCAGTTCGGTCCGCTGCCGTCAGCGAACGTGCCGGCGAGTTCCCGGGCACGGGGGAGGGAGGCGGGCCAATCGGTGACCTCGGCGTGCCTGCTAGGCCCGAGGTCCTCGCTCACGATCTCCGGCAGAATCTTGTCCGCATGCTTTTCCAGCAGCGACTTCCACCAGACGAAGCGGTGTCCGTCGGCCTGCGCTCTGAGCTCAGGGCCGAGCAGTCCCTGCCACTTGCGGACGGTCGGAACCGAGCCACGGCCATGACGAACCTGCGCCCGCACCAACTGAGCACGGATCGGCTTGTCGAGCGCAGCGAACTGCGCCTCGCCCAGCCACACGATCACGCTCGCGGACTTGTCGACGGCGTACGTCCAGAAGGTGTCGCGGTCCTCGGCGCTGGGCTTTCGGCTCGTGCCCTCGAGGCCTAAAACCTCGGCCTGTTGCGGGGTGAGGAAGAACGGCTGCTCATCGGGGGCCTGCCAGCCGACCCACTTGTCGAGCAGTGCCGGCGGTACGTCGATTCCGAGGACGGTCAGAGTCACGCGGTCACCCTGCCACAGCAGGGGCCGATCGGGCCCGGCCTTTTCCGGCCGGGCCCGTCAGGGTCACTTCGCGCCGAGACAGAGCGTGTAGCTGCTGTACCGCTCCTGCTTCGTGTACGACGCCTCGTAGCCGGGGAACTGCTCACAGGCGCTGTCGTCCGTGCCGCTCAGCTTGCCGACGACCCGGTACTGCGCGTCCGAGCTGCTGCAGTCGACGACCTTCACGTTCGGGTCGGAGTCCGAGCCCTTGTTGACCACGCACGACCCGACGGTCGCCTCGCTGGTGGTCGTGGTGGTGATGTTGCCGATCACGATCGCCGCGATGATCGCGATCGGGGCGAGCAGCATCAGCGCCTGCGGGCGCTTGAACAGCGGCTTGCCCGGGTTCATCGGCTGACGCTGGGCACCCTGCGGCTCGGGCAACTGCTTGAACTTCTGCGCCGGGCCGATGTTCGACAGCATCACGAACGGAGTGATGATCGCCGAGCCGACACCCCACCAGCCCTGGACCATGGTCTTCGCGGTCATGTCGCGGACGGACGCCGTACCGCAGGTCTTGCAGAACGGGCCGGTCAGCTTGAGCCAGCGCATGATGATGAGCATGCCCTGGTGGCCGCGCACGGTCGCGTCGACCGCGGGGAAGCCACCGCAGAAGCGGCAGGTGCCCGGCTGGTACTGCGCCTGCTGGGGGAACTGGCCCTGCTGCGGGAACTGCTGTCCCGGCTGGCCCTGCTGTCCGAAGGGCTGCTGGTACGGCCCCGGCTGCTGCTGTCCGTACGGGGCCTGTGGCTGTCCGTACTGACCCTGGTCCTGCGGCTGCCCCTGCTGGGGCTGGCCGTACTGGGGCTGCTGCGGTGCCGGCTGCTGGGTGTACTGCGGGAACTGCTCCGGCGGGGGACCGTAATTGCCGGGCTGGCCGCCGGTCGGGTTCTGCGGCGGCTGCGGTGGTGATGTGGTCACGGGAACTTCCTGGGACTAGAAGCCTGAAAGACGAACTCCCGAACCTTACTCACCTTCGGAGTCAACTACTCTCTCCGCTAGCCTTTTGTACCGGACGAACTCCTTCCGGAACGGAGGCCGATGGCACACGACGTGAGCCCGACCGCGCGAACGCTGACGGTTCTCGAGCTGATCCAGAACCGGCCCGGTATCACCGCCGAGCAGCTCGGCGACAAGCTCGGCGTCTCCGAGCGCGCCGCCCGCCGGTACGTCGCGATCCTGCGCGAGGCGGAGATCCCGATCGAGTCCGTCCGCGGCCCGTACGGCGGCTATCGGGTCGGCCGCGGTCTCCGGCTGCCGCCGTTGATGTTCAGCACGGCCGAGGCGCTCGGCCTGGTGATGGCCGTTCTCGAGAGCCCGCGCGGCGTCGATGATCCCGTGGAGAGCGCTCTCGGGAAGATCATCCGCGTTCTCCCCGAGCCGATCGCCCGCTCGACCGACGCCGTCCGCAAGGTCAGCGCCCGCGCCGCCGACCCCGGGATCCGCACGCCGGATCCCGCGATCACCGCGGCCCTGGTGGCTGCGAGTACCGAGCGACGCCGCGTCATCGTCGACTACGCCCTCAGCCCGGACCGGGTCCGCCCGATGGAGGTCGACCCGTGGGCGGTCGTCGTACGGCGGGGTCGGTGGTATCTGCTGTGCTGGTCACACGCCAAGGAGGCCCAGCGGGTGCTTCGCGCCGACAAGGTCAAGAGCGTCGAGGAGACCGGCGCCGAGTTCTGCGCCCCGGCCGATCTCGATCCGCTGGCGGCCGTCGAGGAGCATCTCGCGATGGGCTGGAAGTATCCGGTCGAGATCGTCATCGATGCGCCGATCGATCAGATCCGGCATTGGATCGCCCGCAGCATGGGCCGGCTGGAGGCGATCTCCGACGACCAGACCCGGTTGGTGGCCAGCACCGATGAACCGATCTGGTACGTCGCCAAGCTGGCCGAGCTCCCGGCGCCGTACCGGATCATCGGCTCGCCGGAACTGCAGGAAGCAGCCCGGAACCTGGCGGCCCGACTGCTGGAGGCGAGCAACAATGCGTGATCTGGAGTTCACGGGCGAGATCTGGTTCTGGCGCGGCCCGGCGCCTTGGTACTTCATCACCGTCCCGGACGAGGAGTGCGCCTACCTCGAGGCCGAGTCCAGCTTCGTCAGCTACGGCTGGGGCATGATCCCGGTCCATGCCGAGATCGGCGCCAGCACCTGGGAGACCTCGCTCTTCCCCAAGGACGGCCACTACATCGTCCCGATCAAGGCCGCTGTCCGCCGGGCCGAAGACCTGGACGACGGCGACACCCCCACAGTTCGGCTCCGGCTGCGCACCTGACAAAACTGCGCACCTGACGAAAACTGTCGGAGGCCGCGGCTATCGTCTTTGTTCACCATCCAAGGAGGGGCGACATGAGCACGCTGATTGATCGGCCGAACGCGGCTTTGCTGGTGATCGATGTCCAGAACGGGGTTGTTTCCGGCGCGCATGAGCGCGATCAGGTGGTGGCGAACATCAACACCGCGATCGATGCCGCGCGGGCGGCAGCCGTGCCGGTGATCTGGATCCAGCACTCGAACGCGGAGATGGTCCCGGAGAGCGAGGCTTGGCAGTTCGTTCCCGAGCTCAAGCGGGATCCTGCGGAGCGGCTTGTTCCGAAGACCTTTCCGGACTCGTTCGAGGAGACCGACCTCGAGTCGGTTCTGGCCGATGGTGCGATCGGGCGGCTGTTTGTGACTGGCGCTCAGACGGACGAGTGCATCCGGTCGACCCTTCACGGCGCGATCGTGCGCGGGTACGACGTCACGCTCGTCTCCGACGCGCACACCACCGAGGACCTGTCCGAGTACGGCGCTCCGACACCGGACAAGGTGATCGCGCACACGAACCTCTACTGGCAGTACCACCGGGCTCCAGGGCGGACCGCGGGAGTTCAGACTGCTGCCGAGCTCTCATTCAGCGTGCCTGCGGCCAGCTGAGTTCGTCGAGACTGGCAATTCGCCGTACGCCGATGTCGGCGTGCTGGCCGGACCTGGCCAGAAGGACGGCACCCATGCCGACGGCGAGCGCACCCTGCACGTCGTTGGTGAGGGAGTCGCCGACCATCAGTGCCTGATCGGGCTCCACGCTGGTCAGGGCCAACGCCTGCCGAAACGCTCGCGGGTCGGGCTTGCCGGCCGGTAGCTGTTCGGACGAGATCAGACCGTCGATCTCCGCGGTGAGCCCGAAGCGGTCGAGCTTCTGCTGCTGATGGGCCGTGTTGCCGTTGGTGAACACCATGGCCCGCAGACCCGCCGCGCGAGCGCGTCGTACGGCGGGGATCGCGTCATCGAACAGCTGCCAGCCAGCCTCGTAGCGCCAGAGGTATTCGTCGAAGATCGCGTCGGCTTCGGTGTCGTCGACCTGAAGACCGAGGAACTCCTGGACCCGTGCACGGCGCTGCTCGGCGAAGGTCGCCTCCCGGCGCTGATACCGCCGGTAGTGAGGATCCGACACTGCGGCCCAGCGGGCGACGACGTCCGGGCCCGTGATGCCGTACTGCGCGGCCCACTCGACGACCGCCAGGGCCGCCGCGTGCTCTTGTTCGACCAGGGTGCCGTCGAGGTCGAACAGGACAATCTTGAGCACGCGGCGACCTCCAGATCGGTTAGCTAGACGGTACGGCGTCGAGGGCGGCGATGTCGGTGGGGGAGAGGTGGATGAATTCGGCGGTCAGGTTCTCGCTCAGGTGCTCGATGCTGCTGGTGCCTGGGATCGCGAGCATGTGATCGCCGCGGCTGAGGGTCCAGGCGAGCCGGATCTGGGCAGGTGTTGCCTGGTGGGCTTCGGCCAATTGCTGAACGACGTCGGATGCTTCCACGCCACCGGCCTCTCGCGACGCGCCGGCGAGTGCGAAGAACGGGACGAAGGCGATGCCCTGCGTACCGCAGATCCGGATCAGCTCGTCGTTGACCCGGCCGAAGCCGACGCCGTACCGGTTCTGGACGGCGACGACCGGCGCGATCTCTTGAGCCTGCTCGAGGTGTTCTGGCCGGACGTTCGACAGCCCGAGCTCACGGATGAGTCCCTTCTCCCGTAGCTGCGCCAGTACGCCGAAGTGCTCCGCGACCGACTCCAGACCGGTCTGCCGCAGGTAGACGACATCAACTGTGTCGCGACCCAGCGCGCGCAGATCGCTCTCCACCAGAGCCTGCAGTTCGTCCGGGCGGGCCAGCCCGCTGATCTGCGGCCCGACCTTCGTTGCGATCAGTACCTCCTGGTTCGCCGGTGCGAGTGCCTCGCGAATCGCGTCGTTCGCCCAGCCAAGGGACTCGAAACTGTGTGAGTTCCCACCCTGCGCGTAGCTCGGGTAGAACGCGGCCGTGTCGAGGTGGTTCACCCCCAGTTCGACCGCTCGCCGGATCAGCGAGACGGCCTTGGCGCGGACGTCGGTTCCGCCGCCGGACCCGGCCAGCCGCTTCGTGCCGAACCCGACCCGTCGCACTCCCCGCCAAAACTCCATGGACTTGCACCTCGCAATTTCTGGTGATATGTTTCTTAGTAGGAATGCATTTCCATTCCAATTGGGCATTCGCTCAGAATAAAACAAGAATTACTTCGAGTCCACCCTTTCGGGTGGATTTTTTATTGCCCGGGACCCGGTGACCCGCTCCGGATCCCAGCCCGGATCCCCAGCCCGCGTGTGACTTTTCGCGCGCCCGCTACGTCTGTGTAGGTAGAGGCGACTGCTGGGGAGGCACCGTGAGGACCGAGGTCAGGACGCGTTCGGAAGTACTTCAGATCGGAGTAATCACTCCGTCGGAATACCATTCGCTGGCCGAACTGCACGGTGGCCGGAGCTTTCTCCAGGTCGCTTCCTGGGCGGCAGTGAAAACGGAGTGGAGCTCTGAATTGCTGGCTTGGCGCACCAGCGACGGAGAGGTCGTCGGCACGACGCTGGTGCTGTACCGCCGGCTGCCGGGCGTCTCCCGCTGGTACGCCTACCTCCCCGAAGGGCCGGACATCGACTGGGCCGATCCACGGCTCGAGCGGTGGCTGGATCCGCTGCTCGAACACCTGGATCGGCGCCAGGTGTTCGCGGTCCGGCTCGGACCACCGGAGGTCTTGAAACGCTGGCAGGCAACGACCCTCAAGAGCGCCGTACGGCGGGGACGCCGCGTGGACGACGTACTGCCTGATGTCGTTGAACCGGTCGGAGCGTCGGTGGCTGATCGGCTGCGCGATCTCGGCTGGAGCCGTGGCGGCGAGGACGGAGCCGGGAGCGATGCGCAGCCGCGGTACCTGTTCCAGGTCCCGATCGGCGGGCGGACGAACGCCGAACTGTGGAGTGGGCTCAGCAAGGAGTGGCGGCGCAACATCCAGAAGGCCGAGAGGTCCGGGATCGAGATCCGGCGCGGCTCAGAGAGCGATCTCCCGGCGTTCTTCGCGTTGCTGGAGGCCACCGAGCGCCGCAACGGGTTCCGGCTCGGCCGGTCGTTGGCCTACTACCAACGCCAGTACCGGGTGATGAACGCCGAGCGGCACGGCCGGATGCGGCTGTACCTGTCCACCTGGAACGGCGAGGTCCTCGCGGCTCACACGATGAACGTTGTCGGCCGCCGCGTCTGGTACCAGTCCGGCGCCTCGGCCAACCACCACCGTGAGGTCCGCCCGAGCCACATCCTGCAGTGGAACATGATGACCGAGGCCCAGCAGCTAGGCGCCGATCGCTACGACATGCGTGGGGTGTCCGACTCACTCGATCCCGAGGACCGCGCGTTCGGGTTGCTGCGCTGGAAGCTCGGTACCGGCGGTGAACTCGTTCAAGCCGTCGGCGAGTGGGAACGCCCGCTGCCCGGCCCGATCAATCAGGTGCTCCTCCGCGCGATGACGCGCTACCGCTCCCGTCGCTGAAGAAACCGCTCTCTGAAGCGGCCTGGACGACGGCCGCAGCGCGCTCTTCCGGCGAGAGCGCTGCCGCATCCAGTCGTAGGTCGAACTCACCGTCCAGTCCGAGGCCGTAGTGTCCGCGTGCGTTGCCGAGATGCTGCCCGTGGTGCCGCTCTAGTTCGCGCGCCTCGATCACCTCCAGCGGCGCCTCGACCGAGACCCAGTAGACCGCTCTCCCGGACAGCGCTCGCCGCCAGGCCGGCACGATCGATTCGTCGACCGGCATGTCGTCGAGGATGACGTGATTCCCGGTATCGAGCAGGGCCAGCACGGCCGCCCGCATCCCCTCGAACATGCGCTGGCCCGCATCGCCATAGTGCGTGACGATCCGAGGCTTGCCGTCCGGATCGGTCAACATCTCCTGCCAGAACCCGGGGCCTGGTCCACGCCGGTGACCACCCCAGTCCTGCGGGAACATGTCGTAGAAGTGATCGAGACCGACCAGGAGATAAGGCTCGGGCAGCAGGAGCTGCAACTGCTTCGCGGTCGACGACTTCCCGGCACTCGACGTACCGATCAAGACGATCAGCCGACCACTCGTCATGCGGTGCGTCCTCCAGGATCAATTGCGTTGCGGCGCCAGCGAGAGTCCTGTCATCTTCTAACAGATGCCACCTTCCACCGAGCAAGACCTGCGCACCGCGCTCACGAGAGAGCGCTATCCCCGGAGCTCCAGCTACGACCCGAACTGGATCGTCGAGCGACCGATGGGACCGCATCCACTCCAAGGCGAGCTGCTCGGTCTGGTCCGCCTGCTCGCGCGCCGTCGGTGATCACGCTGCAGTTCCACCCGGACTGGCCGTACCAGGGCAGAACGGTGATCGACTCGATGGTTGCCGACGGCATCTACCGCTCCCAGTTCAGCACCGGCACCTCCAACGGCGGTCTCACCGCTCACCCCGGCGGTGACCGCTGGCGCTGGGAGTCCCGCCTCTTCTCCGGCCGGTACGACGACGCTCATGCCGAAGCCCGGCCCGTGTACGGCGCCTGGAACCGGCACGCCGATCCGTACGGGGGAGCGGTCCGTTTCGGATCGTCCTACGTGCGACTGCGTCCCGAGGTGGTCGACCGCGCCACCTTCTGCTTTCCGGACTCGGTCTACGAACCGACCGACTTCGGAGACCGGAGAGCGCTCCCTCGTCTCTGCACCCTTGCTGACGAATCAGCCCTGGGCGATCTCGACGACGCCGTCGAAGCCCAAGTCCACGGTCCCGTCCGGTTCAGCACCGACGCCGAGGCCGTCGTACTGGATCCGTGTTTTGCCGGCACACCCATCGCCGCGGCCGCCGAGCGGCTCGGGTGCCCGGTCGAGTACCACCCGGGCTTCCGGGTCCGACCCGCCGCGATCGGGCCGGCGTACCGGGGTTTGCACATCGTCGCGCTGGCCGAGTCCCTCGGCTCGGTGCTTACGCCCGACCTGATCGGCCGAGCAGCCCGAGCCGGGACCCAGTCGCTCCAAGACCTCAAACACCTGTGGCACTGCCTGGCTCATTTCGGCCGGGTGGGCAGCGCGACCTGATCAGCAGAGCTTGTGGTTCGAGCCTTCGACGCTCGACACGTTGCCGGCCCACACCCAGCCCATGCCGTTCGACGAGATGTCGCGGGCGTAGTACCAGAGGTTGCCCGAGTCGGGGTTGTACGTCGAGCACCAGATAGCGGCCTTACCCGAGTGGGCGATCGAGGCGCAGGAGCCCGCCGGTCCACGGTGGTAGGGAACCGAGCCGTTGGTGTAAAGGAACCCGCCGTCCTTGTTCGTTCCGTACTGGGTGCAGTCGATGGCTTGCGACGGACCGGCCGCCGCCACCAGCGAGGCTCCCGTGATCGCCACCGCCACGGCGATCCGTCCAATGATCTTGTTCGACATTCGCAGTCCTCCCGAATTGGAGTGCTGGCTCCTCTTGGCCAACAAGCCGTTCACGCTAGGCCCGCTCTCCCAGCCCCCCAAACCTCTTGCAGCTTCCTGCAACCGCCCCGCCGCCTGGCCGGTTGCTAGTCCGGAGAGGCTCCGGGTGTGAGACTGACCCGCATGGCAGCTTTCACGGAGAACGACGACCTGCAGAAAGCCGTGTTCACAGATGTGAACCTGTCCGGAGCGCGGTTCGTCCGGTGCGACCTGTCCGGGGTGATCCTGCGCTCGGCCGAGGTCGCGGGCGCGGACATCGACGCACCCTGGCTGCTCGGCGGTGACAACGCCTTGTTCGTGAACGGTGTCGACGTCGCCCCGTATGTCGACGCCGAACTGAACCGCCGTTTCCCCGGCCGCGAACTCCACCGCGCCAAGGACCCCGAAGCTTTGCGTACGGCGTGGGCCGCGCTCGAACGCGCCTGGGCCGCCACGCTCGAGCAGGTCGCAGCGATGCCGACCGGTACGACGGACATCTCCGTCGACGGAGAGTGGTCCTTCGCGCAGACCCTGCGCCATCTGGTGATGGCGACCGACACCTGGTTCCGGGGCGCCATCCTCGGCATCGAGAACCCGCTCCACCCCATCGGTCAGCCGAATGCCGAGTACGAGACCGACGGCCTCGACATGTCCGTGTTCAGTACGGCCAAACCGTCGTACGACGAAGTCCTCGCAGTCCGTGCCGACCACGTCGCCCAGGTCCGCGACTACCTGGCCACCGTCACCACGCAGGAGCTCGCCGGCGCCCGCAAGAACCCCTGGTCGCCGGAGTACCCAGAGACTGTGCTGTCCTGCCTGCACACGATTCTCCAGGAGGAGTGGGAACACCTCCGCTACGCCACCCGAGACCTCGCCACCCTGTAATCACTCCGGTCACCGGCCTCGCCACCCGCCCCGGCACGACGGCCACTCACGTAGTACGGCGGGGGTCAGGACCCGTTCATGAACAAGATCAAGCTGAGGAACAGCGCCAGACAAGACAGGGCCACACCGATCGCGGCCATCGGCTTGCCGCGACGGCGTCCGGTCAGGGCGACGATCGCGAGGACCAGCCCGGGCAACGCGAACGGCAAGGGCGAGTAGGCGCGGATGTCTTGCAGATTGATCGGCAGCAGCCACACCCCGCACGCGACAACGCCCAAGACCAAGGCGAGCGCCGCGATCCAGGCCCCCTTGGGAGGCTCGACCGGGGGCGGTCCGCCGGGCCAGCCACGCCCATGCGGATCGGTCCAGGGTTGACCAGGCGGCGGGCCATAACTCATGAGCGCTCCACTGAGGCGGATCGGATACTTGCCCACATTGGTATCAGCTGACCGGGTCCACGCGAAGCCCAGTCACACCGTACGGCGGAGGTGCCGGGGGACGGCTCGCATGACGCGGCCGAGGTCGTCGGTGATGGCGGAGACGCGTTCGGCGGTGCACGTCCGGGGCCGGTCCATGCTGGTCTGAGCGCGACGTAGAGGTCGAGCAGCTCAGCAACCGTGGTCTCGAGCGGCGCCTGGACCCGGTTGCAGGTTGTTGCAATTGTTTTTCGGCCTTGGCCGGTAGACGGTGGATGGTTGGCGTGTGAGGGTTACGGTCTCTGCTCGGCTTCAGCAGTGAGGCTTTGAGTGGGGTCTTTTTCTCGCTGGGGGTTCTGCATGTCTGTGGAGCGTTCACGCCTGCGCGCTGCCGGTACGGCGGCGGGTACGGTATTGATGTTGTTGTGCACCGGATTGGTGATGACACCGGCGCATGCCGCGGTGTCTGCAGTACAAACGGCACAGTTCACCGGGCCTCGGCCATCGGCGACTCGAGTGCCGTTCTCCATCTCGGACAAGGTGTCAGCATCGGTCGATGTCGCGACCGGGAACTTGCTGGTAACGACGTCGGATCTCGCACTGCCGGGGATCCAGAATGACGTGCAGCTTGGGTTGGTGTTCAACAGCCTGCGGCTGGTTTCGGGTGCGGCGTTGCCGTCGGGTTCGGCCGGTGCTGGTTGGGCGATGCGGGTCGGTCAGGACACGAAGCTGGTCGTCAACAGCGACAACTCGGTGCTGTATCTGGCGCCAGAGGGTCGTGAGGGCTTGTTCCAGGCGGCGACGTCGACGACGTACACGCCGCCGGTGGGGTTCAAGGTCGCGATGGTCAAGACCAGCTCAGGCTGGACCGTGACCGATCATACGAGCAACGAGGTATCGACGTTCAACACAGCGGGAACTCTGCTGTCGGTCAAGGATCGCAACGACCAGACCACGAGCTTCACCTACACGTCGGGCAAGTTGTCCCAGGTCGTCTCGACCCGCGGCGCGGCTGGTGCGAAGACGGCGAACTTCACGTGGTCGGGCAATGTGGTCACGATCGCTCAGGCCGGTGACGACGGCACCCCGCGCGATGTCGACTACACCTATACGAACGGCAAGCTGACGAAGATCTCGGATCCGACCGATAAACCCACCAGCTTTGGGTACGACGCGACGACCGGTGACCTGGTCACGATCACCAATGGCGAGGGCAAGCAGACCGCGTTCCAGTACGACTCGTCGCATCGGGTCAAGAAGGTCACCCAGGACAACCCTGCCGGTGGCGCGGCGACTCGCTTCACCTACTATTCCAGCGGCGAGACCTACGTCGCGGACCCTAACAACACAGCGACCAATCCCGCGGACGGTCCGCAGACGTACTACACGCTGAACGTCCAAGAGCTCGTGACGAAGGTCGTCGATCCGTTGAACCGGGTCCGGTCCAAGACCTATACGCCGCTCAACGACACCGCGACCTCGACCAGCGGTACCGGTGGTGTCACGACTTTCGGGCACGACCCGAGTGTCAACGGCGGCGAGTCCCTGACCGACGTCACGGCCGCGACCGGAGCCAAGGCGACTGCGGCGTACGCGAACACCGGCGCCGCGAAGTTCCTGCCCTCAGGTGGCAAGGACGGCCAGGGCAACAACAAGCTGTTCACCTACGACGGCGCCGGCAACCAGCTCACGTCGGCGAACTCGTCGGCGACTTCGACGTCTACGGTGACTTACAACCCCGATGGGACCCTGGACACCTCCACAGACCCGCGCAACAACGTCACCAGCTACAGCCGCAACACCGACCACCAGATCACCGGCATCACCCCGCCGACCGCTTCGTCACTGGCCGCGATCGTCGTCGACTACGACGGCTTCGGACGGCTGCACTCCGTCCGCGACGGGCGCGGGCTGCGCACCATCTACGCCTACGACCGCGCCGACCGGGTAAAGACGATCCAGTACTCCGACACCACCCCGGACGTCGCGTTCACTTACGACCGCGCCGGTAACGTCACGGTCCGCGGCGACGCTTCCGGTACGACGACGTGGACCTACGACGCCCAGAACCGCGTCACCTCCCGCACCTCGTCGGCCGGTGGCGGCACGCTGGCCTATGGGTATGACAAGGCCGGGAATCTGACGTCGAAAACCGACGCCCGCGGCACCACCAACTACGTGTACGACAAGGCGAACCAGGTCGTGGAGATGACGACCCCGAACGGGCAGAAGACCGCGTTCGGCTACGACGACAACGGCAAACGCACCGACGCTTGGTTCAACACCAACACCGCACACACCACGTTCGCTGCGCACACCAAGACCACCTTCGACAAGTCCGGCCGGATCTCGCGTACCTGGACCTCGCGGGCTTCCAACGACGCGACCAAGGTTTACGACACCGGCTTTTGCTACTCGCTGTACGTCGCAGGCCAGTCCTGCCCCTCGGCCTCGGCAAGCACTGACACCGGGCTGATCAAGTGGTCGACCAACAACCTCACCGGTGCGCGGTCGGATTACATCTACGACACCTCGAACCGGCTCACCGCCGTCTCGAACCACAACGGCCACTCCTACGCTTACACCTACGACAAGGCCGGCAACCGCCTCACCGCCAAGGTCGACGGCACCACAACCCAGACCCTGACCTACAACTCGGGTAACCAGATCTCGACATCCGGCTACGCCCATGACGCTTCGGGTAACCGGACCACTGACCCGAACCAGGGCACGCTCACCTACAACGCCGCCGGGCAGACGATGACGCGCACTAACAACTCGGCCGTGACGAACTACGTCTGGGGCGGTGGTGACCAGAACGAGCTCGTCTCGACCACTACTGGTACTGCCAGCACGTCGTACGTGTACGGGCGCAGTGACCGCAACGGTGTGCCGACGATGGAGTCGTTCACCAAGAACGGCCAGACCAGCTACCTCGACACCGACCCCAGTGGCACACCCATCGCACTCACCACCAGCGCTGGTGTCGACTACTACGCCCTCGACAACCAAGGCTCGCCCGTCGGCCTCACCAACGCCGCCGGTGCGGTAACTGCCACGTACACCTACGACCCCTCCGGCCAGCAGACCTCCGCTACCGGGACCTCAGCAGCCAGCAATCCACTGCGCTACACCCAGGGTCTGCTCGACGACCAGACCGGCTGGCTCAAACACGGCGTCCGCTTCCACGACACCACCACCTCGAACTGGACCGCCCAAGACCAGCTCAGCCAGTTGTTCCGGCCCGACGCGGCTAGCCGCTACGCCTACGCCGGAGGCAACCCCTGCAATTACATCGATCCGACGGGCCGCGATGACGAAGACGACGATGATCTCAGCGACTACATGGGAGACATCGCAAACTTCTCGGGTGCCGGCGCTGGGATCGGGGCAGGCGTGGGCTGTGTGCTGACGATCCCGGCCGGTTGCTGGGAAGGAGCGGGGGTGGGCGCAGGTATCGGCGTTACTATCGGCGCAGCAGCAGGCATCATCTACGCGATTGGTTCAAGGTTGTGATCGGACGTTGGCAGCAGGGCGTGGTACTCATCTTCGCCCTGGTCGGTTTAGCTGCGCTCGTTGCAGTGGGAGTCTATTTAGGCCTGTCACGCGGCGAGGTGATGGCTTTGTTCCTGCCCGCTGCAGTCGCCACTCTTCCAGGCGTGATCGCCGTCTTCCTTGCTGGACAGCATCCGCGAGGGCGCTAGGCCTCTTCGCCCAGGACAGTCACAGTCTGAGCCTCACCGGATCGTACGGATCAGTCAGTTCCTTGCGACTTGATCACCACGCCTGACGAAAGGCCACGACCGCGCTGGTCGTGGCCTTTCGTTACGAGGGCCCGGTGACTCACTGCTGACTGTCCGCCCGGGAGTGTCTTCTCATCGGTGGCACACGAAGGCCGTGAATCCGCTGTCGCGCTTGCGGAACCTCTCGATCGCGGGCGATGAGGTCTCTGCGGTCGCTAGCGTCTCCGCAGGCGAGAGGCCCTCAGCCATGTGCGGCACGGCGGAGGTGGCGGGGGACGGCTCGCATGACCCGGCCGAGGTCGTCGGTGATGGCGGAGACGCGTTCGGCGCGGCCGTCGTCGTCGATGTAGATCATCACGGTGCGGACGTCGGCGTGGCCGGACAACTCCTGGATGTCTTCGGCGTTGAGGCCGCGGCGCTTCTGATCGGTGATGGCGGTGGCGCGCAGCGAGTGCGGAGTGACCTTCTCAGGGCGGGGAATGCCGGCGTTCTTGGCGAGACGGCGTAGTAGCCGGGTGACGTCGTGGCGGTCGAGGCGACTGCCGGAGGCGTCTGCGACGAGAGGTGCTGGGCCGGTCCCGGTCCACGGTGGGCGGATGGCGACGTACAGGTCGAGGAGCTCGGCGACTGTGGTCTCGAGGGGGACGCGGACGGATGCGCCGCCTTTGCGCGTGATGACGAGCCAGGTACGTCGGCCTTCGTCCTGGCGGTCTTTGTCGTCGGCGGCGCAGAGCTCGGAGACGCGGAGTGCCCCGGTGAAGAGCAGGCCGACGACGAGTGCGTCCCGCACGTCGGTGGCGGCAGCGAGGATGGCTGAGATGTCGTCTGCCTGCAGCACCCGGGCGGAGGTCGCGCGGCGGCCGCGGTGGAACTTCGGGCGGTGGTCGTCGTCGGAGATGGGGGAGACCACCTGCAGACCCCAACTGGCGGCGTACCGGTAGAGGCTCGAGAGCGTCGACAGCCGGCGCGCGATCGAGGACTGCGTAACGCCGGCATCTTGCTGCTGCGACAACCACATCGTCACCTCGGCGCGGTGCAGATCGAGCGCGAAGCGGTCCCGGCCGAGCTCGCGACGCGCCCATTCGGCCCACAGCAGGAGGTCGTCGGCGTACGCGATCCGCGTCTGGGTGCTCGCTCGGCGCGTCCCGCCCAGCCACAGCACGGAGAGCGCGGTCAGCTCCGGTGTCAGGGCAGCGGCCAGCAGATCTAGCCGATCGACGGGTTCTGCCGAGCGCTCGGCTCCTAGTGGACGCTGGGCACCCAGGGAGCGTCGTACGGCGGCTTCGGTCGCCCGATCTGGCAGGGGCTCTTTTTCGGCGAGCTCGTTGCGTCGTTCCAGGGCGGTCCCGCGCTCATCGTCCACAGCGCAGATCCTAGCGCATAACGGGGATTATGCGCTCTATCCAGGTTCTATTTAGTTCTCATCGTTCAGTCATATCTGACGTAACTAAACTAACGTAACCATGAACGTAATGACGAAAGTAAGATAGGATGACGTTCATGACGGCGACCGAAACTGAACAGGCCCGCGGCGGACTGTGCGAGTTCCCTGGCGTGAACTGCCCGAATCCGAAGCTGGCAGACGCCGGAGCTTCGGGCCGGCCTCCGAAGTACTGCGGCCTGGAAAGCCCTGGGATCGACGGGAAGCTGGTCGTCCACAACAAGGCGACCGCTTGGTCGGCTAAGAAGGCCGCTGAGAGACGTCCTGAGCGCGCCGCCGGGGGAGCGGGGTCGATACCGCCACTGCCGGCCGGGCCGGTGACGACCGCCAGGACAACGCTCGAGAATCAGATGCTGGAGCTGCCCCGGCGACTCGATCAGCTACAGGAGTTCCTGACCGGGATCACTGCAGCAGTTCGCGCGTACGGCGATGCTGAAGCCGTGGCTGCCGAGGTGGAGCAACTGCAGGCGTCGTCGCGAGCCCAGGTGGCCGAGGTCGAGCGGCAACGCGGCGAGGAAGAGCACCGCCGGCGCCAGGCCGAGCAGCAAGCCGCTGATGCCGAAGATGCCCGGGAGGAGGCTGATGCCGCCGCCCAGGACGCGATCGAGGAGCTCGAATCCGCCCGCGCAGAAGCATTGGCCGCGCTGACCGCGGCGGAGAAGGCCCGGCAGGACGCTGTCACAGCTCGCGAGAGCGCTGCCGCCGATGTGGAGCAGGCCCGCGCCGAGGCGACGGCCGCGCAGGAAGCCGCCACGGCACACGCCGAAGAGCTGCGCCTGGAGACCGAGCGGCGAATCGCCGAGATCCAGTCAGCTGCAGAGCTCCAGATCCAGCAGACGCGGACCGAGGTAGAAGTCGCCCGGATCGCTCAAGCCACGGCCGAGTCCGAGCGCCAGACCGCTCAGCACACTGCGGACCAGCTCCGCGCTGAGCTGCGTGAACTGCGCGATCAGCACCGTGGCGAGCTCGAAGCCTTGCGCACCGAGCACCGTGCCGATCGCGATCAGCTGCGCTCCGATCACCAGGCCCAGTTGGCCGATATCAGGCAGGCAGCTGCTGACCGCGTCGCCGCTGCCGCGTCCGCCCAGCGAGCGGCCGAGCAGACCACCGAGGCCCTGCGCGAGCAGCTCGTCGCCCGTTCTGAACCGGTCATCGCGACGGAAGAGTTGAGTGCTTGACCGACTGCGATGAGTGACTGATCATGAGCCTACGCCGCAGGTGATCAGTCGATTACGTGTGCCGATACCTACTTCCCGGAAATGCGTGCCCGTTCGTCGCTGACTGACGAATCGGCACGCATTTTCGTGATTTCCCGGGTTTTGCGCAAAGGCACAAATATGCTGCGCAATCGCGAACCTTGACAGACATTGTCGGGCTTTGTCACGCTCAGCTGTGAGAGCGCGATCACTGTGCTCTGCCGCCCACTGCAGCACCCGAAGTGAGGTCTAGCCGACGTATGAGTAACCACCTGGGGAATATCTCGGCGACAGCATGGAAAACCGTGAGAATTGGCCAAGGAAGGGAGCGGACAGTACGCCGGGCACTCGACGCACTGGCGGAGACAGAATGCTTCGAATCACCCTGGCGGCTGTGGAGCGCGCTCTATGCGCTCATTTCCGCGGGTGAACTCCGCCGGGCCGACCAGCACTGCCTGTGGCTGGCCGAACATCCGCGGACGTCCCAGGAAGCCCTCGAGGGCATCACTCTGGTCCGGGCCCGCACGCACTTCCTCCGCGGCCAGGTGAACCAGGCGCTCGCGGCCTACTCGCTACCGGCGTCGGTCGATCGGCTGGTCGCGATTCGCACGGCCTGGACGATCGAGGCGATGCTCGATCTGGGGGAGGCGAAGGGCGCACAGCAACTGCTCCAGAGCCGGCGCCTCGACGGCACCATCTCATCCGGGCTCCCAGGGCGTGGCACGTTGCTCACCGCTCGCGGGCAGCTGCAACTCGCGCTCGGCGCGACGCACCAGGCGGTAGCCGACTTCATCGAGAGCGGCCGCCCGCCGGCCAACGGGCCGATCGAGAACCCGGCGGTCACCTCTTGGCGATCGCGCGCAGCGCTCGCCCTTGCGGCAGTTCGGCCGGAGTTTGCTGCTCGGCTCGCAGACGAGGAGCTGTTGCTCGCGATGCGCTGGGGCGCTCCTCGCCAGATCGGTTGGGCGCTCCATGCCCACGCGATGGTTCGTGATGACCAGCAGACGCCTGCGCTGCTCGGTGAAGCCATTGACTTGCTGGAGATCGCCGACGCCCGCAGTGAACTGGTGCCGGTCCTGTTCCGGACAGCCACTCACCTGGCCGCCAAGGGCGACGCACTCGCCGCCCGGCAACGCCTGGCCCGAGCCTCTGAGCTGGCCCGGCAGGACGCGCGGTCGCACTGGGCCAAGCGCATCGACTCTGCGACGCACCGGCTCCAGGGCCGCCGGCCCCACCCGACGCTGACCAGGCAGCAGCTCCGGGTGACCAGCCTGGCCCGCGCCGGTTCCACCAACCGGCTCATCGCTTCCCAGCTCAACCTGTCCGTGCGGGCGGTCGAGTTCCACCTCTCAGCGGCGTACCGGCGGTTGGGGATCTCGGGGCGCGCGGAGCTCTACCAGATGATGGGCTGAAGGCGCCGCCGGCCTTCCTGCGTGAGCAGGATGGCCGGCTGCAGCTCCCGGCGTCCGGAGATGCCGAGCTTGCGGTAGACCGACGACAGGTGGAACTCGATCGTCCGGACCGTCAGACACAGGTGCTCGGCGATCTGCCGGTTGGTGCGCCCTGGCTGAACCTCTCGCGCAACGGCCAGCTCCTGCGGGGTCAGCCGCGCCGGTCCGGGCGCTCCCTCGAGCTGGTTGATCGCTGCGACGATCCGGTCGCGCCACAGGTCGTTTCCGACCTCGTCAGCCAGCGCCCGCGCCGTACCGAGCAGTGCGAGTGCTGCCGCGTCGTCGCTGCGCTCAGCCCGCAGTACGGCGAGTTCGTACTTGACCCGGATCTGTTCGAGCAGCGCACCGCTGTCGGCCAGCTCGCTGTCCGCGCTCTCCAGCCGCTCCACTCGGGCCTGCTCGTCAGGGGCGAGCCGGGCCGAGATCTGCAGCGCAATCCCGCTGGTACGGCGTCCGCCCCAGGCGCGAGCGGCTACGACCTCGTCACTCGCCAGTGTCTTCGCCAGCCAGTTCCGGCGCGTCATGTGTGCGCACAAAGCGGCGTACGCACGCCAGTTGGCCACTGCGGGGTTCACCACGGCCCACGCGGTCAGCTCCCGGCCACAGGCGGAGTAGTCGTCGTACGCGAGTCCGAAGCGCCCCTCGGCCAGGTGCAACGCACCGCGAGCAGCGAGCAGCTCAGGACGGTCCGGTACGTCGACCAGCTCGTGGTCGTACCCGTGGAGACGCAGCAACTCGTTGGCCTGCTCAAGTTCGCCGAGGTCGACCAGCGCGGAGACGCGCCAGGCGACCGCGGCCGGGGTCAGATCAGCCCGCAGGTCACCGTCGAGGAGAGTGTCGAGTAGCTCGGCCGCCTCCCGGCTGCGGCCCTGGCAGGCAACGATCCGGGCCAGCAGCATCGCGAACACCGGGCTGACCTCGCCAGCGGCCAGCATCGTGCGGAGGCGGGACTCGGCCTGCGCGAACTCCTCGGCGTACAGGAGCACCAGTAGCGCCCGCAGCATCGACGCCGGACTGGTCGGCGGGGAGTCCAGCGTCATGAGCGCTGCGGCGACCGCGGGTTCACGGTCGCGCTTCTGGTTGACCGCGAACAGATGCCGCAGCAACGCGGCTGCCGACGGCGCGGCCAGAGCCGGGTCGTCGGTCGCACCGCCCACGGCGTACACGAGCGGTTCCAGTTCGTCGGCACGCAGGCGCTGCGGATCCGCGCCGGCCGCCACGATCGCGTCCCGCCGTCGGTTGCTGTCGGTCAGATAGTTCATCCCCAGTTCCCCCGTTGCGCTCACCGGGCGCTGGAAACGCTCCCAGATCGCCGATCCTCGCCTGTCGATCACCCAGAGTCCATACGGTGCAACCACAGAGTTGTCAGTTATGGGTTGCGGACAGGTGTGCACGCTCACCCTGAGCGCCGAACAGAGTCAGCTGCCCCGGCATGTCGAGGACGTCGCGGTGGCTTCGTCCCAGGGGTACAAGCAACGAAACGGAGAACTACCGTGACGATTCAGCGGATGGACAACGTCGGCATCGTGGTCGGCGACCTGGATGCCGCCATCACCTTCTTCACCGAACTCGGGATGGAGGTCGAGGGCACCACTCAGGTGGAGGGTCCCTGGGCAGACCAATGCGTCGGACTCGACGGCGTCGTCTGCGACGTCGCGATGCTGCGGACCCCCGACGGCTCGGGCCGGTTCGAGCTCGCGCAGTACCGGCATCCCGTCGCCCTGCCGGCACCGGACAACCCGCCGCACAACACGCTCGGCATGCATCGGGTGATGTTCACCGTCGACGACATCGACGATACCGTGACCCGCCTACGCCCGTACGGCGCCGAGGTGGTCGGCTCGGTAACGCAGTTCGGAGACAGCTACCGGCTCTGCTACATCCGCGGCCCCGAAGGCATCCTCATCGGACTCGCCCAGGAGCTGAGCTGATCAACTCTTCAGCCAGATAGTCTGCTCTCTCGGTACTGGGGACCAGGGGGAGACCGTGAGCACAGTAGATCCGATCGCGGCGCGTCGGGCGCAGCGGCTGAGCAGGCAAGGCCAGCCGAAGTTCCTGGTCTGGGCGATCGTTGCAGGGTTCATTCAGTCAGGCGCCGCGTTCTTCGCCGGAATGGCCATCGGAACCATGGTCAACCTGCTCCGGGCCGGAGTCATCGACAGCAGCTTCTCCGACAACGATCCGGGCATCGACGGATTCCTGGGGCCGGCAACGATGCCGGTCCTGATCTTCGGCGGCATCTTCGGACTGATCATTGCGGGCGCCACCACCAGATACCTGGTCGACGCTTACAGCGGCGGCGAGAAGCAACCGATCCGGCAGACGGTGGCCGTGGTCTGGCTCGTCGCCGTGGGCCTCCTCGTGCACACCACGACCTGGACCACCCCGCTCGCCGTCGGCACCAAGGTCGATCCGGTCTTCCAGGACGACGAGCCCTGGAGCGCTTTCGGCTGGGTGATGTACCGCGCCAATCTCTGGCTCCCGGCACTCCTGATCATCATCGCCGTGCTCGTCACTCTCTATGCCCTCAAGCACAACCGCCGCCTGCGTCAGCAAATCGCCGACCGGAACCGTCTGCTCACCGCGGGCCGCAAGGTCACCGGCGCCATCACCAACGTCTCCATCCGGACCTCACAGAATGATCAGGGTCAGCGATCCGTCGTGGGCGCCGACGTCGTGGTGAAGTTCACCGACCTCCAAGGCACGGATCGCTGGGTCACCCGCCGCGCCGAGAACCGCTCCAGCATCCCCACCGCGGACACTGCCCTGGTCCTGTTCGACCCGCTGCGACCGGACTCCGACGATCTGATCTTCGTCGCGTTCCTCCCTGACCCGCTGCCCGGCGACTGGATAGGCACCGTCGCATGAACGCTCCCTCTCACCGGCGCCGGCGAGAGGGAGCGCACTGGCTGATGGATCAGCCGAGGGTGAGGGTGACGCCGTAGTACTGGGCGGCGTCGACGACCGGCTGGTAGAACGAGTAGGAGCCGGTGGCATTGCTGCCCTGGTTGAAGCCACAGTCGTGGCCGTCGCTCGGGCCGCCAGACGTCATGCCCTGGGCGAGGGTGCCGGAGATGTAGGCCCCACCCGAGTCGCCGCCCTCGGTGCAGACGGTCGAACGGGCCAGACCGCTGGTGCGGGTGACCGCGCCGCTCGGGCTGCCGTAGTTGACGGTCAGGTTGTACTGCGAGATCGTGCCGCAGGTCCACCCGGTGGTGTTACCGGCCTTGCAGATCGTCGAGCCGACCGGAGCCTTCGACGAACCGGTGACGCGCGTGGTCTGACCGTTGCGGTTGTCGATGTAGCCGCGGCCGACGTTGTTGGAGTCGATGTCCATCAACCCCATGTCGACGCTCGGCGACCCGGTCCGGAACCGGCTCGCCACCCCGACACCGAGCCGGACGGCGGAACTGTTCTGCACCATCGGGTTGCCCTCGACACAGTGACCCGCGCTGAGCATCACGTTGTCGCCGCCGTTCCGCGTCCCGGAGAAGCCGAGCGAGCAGTTCGTGCCCGGCACCAGGTCCATGATCTGGCCGCCGATCACGTCGGCGGTCATCGTCAAGGTGGTGTCGTTGCTGCTGACGTCGACTCCCGGGATCGCCTTCAACTGCTTGACCAAGGCAACAGTCTTCGCCGACTGCTTGCCCGGCTGGAGCACCACCTGCAGCCGGTCGGTCGGCAGATCGGCACCGATCGACTGAACCTGCAGCGAGCCCGACTTGTCAGCCAGCGCCTGCACCTGAGTCTGCAGCTTGGCCAGCGCCTTCTCACCACGAGCCACGGTGCGCGGCGACAGGCCCTGCGCACGAGCGACGTCGGCAGCCTTCGCCGAGTGCACGTTCACCACAAGCTGCCGGTCAGCGTTGAAGAACGCGCCATCCAACTGGCCCTTCGCGGACTCGAACGCAGAAGCCTTGGTGTGCTCGCCGTCGAGCCGCACCTTCGCCTCGGCCGGGCTGACACCCCAGCTCTTGCCGAGTACGTCGTACACACCATCGACGGGGGAGGGGACCGGCGCACTCGTCGCACTCTGCATCGGCGCCAGGGCGGCGGCACCGAGTCCAAGAGCGAGAACTGCACCAGCAATGGACTTCCGGGGGCGGGGCGGGAAGCGCATAACTCACATCCGATTCCTCTGGGGTGGCCTGCCTCAGGGCCACGATGTTGGGAATCGTTGTCGGTAACAGAACGTCCTTACAAGCCGTCACCCAGACCCGCAGGGTCGCACAAGGGCAAACCTTCGGTTCACCCTGCGTCAACCACCCATCGACCGAGGGTGAACAATCGTTGAACCCCGCGAATCAAGGGTTCACCCCAAGGCCGGTTGGTTAGTGGGTCGGCGGCGGTGTTAAGCAGCCCGCCCCGCGTTGACGTCCGAAAGAACTGCGGGCGTGGTCTCCGGATCATCACTGTTAGGTGAGCGCGTTGGGTCGGGTGGGCGGAGTGCTGCTTTGGCTGGCGGCTGTCGCGCGGTGGCTCCCCAAACCGGTTTGGGGAGAGTTTGCCCGGCCCGGAACGGGATCTGGGGAGGATTCGCCCCCCGAATCGGTCCCATATCCTCCCCACACTGGCTGGACGCCGACCCTGACCCATTAACCAACCGGCCCCTCGAAGAACGAAGGAAGTCGCTCGAGCGCGGCGATCGCCTCCGGCGGAAACTGCCGCGGCGGATCGATGGAACCCTTCTCCTCACCACGCAGGTGCTGCTCGATAAAGGCTTGTGCGTTACTCATGGCGGCCGCGCATTGAGCCGGCGTGATGGCGCCTTGCGTGAGGGCTTCACCGAGCTCGTCCAGGTCGAGTACGTGGTAGCGCGCAGCGCCGGGCGGCACGAGGAAGTCGACGTACAGGTCGTGGACGACCAGGCCGCCGTCGGTCTCCTCGATCTCCACCACATCGACGTACCACCAGCCGATGAGCGGCCCCTCGAACGTCACGGTCCGGATCAGTTGGATGCCCTGGTCAAGCAGGAGGTACGCGCGATCGACAGTCGGGTGCCCGGCGACCTGCCACTGGGGCAGGATCGGGAGGTCGTAGGCAGCAACCTCGCCGAGCCGGCGGCCAGGACACCGCTGGCCAGTTCGGTGCAGGACCTCGATGTGTTCCATGGCACATGCTCCTTTGGGCAACCGTGCGGGCATGAAAGGGCACCGCGGGAGTGTTACCGATCAGGTGGCTGCCATTTCCTTGGCCGCCGACCGCTCCCGAGAGGACTACTCAGTGCCCGAGTTCGATATGAATGACTTCAACCAGAAGATCATTGCCGACTTCCGTGCCAACAACGGAACCGTGACCATCGAGCCGTTTGCCGGCGGCCCGATCGTGCTGCTGCATCACGTCGGCGCGAAGACCGGCACCGAGCGAGTGACGCCGCTCGCGTACGACGAGGTCGACGGCAAGCTGTTCATCATCGCGTCCAAGGGCGGCACGCCGGAGAACCCGGCGTGGTACCACAACCTGCTGGCCAACCCCGAGACCACGATCGAGTTCGGTCCGGACACCCTCGAGGTCACCGCCGAGGCGTTGACCGAAGGCGAGGAGCGGGCGCGGCTCTACAAGCACATCTCCGACAAGATGCCGAACTTCGCCGAGTACCAGAAGAAGACCGACCGGCTCATCCCGGTCGTCGTGCTGCACCGCAAGTAGGTTCCGCATCATTGGGCGTGCCACGTGCGCCAGAGGCGGCCGTAAGGGCCGTTCGCGGTGACGAGGTCGTCATGGGTGCCGAGCTCGACGAGTCGGCCGGCATCCATGACGGCTATCCGGTCGGCGTCGTGGGCCGTCTGCAGGCGGTGGGCGATCGCGATGACGGTCCGCCCCTCGAGAACGGCGCCCAGCGACTGTTCTGTCTGGCGAGCCGTCTTGGGATCAAGCAGCGCCGTGGCCTCGTCGAGGATGAGGGTGTGCGGGTCAGCCAGGACGACGCGGGCGAGTGACAGTTGCTGAGCGCTCGCATCGTCGAGGTCGAGCTCGGTGTCCAGCCCGTCGGGGAGGTCGTCGAGCCAATCCACACCGACCACCGACAGAGCGGCGTACAGGTCCTCGTCGGTGGCGGTCGGCTTCGCGATCAGGAGGTTGTCGCGCAGCGTGTCGTGGAAGACGTGATGGTCCTGCGTGATCAGTACGACGTGCTCGCGGAGCTGATCCGGCGGCAGATCGACAACCGCCGTACCGCCGATCGTCACCGAGCCGGTGTGCGGGCGGTCGAGACCAGCGAGCAGCCGCGCGAGCGTTGACTTGCCCGCGCCGGAGGTGCCGACGATGGCCAGGCGCTCGCCGGGCTGCACCACCAGGTCGATCCCGCGCAGGACGTCGCGCGCACCGGTGTAGCTGTAGTGCGCGTTCTCCACCCGGATGCGATCACCGGTGTTCTCCGCCACCGGGGTGACGTGCGACTCGGCCGTGGGGACATCCGCCAGACCTTCAACGCGCGCGTACGACGCTCCGGCCCCCTGCAGCTGTTCGATCCAGAGCATCAGGGTGTCGAGCGGACCGACGAGCTGGCGGAGATAGACCGTCGCAGTAATGACGACTCCGAGGGTGACCAGATCCCTCGTGTACAGCGTGAAGCCGACCAGCAGTACTCCGACCACCGGCAGCGCCAGTGCGATCTCCGACCACGGGAACAGCACCGTCCGCAACCACAGAGCCCCGAGCCGAGCGGACCGAGACTCGGCGATGGCAGCTTCGGAGACCTCGGTACGGCGCTCCTCCAGCGCGAGCAGCTCGATCGTCCGAGCCCCCTTGGCGTTGCTGGCGACGACACCGGCGACCTCCGCACCGGTCGCGGCCACAGCTAAGTAGACCGGCCGCGCGCGCCGCATGTACCACCGCACCGCGGCGCCAACACCGACCAAGCACACCAGTCCGCAGAGACCGAGTCGCGGATCCAAGACGAGTACGGCGACCACCAGGAACAGCGCGTGGACCACCGCCACGAGCACCTCAGGCACCGCGGACCGCAACGTCAGCGCGACGAGCGACGCGTCGGTGCTGCCCCGAGCGATCAGATCACCGGCCGGAAGATGATCGGCAACCCGAGGCGGCAGCGCCAACGTCCGCAGGAGGAACCGCTCCCGAACCCGCGCCGCCGTCCGCTCGCCGAACCGGTACCCGATCTTGAGCGCCCACCACGACAGCACCATCTGTACGACGGTGAACACCAGCGCGCCGAATGCCAGCCGATCAACCGCACTGAGCACGTTCCCCGAGCCGGCCTGGATCGTGTCGATGATCCGGCCCAGCAACAGCGGCCCGACCAAACCGGCTCCAGCCGCAAGCCCGTTGACCAGCACGAGCCGCACCACAGCCCACCGGTCCGCCCCCAGATCCCGCATCGCGGCAGCACGGACCTCTGCCGGACTCGCGACCGGCATCTGCCTACTCATCGTCGCCATCCTGAGCACGCGAGACCAACTCGCGGTAGTAGGGATCGCTGTGCAGCAGGTCGGCGTGCTTCCCGACCGCCGCCACCTTGCCGTCAACCAGCACGATCACCTCGTCGGCACGATCCATTACCAGTGGCGACGTCGTCGTGATCACCGTCGTCCGGTCGCGCCGGACCTCGCGGATCCGGTCGATCATGGCCGCCTCCGTATTCGCATCAACCGCGGAAGTCGGGTCGACCGCGAGCAGTACATCCGGGGCGGCGTAAACAGCGCGAGCGAGCCGGATCCGTTGCCTTTGGCCACCAGACAGGTCACTCCCACCGGCAGAGACCGCCGAGTCCAGACCATCAGGCAGCGCGTCCACAACGTCCTCAGCCACCGCGACCCGAACCGCCGCCTGGATCAGCTCGTCATCAGGCTCCAGCCGACCGGCCACAATCCCGCGCACGGTCCCGGCGAACAGCTCCGCATCGTTGTCAGCGACAACCAACCGCTGCCGGAACTCCGCACGGCTGACCGCGCTCACGCGCACCCCGGCCCACGTCGTACCGGGATCGTTGCCGAGCCGCTCGATCACACTCAGCGTCTCGGCCGGCCGCGCGGCCACCAACGCCGTCAACAGCCCGGGACGAATCATCACTCCCGACTCAGCGTCGGCCAACGGACCACAGCCGTGGGGGAGTGGCGCCGTACCGGAATCCTCAGCGACCGGGAGGTTGAGCAGGTCGATGATCCGCTGACCAGCCACCCGGGCGCGTGCGATGTCGCCACCGCCCTCGATGAAGTTCGAGACCGGCACCACCAGTACGGCGACGTACCCGTAGACCGCGACGACATCGCCGATCGTGATCGCTCCGGTCGCCGCCATCCGCGCCGACACCCACACGACCGCGGCGAGGAACAACGCCGGCAGCCCGGTCGACAACGCGCCTACCCAACTCGCCGGGCCCGCGACTCGGTAGCCGCGACGAACCAGGCGCTGCGACTGTTCGCCGTACCGGTCGGCGACGAACGTCTTCCCGCCGAGGCCGTTCAGAACTCGAAGCCCAGCCAGTACGTCGACCAGTCGGGTCGTCAACCGGCCTTGGTGAACCCGGTACTCACCGCCGGTGCGCTCGATGCGCTGCAGGAACGGGCCGACCGCAACCACGATCAGTGGAACACCGGCCAGGACGACCGCGGCCAGGAGCGGTGAGATGGCGAAGAGGATCACCGCGACCACGCCGTACGCGATGACTGCACCGACGCCCGGGCCGGTGACGGTCAGCGCCATCGCGACCGTGTAGACGTCGGAGATGCCGACCGTCACGACCTCACCGGCGCTGATGCGACGCGTCAGGGACGCGCCCAGTCGGGAGGTGTGCCAGACGGTCGCGCGGACCGAGCGGAACGACGCGTCCATCCGGATCTTTGTCATCGTCCGGTGCCGCGCGATGGCGAGCGACGCGATCAACACGCTCACCACCAGCAGGACCAGCGCCCACTTGACCAGTGCGCCGGTGTCGCGTGGTCTGAGTCCTTCATCGACCGCCTTCGACAACACCCACGGCGGTACCGCGAGCCCGACCATCCAGACCGTGCCGAGGAACGCCCCGAGCGCGACCCGGCGCGCTTGCGACCGCGTCAGCCAGAACAGGAACCGGAACGGGCCGGCCAGGTCCTTCGCTGTCGGTGGCGCCCACGTGTCCGGCGTTCTGTCCAGCCACTCGCGAAGCCTCGCCATCCCCAGATCCTCGCAGGCGCACGGGTCCGCCGGGTCAGCCAGGGTTGCAGGTTGCTGCAACCGGCACCGCCGAACCAAACCGGCCCGGCTGTCGTCGGAGGAACCAACCTAGGTGAAAGGACGCTGTCTTGCGGCCCGATCATTACGACAGCTTCGCGGCGAGCTACGCCACCGAGAACGAGTCCAGCCTCATGAACGCCTACTACGAACGCCCCGCGATGCTCGCCCTGGCCGGCGACGTCTCCGGTCGCAGCGTGCTCGACGCAGGGTGCGGATCCGGAGCATTGTCCGCAGAGCTGCAGGCCAGGGGAGCGGTCGTGACGTCCTTCGACGGCAGCCCCGGCATGGTCGAACTCGCCCGCGAGCGGCTCGGACCGGACGCAGTTGTGGATGTCGCCGACCTGACGAAACCACTCCCGTACGCCGACGCTCAGTTCGACGACGCGATCGCCTCGCTCGTGCTGCACTACTTCGAGGACTGGACGACGCCGCTCGCCGAACTGCGGCGCGTCCTCAAACCGGGTGGCCGACTCTTGGTCTCGGTGAACCACCCGATCATCTACCGGCTGCTGAAGCCGACGGCCAACTACTTCGAGACCGTGCCGCACACCGAGGAGTACGCCTTCAACGGCCAGCCCGCAGAGCTGACCTACTGGCATCGCCCGCTGACCGCGATGTCGGACGCGTTCGCGGAGGCCGGCTTCACTGTGTCGTCCTTCACCGAGCCACCGTTCTCCACCGACACCCCACCAGAGTTGCTGGCAGAGAATCTGCGGGACAAGACGCACTTCCTCTGCTTCATCTTCTTCGTTCTCAGCGCTCCCAGTCCCGCCTGAGCAGCCCGTAGACCCACGAATCGGAGACGTCGCCGTTCACAACACAGTCTTCTCTGAGGGTTCCTTCTCGCAAGAACCCGAGCTTCTCCAGCACGCGAGCCGATGCGGCGTTGCGGGTGTCGCACTCGGCCTGCACCCGATTCAGATCAAGCGTGTCGAAGGCCCACCCCAGTACGGCGCCCGCCGTCTCCGTCGCGTATCCGTGTCCCCACGCCGCCTCGCCGAAGCAGTACCCCAGCGCCGCGCTGCGGAAGTCCGCATTCCACTGCGTCAGACTGCACCACCCGATGAACACGCCATCCGACGCCCGATCCACAGCCAGCCGAGCGCCAACGCCATCCTCAGCCAACTGCCGGCACTTCGCGACAAACCCCTCAGCCCGCGAACGCTCCGTCCACGGCGGCGAGTCCCAATACCGCAGTACCGTCGCATCGCTGTGCAGCGCATAGAGCGCGTCCGCATCAGAGTCCTCAAACGGCCGCAACCGAAGCCGATCGGTCAACAACGAGGGAGTAGGCAACAACATGCAGCCAACCAAGCACCCAAAGCCCCCTACCGGCAACCGGTTTGAGGTGCTCCACATTCGTAGTGCAGACCCCGGCGAAGCCGACGCGCTGGCAGAGTTGCATGCCCGGTCGCGAGCCGTGTACTACCGAGCCGGCGGCCATGACGTCGCGACACATCCCGACGAGGGATACCGGGAGGGATGGCGCAAGCTGGTCGGCGATTCTCGGATCATCGTCCTGGTCGCCGCCTCCGATGACGAGCTCGTCGGCGTGCTCACGGTCGACGTCGGCACGTCGTACCGGAAACGCGTTCGGCTCACCGGCATCTTCGTCGAGCCGGGTCAGTGGTCCACCGGCGTCGGTAGCACTCTGATGGCGCGCTTCATCGCGATCGCACGCGACGCTGATGCCGTGGGCGAGGTCGACGTGTGGGAGCGGAACTCGCGCGCCATCCGGTTCTACGAGCGACACGGCTGGACCCGAGACGGAACCTCCCGGCCAGGGCCCGCCGGCGCGGCCTACCTCGGCTACGTGCACCTGCCCACTCCTGTTAGTGCTCCACCGGGAACACGAGGTGGATGACCTGGTCGCCCTGAACGCAGACCGTCGGATTCCCGAGCTTCACGTCTTCGGCGGAGAGCTTGCCGAAGAACGGGCGGTTGCCCTCGCCCATCACGACCGGAACCAGGTCCACGGCCACCTCGTCGAGCAGCCCCAGTTCCAAGCACTGCTTGGCGATCGTGCCACCGGTAACCGTGACGACGCGATCCCCAGCGATCTTCTGTGCGTGAGCGATCGCCGACGCCACGCCATCGGTCACGAACGTGAATGGCGCGTCGGGATGTGCCTCGACCCACTCGGTGGGTACCTCGTGCGTCACCACGACAACGGGCACGTCCAGCGTATGGCGACCCTGCCAACCCGCGGCCACCTCGAACAACGTCCGCCCGCACACCAGCGCACCGAGGGACGACACCCACTGCTGCAAGTGTTCCAAGCTCGGGGGAGTGAGGTGCAGAGCGAAGTCTCCCGCCGGCGTGGGCATCTCGACCTCGCCGTTCTGCAGCCAGTCGAACAAGCGGCCGATGCTGTTGTCCTGCTTGGCGACGTACCCGTCGAGCGACATGTTCGCCTGCGCAACTACCTTGCCCATGATGCCTCTTTCCCTCTTACCTGCTGATGTCTCAACTCTCGCTGCGGGAGCGGTTCGCGTCATCACCAGATCTGGTGACTTCATCGGTTGGACGACACAACGCCGTACCGGAAGCAGGGGAGTAGCTCATCGAGGCGCTGCGAGCACCTTGCTGATGACGTGCCGCGCGTAGTTCGCGCTCACCGGGTTGGTGTCCTGGTGGGCTGCCAGCACGATCACGGCCTGGGAGAGTGCGCGGCCGCGGCCGCGGAGCCACGTCGCGTCATCCACGTCCAGCGCCGCACGGAACTCGTCGCGGAGGGTCGCGGGCAGCAGGTGCCACGCAGGAAACAGATCGCACGCCGGATCGCCGACACCGCAGGTCTCGAAGTCGAGCACCGCGGTCAGCCGGCCCTCCGCCGACACGAGCAGGTTGCCCGGCGTCAGGTCCGAGTGCACCCACACCTCGCGCCCGTCGTACGGCGCCGCGAGCGACTCCTCCCATGACGCCAGCGCTGCGCGAGTGTCGATCAGGCCCTCCAGATCCCCGATCGCCTTCCGCGTCGGCGAGTCAATCGAGAGCATCGAATCGCGCGTACGGCGCTCGCCCAGGTACACCGGTGACCGGTCTGGCAGGTCGATCCGCCGGAACGCGTCGACGAACGCTGCGAGGTCCGTCGCCAGCCCGCGTGGGTTTGTGAGCGCGTCGGCGGCGGGATGCGTACCGGTGAGCCAGCGGTGGACGGACCACACGCCTGGGTAAGCGTCAGTGGGGGAGCCGATCGCCTCGACCGACGGGATGGCCACCGGCAGATACGGTGCGAGTGCGACGAGCTTCTCCTGCTCCCGGTGCACTATGTCGGCGGTCGAGGGGCGGAACGGCAGCCGTACAGACAGGTCGGAACCGAGCCGGTAGATCGCGTTCACCATTCCGCTGGAGTCGACCGGCTCCAGCGGCAACGCAGCCCACTGCGGGAACTGAGCCGCCACCAGCTCCCGAACGAGCGGTGTGTCGATATCGACCTGGTCGGCATGTCTCACAAGCCCATCCGAAGGGCCGGCCGCATCCACTGTCAACCCGGTTATCAGACCGCGAGGCGGTAAGTTACCTGGCTATCCCTGCCTATCTGTCGTCGGAGAGGTGTGACTGCATGTCCACGATCAGTAACTCAGAGGCGATCGCAGCGTGGTCGGCGATGCCGGCTGACGCGATTGAGGCGTACGACGATCAGGGTGACTTTCCCAAGCGCCACTTGATGAACGGGAACCTGCTCCGAATGCTGGGGGACGTCGACGGCCGGAAAGTCCTCGACGCAGGCAGTGGCGAAGGCTATCTCAGCCGGCTGTTGGCCGACGGGGGAGCCGAGGTGGTTGGTGTCGAGCCGGCCTCCGCGCTGCTGGCGCGTGCTCAGAAGATCGAGCAGGAGCGGCGTCAGGGGATCAGGTTCGTACAGGCTGATCTCTCGACGTTGCCGGAGGTTGGCCAGCCCTTCGATGCGGTGGTCTGCAGCATGGTGCTGCTCGCCATACCCGCCTGGCAGTCGGCGATGGCGGCGTGCGTCCGCGCACTGAAGCCGGGCGGCCGGTTCGTTTTCTCGATCACTCATCCGGCGTTCGAGAATCTCTACCCGACGTGGCGCGATCACGGCCATTACCAGCTCGATCGGTATCTGGACGAGTACGAGATCCCAGGCGGCTATCCACTCGACTTTCATCGCCCGCTGTCTGCCTACCTCAACGAGGTCATCAGCCTCGGGTGTCGCCTGACTGAACTGTGCGAACCGAAACTTGATCCACAGGTCGCACGAGACAGCGGAATCGACGCGATCGAGTCCTACGTCGCGCTGCCGAACTTCCTGATCGTCAGCGCCGAACGCGAGGCGGGGTAGTGGTTCCGCGGCGACCTACTGATCCATCCTCAGCGGACTAGTTGACATAATGTCGCTTATCGGCGCTTAATCAACGGGAGTAGAAGTAGATGCGACTACTCCCGTCCCTTGGCGATCACACACGAGAAGCTCGACCGAAGCGACCCACGGTCGCGACCTGATCAGTCGACGGGTTACTGGTTGAAGAACGTCTTCAGTACACGGGCCATGAGTTCGGGGGCGACGACGTGTCCCTGCCCGTCGAGCGTGTGTCGTTCGGTCTGGGGGGTGGCAGCGGCTATCGCTTTCGCGGCGCGGTCGAAGAAGTCGGTCGGGAGGCCCGCCATCTGGGGCTCGGTGATCGGACCCTCGGTGGTCACCAGGACCGACTGAGTGATGCGGGCAAGTCGGTTCGTGGGGATCTTGTAGTCATTGAGGACCATGGCGTCCTTGACGAGCGTGTGGGCGAGCGCGACGGACGAGGCCCAGTACGGGTGTTGTTTGCCAGCCGCGATGTCCGCGTCGGGTCCGCCGGTAAGCCTCATGAACAGTTCCAGCATCTCCTCGTCGCGGCCGGCTTTGTATGCCTCGTGGGTGTCCGCGAGGTACTGGTTGAACCTCGGCAGCAGGTCGTCCCCGATCACGTACGGCACATCCCACACCGCGATCTTGTCGATCGCCGAACCTGCCGCTGCTGCCTCCAGCGCGAGGGCGCCGCCAGATGAGGCGCCGTACAAGTGAGCTGAGCCGCCGGCTGTCGCAATCAGCGCGTCGAGGTCTTCCACCTCCCGCGCCACGGCGTACGGCGGTGTATTGCCGCTGTCGCCCCGGCCGCGTCGTGCGTAGTTGTAGACCGTGAAGTGGTTGGCAAGGAGCCGGGCCAGCGGCGCGTTCTCAGCGCCGTCGTCTAGGGTGCCGCCGACGAGGATCACCGCCGGGCCAGTGCCTTTCCGGTCGTAGGCGATCCTCGTACCGTCGGCGGACGTCACACGAAGTGTCATCTCGTTCACTGCTTCTCTCCATTTCTCGATGAGTGGTCGTCACCGTCGGAGCATGTCGACCAGGATTGAGTTACGTGGGCTGCCCCCTCCGTCACTTGCACTTCGGGCCAGTTTCGGGAGTTCCGGGCTTGGGGCGTTCTCCGTTCCGTCGTCGAGACCGCCGCCGACCAAGGATCTACCCAGGGGCCCGTCGCCGTGCCGTGTGTAGCCGATGACGGTGCCGTCGGCGGAGGTCACAGTTCATACTCCTAAGTTAGGAGCATGAACACCTATTGTGCAAGTACACTCGGGTGCATGAGCAAGAAACGGCTGTTCGACGACCCCTGCGGCATCGCGCGAGCGCTGAACGCGGTCGGCGAGCGGTGGGCGTTGCTCGTCGTGCGAGAGCTGGTCTTCGGCCCGAAGCGCTACTCCGACCTACACCGCGGGCTGCCGCAGATGAGCCAGAACGTCCTCGCGCAGCGGTTGCGCGAGCTCGAAGCCGACGGCCTGGTGCGGCGAAGGCGCCTGGGACCGCCTGCGCCCGCCGCCGTGTATGAACTCACCGAGCGCGGGCAGGAACTGGAGCCCGTGCTCCGCGCGCTCGCCCACTGGGGCAGCCGCGCACCGCTGCCCGAGGACGGCGCGGCGGAACTGAGCGTCGACGCGCTGCTGTTCGCCCTGCGCGCCACCTTCGATCCGGCACTGGCAGGTGAGCTGTCGCTGCGCTGCCAGCTGGACGTCGCGGGCGACCGGTTCCGCATCACCGTTGCGGGCGGACGCCTCGAGTTGGACCGCGGTGAGCACGCCGAACCCGATGCGTGGCTGACCGTGCCGGAGGCGGCGACATTGCGCGATCTGGTGTTCGCCGGTGCGGCGCTGCACGACGCCGTCGAGCGGGCAGACACCGAGGTGGCAGGCGATACCGCGCGGCTCGCCGCACTGCTGCGCTGCTTTCCCGCAGCCGTGCGGTATCCGGCGCCACAGGACCCCGGGCCGCCGGATCCCGTGTAGCCGGGCCCCGTTTCACCTGGCCCCGGGTCACCGAACGCCGAACTCCCGGATCCCGCCGTCAGCACAGGAAGTCGTCGGGGGTGAGCGGCAGTCCGCGGACCCCAGACACCGGTGGCGAGGTTATGCCGGCCGACAGTTCAGACCCCGCGGGCTCGCGGAACTCATCGCCGAGACGACGACGCACCACTTGGATAGCGACCCGTAGCTCGACCAGCGTGTCAGTGATCTACCGCTCCCGAGTCGTGGCCAGGCACCGCCGGCCCATCCCGTGGCCATGTGAGGGGATCTCCGTTGAAGTTGACGGTTCTCCCCTCAAAATTTGGGCAGAGAAGGGTCAACTTCAGGGGATCTCCGTTCACATGGCCAGAGGCCGGCAACGTTGACACGGGTGTCCGGGGCCGGGCAGGATCGGGGTACGGCGTTGCCGACGCCCAGCCTCGTGAGGACCTGCCCCAGCCGGGACCTCGAGAAGGTGAAGGGGATTCTGCCCTCAAGGCTGCTGCTGTCCAGGCCTGTACCGAGTGCCGCTTCGCTGGGGGAAATGGGCACATCGTGGAGGCTTGTCATGACCAAAGAGGGCAGTTTCAAGCGTGCAGTACGTCAGCGCGCACAAGCGACCGGGCTGCGATACACCGAGGCTCGTGCAGCTCTGGAGAAGGGCAGCAAGTCGCCGTTCGCCAAGACTCGACCAGTTGAGTTCGCCGAACTGAGGGCGCACCTCGAGACGCGCTACGCCATTCGCATCACGTCGATCGCGCCGATCGACGACGATCCCGAGACTCGGCCGAGTGGCTCCTGGATCGGGCATTACCCCTGGACGCTGGTCGTCAAGCGGCAGGACGACTCCCCCTGGATCGCTCGTGTTTTCTCGTCGGCTGCGGATACGGTCGAACGCGTCGAGGGTGATGCGGAGATCCTGCGATTCCTTGCCTTGCACAACTTTCCCGCCGAACGGCCGGCACACGACGATCCCGTGTCGGTGTTCGAGGGAAACGGCGTGATCGTGACCCAGTACGTCGAGGGCGGACGCCCAGCCCAGTCCCCCACGGTGCTTCACGAGTTGGCGAGCCTGCTCGGCCGCCTGCACAAACTGCCCGCGGCCGGTGGTGCGGTTGCGCGGGACGGCGGAGCCGAGGAGCACGACGGCGCGTTCTTCGCAGGACGACCGAAGCAGGATCTCGCGGCAGCGATGAGCTTTCTGGTGAGTATCGAGGACGCCGTCAGTCCCGAGGGCCGCGAGACGTTCGAGTGGCTGCGCGACACGATCGAGCACGCCGACGACGCAGAAGGTTTGCCCGAGGCGTTCACCCACGGGAACTACCACGCGTGGGCGGCAGTCGGCACGCCGGGCGAACTCTCCATCGTCGGCTGGGCCGGTTCCGGGCGCGGGCCTCGGCTGCCCGCCCTTGCCTGGCTGCTGACGACCGCCGGCGAAGGTGACGCGGAGGGTATCGACGCCGTCGTACGCGGGTATCGCGAGCACATCGAGCTCACCGCCGAGGAACTCAAGCGGTTGCCCGGCGTACTGGCTATGCGACCCCTGTGGCTGGCGTGCCTCGACTACCGCGAGTCGGTACGCAACGGGTCGACGCCACCGATGGACCAGGGATGGATCGGCTGGGTGGCGCGCCCAGAGCACGCCGAACGACTAGCCGCCCAGGCGATCGCGTCGTTGCAAGGCTGAAGCGCGCACCACTCCCCTGTTCCTGGCCTAGGGTTCCGCCATGGGCGCCCAGACTCCGATCGCACTCGCTGCATTTGTCCGTGATGGCCTGTTGCTGCTGCTGCATCGGAGTCCGGCGCGTCGCTGGTATCCCGATTGCTGGGACCTTGCCGGCGGCCATGTCGATCCGGGCGAGTCACCGCACCAAGCAGTCAGGCGTGAATGCCTCGAAGAACTCGGGGTTCACGTCCGCGACGCCGTACCGATCCCGATGACGATCAGCGACCCCAACCTCGCCGTACACGCGTTCCTCGTCACGCGTTGGGACGGCGAGCCTGCCAACACGGAACCGGACGAGCACGACGACCTTCGCTGGTTCCGTCCCGAGGAGCTCGCGGACCTGAAACTGGCCCACGCGGCCAGCCTGCCGTGCCTCCTGAGCGCCATAGAAGGGGCATGATCCTTCCGTGGAAGTTCACGTCGTCACTGCCGACCGGTGGGCCGATCTGGTCGCGCTGTTCGAGCGCAAAGGCCCACGCGGTGGCATCCCGATTCCCGGCCACTGCTGGTGCCAGGCCTGGCGCGACCAAGAGTCACCCGACGGCCCCAAGGCGAATTTCAAGGCCGCCACTGTGGACCAAGACCGCCACCCAGGGCTCATCGCCTACCTCGACGGCCGACCCGTCGGCTGGATCGCCGTAGCGCCACGCCCGGACCACGCCAAACTCGAACGGTCCAGAAAGTACGGGCCCGGTCCCGACGATCACGACGTCTTCGCCATCACCTGCTTCTACGTCGACCGCGACTTCCGCGGAACCGGAGTCGCCAGCGCCCTACTGGACGCCGCGATCACCTACGCCCGAAACGCAGGCGCCCAAGCCCTCGACGCCTTCCCCAAGGCATCCCTCGCACCCCACACCCTCGCCAACCGCCGAGCCGAAGAGAACGACAGCTTCATGGGTCGCCGCGCCTCCTACGAAGCCAGAGGATTCACCATCCTCCGCGACACCGGCGCCAGACTAGTCATGCACCTGATCCTCTCCCCCACGAATCCTCTGTCAGGTGAGGTCGGCTAGGACCTCGGCGATCATCCTGTGCCCCTGCTGCTCGAACGACTCGTCGCCGACTTTGTGCGCCCAGGCTGCGGTGCCAATGGCTTCCTGGAGGCGCAGTCTGAGCCAGGCGTCGGGCTGCCGTGGGTCGGCACCGTAGCCTTCGAGGAAGGCTGCCTCTAGTGAGGGCATCGTTCGGAACTGCTGTACGGCGAGGCGCCCGAAGTCGGTGTGTGGGGGTCGGAGGTCGGCGCGGCCGAAGTCGATGATGCGCACGTCGTTCTTGTGGATAAGCCAGTTGCGCGGCTGCCAGTCGCCATGAGTCGGTACGACGACCGCTGGCCGAGCGCGCCATTGCTCGACTTCTTTTGTCAGTACGGCGACCGCGTCGTCGGCAATGCGGTGCGGGCGACCGAGCCACGCGAGGGCGGATTCCTTCTGGTGTCGTTCGAAGGCGCCATCATCGAGTACGGCGTGCTGTCCGTGGAAGCGGGCTAGGAGCTGACCGGCTTGGCGGTAGGTGCCGAGGCTCCACTCGTGGTCGGTGCCTTCGACGAGTTCGCCAGGGAGGTACTCGGTGATGAGCAGCTTGGCCTCGTCGTCGCCGTGAACGAGTCGCGGCGCGTGGCGGGTGGACGCCAGGATGTCGACCCATTGTCGGTGGGCGGCGAGTTCTCGAACGAGGTGGTGATCGTTGGCGTCGCCGGCCTTGACGATGTACGGCGTACCGTCGCTTCCCCGCAGCCGAAGGACCGTCGTACCGACGACGCCCCAGCTGAGGTCGCGCTCGACTGTTGCCCCAGGCAGCCACCGGTGCAGCAGATCGTGTTGCCGTGAAGTGAGCTGCACCTGGCCAAGACTAGCCGGACGAGTTTTGTCGGTGGGGGGTGTCAGGGTGGGGGGAACTTGGACGCTCTGGAGGACTTCGATGGCTGTGTCGTACCAACTGGTGATGGACTGCCGGTCGCCTGAAACGCAGGCTGAGTTTTGGGCTGCGGCTTTGCAATATGTACTGGCGCCACCGCCGGACGGGTTTGGGTCGTGGGACGACTTCTACCGGTCGATCGGGGTACCCGAGGAAGAGCTTGGGGGTGGGGTGGACAGCATCGTGGACCCGAAGGGTGAGGGGCCGCGGATCTGGTTCCAGATCGTTCCGGAGGAGAAGACGATCAAGAACCGGATCCACATCGACGTGGCTGTCGGCGGAGGCCGTGGGAATTCTCTTGAGGTACGGCGGGAGCGGGTCGAGGCTGAGGCGGCACGGCTCGTTGGTCTCGGGGCGACGCGGGTGCGGGGGCTGGCCGCCGAGGGGCTGGACCATTACGCGGTGGCGATGACCGACCCCGAGGGCAACGAGTTCGACATCAACTAGGGACGACGCGGTAGGTGACGAGGAGGTGGCCGGTCGGGGAGGTGGTGCTGCGGATGACCTCGAGGCGTAGCGACGGGAGGTTGTCGAGCAGGCGCTTGCCGGTGGCGACGACGGTGGGGGCGATGACGAGGCTCAGTTCGTCGAGAAGGCCGGCGGCCAGCAGGCTCTGAGCGACGGAGATGCTGCCGTGGACGCCGATGTCGTCGCCCGGCTGGTTCTTCAGGTCGCGGACGAAGTCGACCAGTCCCCCGTCGATCACCTCGGTGTTGGCCCAGGTGTCGTCGAGCGGCGTCGACGTCGCGACGTACTTGGGGACGGCGTTGATGAAGTCGGTGAAGGGCTGGATGTCGCTGTTCGGCCAGAAGCCGACCCACTCGTCGTACGTGCGACGGCCCAGGATCACGGTGTCCTGGGTTTCGATCAGGCGGGCGCCGGCGGCGTCCATCTCGTCGTCCCAGGCGGTGAGGAACTTGTCGGCGCCTTCGGCGACGCCGTCGAGGGACAAGAAGTAGGCGGCTACGACCTTGCGTGACATGGAGGTTCTCCTTGTGTTGGGTGTGTCTTCAGTACTGCGTCGAACGAGGATCGCGGTTTTCGACAGGGCGGTTCAGGTTCCTGCCAGAGTCCAGTTCTGGACGTCGAGGAACCCACTGCCGGGCGGTGGGAGTCGGTAGCGTCCCAGGCGAATCCACCGCCCTGAGGAGCAGACGCATGACGCCGCCCATCAGCCGTCGCACATTCACCGCAGGACTCGCCGCCGGAGCTGCCGGAGCTGCCGGAGCCGCTGGAGCCATCACCACCGCCTTGCCGACAGCCGCCGTACCGGCAGCCGGAGCCGGAGCCGCAGCTGCGACCGGTGCCGCCAGACCGACCGAGGTCGCGGCACCGGCGTTCGCCGAGACGATCTTGTGGGACAACACGGTCGGTCCCCTGGCCAGCTATCACGTGCATGGGCTCGCCGTGCTGCCGAACGACACGATCATCGCCTGCACCGAGGGCCGGCATGAGGTCTGCGACGCCGGTCCGCACGACCTGCTGATCCGGCGCAGCACTGACGGCGGCCAGACGTGGACCCCATCCACCGCGGTCGTTCCGTCGGTGAACGGTCAGAGCTGGGCCAACCCGGCCTTCGTCGTCGACAACGTAACCGGCGAGGTCTTCCTGTTTCACGGCCTCTGCGTGCGTCTCCCGGAGAACACCAGTTGCTCATCGGACTCCAGCACAGTCCACGTCGTCTCCAGCACGGACGGCGGCGTGACCTGGGGTCAGTCGCGCAACCTGACAGCGCTGTTCGACCACTTCCCGCACGACTGGGCCATGCACGGACCTGGTCCCGGCCACGGCATCCAGCTCACGTCGGGCCGACTGCTGCTGACCGTCGGGCACCGAACGATCATCACCGGCGTACCGACGACCGACCGTCACTACGGCGTCTCCACGATCTACAGCGACGACCACGGCCGGACCTGGCAGTCAGGCGGTGAGGTCCCCCTGGGTCCCGGGCTGCCGACCTTCGGCGAGGCGCGGTTGGTGCAGCGCGCTGACGGCAGCGTCATCCTGAACAGCCGGCCCGGCTCCGGCAACGACTGGGCGCGGGGAGTAGCAGTCAGTACCGACGACGGCCTCAGCTGGTCACGCCCAGTCCTCGACTTCGCGGCAGGATTGTTCAACGGCGTCGACACGGGCTTCCTCCGCTACACCGGCGACCGGGTTCTCTTCAGCCGCCCTGATGCCCCCATGCGTTGGAACATGACTGTGTCGGTCAGCTACGACGAGGGCGACTCGTTTCGCTACAGCCGCGTGGTCAACCCGGGCCGTAGCTACTACTCGGACCTCGCGCGCCTCTCCGACGGCACGATCGTCCTGCTGTACGGCCGGGACGGCGATCTGGACGGCTTCCCGCGCTGCGTCGCTGTCGCCCGCTTCAACCTCGAGTGGCTCACCCAAGGCCGCGACTCCCTAGCCGCCGGACCCGCACTCAGCACGCAGACCTTCCCGCTCGGCCCTCCCCCGACGGGCTCCATCGAATACCCGTTCATCGTCACCCGCGACGACCAATACGAGCTCTGGCTCCGCTACTACCGCACGGCCGATGGCGGTCTCATCAACCTCGCTGTCGACGGCCAGACGCCCCGCACCTCGGCCATCGACCTGACCTCATTCCGCGGCGAAGGACACGACGTCGTACTGGTGGACACCCGTCGCCTCGCACCTGGTCGGCACACGCTGAGCATCACCCTCGCCGGCGCGGGCCGAGGCGGTGGCAAGGCTGTCTCGCTCGATCGGCTGTCGCTGGTCACCGCACCGGCCAAGCCCGACATCTGTGAAGAGGTCACCGTGGACAACGACGGGCTCGGCTTCGACGTACTCGGCGACTGGAACAGTGCACGCAGCATCGCCGGGTGCTACGGCTTCAACTACCTCACGCACCCCAAGGGCACCGGTACCAACTGGGCACGGTTCCGACCCGCCCTTCCGGCCGACGGCCGCTACGAGGTGCTCGCCTCCTACACAGCTGACCCCAACCGTGCGAGCAACGCCAAGTACGCGATCCACCACGCCACCGGTACGGCGACTGTCACCGTCAACCAGCGTGTTCGCGCCACCCCGGATGACCGCACCGGCGAATGGAAGTCGCTCGGTGTCTTCACCTTCAAGGCCGGAACCGCCGGCTACGTCCAGCTCACCGATGCGGCCGACGGATTCGTGATCGCTGACGCGGTCCGGTTCCGCCGTCAGGCTTAGACCCGCCGTCACCTCTGGTGATCGTCCCGTCACAAACCCTACCCTTACTGAACGGTAGTGCATCTTTGTGAGGGGATGACTCGATGGGTGACAACAGTCTTAGCCGCCGCAGCGTCCTGGCCGCCAGCGGCGGAATAGCAGCCGGTACGGCGTTAGGCGCGTTCGGGCCGCGTCCAGCGTCGGCCGCGGCGCAGGCCGATGCCGACGTGATCGTCGTCGGAGCCGGATTGGCCGGCCTGGTCGCGACCTCCGAACTCGTCGCGGCCGGGCGAAGAGTGCTCCTGCTCGACCAGGAACCCGAGGCCAGCCTGGGCGGACAGGCGTTCTGGTCACTCGGCGGCCTGTTCCTGATCAACTCCCCCGAACAACGCCTCGCCGGCATCCGCGACTCGATCGACCTGGCCCGCAACGACTGGTTCAGTACGGCGGGCTTCGACCGCGGAGTCGACGATCCGCTCGGCCAGGACTACTGGGGATCGCGCTGGGCCGAGGCCTACCTGCAGTTCGCGGCCGGCGAGAAACGTTCCTGGCTGGCGAGCCTCGGACTCACCTGGGTGCCGATCGTCGGCTGGGCCGAACGCGGCGGCCAACTGGCCGACGGTCCGGGCAACTCGGTCCCACGCTTCCACCTGACGCTGGGGACCGGACCGGGTGTGATGGAACCGTTCGAGAAGAAGGTCCGTGCCGCGGCAGCCGACGGCAAGGTGACGCTGAAGTTCCGGCATCAGGTCGACGGGCTGATCACCACGAACGGCGCGGTGACCGGCGTACAGGGCAGTCTCCTGGAGGCGAGCAGTGCGGCCCGCGGTACGCCGAGCTCCCGGGTGAAGGTCGGCGAGTTCGAACTGCACGCACCCATGGTGATCGTCACGTCTGGTGGCATTGGCGGCAACCTCGACCTCGTCCGCGCCAACTGGCCCGCCCGGCTCGGTACGCCGCCGGCCCGGCTGATCACCGGCGTACCGGCGCATGTGGACGGCCGGATGCTTGCCATCAGCAACCGAGCCGGCGCGCGCATCGTCAACCCCGACCGCATGTGGCACTACACCGAAGGCATGGTCAACCACAGCCCGATCTGGCCCGGTCACGGCATCCGCGTACTGGCCGCGCCCTCGTCGATGTGGTTCGACGCCACCGGCCGCCGCTTCGCCAACCCGGGCGTCCCCAGCTACGACACGCTCGGGACGCTGGAGCTCATCGGGCAGTCCGGTCACGGCTACTCGTGGTTCGTGCTGAACAAGAAGATCATCGACAAGGAATTCGTCTTGTCGGGCTCCGAGCAGAACCCGGAGCTGACCCGCAAGGACCTGGTCGCCTACCTCGCTATGCGGCTGCTGAACAGTACGCCGCCGCCGGTGAAGGCGTTCATGGACAAGGGCGAGGATTTCGTCATCGCCAACACACTGCCCGAGCTCGTCATCGGGATGAACCAGCTGACCGGCACCAACCTGATCAATTACGACCAGCTTCGGCGGCAGATCGTCGTACGCGATCAGCAGGTCGACAACCCGTTCACCAAGGACAGCCAGGTGATGGGCATCCGCAACTCACTCGCCTACAGCGGTGACAGCCTCGCTCGCACCGCGCCGCTTCACAAACTCCTCGACCCATCTGCCGGCCCGCTCATCGCCATCCGCATGAACGTCCTCACCCGCAAGACGCTCGGCGGTCTCCAGACCGATCTCTCCGGCCGTGTGCTCAACGCGTCGGGCCAACCCATCCCCGGTCTGTACGCCGCAGGGGAGGTAGCCGGCTTCGGAGGTGGCGGCGTCCACGGCTACCGCGCCCTCGAAGGAACCTTCCTCGGCGGCTGCCTGTTCACCGGCCGCCAAACCGGCCGCGCCGCCGCGGCCGAAAGCGCCTAGTTTGGCTTCGTGGACAACCCGTTGCGTTCAGAGGTGCTTGCCCGGGCCAGCGCCGACAGTGCCGCTGTCGGCGCCGGGACCCGGCCTGATCCTTGGCGATCACCAATCCCAGGCGCGATGGGCCCTCTGGCAACTAGCCACCCACGCCGAAGCCCTCTCCCCCACCTGGCTCCGAACCACCCTCCAAACCAAAGCGGCCAAGCTAGCCGCCCGCTACAAGGGGTAGTTGAGGGCTTTGAGTAGTTCGGGGTGGAGGTTGGCGTTGGAGTAGAGGCCGCCGCCTTGGTCGCCGGTGTTGGTGCCGGTGGGGTTGGTGAAGCGGCCGCCGGCCTCTTCGACCAGGAGGATCCAGGGGGCGTGGTCCCATTTGTAGTAGCGCTCGATCAGGAAGGCGTCGATCTCGCCGCGGACCAGTTCGACCAGTGGGAGCGGGCTCGCTGGCGGGCGAGCTGTGGGGAGTCTGGGGTTGTTGCCTAGGGCATCCAGTACGGCGGTCGCGAGCGTTGCCGTCGTACTGACCTGGAGGCGCCGGGGCTCGGCGCGCGGCCAGGACGACTCGAAGGCACCGCCTCCGCGGACCGCCCACCAGCAGCGTCCGAGGGCGGGTGAGATGACGACCGCCAGTTCGGTGACGCCGTCGACCTCCAGCGCGAACTGGACGCGCCAGTGCGGATCGCCACCGCTGAAGCGTCGCGTGCCGTCGATCGGGTCGATGATCCAGACCCGGTCGGAGTCGCCGGTCTCACCCAGTTCCTCGCCGAGGAACCCATCGTCCGGCCGCGCCGCCGCCAGCGTCTTCCGTAGCAGATGCTCGACGGCCAGGTCGGCTTCGGTCACCGGAGACCCGTCGGGCTGCAGCGAGACGGCGACGCCGGCCTCGAAGTGGGCGAGGGCGAGCTGGGCGGCCAGGTCCGCCGCACTGAAAGCAAGCGCAAGATCATCCATGGCAGTAGGTTCGCAGCACCTGGTTGTCGAGCGCGGCGAAGGTCCGCGTCCGCGGGTTGTAGGCGGTCGGCCGATAACCAGCCAGTACGCCGACCCGCGCGCCCTCGGCCCGATCCCAGAACTCCAGCCCGTCCTCCCCGACCACCGCGAGCTGACCGTCGACACCCCACATCCGTCCCTTCGGCCCGAACACCGTGCCAACACGAGCCCCACTCCGAGCGTCGTACAGCTGGACACCGTCGACCAGGGCATCACTGTCGTCGCCGATGCCTTGGATGGCTACGACGCTGTCGCTCACCCAACTCGCGGGCTGGTTCCAGAGGTAGTCGCGGACGACCAGCTCGTGGCCGTGTTCGGCAGCGAACGTCTGCCCGTCCTGCCAGGCAGCGAGATCGATGACGGCCGGTATGCCGACCGGATGCCAGACCCAGCCGTCATCCAGAAGCCACACACCCGTCGGGCTGACCGTCAGCGCGCCATGGAAGTAGTCGAGGTAGTCAGGTGGCGGGTTCTCGCTGTCGCGCAGTTCGGTGTCGCGCGGCGTCAGGAGCCCACCCGTCGCCGGATCGAACCGATCCAGCCGGTTCCAGTCAGTCGCAACCACCAGGGTGCCGTTGGGTAGGAACGCGATGGGGAACGGCGTCGCGAAGTTGCAGTAGTCCTGACGATCGAGCCGCATCGTCACCCGGCCATCGCCGAGATCCACCACCACGCCGTACCGGCCGAAGTCGCGAACCACCGCCGCGAACCTCCCGTCCGAAGACACGTGCAGAGCCGGTCCCGGCGTACCGAATCCGTTGTCGTCCTCTTCATCTGCCGGCAGTTCGAGCTTGTACGACGTGCCGCCCGACGGCACGAGGTGTTGACCGGTGTACACGAGCCACCCGTCTGCCATCGGCGCGAGGCACCGATCATTCGCGGGTCGGACAGGGGCTGCCTCCTCGCAGAAGACCCCACCGAGCGGCCGATCCAAACGCCGTACCTCGGGCTGTCCGCTGACGTGGGCGACGCTGCGCGCGTCGGCCCGGTCGGTGCAACCCTCACACACGACCGCCAACTGCGACCACGGATCATCGAGCTTCGCACACGGCACGCACAACAGGTGGTAGTCACCACCGCGGCCCGTGTACAACCGCGACACCTGAGAGGCCTCCTCCACGCACAGGTGCAGGCAGGTCCGGAACGGCCCCTCGTTCGCCAGGTGACCGCAGGCCAGCAACTCCATCCCCCGACGATAGATGAGTTAGCGTTCGCGGATGGATGTTCAGATCACCGAGGGCCGGTTCGTCGAGGTGCCGACGCCGGAGGCGAGTGGGATGGATCGCCGGGCGTTCGGCGAGTTCGTGGGCCCGCAGGGCGAGTTGGCGTCGTACGCGATCGGCTGGACGACCGGCGCCGATGAGCACATCGGGCGGATCTCGGTCGGCATCGGGGCGGGCAATCCGGGCGGTGCGACGATCCATGCGGTCGTCTTCGACAACAGCAGCGAGTACGCATTCAGTTTGGTCGATGAGCCGTTCGAGCAGGTCCCCGAGGGCGGGCCGAACCTGACGGCTGAGCAGGCTCGCGCTCACGAGGATCTGCCGTTCATGTGGTGGGTGGCCGATCACGCCTTCGCCCGCGACCGGCGCGCGCAGTGGATGCGCCACTGGCTGCTCCAGACCCAATGCATCCAGACCGGCCCTGTCTTCGAACTGCACGAACCCATCCTCTTCGTCTGCAACGACGTCGCGACGAACCTTTGGCAACTCCTCGGCCCGACGGAGGCCGGTCCCGACAGCAAAGTCGGCCACTTGAGCCACGCGATCGACGAGGATCAGACCCTCCTCGACGTACTGGATCTCAGCCCCGACGAAGCCGCTGTCCGTCAGCAACCAGGCGGTCCTTGGACTCGCCAGGTCGGCTAGCGGACGTAGAGCTCGGAGCGGGTGCTCGGGCGGAAGCCGATGGATTGGTCGAGGGCGCGCCGCACAGCATCAGGGCCGTCGAGATCACGCTGGCGCATTACAACCTCTGATTTTCGAGCGGACGACATCCAGATGCCGGCGTACGAGCGCTGCGGCTGGGTGGTTGCTGTCGAGGTCAGACAGTACGTCGATCAGTGCTGCGGCGATGTCGGTCCCGGCTTGTGCGCCCAGCATGGCGGCGATCGCGGCGGCGGTCTCGTGGTTGCCACGGGCGACGTGTTTGCCGGCCAGGGGCAGCATGGCGAGAGCGAAGACATCCGGAGGCGGCGGCGTCCCGGGCTGACCTCGGCCGAGGTGGTCGATGGTGCCGTTGAGGTCGAGAGTGCCGGGGGTTCCGCTGCCGGTCAGCAGGCGAGCCTCGCGGGGAATGGCGGCGTGGGGCGGCCAGAGGTACCAGTCGACCCACAGTGGAAGACCGGCGACGTCGTACATCGCGCCGAGGTAGCCACCGTCGGCCGGGCCGTTGGCCGGCATCTCGATCGTCAGGAGACTTCCGTCGAGCACGGGCTGACCGCCGACGACGATGAGGTCGAGGTCGCTCCACTCATCGCCAACTCCGGTCGCGAGTGAGCCGACCAGCCAGACTCCCCCGGCCTGTAGGGCCGAGGCCGTCCGGCTGAGCCACTCGGTGCGGCCGCGTGCGTACGCCGCCAGCAGGTGCCCGGCCTCGTCTGGTGTCACCCCGCGGAGGCTACCGAAGCGACGTACCGACGACTACTGGTTTACCGCCGATCACAGCCAGTGCGCGAGACCGGAAATGCTCGAATCGCGGGACAGCCCTTGGAAAGGCTTCTCCGAGACTCTACTGTGCTGATTCCCGGCCCACTGGGACCGGGAATCGAGGACGGCGCCCCCCGCCACGATCGCAAGGAGACAATTATGGTGGAAAACACTGTCCGGGAAGACTGGATCGCCCCGGATTTCACCGAGTTCGAGACCCCCACCGAGGTCACCGGATACGCCGGTCGAGTGAACTGATCACCACCCGTATCCCCTGTACAGCAAAGTGATCACCGGGTTTCCGCCCCCACCTGATGATCAGCCTGCCCTGGCCTGCGGCACCCGTCGCCGGTCCGGGCAGGCGTTCCGCTGAATTCCCCTGAGTTCCGTCCCGTGGGCGAAATCTGGAAATCGTTCCATGAATTGCGGATCACTCAGGAGGTTCTATGCAGCCGATGAGCGCGGACGAATTCACCGGGGCACTGCGCGGCCTTTCCCATCGGTACTGGGGAACCCATCCGTTCCACCACCGGATGCACGCCGGCGAACTGTCCCAGCCGGAGCTCCAGGTCTGGGCCGCCAACCGCTGGTACTACCAGAGCGCGATCCCCCGCAAGGACGCCGCGATCATCAGCAACTGCCCACTTCCTGAGGTACGGCGTCAGTGGCTGCCCCGGATCGTCTACCACGACGGCACCGCTCCGGGCGAAGGCGGCATGGAACGCTGGCTGCGCCTGTGCGAAGCCGTCGGGCTGAACCGTGACGAGGTACTCGACGAACGCCACGTCGTCCCCGGCGCCCGGTTCGCCGTCGACGCGTACGTCGGCTTTGCACACACCAAACCGTGGGTCGAGGCGGTCGCCTCCGGGCTGACCGAGATGTTCTCCGGCCACCTGATGAAGGCTCGCGTCGCCGACATGCTCGCGCAGTACGACTGGATCCGCCCCGACGACCTCGCCTACTTCACGAACCGCATCGATGCGGTCGCCGGGGAAGGCCAAGCCACCCTCGACCTGGTCGTCGAACACTGCCGCACCCGCGCCCAGCAAGAAGCCGCCATCGCCGCTCTCTCCTTCAAGTGCGACGTTCTCTGGTCGTTGCTCGACGCAATCGATCACGCGGCGAGCAAGAAATGACCGCTGAACCCGAAGGAGCGCTCTCCGAGGATCTTCGACCGCGCATCCGCCGCGGCGTCCGGCTGAGCCACGACAAGGTCCGGAACACCCCGGTCGTGCTGCATCCCGAGGGCGTACTGATCCCGAACCCCACCGCGACCGCCGTCCTCGAGCTGTGCGACGGAGAGCGCTCTCTGACCGAGATCACGCGTCTCCTCGCCGACCGGTACGACGCCGTCCGGCCCGAGCAGATCCGAAGCCTGCTCGACCGCCTCGCCGACAAGCAGGTGGTGGAGTGGACATGACCAGCCCGACACCCGACGGATTAGCCCCCGAAGGCCCGGCCTCAGATCCGCAGAACCCGAAGGGTGCGGTCCCGCCGCTCAGCCTGACCGCCGAGCTCACCCATCGCTGCCCACTCCATTGCGGATACTGCTCCAACCCCATCGAACTTCTCACCCGCGACCAGGAGCTCGGCACAGCCGCCTGGCGCGACGTCCTCACCCAGGCACACGACATCGGCGTACTGCAGGTGCATTTCTCCGGCGGTGAACCGCTCGGCCGCAAGGACCTGGCCGAGCTGATCGAGCACACCGCCGGCCTCGGCGCCTACGTCAATCTCGTCACCAGCGGTCTCGGCCTCACCGAGGCCCGGCTGCAGAGCCTGGTCGATGCCGGCCTCAACCATGTTCAGCTTTCTGTCCAGGGTGCAGACGCAGCGACCGGCGACCGGATCGCAGGTACCCGCGCACACCACCACAAGATCGTCGCCGCCGGCCTCGTACGGCGGGCAGGTCTTCCGCTGAGCGTCAACGTCGTGCTGCACCGGGAGAACCACCACCAGGTCGCCGCGCTGATCGCCTTCGCCGAGGAGCTGGGCGCGGACCGGCTCGAACTCGCGAACACGCAGTACTACGGCTGGGCCCTGAGAAACCGCTCTCAGCTGATGCCGACCGCGGACCAGCTCGCCGCGGCCGAGCCGATCGTCCAGGACGCCCTCGTCAGGCTCAAGGGCAAGATGCAGATCGTCTACGTGATCGCGGACTACCCGGAGAAGTACCCCAAGCCCTGCACCTACGGCTGGGGCGCACGCCAGATCACCGTCGCACCGGACGGAACCGTGCTGCCGTGTCCAGCGGCCGGAGCGATCAGCACGCTGCAGCTCGAGAACGTCAGAGAGCGCTCCCTGGCCGAGATCTGGTACGACTCCGGCTCGTTCAACGCCTACCGCGGCGACGACTGGATGAGTGACACCTGCCGAAGCTGCGACCGGCGCGAGACCGACTTCGGCGGATGCCGTTGCCAGGCGTTCCTGCTCACCGGCGACGCAGCAGCCACTGACCCGGTCTGCCACAAGTCGCCGGATCGCGGTGTCGTCGACCTTATCCTGGCCGAGCCCCGCCGTACCGGCCTGGTGATGCGGAGCCCGAGCCGATGAAGGTGATAGTGCTCGGTACGGCGGCCGGCGGCGGGTTCCCGCAGTGGAACTGTGCTTGCCCGACCTGTCGTAATCCCAGCCTCGAGCCGCGAACCCAGGACGGGCTGGCGATCAGTGCCGACGGCAACAATTGGTACCTGGTGAACGCTTCCCCGGATCTCCGCGCCCAGATCCTCGCCACGCCCGAACTGCGCGCCGGTCCCGACGTGCGCGACACCCCGATCCGCGGCGTCCTCCTCACCGACGCGGAGCTCGACCACACTCTCGGCCTGCTCCTCCTGCGCGAGGCCGAGACACTGACCGTCCACGCCCCGGCGGCCGTGCTGAACGCGCTCTCCCGTTTCCGGGACATCACCGATCGCTACCACGCCTGGACGTGGTCCCCAGTCCCGGACGAGCTCGACGGGATCACCGTCAAGACCCTGGCCGTCAGTGACAAGCGCCCCCGGTACGCCGACGATCCGGCCCCCGGACCGTGGGTCGTCGCGTACCGCTTCGAGCACAACGGTGGCGCGCTCGTCTATGCACCCTGCGTCGCTCACCTACCTGACGGCTTCGAGCAGTTCGCCGCCGGCGCGACGTACATCCTGCTCGACGGAACCTTCCACAGCGCCGACGAGATGCCCGGCCAAACTGTCATGGGCCACCTGCCGATCACCAGCACGATCGAGCAACTCGATCTCCCGCTGGCGTTCACGCATCTCAACAACACCAACCCCGTGCTCGACGCCGGTTCACCCGAGCGCAAGGCCGTGGAGAACGACGGTCACCTCATCCCCGACGACGGCACGCGCTGGGAGATCTAACCCGCCGAAACCCCATGCTGCGCGAGCAGTTCGATCAGCACCTCGTGCCCTTGCGTCAGATCCCACTGCTCAGCCGCCATCCCGGCCGCCCGAGCCCCGTCAACATTCCGAGCGGTGTCGTCGATGAACAGCACCGCCTGTACGTCGGCCCCGATCCGCCGAGCCGCCTCGATGAAGAACCCCGGATCCGGCTTGGCCACGCCCAGGTCGTGCGAATAACAGCTCACGTCGAACAACTCGTCGTACCCGAGCGCCGTTCGCATATACCCGCCGCGGTACGACTCCTGATTCGTCCCCAGGTGCACGCCGTACCCGTTCCGCCGAAGCCCCCGAACCACATCCAGCGACCCCTCGAACACCACGATGTTCTTCCACACCGCGTCGTACACCTCACCCACCGGAGCGCTGACCCCGAACTCCCGCAACGTCGCCGCCAGCACCGGCAGATAGTCCCCCTGGCCGGCCAGCATCGGCAGCTCGTCCTTCCAGGTCCGATGCAGAAACTCCCGAGAGCGCTCTCCGAGATACGGCTCCATCGCCGAGTACCACCCACCCGGCAACTCCTGCAGCACCCCATCAGCATCCAGCAACACATGCCGAACCAGCGACTCAGTCACAGCGCGTTGGGAGCCAGTCAGCCGCCCGTTCGGTTCGTCGCTCACCGGCCCGATGATGCCGCACCGGGCCATGCGGCGCACCGCGATAACGGCTGTCACAAACTGCGCAGGTGCTCGGTCTAGGTGATGACAATCAATGACGCGGAGGACTACATGAGTGAGCAGCTGCCGCCTGGGGTCGAGGTCATCTCGACGCTGCCTGGGTCGGCGTTCGAGATTCCGGCCGGGGCAGAGGCCAGGACGATTCGGGTAACGCTGGCGCCGGGTGATCCGGGGGCGCCGCCGCACCGGCATCCGGGGCCGGTCTTCGGGTATGTGATCGCAGGTGAGGTCTTGTTCGAGCTGGAGGGGCAGGCGCCGCGGGTGCTCAAGGCGGGTGAAGCGCTCTATGAGCCGGGCGGTGATGTGATCCACCTCCAGGGCTCCAACAACCTCGAGGACGCGGAGACGTTGTTCGTCGTGACGCTGTTCTCGGAACCGGGTGCTCCGATCCTGACCATCGTCAGCGCCGAAGAGCTCGCCGAACGCGAGCACCTTCGCGTGAAGTAGCCCGGTTCTCCCCGCCCTCGGGAGCGTTTAATCAAATGCTCCCTGGGCGGGAGCGGTCTACGGTGTTCGTGTTGCACCGGCCGAGAGTTGGGATGTGGGAACCGATGGGCGTTCGTCTGCAGGAACTGACCTACGCAGCGAAAGACCCCGCCGGATTGGCGCGTTTCTGGGCCGGCGTGCTCGGCTTCGAGCGCGTCGAGGACGCCGTCATCGCACCTGCTGACGAGCGAGCCTTCCGTCTCCGCTTCGTCGCGAACGACCTGCCCAAGCTCGGCCCGAACCAGATGCACTTCGACGTGACCAGTACGTCGCTCGACGATCAGCAGGCGAAGGTCGATCGGACCCTCGAGCTCGGCGGGAACCACCTCGACATCGGCCAGTCGCCGGACGAGAAGCACGTCGTACTGGCTGATCCCGAAGGCAACGAGTTCTGTGTGATCGAGCCGACCAACAACTTCCTCGCCAACACCGACGTGATCGGCGCGATGTCGTCGGACGGCAGCCAGGCGGTCGGCTACTTCTGGGCCAAGGCGCTGGACTGGCCGCTGGTCTGGGACCAGGACGAGGAGACCGCCATCCAGGCGCCGTACGGCGGCACCAAGATCGCCTGGGGCGGCCCGCCCGTGAATCCGAAGCTGGGGGTCAACCGCCTGCAGTTCAAGCTGATCGCGGACGGCGACCTGCAGATCGAGATCGACCGCCTGGTCGCTCTCGGCGCGAAGACCGGCGAGGGCGGCGTGCTGACCGACCCCGACGGCAACGAGTTCGTCGTTCTAGCCGGCTGACTTCGGCGAGACGATCTGCACGAGGTTCCCGCAGGTGTCGTCGAGGACGGCCATCATCACCATGCCCGCATCGGTCGGCGGCTGGGTGAACACCACGCCCAGCGCCGTCAACCGGGCGTGCTCGGCCGCGACGTCGTCCACGGCGAACTGCACGAGCGGGATCCCGTCCTCGCCCAGCGCATCGCGGTAGGGCTTGACTGCGGGGTGACCCGCCGGCTCCAGAAGCAGCTCGGGCCCGTCCGGCGCATCGGGTGAGACGACGGTCAGCCAGGAGGCCTCGCCGAGCGGGATGTCGTGCTTCTTCGTGAAGCCGAGTACGTCGGTGTAGAACGCGAGCGCCGCCCGCTGATCGTCCACGAACACACTCACCAGGTTGATTCTCATTCCGCGGTCCTCTCGCCGACCGGCCACCGTCGCGCGATCTCCGCGAGTGGCGCGGGGTTGAAATAGTGGAACTTCGAGCGCCCACGCTTCTCCGTCACGACCAGCCCGGCCTCCTCCAGCACTCCAAGGTGCTGCGAGATCGCCTGCCGCGTCGACGACAGTCCGTGCCGCGTCGTCAGCGTCGAGCAGATCTCGAACAGCGTCTGACCGTCACGCGCCGCCAGTTCGTCGAGAATCACCCGGCGCGTCTCGTCGTCCAACGCCCGGAACACCGTGACCACGCACCCCACTATAGGCAAGTAGCCACTTGCCTATCAACTCCTCACCCCCACCGCGCGTCGAAGCAGACGTGAGCAGCCTCCGTACGACGACCTGGGGCAGCGGCGAGCGTGTCGCCGTCCTCCTGCACGGGATGATGGGCTCGGCCCAGCAGTACCACCGGGTCGGCCCAGCGCTGGCCGACCGCGGCTACCGAGCCATCGCCGTCGACCTCCCCGGCCACGGCAACTCACCACCAGCCCGCTCCAACCTCGCCGCCTGGGCAACCGCTGTCACCGCATCCGTCCCCACAAACCCGGCACTCGCGATCGGCCAGTCGCTCGGCGCCGTCGTACTGGCCGCCGCCGTGCCCAAGCTCCAACCTGTCCGAGCGGTCTACGTCGACATCCCACTCATCGCCTCCGCCGGCCCACCCCACACGGCCGAAGAACTAACCGCCAAGTTCACCGCAGCCCAAGCCGGCCGGACAGCCGACGCCCTGCGCGTATCCAAGCCAGCGTGGTCAGAGACCGACCGTCAAGTCGAGGCAACAGCAGCCCAGCAGTTCGACATCGCCACCGCAGTCGCCCTGGAGCTCGGCGACAACCAACACCAAGCACCAACGGCCGACACCCCATCGCTCGTCATCCACGCAGACCCCAGCCGCTACGTCTCCACCACCAGAGCAGCAGAACTCCAAGCCCTCGGCTTCGACGTCCGCGCGATCCCCGGCGCCGACCACACCATCTGGTACTCGCACTTCGACCAGTTCATGGCCGCTCTCGACGAATGGGTCGGGAACGACACTACGTAGAGGTATGAGATCGACACCTTCGTGAGGACCGCCCGCCTGCGAGAGCATCTGCGTATATGACTACCTAGTGTCCTTCACGACGCCGGTCGCCGAAGAGCTGCGTGCGTTCTTCACGCCTCTCGGCCGGGCGGAGTGAGCAGGCTCTCGATCACCCGGCGGGCCTGGTCCACGGCGGTGCCACGACCCAGCCGGAGGGCGATGTTCGCAGCGGTGAGCACCGCGTCGATCTGGAACGCCGCGAGGTCGACGTCCAGCTCGGCGATCTGTCCAGCCTCGACAGCGGCTCGCAACTCCGCCGCGATCCGACCGAGCCAGTCGGAGTGCTGGTCGGCCAGCAAGTCCCGGACCGGGCCTGGTCGACTGTCGAAGTCGGGCAGGGTGGCCGTCCAGAAGCACCCGCCGGGAAACACCGGGATCTGGACATAGGTGATCCAGTGCTCGACCAGCGCGCGCAGCCGATCCGCGCCACCCTGGGCCTGCGACGCCGGCCGAACCACCTGGTCGGAGAACACCTCACGAGCGCTCTCGACGGCCGCCAGTTGCAGCCGTTCCTTCGTGCCGAACAACGTCTGCACGCCACTCTTGCTGAGCCCGAGGTCAGTCGCCAGCCGGCCGATGCTCAGCCCGTTGAGGCCCTCCAGGGAGGCGACGTCGGCGGCGTGCCGAGCGATCGTCCGTCTGGTCTGCGCACCGCGCAGAAGGCGTCGATCGGTGGTCGCGGCCATTTCGTTCATAACCTCAGCCTATCCCATGTTGTTTAAAAATACGATCGGTCGTATGTTTTCTTTTATGACGGACACAGACACCAGAACGACCCCGACGACCACCCCTTGGCAGGCCGTGTCGATCGTGCTGATCGGCGCGTTCATGGCCACGCTCGATTCGTTCATCGTCATCGTGGCCGGCCCGGCGATCCAGGCCGACCTCGGCACGTCCGACGGCGAACTGCAGTGGATCCTCGCCGGCTACCAGCTCACCTACGCAGTGCTCCTGGTGACCGGCGGCCGCCTCGGCGACATGCTCGGCCGCCGGCGCATGTACGTCGTCGGCACAGCCCTGTTCACCGTCGCTTCGGTGGCCTGCGCCGTCTCCCCCACCGCGACCGCACTCATCGTGGCGCGCCTCGCCCAAGGCCTGGGTGCCGCGCTGATGCTGCCCCAGGTCTTCGCTACCGTCACCGTGCTGGTCCAGGAGAAAGACCGGCACCGGGCATTCGGCACCCTCGGCGTCGTCGTCGGGCTCGCGACCATCGGCGGTCAGCTCATCGGCGGTCTGCTGATCGGTGCCGACGTCTTCGGTTCCAACTGGCGGTCGGTGTTCTGGATCAACGTGCCGATCGGGCTGGCCACGATCGCGCTCGCAGCCTGGAAGCTGCCGGAGTCACGCGCGGCGGTCAAACGCGCACTCGACATCCCCGGCGTCGTGGCGCTGAGTGCGGCACTGTTCCTGCTCGCCTTCCCCCTGATCCAGGGCCGCGAGGCGGGGTGGCCATGGTGGGTCTGGGCCGCGCTCGCCGGCAGCGCGCTCGGCTTCCTGCTTTTCCTCCGGATCGAGCGCCGGATCGCAGAGCGTGGCGGTGACCCCCTGATGCGAGTCTCACTGTTCGCGAACAGATCGTTCTCGGTGGGGCTGATCCTCGTGCTGGCCACCTACGCCGTCATCACGTCGTACTACCTCGTCCTGTCGATCGCGCTGCAGGACGGGCTCGACCTGACAGCTCTCGGCGCCGGACTCGTCTACGCCCCGGCCGCGGTGACATTCATTGTGTTCAGTGTGATCGCCGGCCGGCTCGCGCCGAAGTACGGCCGCCGGGTGCTCGAGGCCGGAGGCATCACGCTCGCCGTCGGCTACTTGCTCACGGCAATCGTCCTGATCGGCGGCGTGCCGTTCAGCCCCGTGACCATTGTTCCGGCACTGATGCTGCAGAGCGTCGGTGGCGGTCTGCTGATCACTCCGTCCCTCAAGGTGGTGCTGAGCCGGATCGACCCGAGTGATGCGGGCATCGCCTCTGGCGCCTTGTCCACCGCCCAACAGATCGGCAGCGCGATCGGCGTCGCTGTTGTCGGTGCCGTGTTCTTCAGTTCCTTCGACGCCACGGCATCCGATCACTCCGGTACGGCGGCGTACGCGCTGGCGATGTCGTCCTTCGCCACGTTTGGCATCGCGATCGTGGCTACGGTGCTGGTGTATCTCCTGCCACGCGATCCGCGCGGCTGAACGATCTCCAGCTACTCAGGCGCAGACCGTCCGCCTGCGAGAGCGTCTACGTATATGACTACCTCCTGTCGTTGCGCAGGCCGTACCGTGGCCGGCATGAACGTGGAGCTGCTGACGAAGGCCTCAGCTGAGTTCGAGCGCGTGGTGACCGAGCTGCCCGACAACAGCTGGGAGCTCCCGACGCCGTGTGAGGTAAGCGTCCGCGAGCTGGTCGAGCACGTTGTCGAGGGCAACCGGTTTGCGGTGGCGGTGCTCGCCGGAGCGGGGGCAGCGGAGGCTTGGGCGGCGGTTCGCGCGCAAGCCAACGGCCCGGATGCGGTGCAGGAGTCGGCCGCCGAACAGCTCACCGCATTCCGCCAGGCGGCAGACGATCAGACCGTGCACCATCCAGGTGGTGACATCACCGCGGAAGCGTTTCTCAGGTACCGGTTGGTCGACGTCGTCGTACATGCGTGGGACCTGTTGTCGTCCGCCGGCCTGGACGAGACCCTAGATGCCGGAGTCGTCGACGGGCTCTGGGCTCTCGTCGAGCCGAAGCTGACCGAGATGCTCGCCTTCGGCTCCTACGGCGACGGCCCGAGCGGGACACCGAAAGCGTCAGTTCAATCGACGTTGCTGGACGCGTTCGGACGCCAGGTCTGACGAGGTGCGTGACCGGTACGACGCAACCAGTGGTCGGTGTAAAGGATCGGCTCCTCCGACTCCGCCCGCGGGAGCACGCCGTCGGGCGTCGGACCCGTCAGCCAGGGATTAGTGATCGGCAACGTACTCCTTCAGATGCTTACCGGTCAGTGTCTTCGCGGCCTTCACGAGCGCCGCCGGCGTCCCCTCGAACACGACCTTCCCGCCGTCATGCCCAGCCCCCGGACCGAGGTCGATGATCCAGTCGGCGTGCGCCATCACGGCCTGGTGATGCTCGATCACGATCACCGACTTCCCGGAGTCGACCAGCCGGTCGAGCAGACCGAGCAGGTTGTCGACGTCAGCCAGGTGCAGACCGGTCGTCGGCTCGTCGAGGATGTAGACCTCGCCCTTGTCGGCCATCTGCGTGGCCAGCTTCAGCCGCTGCCGCTCACCACCGGACAGCGTGGTCAGCGGCTGCCCGACCTTCAGGTAGCCGAGCCCAACATCCGCCAGCCGATCCAGGATCTTGTGTGCGGCCGGCACCTTCGCATCACCATCGGCGAAGAACGCAACAGCCTCCGCCACCGGCATCTCGAGCACCTCGGCGATGTTCCGCCCGCCGAGCGTGTACTCCAGCACCGCCGCCTGGAACCGCTTGCCCCCGCACTCCTCACAGGTCGCCTCAAAGGTCGCCATCACTCCGAGGTCGGTATAGATGACGCCGGCCCCGTTACACGCCGGGCACGCCCCCTCGGAGTTCGCGCTGAACAGCGCAGGCTTGACGCCGTTCTCCTTCGCGAACGCCTTCCGGATGGGCTCGAGCATTCCTGTGTACGTCGCCGGGTTGCTCCGCCGCGATCCCTTGATCGCACTCTGGTCGACCGTGACGACACCCTCGCGGTCGGCGATCGACCCGTGGATCAGCGAGCTCTTCCCCGACCCGGCCACGCCGGTCACCACCGCAAGAACCCCGAGCGGTACGTCGACATCCACGTTCTGCAGGTTGTGCGTCGAAGCGCCCCGAACCTCCAGTACGCCGTTCCTCTCGCGCACCTCGCTCTTCAGCGAGGCCCGGTCGTCGAGGTGCCGACCGGTGATCGTGTCACTGGCGCGCAGCTTCTCGACCGTGCCTTCGAACACGACCTCGCCGCCCTCGCTCCCGGCCGCTGGGCCGAGGTCGATGACGTGGTCGGCGATCGCGATCATCTCCGGCTTGTGCTCGACGACCAGGACGGTGTTGCCCTTGTCGCGCAATTGCAGGAGGAGCTCGTTCATCCGCTGGATGTCGTGTGGGTGCAGACCGATCGACGGCTCGTCGAACACGTACGTGACATCGGTCAGCGACGACCCGAGGTGCCGGATCATCTTCGTCCGCTGCGCCTCACCACCGGACAGCGAACCGGCCGGACGGTCCAGCGACAGGTACCCGAGGCCGATCGACACGAACGAGTCGAGCGTGTCGCCGAGTGCGTTCAGCAGCGGCTTCACCGACGGCTCTTTCAGCTTCCGGATCCAGGCCGCCAGGTCGCTGATCTGCATCGCGCACAGATCGGCGATGTTCTTGCCGCTGATCTTCGAGGCCAGCGCCTCCTGGCTGAGCCGCGTACCGTCGCAGTCCGGGCAGGTCGTGAACGTCACCGCCCGCTCCACGAACGCCCGGATGTGCGGCTGCATCGCGTCGACATCCTTGCTCAGGAACGACTTCTGGATCGATGGGATGAGGCCGGAGTACGTGAGGTTGATGCCCTCGACCTTGATCTTGGTCGGCTCCCGGTAGAGCAGGTCGTGCAGTTCCTTCTTGGTGTACTTCTTGATCGGCTTGTCGGGGTTGAAGTAGCCGGCGCCGCGGAAGATCCGCCCGTACCAGCCCTCCATGCTGTAGCCGGGGATCGTCAGCGCACCCTCGTTCAGCGACTTCGTCTCGTCGTACAGGGCGGTCAGGTCGAAGTCGGTGACGGAGCCCATCCCCTCACAGCGCGCGCACATGCCACCGGCGTACACGGCCTCGCGGACGACCTGCTTCACCCCGGCGCCCTTCTCAGCGACCATCGAGCCGGTCGCGACCCGGCGCGGGACGTTGAACGAGTACGCCGTCGGCGGGCCGGCCGGCGGTTTCGCGAGCCGGCTGAACAGGATCCGCAGCATCGCGTTCGCGTCGGTCGCCGTACCGACCGTGGAGCGCGGGTTCGCGCCCATCCGCTCCTGGTCGACGATGATCGCGGTGGTCAGCCCGTCCAGTACGTCGACGTCCGGGCGGGCCTGGTTGGCCATGAACCCCTGCAGGAACGCGCTGTACGTCTCGTTGATGAGGCGCTGCGACTCCGCGGCGATCGTGCTGAAGACCAGTGAGCTCTTACCCGAACCCGAGACCCCGGTGAACGCCGTCAGCCGGCGCTTCGGGATCTCGACGCTGATGTCCTTCAGGTTGTTCTCGCGGGCGCCGACGACCCGGATCAGATCGTGGCTGTCGGCAACATGCTCGGTCATTCGCGGTTCTCCAGGTCAGTGCCGTCTCAGGCGGGGGCGTGGTCTCAGGCCTGCTGATTGATGCGGATGTGGTTGCCCGCCGGGTCGCGGAAGGCGCAGTCGCGCACGCCGTACGGCTGGTCGGTCGGCTCCTGGATCACTTCGGCGCCACCGGCAACCATCTTCTCGAAGAACTCGTCCAGGTTCGGGCTGGACAGCACCAGCGTGGCGTAGGTGCCCTTGGCCATCATCTCGGTGATGGTCTTGCGCTCGTCCTCGGTGATGCCCGGGTCCGCGAACGGCGGGGTCAGCACGACCGCGGTGTCCGGCTGCCCGGCCGGGCCGACCGTGATCCAGCGCATCGTGCCGCCGCCGACGTCCATCCGGACCTCGAAGCCCAGGATGTCGCGGTAGAAGTTGACCGACGCGTCAGGGTCGGTGTGCGGAAGGAAGCTCGAAGCAATCTTGATGTCCATGCCCATCACAGTAGGTGCGGCGCAGCCTGGTCTGCTTCTTGATTCCTGATCGGTCTCGTCACGCGTTTGGCAACACACGACGGCAGCCCGGCCGCGGCCTGGCTCACCTCACGCTTGTACGCGCTCGGCGACATCCCCACCAGCTCGGTGAACCGCGTGCTGAACGTCCCCAGCGACGACCCACCGACCGCGAAACACACGTCCGTCACGCTCATCTCGCCGCCGCGCAGCAAGGCCATCGCCCGCTCCACCCGCCGCGTCATCAGATAGCTGTACGGCGACTCCCCGTAGGCGCGCTTGAACTCCCTGCTCAAGTGCCCCGACGACATCCCGGCGCCGCGAGCCAGCGCCTCCACGTCCAGCGGCTGCGCATACTCCCGGTCGATCCGGTCCCGCACCCGCCGCAGCCGGACCAGATCCTCCAGCCGCTGCTCCTCAGCACTTTTCCCCGCCATACCCAAGATCCTGTCACGCGACCGGCGCGTTTCCCAGATCCTTCAAAGCCCGGCGGACTGCAGATACTCCTCGACCTCGCGCTCCAACCGCCGTCGCCGCAGCCGCGCGGCCTTCGGAACCAGCCGGAGAGTGCTGACCAGTACGGCGGTGTCGGGGTGCCGCGGGCCGTGCTCGACCAGCGCCGCTCGGATGCCCCGGTCGAGGAACCACAGCGCTTGGCTGGGCCGGTGCGCCCGCAGCTTCACCCGGGCCAGGACCCCTTGGAAGCGGATCGCGCGGGCCACGGCGCGATCGGTCGGCTCGCCCGGAATCCGATCGGGCGTGAGGGAGTCGAATTCTTTCGCCAGCACGCGGGTGGATCCGAACGACTGAACGATGCGGACCGCTCCCCGCTCCGCCGAGCGCGTCACGAGGTGCTGAGGTCCCAGCCGGTAGACGGCCTGCTGCGCGACCGTCTCGTACCACGCCAGCGCGTCCCAGCGGTCGCCGATCGCCTCACGCTCCTGAGCGAGCCGGAGCCTCAACCAGACATCGCTCACAAAACATTGCCGCCCGCCCCTCCGAATCACCTGAGTGTCCTGAGTTTGGCGCGCCGGTGCGGCGGTCGGAGCCGGGTGGCAGGTTCGTGCCGGGCAGCCGCCACGGCAGCTCGCCCGGACGTTGGCGCGGAAATCTGACGGCGCGGAAATCTGAGAGGGTGAGCAGCATGAGCAACTCCCAGAACGGAGAGAGCGCGTTCCCGCGGCGCATGCACACCGCGCTCGACGCGCTGGATGCACGAGAGCTCGCCGAGTTCTACCGGCAGCTTCTCGGTCTGCGGTATCGACCGGGCGACGAGCCGCCCACGGACGGTACGGCGGATGATGCCGACTGGCTCGTGCTGGTCGACGACGAAGGAAACCGCCAACTCGCGGTCAACCGGACCGATGTGTTGCCCCGATCGACCTGGCCCTCACCCGACGTCCCGATGCAGATGCACCTCGATTACGCCGTACCGACGGTTGAGGCGTTGCACCTGCATCGGCGGCGGGCGGAGGAGCTTGGAGCCCAGGTTCTGCTGGACCGGACCGGTGTAGAGTCCGAGCCTTTGTACGTCCTGGCCGATCCGGCCGGGCATCCGTTCTGTCTCTTGGTGGGGATGCCATGAGATCCACGGCTCGGGCGAGCCGACTACCTGGCCAAGTGCCGGCCCGCCCGATCAACCTGCCGCTACAGCTCACGGCATTTACCTGCACGGTCGACGCGACCGGTCGGCTCCTGATGGTTCGGCACGAACGGCTCGGTGTGGTCCGCTGGGAGGTACCCGGCGGCCACGTCGAACCCGGTGAGACGGCCGCCGATGCCGCGGCCCGCGAGACTGCCGAAGAGACTGGCGTAGTTGTCACGCCCGGCCGGATCGTCGCCGACTGCGTGCACAACTGGCGCGGCCGAAGCGTCGAGATCGTGTACTACGAAGCCTCACCACAACCACCCTTCGAGCTGGGTACGACGGACGCGCGGATCAGCGCGGTGGACTGGATCAACCCGGCCGACCTCGCGCCCGAGGAGACCTCGGCGCTCGGCTGGCCCGTCGTCCAACATGTTGCTTCCGGCAACAGCTCCGTGCTGCACCTCGGGGCATCCCACCATCAGACGGCGGCCGGCTGGGAGCCCCTGATCACCTGGAGCCGGCTGTGCACTGAGTAGGGTCGGAGCATGTTTCGTGAGGCTGAGGCAGCGGACTTTGCGAGCGTGATGCGGCTCTACGGGCAGCTGCATCCCAACGACCCCGTCGTCGCGGAAGAGCGTGCGGCCGCGACGTACGACCAGATCCTCCGGACGCCCGGAATGCACCTGTTCGTGCTGGAAGACGCGGGCGAGGTGGTCGCCTCGACGTACCTGAACCTGGTCCCGAACCTCAGCCGTGGCGCGGCGCCGTACGGGGTGGTGGAGAACGTGATCGTCGACTCCGCTCGCCGCAGGACCGGCCTCGGGAAGGCGATCATGGCCGGTACGCTCCAGGCCGCCTGGGACGCCGGCTGCTACAAGGTGATGCTGCTGACCGGGTCCAAGCGCGAGTCCACGCACGCCTACTACCGAGCCTGCGGGTTCGACTCGGGCGAGAAGACGGGATTCGTGGCGCACCCGCCGTCCTGACAACACGATCATGCAAATTGCTGTCATCACCGGTGGAAGCTCCGGAACCGGCGACTACGACCTCTGAGGCCGCCAGGCACCACCTTGCTCGGCAGTCCGGGCGAGCGCGTACTCGGGACTGGACTTGGGGATCTGCGCCCGCACCCGCTCGGCGGTCGACGTACACAAAGTGAGCAGCACCTGGTTCTTCGGACGGACCGGCGGGGTGAGGACCCGGGCAGCCGCCGGCCTCGCCGGTCGCGTGGTCGCGACCAGGTAGCTGAATTTCTCGTCCTCGTAGTTGCGGGTGCCGGCCTTGAGCCGCCGATGCAGTTCGGTGCGCGGCAGCCGGACGGCGAAGTGGCACCAGTCAGGATCGACGAGCGGACACCGGAGCTGATGCGGGCAGGGCGCAGCGATCGTGAACCCGAGACCAATCAGCTGGTCGCGGGCCTCGACGATGTGCCGATATCCACGGGGGGGTGCCAGGTTCGACCAGCACGATCGTGCCGGTGGAGGCGGCCGCCGCGGAGAGAACGCTCTGCCGCGTCTCCGCCGTCAACTCGTTCAGAACGTACGCGACCGTCACCAGATCTACCGAGGCTGACGGCTGCCAGTCCCGAAGGTCCGCCGTCGACCACACAGGAGTTGGGCTCCAGGTGCTGAGCCTGCGCCCCAGCGCGACGGCGGCAGCTTGGCGTTCGACGATCTGGGTCTGGACGCCCGGCCAGATCGAGGCGGCGGCCCAGGCAGCAGCACCTGTTCCGCCGCCCAGGTCGAGGTGGGTGGTCGCCGCGCCCACATGAAGGTCGGCCGCACGCAACGCGGCCTGGATCGCCCGGTAGGTGGCCGGCATCCGGACCACGGCGTACGCCAGGCAGTCGAGCTCATCGCGCAGGGCGGGGAGCGTGTCGGTGATGCCCGCTTGGCGATAGCGGGCCGAGAGTTCGGACGCGCGCGTGCGAAGTACGTCGTACTTCACGCCGGTGATCGCGCGCAACAGGACAGCATGCAGTTGGGTGTCCACGGAGGACATGGCAGAGCTCCGGTTCGGCTGGTACGGAGTGCGCGACGCGCACGGGACCCGCGGCCAACGCCGCGACGCACCAACCGGTCCGACCGCTCAGAAAACAGCCCACAAGAGAGCTCAGAAGGAGGAGTTGGCACGCAACCGGATTGCCATGCAAGTCATCACGTACCTCCTCAGCACCGCATGCAGAAGCGGCTCTCGCTCACACAGTAGCTAGCCGCCGGCCGCCCCGACCACTTATTTCCGGCCGTTGATCGTGCAGATGCAGGCACGGTTGCCCTGCGCGTCGGCGAGCACGGTGAACGACGGGTACTCGTCGAAGACGACGGTGCCGCCGGCGGCTACGGCAGCCTCGATCCGGGCCGGCGCCTGCGCGATCGGCATCCACAGGTCGTAGTGGAAACGCTGGCGCGGCGTCTCGTGCTCGGACGTCTTCTGGAACCAGAGATCCGGTGTCCGGCCGGTGGGGTCGACCACCTCGAGATGATTCTTGTAGTTGGCGGCGTCGCCGGTCAGCAGCGCGGCCCAGAACGGACCGATCTCGTCCGCGTCGTGCGTGTCGAGGCCCAGCTCGGTGAGAAAGATACCGTCCAGATCGGCCGTCAGACCGAGCGCTGCGGCCAGTTCGCTGATACTTCGCGCCAGGTCGACGTCGATCTGGGTCACCGTGGTCCGGACGTCCCCGTCGCTGTCCACGGCGCCGGGCGTGGCCAGCTTGAGGTCCACGAACGTCGAGGTCGCGCGGACCTCCGGATCATGCCCGGCCGAGAGCTGCGCCACCGCCTGCGCGAAGCCGAGGCCGTGTGCGAGCGATTCGACCAGGTAACGCGCATGCAGCGCCGTCGACAGCTTGCTCCAGTCGGCCAGGCCAGCGGCCTGGATCTCCTCCACCGTCAATACGTCCATGCCGCGAGGCTAGACGAAGGCGCCGACAATTTCGTGTGATAAAAGACCATCACCGCCATCCGCAGTGAACGGAGCAGCATGTACCGACGGCTCGTGCTCAAGTTGTCCGGCCAGGCGATCGCCGGGGGTGACGAGTTCGGATTCGACAGCGACCGCCTCACGCACCTGGCGACTGAGGTGATCGCGCTGCGCGCCACCGGTGTCCAGGTCGCGGTGATCGTCGGCGGCGGCAACGTGTTCCGCGGCAACCGCGCCGAGGACTGGGGTATCGACCGGGTCGAGGCCGACAACATCGGCATGCTCGGCACCGTCATCAACGCCGTCCTGCTCCGCGGCCGGCTCGCTGCCCTCGGCGCGCACGGGGTCCGGCTGATGACCGCGGTCCCGATCAACAACATCGCCGAGCCGTACATCCGGATGCGCGCCCTGCGGCACCTGGAGAAGGGCGCGATCGTGGTCCTTGCCGGAGGCAACGGTCAGCCGTTCACCACGACCGACTACCCGGCTGTGCAGCGCGCCGTCGAGCTCGAGGCCGACGCCCTGCTGGTGGCCAAGAACGGGGCCGACGGCGTGTACGACGCCGACCCGAACAAGTTCCCCGACGCGACCCGGTTCGACCACCTCAGCTACGAAGAGATCATCGACCGCGGCCTCGGTGTGATGGATCAGTCCGCCTTCATCCTGGCCCGCGACCACCGACTGCCCCTGCATGTCTTCGACATCGACCGACCGTCGGCCGCCGCGTCCATCAGCAGCGGCAAACACATCGGCACGCTGATCAACTGAGCTCCGCGGCGATCCGCCGTACATGCGGGTCGATCCAGTCCCCACCGGCGGCGAGCTCGGCGCGCAGCGCCATCAGGGACCACAGGATCCGGTACTGCGAGAAGATCCGGTCGAGCTCGCGGTCCGGGGTCAAGCCGTAGCCGGCGAGTACGACCTCGGTATCCGCGGTCATCGTGAACCGCGCGACGTCGAACAGCGGATCGCCGTACAGGCTGTCGCCCCAGTCAAGGATCCCGGTCAGCTGGCCGGCGTCGGCGTACAGGTGCCGGAGATGAAGGTCGCCGTGCAGGAGTGCGGGCGGCACCTCGGCAACCTCTTCGAGGAACGGCGGGAGCGCTCTCCGCAACTGGTCGGCGAGCTCCGGCGGAACGAGTTCGTCGAGGGCGTCCACTGGTGCCTGCAGCGTTGCTGGCCAGTCGGCTTCGGCGTGCACGGTGTGGAGTTGGCGCAGGTGTCTCGCGGCGGCGCGGACTACCGCGGGTGTGTCGGACGGTGCGCCAGGTAGCTCGGCCATGAGTAGGTAGGGCACGGCCAGGTCGGTGGTGAGAACGCGGGGTGCGGGGATGCCGAGGAGCTGGGCGTTCTCGAGAGCGTGGGACTCGGCGGCGATCGCGGCGCCGGTCTTCAGGTAGGCGGTCGCCCCGTTGGCGGCGCGGAGGCGGAACGTCTGGTTGCCGACGAAGCCTTGCACGGGTTCGACGGACTCGATCGGTCCGAGGACTGCGGCGGCGTACTGGCTGGCTTCAGCTAGCTGCACAGGGCTCCTTTAGCTGGGGGCTAAAACGTTTGGACGAATCTCGGGCGCGTTGGTCTACTCGGAGTGTTGTCCGGAACCCGAGTCAAGGAGTACATCGTGCGATCTCACGTCCTGTCTGTCATGGAAGGAACGGACATCTGCTCTGAGGACATGAGGCTGCGTGAAAGTACTGAATCTTGGGATCCTGGCGCATGTCGACGCCGGTAAGACCAGTCTGACCGAGCGGCTGCTCTACGCCGCCGGAGTCATCGACGAGATCGGTAGCGTCGACGACGGTAGTACACAGACCGACTCACTCGCGCTGGAACGCCAGCGCGGGATCACGATCAAGTCGGCGGTCGTGTCGTTCACGATCGGCGAGGTCGACCCGGTGACGGTCAACCTGATCGACACCCCCGGTCACCCGGACTTCATCGCCGAGGTCGAGCGCGCGCTGAGCGTGCTCGACGGTGCGGTGCTGGTGGTGTCCGCGGTCGAGGGCGTGCAGGCGCAGACCCGCGTGCTCATGCGCACGTTGCAGCGGCTGCGGATTCCGACGCTGATCTTCGTGAACAAGATCGACCGGAGCGGTGCCCAGTACGACGGTGTGCTGAAGGCGATCACCGACAAGCTCTCGCCTGCCGTCGTACCGATGGGGTCGGTGACCGGCCTCGGTACCCGATCTGCCGCCTTCACGCCGCACTCGGGCTCGAGCGCGCTGATCGAGGTGCTCGCCGAGAACGACGACGAGCTGCTGAGAACATTCGTGGAGAACGAGAAAGCGCTCTCTGACGACGCTCTCCGGGGATCACTCGCTCAGCAAACCGCCCAGGCCCTGGTGCACCCGGTGTACTTCGGATCCGCGATCACCGGCAGCGGCGTGGATGCCCTGAGCAACGGGATCAGTGACTTGCTGCCACCGGCGAGAACGGACGGGAGAGCGCTCCACGGCGTGATCTTCAAGGTCGAGCGCGGCGCAGCCGGCGAGAAGATCGCGTACGTCCGAATGTTCTCCGGCACCCTGCAGGTGCGTGACCGCATCCGGTACGGCGCCAGTGGCGGCGACGCGAAGATCACCGCAGTACGCGTGTTCACGGAGGGCGCGGCCGTGATCGCAAGTCAGGTCGTCGCGGGTCAGATCGCGCAGCTGTGGGGACTGCCCGACGTACAGATCGGTGATCGCGTGTTCGCCGGCGACGACGCGCCTCCGCACACCGCTGCCGGTGGATTCTTCGCGCCGCCGACGCTGGAGACGGTGGTCACGCCGCAGCGGCTCGGCGACCAGGGGAAACTCCGGGAAGCGCTCTCTCAGCTCTCCGAACAAGATCCGCTGATCAACGTCCGCCAGGACGACCTGCGGCAGGAGACCTCCGTCTCGCTGTACGGCGAGGTGCAGAAGGAGGTCATCCAGACAACGCTCTCAGCCGAGTTCGGCATCGACGTCACCTTCCGCGAAACCACGACGATCTGTGTCGAGCGCGTCCGCGGTATCGGGGCCGCCTTCGAGATCAAGAAGAAGGACGGCAACCCGTTCCTCGCCACGATCGGCCTGCGCGTCGAACCGGCGCCCGTCGACTCGGGCGTGACCTTCGAACTCGAGGTCGAGCTCGGCTCGATGCCGTACGCGTTCATCAAGGCCGTCGAAGAAACAGTCCGGGAAACGCTCTCTCAAGGTCTGCACGGATGGGCAATCCCGGACGCGCGGATCTTCCTGACGCGTTCCGGATACTCCGCCCGGCAGAGTCACGCCCACGCCGTCTTCGACAAGAGCATGTCCAGCACGGCCGGAGACTTCCGCAACCTCACTCCCCTGGTCCTGATGACCGCGCTCCAACAAGCCGGTACGTCGGTCCACGAGCCGATGCACCGGTTCCAGCTCGAGGTCCCGACCGACACCACCAGCGCAGTCCTCTCCGCGCTCGCCCGCCTCCGCGCCATCCCCGACGTACCGGCCCTCGCCGCCGACACCTCGGTCCTCGAAGGAGCCATCCCCGCAGCCGCCGTCTACCAACTCGAGCAACAGCTCCCCTCCCTCACCCGAGGCGAAGGTGTCCTCGAATCCACCTTCTCCCACTACCACCCAGTCCCCGGCACCCCGCCCAACCGTCGCCGCACCGACCACAACCCCCTCAACCGCCGCGACTACCTCCTCCACACCCAACGCCGCATCTAGCCTATGACCGACAGACTCGACCGGTTTGCGGTTCTACTGTCTCTCCAGCCGCAGTGGGTATCCCCTTGGCGTGGTCAACCAGTGCGGCCGACGGCGTACTGGGTGGTTGCTCGCCGCTGCGGCCGACCTACTGAGAAGCAGCGTGGCCGGGCAGGCCTGTGGCTGAGGGGGATGGTGCACTCGGCGACCACCTGTCCGTTGCCCGGGCTTCCGGGCTACGGCTGGGGCAGTCGGTGGAGGTAGCGGTCGGAGGTGAACGTTGCTTGGGTACGGGTCGTAGGGCTGCGCGGAAAATGAGGGGATATCCGCTGGAGTTGCTGGTTCTCCCCTCAAATTTTGGCCAGAGAAGGGGCCACTTGAGGGGAGATCCCCTCAAGTGGCCTCTCCTGTCCGACGTGTGGGTGGTCCGACGTTGCCGGGGGTCCGCGGTTTCCCGGGTTCCCGGGGGTTGCGACCGCAGCCGGGCGGGCAGCCGGGATGGATCTGCCACCACATTTGCCTGGCTAGGCACGGAAATGGGGGGTTATGTACTCATAACCAGGGTGCGGAACCCCTGATTTGGGTGGCTAGGCAGGCAAATCGCTCGGGGTCGTGCGGCGGCCGGGCGACGGCTCGCAGCTAAGGGTTGCCTTGTCGGTCGCGTACACACCGACTGTTAATACGCTCACCGGCCGCCCGTCCCAGATCCATTGTCACGCTGCAGCACGACCACCACGGCTGCGTAATGACAGTCCGTCTGTACACCCGCAGCCCCGGACGGTGCTGCCGGCCGCGTCGCGGCAGCAGATAGCGCCGCGACCAAGACCCCGGCCGGAACCGCCGTCTCCGTACCGCGGTAGGCGGCGGTTCCGGGCAGGACACCTCGCTCCCCAAACCGGTTTGGGGAGGATCCAGGACGGAATCGGGGGGTGAAGCCACCCCGATCCCCCGCCTCGAGCCCGGCCCCGGCCGGGAGGGCGCAATGATGCCAACCGGGTGCCGTGACCTGTGCGAAGGCGGCCTCGGTCACGGGCCGCGATAACAAGCAACTCGCACCGTCTGGGCGAACGCACTCGACGCCAGGTTGTAGCGCACCCCAGCTCCCCAGCGCCTCACCTCAGCGTGCTTGCGGTTGGGTCACTGGCCGGCTCACTTCTTGAGAGGCTGGCCTCGATCGCGTCGGCGGCTCGCACCGGACCACCGGCAGCTTCGAGATGAACGTGCATGTCGGCCAACGCCGTACGGATGGCTGGATCGGCGGCGATGTCGGCAACGGTCGATTGGAGTGACTCGGCGCTCAGTTCGGGCAGTTGCCGACCGAGGCCGAGAGCGGTGACCCGACCGGCGTTGGCCTGTTGCTCGGCCGTCTGCGGATAAGTTGCCATCGGCACCTGATTGAGCAGCGACTCCATCACCGAGTTCATGCCTGCGTGGGTCAGGAACGCGGTGGCGTGCGCGAGCACAGCGGGTTGCGGGAAGTACGGGCGGACGTCGAAGTTCGGCGGGATCTCTCCGAGCGAAGCGACATCGACCTGATCGCCGATCGCCATTGCGACCTGCCAGTCGGTGCCCGCGAAGGCCTTGGTGCAGGCGGCAAAGAAGTCGGGCCGGTCGTTGACCGCCGTACCGAGGGAGATGAACAGCAACGGCGCCCCGCCGGCCGGCGGTTCCCAGTCCGACGTCGCGGCCCGAGCACCGATCGCGGGCCCGACGAACTCGAAGCGCTCGTCGAACGTCTCCCCCGCGATCTGGAACTCGCGCGGGATGAACACCAGGTTCAGTGGCGCGACCGCACCCGCCGCCGCGACCTTGTCCAGCGGTACGTCGAAGTCCTCGGCGAATGCCGCCCGTTCGGCCAGGAACTCCCGGAACGCCGGATGCGACGGATCGAAGTCCGCCGGTACGAACGCCGCGCGGGTGTCGTAGTGCTCGTTGGTCGCGAAGTTCGCGACCGTGGTCGCCTCGCGCAGACCGAGCCGGTCCGCGACCATCGACCCGACGAAGGTCATCATGTCGTAGCAGAACAGATCCGGCCGATCATCGCGCAGCGCCTGCTCGACCGTCGCCATCACCGGGCGCGAAGCGCGCACGAATCCGGTCAGCATCGCGCTGAGATCAGCCGTCGTCTGCCCCTGCGGCGACACCTTCCACTGCTTCGGCACCCACTCGAGATCGATCAGCGTGGCACCGGCCGCCTCGACTGCGCTCCGGTACGTCGGTCCTGTCGCGTAGCTGACGCGGTGACCGCGCCGCACCAGCTCGGTGACCAGCGGAAGGGTGGGGTTGATGTGCCCGGCGGCCGGGATGGTCAGGAACGCGATGTGTTTACCCATAACGGATCCATCATCGCCAACGACCGGCAGGCGAGCGAGCGGATTTGCCCCTAGGGGCAGCTACGGCAGATAGGTGCCGTGGACAACATTCGCGCCGAGCTCGTCGTCGACCGCGATCTCCGCGGTCAGACCGTGCTCGAGCAGTACGGCGTGCGCCAACGGCGCCTGCTGATCGCTCATCTCGACGAACAGATGCCCTCCCGGTGCGAGCCACTCGGCCGCGCCGGCCGCGACTCGTCGGAACGTGCTCAATCCATCCGGACCGCCGTCCAGCGTGACGCGCGGTTCGAACAGCCGGGCCTCCGGCGGCAGCAGGCGGATCTCGTCGGTCGGCACATACGGCACGTTCGACAGCAGGACGTCGATCCGCCCCCGCAGCTCGGCAGGAAGAGCGTCGTACAGATCGCCTTGAGAAACCGCTCCCTGCCAGGGCGCCAGGTTGCGCTCGGCGCAGGCGACGGCGGCCGGCTCGACATCGGCCGCGTACAGCGATACCTGCCGCTCGGCGGCAACCGCTGCGCCCAAGGCGCCCGCGCCGCAGCAGAGGTCGACCACAACCGCACCCGGTGCGGTCACTCGTAGCGCCTCGTCGACCAAGAACTCGGTACGGCGACGCGGGATGAACACACCGGAATCGATCGCGATCCGCAAACCGCGGAACCACGCCCAGCCGACGACATACTCCAGCGGTACGCCGGAGATCCGGCGTACCGTCATCGCCTCGCGCTCGGCCACGTCCCGTGCGGTCTCCACGATGAGCGCGGCCTCGTCCTCGGCGAACACACAGCCGGCCGCGCGCAGGCGGCTGACGAGGTCGCCGACGTCGACAGGCGAAGGAGGAACGGACACTGCGCAGGACCCTACCGGAACGCGTTCTCCCCGGTCAGGTCCGCCGACACCGTCCACAACCGTGCTGCCGAGGCCGGGTCGACCGCATACGGACGCACGCCCGGGCTGTCGTCGGTGGACAGCTCCGCGATCTCGCAGTCCTCGCAGAACAGTCCGCCGAGACCCTCGAGCTTCGGCGAAGTGGCTGCCCAGACCTGGGTGGCCGCGCCTTGCTCGGGCGACTTGAAGCCCGGGTTCAGCGGGTTGCCTTCGGCATCGATCCAGCCGAACTCGACCATCTCCTCGCGCTCCAGGTGCCGCTGCAGCGGAGTCAGGATGCCGCCCGGGTGCAGCGCGAACGCACGCACGCCCGAATCCTTGCCCAGGGCATCGAGCTGCACGGCGAAGAGAGCGTTTGCTGTCTTGGCCTGGCCGTAGGCCTGCCACTTGTCGTAACCCTGCTCGAACTGCAGGTCGTCCCAGCGGATGTCCGAACGCCGGTGCCCGCTCGACGACACCGAGATCACCCGAGCGCCACCACCTGCAGCAAGCGCGGGCCAGAGCCGGTTCACGAGCGTGAAGTGCCCGAGGTGGTTGGTCGCGAACTGCGCCTCCCAGCCGGGACCGACCCGGGTCTCCGGCGCGGCCATGATCGCGGCGTTGTCGATCATCAGATCGATGCTCCGGCCCGACGCCAGGAACCGGTCCGCGAACGCGCGGACGCTGTTGAGATCACCGAGATCCAGCTCGTCGATCTCTACGCCAGAGATCTCGGAGAGCGCTTCCTTCGCTGCGTCTGGGCGCCGGGCGGGGACGACCACATGGGCGCCGGCCTTCGCCAGGGCGCGGGTCGTCTCCAGGCCGAGGCCGGAGTAGCCACCGGTGACCACCGCCAGCTTGCCGGTCAGATCGATGCCGTCGAGTACCTCGTCCGCCGTGCTGTCGTGCCCGAACCCAGAACCGATTGCGTGCTGTCCAGTCATACCTTGGACACTACGAGCTAGAGCGCACTCGAAGTCAAGCTCGCCGTCAGCCGCTGCAGAGCTGGGTTCGGATTGTCGGGACTCCAGCAGGCGTGCAGCGTCACCGAGTGCGCGTCAGCCGCCTCCAACTCACGGTAGCTCACGCCCTCGACACGCATCGCCATGATCGAGCGCGGGATCAGCGCGCATCCCAACCCGGCCCGCACCAACGCGAGCATCGTCGGGACTTGCGAGGCCAACTGACTGACGGCGTACCGATCCATGCCGATCATCGCCGCGCAGATGTCATGCAGGTACTGCGATCCCTCCGGGCTGTACCCGATGTATTCGTCGGTCACGTCGGCCAGGGTCACCGGGGCGTCGCCGCCGGCCAGTGGATGGTTCTCCGGTACGGCGAGCACCAGGTCCTCCGAGTGAACGAGTACCGACGCGAACTGATCCGGGATCGGCGGCCGTACCAGGCCGATGTCGATCTTCAGGTCCGCGAGCGCCCTGAACTGATCCGGACTGACTAGCTCGGTGAGCTCAGACGTCACGGCCGGCGCGTGCTTGGCGACCGTGGTCAGGAAATCAGCCAGTACGGCGTACGCGCCGATCGCGGTGAACGCGATCCGCAGCGTTCCGGTGGTCCCGTCAGCAGCGCGGCGCGCGGCCTCAGGCGCGACCTCGAGCAGCGCAAGAACGCGGCGGGCGTGGTCCAGGAACGCGTCGCCGGCCGCGGTCATCCGCACGCCCCGGCCGGTCCGATCGAACAGCTTGACCCCGAGAGAGCGCTCTAAGCCTTGGATCTGCCGGGTGAGCGGGGGCTGGGTCAGATTCAGACGCAGAGCGGCGCGGCCGTAGTGGAGTTCCTCGGCGACGGCGACGAACCCGCGGAGCTGCTGCAGCGAGAGATCCATGCCAGCACGGTATCGGTTCATGCGAAATCGGGCTTGGACCTGCATAACGGAAAGCGCCTACCGTCGAGATCACCACGGAACTGAGGAGCTGACCCTGTGTCGAATTCTGGGCTGAGACTGGCCGCGCTGATGTCGCCCGCGCGGGCCGCCGATGTGGTGGACGCCGCGACGCGGCGCTTGCTCGACGAGCGGTTCGAGGTGGTGTGGGCGACCGAGCAGCACCTCGCCGGTGCCGATGACCCGGCGAAGCCGGCCGCGCTCGACCCTGCCGCCGTACCCGAGTTGGTGGCGGGTGCGGATGTCGTCCTGACGAGCTGGGGTACGCCGACGCTCCGCAAGGAACTGTGGTCCGACGGAACCGGGCCGAAGGTGGTCGCGCACGCGGCCGGCACGGTGAAGAACCTGATCGATCCGGCGATCCTTGACCAAGGCGTCGCGGTGTTCTCGGCCGGGCCACGGATCGCGTGGTCGGTCGGTGAGTACTGCCTCGCAGCGATGCTTACGCTGGCGCGGCGACTCCCCCGGTTCGACGGTGCGATCCGGGCCGGTGGGTGGAAGCAGTCCGGGTTCCGCGGTCATGAGGTCGCTGGGGCGAAGGTCGGCATCGTCGGCGCGAGCAGTACCGCCCGCGCGTTGATCACGCTGCTCAAGCCTTTCGGGTGCGACATCGTCGTCTACGACCCGTATCTGAGCGCCGAGCGCGCTGCCCAGCTCGGGGTGCGCACGGCCGAGCTCGGAGAAACGGTAGAGAGCGCTTTCTTGACGATCCACGTGCCGAACGTGCCGGAGACCAAGGGCATGATCACCCGCGAGCTGATCGGCCGGATCCCGGACGGCTCGGTCGTGGTCAACTCCTCCCGCGGTCCCGCGATCGACCAGCAGGCCCTCCTCGACCACGTCCTCGACGGCCGCTTGTACGCGGCGATGGACGTCTACGACCCCGAGCCGCCGAGCTTCGGAGAGAGCGTTCTCCGGGCCGAGAACCTGTTGCTCAGTCCGCACATCGCCGGTGACTCCGTCGAAGGCCACCTCGCCCTCGCCGGCTATGTCCTCGGAGATGCACTCGCCTGGCTCGACCACGGCACCCGCGGCCCCAGCTTCGTCGACCCGGCCACCTGGTCGATCGCGGCCTGAGAGGACGAGCCCGATGAGCACAGAAGCTATCAGCGCGCTCGGGAGCGGGGCGCGGATTCGGCAGGTCGAGGTGTTCCCGGTCGCGGTGCCGTTCGCGCGGAAGTTCGTGCTGGGCAGCGGGGCGGTGGGTGCACCGGACAGCAGGCCGGACCAGGCGGCTGCAGTGATCTTCGTGAAGCTGACGACCGAGGACGGAGTCGTCGGGTGGGGAGAGCAGAGAGCGCTCCCCAGCTGGAGCTACGAGACCGCGGAAACCATGGCGGTCATCATCCGCCGGCACCTCACCCCGATCCTGCTCGACCTCACGCCGTTCGACGTCGAGCTCTTCCACCAACGCGCGGCCAAGCGGCTGAGTCCCGCGGTCTCCAACGGGTTCCCGTTCGCCCGCGCCGCCATCGACGTCGCGATGCACGACGCGGCCGGAAAGCTCGCCGGGATCCCAGTACACGCTCTCCTCGGCGGTAAAATCCACGACGAGATCGCCCTCTGTTCCGCGATCGGCGTCGGCGACCAGGACACGGTTCGCGAGCACGCCATCCAGTCATCGGACTATGCGGCGTACAAAGTGAAGATCGGTGGCGACCTGGACGCGGACGCCGCCGCGATCCGAACCGTCGCCGAGGTTGCCGGAGGCAAACCGCTCTGGCTGGACGCCAACCAGTCCTACCGCCCGAGCGCTCTCAAGCAACTGCTCGACCGCACCAAAGACGTCCACACCATCCACTGCGTCGAGCAACCGGTGCCCAGCACCGACACCTTGGCCATGGCGCGGCTGCGGGGCCTGATCGATCTCCCCATCGCGATCGACGAGGGCAGCTTCTCCGCCCAGGACCTGGCCCGGGCAATCCGCCTGGAGGCGGCCGACCTGGTCGTGGTCAAGATCTGCAAGTCCGGCGGTCTGCGGAACGCGCTCAAGACCGCTCAGACAGCGCTCTCCGGCGGTCTCGAGATTCTCGCCAGCGGGCTCACCGACTGCGGGATCGCGTTCGCTGCCGCGCTCCACGTGTTCAGCCAGCTCGAGCTCGCACTCCCCGCCGAGCTGAACGGGCCGGAGCTCCTCTCCGACCTCTATGTCGAAGGACTGACCATTACCAAGGCCGTCGCAACGGTCCCCACCGCCCCAGGCCTCGGCGTACAGGTCGACGAAGAGCGCATCCGCGCCGAGTCGATCGACCTCGCCTTCCACTGAGCACGTCAGCAACAGCAACACCCGAGGAGAGCTATGCCAGCCAAGCTGTCCCGCCGCAGCTTTCTCGAACTCACCGGACTGGCCGGCCTGGGGGCGGCCGTCACCGGATGCTCAACCGGTCCGCCGAGCGGCGCCGCGACCTGGGCGATGTGGTCGAGCAGCGCCGCGGAGAAGAAGGTCTGGGACGACTTCAGCCAGTACGTCGAGCAGCAGCTCGGCGTGAAGTCGGTCCCGACCCTCACCCCGTCCAGCGGCTACCCGACCAAACTCGACCTGCAACTCGTCAGCGGTACCGCGAGCCTGGTCACCGCGATCAACGGCACCCTGATCCCGACGTACGCCGCCCGCGGTGCGCACCGGCCGCTCGACGACCTGATCGCCGCCGACCCGGACTTCCACCTGGACGACTTCTACCCGACCAGCCGGCAGATCTCGAGCTTCAACGGCAAGACCTACGCGATCGGCTTCGACGTCGCCCCGACCGTCATGTTCTACAACAAGACGCTGCTGCAGAAGCAGGGCATCCCACTCCCCTCCCGCACCGAACCGATGCCGTGGGCAACCTTCCGCGATCTGGCCAAGGAGCTGACCGGCAAGGACCAGTACGGCTTCACCTGCGCGCCCGCGATCGACGACCTGGTGTCGTGGATCTACTGCGCCGGCGGCAACGTCATGAATGCTGCCGCCGACCGCAACATCCTGAACGCACCTGAGGCGATGAAGGCGATCCAGTTCGTCATCGACCTGTTCGTCAAGGACAAGGTGACGCCGCCGATCAAGAACCTGGTCACCGAGAGTTCGCTGGCCAACTTCATCCAGGGCAACGTCGCCTTCATGCAGAACGGCCCGTGGCAGGTCGTCAACGCGCGCAAGGCGAAGTTCGACTGGGACGTGATCCCGTTCCCGGCCGGAGACGCCGGGAGCACGCCGCGAGTGTCCGGGTCCAGCTTCGGAATTCCGTCGGGGGTACGCGAGGGCGCCGAGCTCGACCTCGCGTGGAAGCTGCTCAAGACACTCACCAGCACCGGCGCCCTCGACATCTACGCCAAGGCCGGCCGCAACAACCCGGCCCGGCTCAGCGCCGGCAGCGCGTTCCAGCCGCCGCCGGACAACCTCGGCATCGTCCAGGACATCCTGGCCGGCAAGGCCGCCGGTGGTCACCCCTTCGACGTCACCACCAATTGGAACCAGGTCAAGCAGCTTCTCGGCCAGGACCTCCCTCGCACGTTCCTCGGCCAGGTGACCGTGAGCGACGCGATCGCCGGTCTCACTCCACGCCTGGACATCCTGATGCGTCAGCACCAGGACACCGTCCGCCAAGCCACGGCCAGGAAGGGGTGACCCATGGCCGTCGACACCGCACCACCCGCAGCCGCCGCACCGACGCTGACGCCAACATCCAAGCCCACGCCCAGATGGCGCAACCGCGAGTCGCTCACCGCTTGGTTGTTCATACTGCCCAGCCTGATCGGCTTCCTGATCTTCACCGCCGGTCCAGTCGTCGCGGCCGGCGTCATCTCACTCCTGGACTGGAACCTGTTCAGCCCACCCACATGGGTCGGCCTGCGCAACTTCGCGCGGCTCGGACCTGACCCGACCTTCTGGTCCGCGCTCGGCAATACGGCGTACTTCACGCTCGTGAGCGTGCCGCTGACCATGCTGGTCAGCCTCCTGCTCGCGTTGCTCCTCAACCAAGGACTCAAGCGCATCGCGGTCTTCCGCTCGCTGCTGCTGTTGCCGTACGCAACGATCACGGTGGCGGTCGCGTTCGTCTGGATCTGGCTCTACATCCCGCACGACGGCCTGGTGAACGCCGTGCTCGGATGGTTCGGGATCGACGGCCCGCAGTGGCTGATCTCGGACCACTGGGCGATGCCCGCACTGATCCTGATGAGTGTCTGGAAGAGCTTCGGCTTCGGCATGGTGGTCTTCCTGGCCGGCCTGCAGGCCATCCCGCAACAGCTCTACGAAGCGGCCCGGGTCGACGGTACGACGAGCTGGCAGACCTTCCGCCACGTCACGCTCCCGATGCTGTCGCCGGCCCTGTTCTTCGTGATCGTCACCTCGATCATCGGTTCGTTCCAGGTCTTCGACCAGGCGCTGATCATGACGAACGGCGGCCCGGGCACGCGCACGACCACGCTCGTCATGTACATCTACCGAACCGGCTTCGAGAACTACGACCAGGGGTACGCCGCCGCCCAGTCGCTGGTGCTGTTCGCGTTCATCGTGCTGATCACCGCGGCCCAGTTCACCATGCAGCGAAAGCTGGTGCACTATGACAACTGACGTCCGTAAGAAGCTCGTTGTCTTCACCTGCTTCGTCGTCACCGCGCTCACCCTCGTCCCCGTCGTGATGATGGTGCTGGTCGCGTTCCAGTCCGACGCCGAGTCGATGGCCGCCAAGCCGACGTTCTGGCCGAGCAGTTGGCACCCGGAGAACCTCACCCGAGCCTTCGAACTCGTGCCGCTCGGCAAGTATCTGCTCAACACCATCTACTTCGCGGCCGGCACCACTCTGCTGGAGACCGTGACGGCCGCCCTCGCGGCGTACGCGTTCGCCCGGCTGAGCTTTCCCGGCCGCACCTGGCTCTTCGGCATCTACCTGGCCACACTGATGATCCCGTCCCAGGTCACCCTGATCCCGCAGTTCGTCCTGGTGGCAAAACTGCACGGCATCGACACCTGGCCTGGGATGATCCTGCCGCACGCGTTCACCGCGATCGGCGTCTTCCTGCTGCGTCAGTTCTTCCTCGGCATCCCCCGCGACTACGAGGAAGCGGCTCGTCTCGACGGCGCGAACCGTTGGCAGGCGTTCGTCCGAGTGATCGTGCCCCTCGCCGTACCGGCGATCGCGACCCTCGCGGTCTTCAAGTTCATCGGCCAGTGGAACAACCTGCTCTGGCCGCTCGTCATCTCCAACAGTGACGCGACCCGTACGGCGTCAGTCGGGCTGCAGGTGTTCCAGGACACCAACGGTACTCAGTGGAACCTGCTGCTGATGGCCGCGACCGTCACCACGGTCCCGCTGATCGTGTTGTTCTTCCTGACACAGCGCTGGTTCGTCCGAGGTATCACCATGAGTGGGCTGGGAGGCCGTTGATGATCTGGTCCGTCTTCACCAAACCGTGGGCCGGTCTGCCCGGCGACGAGCTCGGCCGGCTGATTGCCGGGCTCGGGTTCGCCGGCGCCGAGGTCCCGGTCCGGGACACGGCCTATGTCACGACGGCGACGGCCGAGGCGGAGCTGCCGACGTTCACCAAGCAGCTCCGCGACGAGGGCATCGAGCCGATCAGCGTCGCCTCCGATCTCACCGAACCGGTCTTCGCCGCCTGCGCCGCGTCCGGCGTACCGATGATCCGGATCATGGCGCCGCTCGGTCCCGACGGCTACGCAGCCTCGGTACGGCGGAATCGTGCGCAGCTGGAGGAGTCCGTCGTACTGGCTGAGCGGTATGACGTCGAGGTCGGCGTGCAGCCGCATCACGGCAGGTTCATCCCGTCGACGCTTGGTGTGCTGCAGTTGCTGGATGGACTGCCGGATCGGTTCAAGCTGGTCTGGGATGCGGCTCACGATGCCCTGGCCGGTGATGAGCCGGAGGTGACGATCGAGCTCGGCGCCGATCGGCTCGGCATCGTGAACCTGAAGAACGCCAAGTATGTCGAGACTGACGAGGGCTGGAAGACCCAGTTCGGTCAGGCCGACGACGGGTTGGCCGACTGGAACGCCGTACACGCTGCTCTGGTGAAGGTGAACTACGACGGACCGATCTGCCTGACGGCGCAGTATTCGGACCTGACCGTATCGGTCGAGGACCGCGTCCGGAAGGATCTGCAGACCGCTGTCACATCCTGGGGCCGGGATCCGTCGAGGGAGTGAAGACACCCCAACGGAACCAGGAGTACCTCCCATGACTGCTCGTATGCCAAACCCGACTGTGCTCCTGCCGGACGCCATGAAGGGCATCCAGAACCTCTTCAAGGCCGTCCACCAAGGCGGAGCGCCGGGTCCGGTACTGGAGCTCGTGCACCTGCGGACAAGCCAGATCAACGGCTGCTCGGCCTGCGTGTACGGCGGAATCAAGTCGGCGCTGAAGAACGGCGAGACCGACGAACGCCTGCACCAGGTCGCGGCCTGGCGCGAATCCGACCTCTTCACCGATGCCGAGCGCGCCGCACTGGCGCTGGCCGAAGAGGCGACCCGCATCGCCGACCGCGGCGATGCGGTGTCGGACTCGACGTGGGCGGCTGCTGCTGAGCACTTCGACGAGAAGCAGCTGTCCGCGATTCTGTTGATGATCGGTCTGACGAACATGTTCAACCGCTTCAACGCGGTGACCCGCGCCCCCGCCGGCGCAACCTGGTAACTCCACGCCGGCGACCGCGACCGGGTGAGTCGGTAGGTTGGCGGGATGAAGTACATGCTGCTGATCTATGGGAATGGTGAGACCTGGGAGGCGATGGGCGCCGAAGGGATGGATGAGGTGTACGGCGCCCATCGCGCGCTGGTCGAGGAGATGCGGGCGGCCGGGGAGTTCGTTGCCTCCGACGGGCTGACGACGGCCGGTGCGCGCGTGGTGCGGCTGCGGGACGGCGTGCCGGCGGTGACCGATGGGCCGTTCACGGAGGCCAAGGAGGTGCTGGCCGGGTACTACCTGGTCGAGTGCTCGCTGGAGCGCGCAACGGAACTCGCGGCGCGGCTCCCGGAAGCGCGCTTCTCGCCCGTCGAGGTCCGTGCGCTGACCGCTCCCATCCCCGACGCGGCACGCGACTGATCGCAGCGCAAAGTGTTGCTGGACAGACCTGGTAGGACCTCGGCAGGGACTTGCCGGCCTCAGCTCGGCGTTGGGACCTGAGACCGGCGAGTCACTGATTCAGTCCACTGGACTGGACCTTGTTGTCAGCTGACTCGTGGTCAGCTGGGGTGGGCCGACGCGAGGATGACCCCACCTGAGACGGGCTCGTCGCCCATCCCCCGGCCACCCCGGACGTACACAGTCGCGCCTCGCTCCGGTGCCTTGGCACCTTCGTCGAGGCGCAGCGTGGTGGTCAGACCGCTACTCAGTCTGAGCAATGCCACGCGTCGCGGCTGGACCGACGGAATCGACGAGGTCACCTCGTGGATGCCGGTGCAGACCGCCGGTTGGATCGAAGCCCGTCCGAGACCTTCGTTGCCGTGACTCCTCACATCACGGCACTGCTCGACGAGCCTTGTCATCGCTGACACACGTCCCCCTTCTTGTCGTTACCAACCCCCGAGGGCGGTTTGGCGTGGCCGCGTGTCTCCACGTGGCCACACACTCCCCCGTCATGCCCGCTCCCGGATACGACGCGGAAGTGATCCGTGAAGCCTTGCTGAGAGTGACGAGGTTTTCAAGGGATGAGTTCAGGAATCCCGCGTTCCGGAACCGATGTCCAGTAATCGTGCGGACGTTGTCGCGTCACGTAAACGTTGCGCATTGCCTTACTGGCCACCGAATCCGGTCGTCGCAATGCCCTTGATGATGTGCCGCTGGAAGAACAGGAAGACCACTACGAGCGGTAATGCCGCGAGGATCGCCGAGGCCATGTTCTGTGCGTACTGCAACCCGTACGCGCTCTTCACGGTCTGCAGACCGACCGGCAACGTCATCAGGTCGGCGTCCGTGGTCACGATGAACGGCCACAGGAAGTTGTTCCAGGCACCGATGAAGACGAAGATCGCGACCGCCGCCAGGATCGGGCGTGACAAGGGCAACACGATCGACCAGAACACCCGCAGCCGGTTCGCGCCGTCCACCCGCGCCGCGTCCTCGAGCTCGACCGGGATCTGGTCGAAGAAACGTTTGAGGATCAGCACCATCGCCGGCGCGAACGCCTGCGGCAGGATGATTCCCCAATAGGTGTCGACCAGGTTGAAGGCCAGCATCTGCCGGAACAGCGGGACGATCAGCAACTGCGGCGGAATGATGATCGCCGCAATGATCGCGGCGTACAACCAACGCTTGCCACGGAAGTCGACCCGCGAGAATGCGTACCCGGCAAGCGCCGACGTCGCGACCGTGATCAGTGTGATCGCGACCGAGGTCAGCAAGCTGTTCCACGCCCAGGCAGGAATATCGCCTGCGGCGAGCACCTTGCGATAGGCATCGAATCCCAAACCATCCGGCGGATTCAGGCTGATCGACGAAGCACCGGCGTCCGCCTCACTCTTCAGCGACGTCAGCACCGACCACGCGAACGGAACCAGCCAGGTCGCGGCCAGGAAAGCCAGCACCAGCAGGGCAATCATCCGCGAGACACTCCACGGATTCTCCCCGGGCTTGTGCCCCTGCTTGATCCCCCGGGACAACGTGTAGCTACTCATGCGGCACTCCTGCGGTTGATCAGCTTGTACTGCGCCAGTGAGACCAGCACGATGATGGCGAAGAACAGGTACGAGATCGCTGACGAGTAACCGAAGCGGTAGCCGGTGAAGCCCGACTCGTAGATGTACTGCACGAGCGAACGAGTCGAGCCGGCCGGACCGCCGTTGGTCAGCATGTAGATCTGGTCGAAGACCTTCAGCGAGGCAAGGATCTGCAGCGTCAGGATCAATCCGGTCGTCGGCGCCAACTGCGGGATCACGATCGAGAACAGCTGCCGCCACTTACCGGCTCCGTCGATCGCGGCCGCCTCGAACTGCTGCTCCGGAATGTTCTGCAATGCCGCAAGGTAGAGCAGGAAGTTGAAACCGATCGTCCACCACAGCGTGGTGATGACCACCGAGATCATCGCGACCTTCGGATCCTGCAACCACGCCACCGGCCCGATCCCGAACTCGGCCAGGGCGCCGTTGATCAGCCCCAGCTTCGGGTTGTACATCCACGACCAGAACATCACTACGACCGTCGAGGCCAGCAGGTACGGCAGGAAGAACGACAACCGCCACAACCATCGCCCCGGCAGTCCGAGGTTCACGAGCAACGCGAACGCCAGCGACAGAATCACCAGCGGGACTGTGCTCAACACCGTGAACCACAAGGTGTTTCCGAGCGAGTGCCACATGTCCGGATCGGTCAGCGCCTCAGCGTAGTTCGCGAAACCGATCACCGAGCCACCAGATCCGGTCAGCGTCTCCCCCGTGAAGCTGAGGTAGAGGCCGTAGACCGCAGGCACCACGAGAAAGAGCGCGAACAGTACGGCGAACGGTGCCGCGAACGCCCATCCGGTGAGGTGCTCCCCGCGCCGGGTGGTCGGCATCTTCCCGTCCCCTGTCACATCGGCCTCTGTCACATCGGCCCCTTTCACCGCGACCCCGCTCACAGCGGCTGCGGACGGTCGAGCAGCACGTTCAGCCGCTTCACGAAGCCCTCGAACCCGGCGGCGGGATCCCCGCTGCCGAGGAAGACGTTCTGCACGTTCTCGGCGAAGTACCGATGGAAGTCACTGCCCGCGCCGCCGAACCACGCGTCCGGGTCGTAGTTCACGTACTCCGGGATCCCCGCGTAGTTCGATTGCGGCTTCAGCGCCTGGTACTCCGAGCTCTTCACCACTGGCTGGTACGCCGGGATGTGGCCGGCGCCGGCCCACTTCACCGAGCGCTTGAGGATCTCCGCGACCAGTTGGTACGTGTGCTTACGCCGTACCGGATCGATCTTCGACTGGCGTGGCAGCACGAACGTGTGCGAGTCCGCGTACGCCGCGTCGGTCCCGAACAGCGTTGGAATGGGGATCGCGTCGAACGGCAGCTTCGCATCCTTGATCGGGGGCAGCTCCCAGACACCACCGAACAGCATGCCGCTCTCAGCGTGCAGGAACTCACTGGTCGCCGTACCGCCGTCTCCGGCCTTCGTGGCGATCGTGTCGTCGAGCAACGACTGCACGAACTTGAGGGCCTTGACCGCCGCGGCCTCGTCGACCTGTGCCTTCTGACCGGGCACGAGCTTCATCTCGGCGTTCTGCTGGCGGTAGAACGTGTAGAACAGCCGCCACATCTGCGAGCCGTCGCCGAGATAGCCGTAGGACAGTCCGTGCTTGCCGGTCACCTTCTGGAGCTTGCGCGCGACCTCGGTGAACTCCTCGGGGGACTTCAGCGTGTGCAGGTCGTCGGTGACTCCGGCCTTCTCCGCGTGCTCGGTGTTGTAGTAGAGCACGAAGGGATGCGTGTCGAGGGCGATCGAGTACAGCTTCCCGTCGTACAGGCCTTTCTGCCACACCAGCGGCGGGAAGTCGCTCTCGTGCAGGCCCACCTCGGCCAGCAGGTCGAGGTCCCACGGCTCGAGCAGGCCGCCGGGCGCGTACCCGGCGATCCGTGACGCGTGCATGATCGCGAGATCGGGCGCGCGGCCGCCGGCCGAGGCCATCGCCAGTTTCGTGTAGTAGGGCGGGCCCCAGGCCAGCACGGTCTGGGTCGCATGGAAGCCGAGGTTCTGGGCGTTGACGGCGTCCACCAGGCCGGCCATCACGATCCCGTCTCCACCGGTCATCAGGTGCCAGTAGCTGAGGTCGGCGGCCGACCGGGACGCTCCGGGTGAGCATCCGAGCAGTACACCGCCACCGGCGATCGCGGCCGCCGTCCCGAGCAACCGGCGCCGGGAGAAATGCTGGTCCAACGCACTCATTCAGGTCTCCTTCGCAGGGCCCCTGGATGATTACATCGTTGGAATGCGTTGACAAGTGTTTGTGTTTGTTTTGCCGGATTCCCGCACCAACCGATACTGCTGGTCAGCGGGTGGTGCTGACCCGCTCGATGATCCGGTGCGGGACGATCACGCGGCGCGGTGCGGCGTTCTTGTCCGCCATCCGCTCCTCGAGCAGCTCCAGGGCTGCGCCGACGAACGCGCGCCGGTCGAAGTCGACCGTGGTCAGCGGCGGGATCATGAACTGGCTCTCCAGCACGTTGTCGAACCCGGCGACCAGGGTCTGACCCGGTACGGCGACGCCCGCGCCCCACAGCGCGGACAGGGCACCCGAGGCGAGGGTGTCGGTGAAGCAGAAGAACGCGTCGGGGAGCTCATGGTCAGCCAGGTACTTGCCGACCACGGTGGCTGCGCCCTCGGGACGCCAGCGGTCGAGTCCGATCTCCAGGGCCGGATCGTTCGGGATACCGGCTTCTTCGAGCGCTGCGCGATAGCCGGCGGTCCGCAGCCGGGAGGCCGCCGTACCGGGGGCTTCTGCTGCTCCACTCAGTACGCCGGCGCCACTCGAGCCGCGCGGGATTTCCGGCGTACCGACGGCGGCGATCCGGCGGCAGCCCTTCGCGATCAGGTGCCGGGTCATGTCGCGGGCTGCAGCGGTGTTGTCGATCGCGACCTGGCTGACCAGGTCCTGGTCGACGTCGCCGATCAGAACCAGAGGCGGCAGCGGACCGGCCGACAGTACGGCGCTGTCGTCGAGGTTCACCGGGTTGAGGATCAGGCCGTCGACCAGGTATGCCCGCGCCTTCGACAGCAGCTCGAACTCACGCGTGGGCTCGGCCGCGGTCTGCTCGATCTGCACACCCCAGCCGCGCTCGTGGGCGAGCTCGACGACGAGGTGCACGATCTCGGCCGAGTACGGCCGGAGCAGGTCCGGCAGCGCGAGGGCGATCATGCCGGTCCGGCCGTTGCGCAGGCCGCGGGCGCTCATGTTCGGCACGTAGTCGAGTTCGCTGATCGCCTGCTCGACCCGGGTCCGGGTCTCCGGCCGGACGAACACCACACCGTTGATGACATTGGAGACCGTCTTCGGGGAGACCCCGGCCAGTTTCGCGACGTCTTTCACGGTGGCTCGCATGCCGGACATTCTCACACCTTTCACGGCCTGTCGAAACTTTCCCGGTGTGCTCAGCGGTCGCGTCGCGAGCAAAGTCTTCATCGGCGGTTCAATGGGAGGATTGAAGGATGCTTGCTGACAGCCATGACGTGATCGAAGTCCGTGGTGCCCGGGAGAACAACCTCGCCGGAGTGTCGCTCGACATCCCCAAACGCCGCCTGACCGTGTTCACCGGAGTCTCCGGATCGGGCAAGTCCTCACTCGTCTTCGACACCATCGCCGCCGAGTCCCAGCGCCTCATCAACGAGACCTACACCGCGTTCATCCAGAACCTGATGCCGAGCCTGGCCCGGCCCGAGGTGGACGCCCTGCGCAACCTGTCCGCTGCCATTGTCGTCGACCAGGAGCGGATCGGCGCCAACTCCCGATCCACGGTCGGCACCGCGACCGACGCGCACACCATGCTGCGCATCCTGTTCAGCCGCGCCGGTACGCCGCACATCGGCGGCGCCGGCGCCTTCAGCTTCAACCTGGCCGAGGGGATGTGCCCGGCCTGCGAAGGTCTTGGCCGGACCACCGAGCTCGTGGTGGACGAGCTCGTCGATCGCTCACTCAGCCTGAACCAGGGCGCGATCACGGTGCCCGGCTATGCCATCGACACCTGGTGGTGGCAGGGGTACGCGAAGACCGGGCTCTTCGATCCCGACCTGCCGCTACGCGACTACTCCCCCGACGACTGGCAGCGATTCCTCTACCAGGAGCCGACGAAGGTGAAGGTCGGACAACACAGCATGACCTTCGAGGGCCTCGCGGCGAAGGTCCGGCGCCAGTTCATCGGCAAGGACATCGACGCCATGCAGAGCCAGGCGCGAGCCTTCGCCGAGCGGGCGGTGAAGCAGGACGTCTGCTCGGAGTGCGGTGGTTCCCGGCTGAACGAGGCGGCCCGGTCGGTGACCGTGAACGGGCGCACGATCGGTGAGTGTTCCGCCATGCAGATCAGCGACCTGGCCAAGTTCGTGGCCGGCGTCGAGAACACCGAGGTCGGCCCGATGGTCGACGGGTTGCGGCAGACCCTCGACTCGATGGTCACGATCGGGCTGGGCTATCTCAGCCTCGACCGGGAGTCAGGCACGCTGTCCGGCGGTGAGGCACAGCGAGTGAAGTTGGTCCGGCACCTCGGGTCGAGTCTGAGCGATGTCACTTACGTGTTCGACGAGCCGACGGTCGGGCTGCATCCGCACGACATCCAGCGGATGAACGACCTACTGGTTCAGCTCCGCGACAAGGGCAACACGGTCCTGGTCGTCGAGCACAAGCCGGAGACGATCCGGATCGCCGACCACGTGGTCGACCTCGGGCCGGGAGCCGGGATGTCCGGTGGGCGGCTCTGCTACTCGGGTGACCTCGAGGGTTTGAAGAAGTCCGGCACACTCACCGGTCGCTATCTCGATCATCGGGTCGCGGTTCGCGACGTCGTACGGCGTCCGACCGGGCAGCTGTCGATCGAGCACGCGAACCTGCACAACCTGCGTGATGTCAGTGTCGAGGTCCCGCTCGGGGTATTGACCGTGGTCACGGGTGTGGCTGGGTCGGGGAAGAGTTCGCTGATCCATGGATCGTTGGCTGGTCGGCCGGGCGTGATCGTGGCTGGTCAGGAACCGATTCGCGGGTCCAAGCGCAGCAACCCAGCGACGTACACGGGGTTGCTCGATCCGATCCGGGCCGAGTTCGCGAAGGCGAACGGGGTGAAGCCGGGGTTGTTCAGTGCGAACTCCGTCGGCGCATGCCCGTCCTGCAAGGGGATCGGGCTGGTCTACACCGATCTCGCGATGATGGGCGAGGTCGGCTCGATCTGCGATGTCTGCAACGGGGCCCGGTTCACGGCTGAGGTGCTCGCGTACAAGCTGCGCGGGAAGAACATCAGCGAGGTACTGCGGATGACCGTCACCGAGGCGCGCGAGTTCTTCGTGAAGGGTCAGGCGCGGACGATCCTCGATCGGTTGTCGTCGGTCGGGCTCGGGTACATCGGGCTCGGGCAGCCCCTGACCACGTTGTCGGGTGGTGAGCGCCAGCGACTGAAGCTCGCGATCAACATGGGCAAGAGCGGCTCGATCTACATCCTCGACGAGCCGACGACCGGACTGCATCTGGCCGACGTCGACGCGCTCCTCACGATGCTCGACAAGCTGGTCGACGACGGCAACACAGTGATCGTGATCGAACACCACCAAGCAGTGATGGCGCACGCCGACTGGCTGATCGACATCGGCCCGGGCGCCGGCCACGACGGCGGTCAGGTCGTCTTCACCGGCACGCCGGCCGACCTGGTCGAGAGCAGCCCGACCCTGACCGCGGAACACCTCCGCTCGTACATCCAGTAGCTCTCTTGATTCTCTGTTGATCAAAGGAAGACGCGGGCAACGTCCAGCCACTTGTCCGCGTCTTCCCCGACTGCCTTGAGGCCGGTCTGCGCGCGCTCTCTTCGGTGGGTCACCCGGAGACAGAAGTCGAGTGCACTCCCCTCGATCCGCTGCGCCGCATCCTCCGGACCCCAACTGCCACCACCGGGCCCGGTCAGCTCAATCCGAATCGGCTCAGCCGGTACGGCGAGTTGTGCGACCGCGAACGACATCTCACCACCAGCCACTCCCAACGCAGCCACATGCTCGAGTCCACTTGTCGGAGCGTGCTCGATACCCAAGGTGTCGTAGATGTCCTGCCCGTGGGCCCACGTCTCCATCAGGCGCAGCGGAATCATCAACTGCGCGTTCAGCTCCGACCCGAACCACGGAAACGCACGATCCGCCGGCAACTCACCCAACGCCTCCGCCAACTCCGCGCGCCCAGCCCGCCACTGCTCCAACAGCACCTCGCGCGGCTGACCCGCTCCCACCTCAGCATCCCGATCAGCGTCTGTCCCGACGTTTGCGAACGATGCGGGGTCCTTCAGCGCGATCAACACGTTCGCATCGGCCTTGGCGAGATGCGCGATCTGATGCGCAATCGTCCACCCCACGCCGGCGTAGCCCGAGACCAGTCCCCCTCCCCCGCAACCACCACCTCAAGCCGATCCCCCTCAGCCACCAAGTCCACCAGCGCCCGCCCACCATCCACGGCCAACAAATCCAACCCGTAATTCACCATCCGACTCCCCTTCCAATCACCCGTCCCCAGTCCACGCCCCACCACCCCCAACGGTTCACCCCACAACGTCCGAAACACGCCGACCACGCCCACCAGCCCCTCGGACGTCCCGCCGTACAGATCCCTAAGGTCCGAAAACACGCCGACCACGCCCACGACTACTTCGGACGTCCCGCGGCGCCGGCGGCGAACATCCGGTCCACGCCGACCACGCCGACCGCTCATCCGGACCTCCCGCCGTACAGATCGCTAACGTCCGAACGTCCGGAGACGATGTCTTCGGTTCTTCGGACGTTGCGTGGGTGAGCAGCCCGGCGCTCCCGCCCATCGAGCTGGTGGGTTGCCCCCTGAGATTTTCGATGGGCAACCCTCCAACTCGGTGGATATCCCCTGAGCTGGAGGGTTCGCCCACGCGAGATGCCCGGGCCCGAACGGCGTGAGGAGAACGGCACGGCGAGAGCGGGCGGTGGCGAGAACGGCATGGCGAGAACTGGTGGCTGGTGTCGCACGGCTGGGCGCAAGGCGCGTGTGCTTCAGATGGTTGGACGTCGGGTGAACCGGCGCCACCGCCGACCCCCACCCATCCGGCCCGAACTCGCCGGTCCGGCCCAGGAAATTTGAACGGATCACCCCTGAAGTTGCCCCTTCTCCCCCCAAAATTTGAGCAGAGAAGGAGCCACTTGAACGGATATCCATTGAAATGCGCGGGGGCGTAGGGGCACGCGGCGAAGCGGTGAGCAACGGCGGGGGCCAGAGACCGGCGTACCGCGACCGCGACGGCGGGGCGGGCATACGGCGTTGGTCAGGGCGAGAGGGCTGGGGTACGGCGTTGGCCGGGCCTAGGGCCTCCGGTACGGCGTGGGTGGGGCGCGGTGGGCGGATCTCGCGGGTGCTCGCGGCCGTTGGGGTTGCCCGTTGAGTTGGGGGGTTGCCCACTGGGGTTTTCGATGGGCAACCCCCTAGCTGAGGGGATATCCCTCGAGCTGGAGGGTTGCCCCGAAAGGTGTGGGGCGGGGGTTACTTGAGGGAGGGGGCTACCAGGTTGGCGTACTGGGCTTGGCCGGTGACGTTGGGGTGGTAGGACTCGCTGACCGGGTTGGAGAGGCCGTTGATCCATTCGGGGTTGCCGCAGACGGAATGGCCGATGAAGGCGGAGGTCGGGTTCACGAAGGCGAAGCCGGCGGCGCTGGCTGCTGCGGCGATCTTGGAGTTGAGGAGGTTGGCGGTCTCGTTGAGGCGGGTCATCTCGTCGGGGCTGAAGAAGGTGCCGGCGTTGCAGTCGGTGCCGTTGAAGAGGCGCGGGTAGCCGACGACGATCACGTGGGCCGAGGAGGCGCGGCTCTTGATCGAGGCGTAGAGGCCGTTCAGGCGGCCGGGGATCGTGTTGTTGATGGTGGCGGTGGCGTTGTTGATCGCGGTGGTGCAGTCGCCGAGCCAGGCCGGCTTGGCGCATTCGGTGATCACTGAGGAGAAGCCGGCGTCGTTGCCGCCGACCTGGACGGTGATGCGGTTGGCGGCGCTCGTGACCGCGCTGAGCTGGTTGGCCGTGACGTCGGCGACGCGGGCGCCGGAGCAGGCGACGAAGGTCAGGTTCGCGCCGAGCCGGGCGGCGTCCAGGTACGGGTAGGCCTTGACCGAGCGCTGGCACGAACCGCTGTCAGCGATGTAGGTGCGGGTGCCGACGCCGGAGGCGTAGGAGTCTCCGAGGGCGACGTAGTTGACCGCGGCGTGGGCGACGGTGGGGCTGAGGAGCACCACGGCGCCGAGGGCCGCGGCGGACAGCAGACTGGCGATGGACTTCATGGGCGGACCGCCTTGTGTGCGAGGGGTGGCGACTGCAGTACTCAAAGTCACGATGGCCGACTCGCGGGTAACAGACAAGGTCTTGGTAAGAAACTGGCGAGGTATTTCTGGAGTAGGTCAGCGGCCTTCCGGGCCGGGGACCGAGAGCGGATCGAATCCGTACGGAAGCTCCAGGCGGTGTGCGCTCATCAGGTCGGCGTCGCCGAGCAGGTCCCGCGTCCGGCCGTCCGCGACGATCCGGCCGCTGTCCATCAGCAGGCTTCGCTCACACAACTGCAGGGCATACGGGAGGTCGTGGGTGATCATCAGCAGGGTCACATCGAGGCCGGTCAGGATGTCGGCGAGCTCGCGCCGGCTGGCCGGGTCCAGGTTGCTCGACGGCTCGTCCAGCACGAGCACCTCGGGCCGCATCGCGAGCACTGTCGCGACCGCCACCCGGCGACGCTGACCATACGAGAGATGGTGCGGTGCGAGATCCGCGTGATCCTGCATGCCGACCTGGACGAGCGCCTCGCGCACCCGGTCCTCCAGCTCAGCGCCGCGCAGGCCCAGGTTCGCGGGACCGAACGCCACGTCATCGCGCACGGTCGGCATGAACAGCTGGTCATCCGGATCCTGGAACACCAGCCCGACCTTCCGCCGGATCACCGGCAGGTGTTCGCGGTGCAGACCGGTCCCGCCGATCTCGATCCGCCCGCTCCCCGAACCGCCGGCGACCGAGCCGAGGATCCCGTTCAGATGCAGGACCAGGGTGGTTTTGCCGGCACCGTTCGGGCCCAGCAGCGCGACGCGTTCGCCACGCTCGACGGTGAAGTCGACGCCGAACAGGGCCTGCCGTCCGTCCGGGTAGGCGAAGACGAGCCGCTCGACATGAATCGCAGGACCGCTCACAAGCCGACAACCCTAGCCGCCACCGCGACGGCGACCGCAGCCAGGGAGATCGTCAGGCCCTCGATCCACTGAGCTCGCGTCGCGCCGACCTCACCCAGCAGCGGCATCCGCCCGGTGTACCCGCGCGACCGCATCGCCAGGTGCACCCGCTCACCACGCTCGAAGCTCCGCACGAACAGCGCGCCGACTCCCCCGGCAATCGCCTTCAGGTGCCCGGCTCGGCCGCCGACGTACCCGCGTGACTCCCGGGCGATCCGCATCCGGTGCAGGTCGTCGGAGACGACGCTGAGGTAGCGGACCATGAACGAAAGGATCGCCACGAGCGTCGACGGCAGCCGGAGCCGTTCGAGGCCGGCGAGCAGTTCGCGCGGTCCGGTCGTGGCCGAGAGCAGGATCGCGGCGACCACGCCGAGCGTGCCTTTGGCCAGCACGTTCCAAGCACCCAGTACGCCGGACTGCGACAACTGCACACCCAGTACGTCGACCGTCGGGCCGGTCGCGACGAACGGGAGCAGCAGCGCGAACACGATGAACGGCGTCTCCACCGCCAGCCGTCGCGAGACCACCGGCATCGGGAGCTTCGCGACCACGAGCGCACCCACGAGCAAAGCGGCGTACAGGGCGAAGGCCCAGAAATGCGCGGCCGGGGTGGAGACGACGGCGAGGACAAAGACGAAGAGAGCGACGACTTTCACCTGTGCCGGGATGCGGTGGACCTTGCTGTCCACCGCGACGAGCAGGCCGTCCCCGCTCATGACGCCTTGCGCAGCGACGCGACCTTGGCGATAGCTAGGCCGACAGCGATCGTGACCAGTACGCCGATGATCCCGGCGAGCGCTCCGGACACCTGCGCGTTCCCGATTCCGCTGACGCCGTAGTCGGCCAACGGGCTACTCGCGACCGCGGAGTGCTTGGCCGCGGACTCGAAGCCGAGCTTGGCGCCGACGAACTCGAGCCCGTCCGGGTGCGCGCTAGCGAACAAGCTCACGCCACCGGCAACGACCAGCGTCACAGCGATCCCGATACCGAACGACCGACCAGCAGGCTTGGCCGCGATTGGCGTGTCCGGCGACACGGTGGAAGTGTTGCCATCGGCATCGACCAGCACCAGCTCCTGCTGCAGGTGCCGGGCGGCGTACACGAGGTCCGGACGCGTCGCGACCACAGCACCCAGTACGGCGGCAGTGATGACCGCCTCACCGATTCCGACCAGGATGTGCCAGCCGACCATCGCGGTGGCGAGCTTGGCGAGCGGGATATCGACCGCACCGCCGATCGCGTACAACCCGGTGAAGGCCAGCGCGGCAACCGGTACCGAGACGAGCGCGCCAACGGTGGTCGCCGGTACGACGCTCCCCGTACGACGCGGCAGAACCTGAAGCAGCGCCCGCGTGATGAAGTACCCGACCAGGACCGTGATCAGCCCCATCAACGTGATGTTCGTGCCCAGCGCAGTCAGCCCACCGTCGGCGAATAACAGCCCCTGCACGAGCAGCACCGTCGACATCACCAGTACGGCGGTCCACGGGCCGACCAGCGCGGCAGCCAGCGCACCACCGAGCAAGTGGCCGCTGGTGCCGGCACCGACCGGGAAGTTCACCATCTGTACGGCGAAGACGAACGCGGCCGTCAGCCCGGCCAGCGCGGGACCCGTCTCGCGGATCTCGCGGTTGGCCCGCTGGAGGCTGAAGCCGACCGCACCGGCCGCGATCAGGCCGGTGGCGATGGAGGTCGGGGCGTCGAAGAACCCATCAGGAACATGCACGCCGACATTCTTTGTCCTTTTGCGATCGAATCGCAACAGGGACGGTCACAAATCCTTGAGCGCATCACCAATCGCGCGGTGGAACGTCGGGTATGCGTAGATGACCTGTTGCAGAGAGTGCACGGGTACGGCGGCGTGTACGGCGATCGCGAGGGCACTCAGCACCTCGCCACCGGTCGGCCCGGCGCTCGTCGCGCCGACCAGGACGCCGCGGTTCGTGTCGACGACGACCTTGATGAATCCCTCGTTGCCGGCCTTGTGGATCCAGCCACGCGACGAGGACGGGATCTGGGTGATCCCGGTCGCCACGGTCAGCCCCTGCTCACGGGCCTGCTTCTCGGTCAGGCCGACCGCGCCGATCTCGGGATCGGTGAAGGTGACCCGCGGCATCGCGTGGTAGCGCGCCAGCGGCGCGTCCTGGGTGCCGAGGATGTCGTGGACGGCGATGTTCGCCTGGTACATGGCCGTGTGGGTGAACGCACCGACGCCGGTCACGTCGCCGACCGCCCAGACGCCGTCCGCGGCCCGGACGTGCTCGTCGACCTCGATGCGGCGGGCGTCGGCATCCAGCCCGACCTGATCGAGTCCGAGCCCCTTGATGTCGACGCGGCGACCGGTTGCCACCAGCAACTTCTCGCCAGTCACCGTGCGGCCGTCATCCAGCGTGATGGTGAAGCCATTGCCGTCGTACGAGACCTTGGACGCGTGGACGCCGGTGTTGACCGTCACGCCGTCTCGCTCAAGCGCCTCGCGAGCGAGGTCGCCGGACTCGGGCTCCTCCATCGACAGGATCCGCTCCGCGCCTTCGACCACGGTCACCGCGACGCCGAAGCGCGCGAAGACCTGGGTCAGCTCGACCCCGATCGCGCCGCCACCGAGCACGACCAGCGAGACCGGCAGCGTCTCGACCCGAATCGCGTCCTGGTTCGTCCAGTACGGCGTACCGGCCAGGCCCTCGATCGGCGGCACCAGCGGGACCGTCCCGGTCGCGACGATGATGCCCTTCGACGCCTCGAACTCCCGGTCGCCCGCCTTCACGGTGTGCGGCCCGGTGATCGTCGCGTGCTCGCGGACGAACGTGACGCCCTTCTTCACGAGCCGGTCCACCGCGACCTGGTCGTTCCAGTTGTCGGTCGCCTCGTCCCGGATCCGCTGCGCCACCGGAGCCCAGTCCGGCTGCACAGTCGCCGTACCGGCCATGCCGTCGACGCGGCGCGTCTCGGCGATCAGGTTCGCGGCGCGGATCATCATCTTGCTCGGGATGCACCCGTAGTACGGGCACTCACCGCCGACCAGCCGCGGCTCGATCCCCACCACGTTCAGCCCCGCCTGGGCCAGCCGCCCGGACGCTTCCTCGCCACCCACACCCAGCCCGATCACGACCACGTCAACCTGTTCAGCCATGCCGCCAATCTCTCAGACCCCATCCCCCCAACCAAGCCCCACCCCGGCGCGTCATCAGCCGGTAAGGGGTGCCCGATGGTCTGCTCCTCCGCACCTGACTACGCCGGTGCGCGCTCGCAGAGACTCCGGTCATGAGCAAACGGTCATTCGAGCGATCACTCCGCGCAGTCGGCCTCGCCTTGGGTATCGCGGCGCTGATGCTGTCCACGGGTACGAGCACGGCCGGTGCCGTCTCCTACGAGCAGTACGTCAAGAACTCCGGCAACCAACTCTGTGCCTCCACTGTCCGCTCCGCCTCGCCGCCATGGGTCTACCTGGGCGAATGCGATCTCGGCGCCGGTCCACGAAACGGCTGGCGGATCCGGCCGATCCCCGGCACGGTCGGCCTGCTGACCTTCTCGCTGTCCGACAGTCTGGGCATCTCTCTTGGCTGCCTCACCTCGCGCTTCGTCGGCACCAGCGGCGGCCTGACCGCCATCGAGCCCTGCGACTCCAACGACCAGCACCAGCGCTGGTGGACCGAAGGCAGCCCGCGCGTCTACATCCGCTCCATGGGAACGGGTGGCTACCTCGCGAGTTCGGCCGTGGACGGCGCGGTCCGCGTGTACTCGACTCCAGGCCAGGCCAGGGGTGGGACGGTCGGCGCCAAGTGGTGCACGCCCGACTGGAACTGGCCACCCGTCCCGGCCTGCTGATCCCGACACGTCATGGTGCGGTAAGCACCCGTTCACCGCACGCGACTAACGTCCCCCACTCATCGAAGTGGGGGCACGTTGTTCGACTTCTCTGGTTTCGCGTCCGTCAATCTCGAAACCGTGATCGCCGCGGTCGCACTGATCGGTACGGCGGTCGCCTGGCTGGTCGACCGCTATGTGCTCCGCCGCAAGCGTCTCGTCTACCGCATCCAGGTCGACGCGCGGATCGGTGTCTACCCGCGGGCCGACCAGACCCAGCGGATGGTCGACGTCGAGGTGCGCCACCAGGGCGCCGTGGTGCCCGACCCGAGCATCGTGCTGCTCCGGCTCGACAACGCCGGCGGGATGGACATCGATCCGCACGACATGCACGAGAAGGTCGCCTTCGCGTTCCCCGATCGCAAGATCGTCGGGCTGAAGGTGACCGAGGCCTACCCGCAGTCGCTGGGCGAGATGCTCGAACGGCGGCTGGCACCGGCGAACTTCGTCGACACCAGCAAGCTCGTCCTGCCCCGGATCGCGATCAACCGCGGCGACCATTTCAAGTTCCTGCTCGTGCTGTCCGGCACGGGGACCGGTATCAGTCACTCGGGTTACCTGGCCGGCGGCTCGACCGGTGGCGGGGTCTATCACGAACCACGCCCGCGCGGCCCAGGTCGCCGTACGCTGCTGTTCGGCGCACTGTCGCTCGTCCTGGTCGGAGCGCTGGTCGCGTTCTTCCTCGTCGACGTACTGAAGCCGCCGGACGACTGCTCGTCGGGTCAGCTCCGGGTGATCGGCTCGACCGCCGTGGAGCCGACCATGCGTGAACTGCGGACCGCGTACGCGGCCGAGTGCACCAGCGCCGACATCGTGATCGCCGCGAACGGGAGCCGCAGCGGCGTCCGTGCGCTGGCCGAGCTCGGGCCTAAGGACGCCGCCCAGGCGGCTAAGCAGATCGCGATGTCGGACGGTCCCGCCGAGGGCGCACCCGAGCTCGTCGGTACGCCGGTCGCCGTGGTCGTGTTCGCTGTGGCCGTGAACCGGGCGGCCGACGTGACCGCGCTGACCACGACGCAGCTGCGCGACATCTACAGCGGCAAGTTCACGAACTGGAAGCAGCTCGGCGGCCGTGACATCCCGATCCGGATGGTCAGCCGGGTCGGGCCGGACTCCGGTTCGCGCCGGGTGTTCCGCGAGAAGGTGCTCGCCGGTGACCAGGAGCTCGGCATCTCCTCCGACAACTGCGCCCGCGACGACGACGCGGTCGCGAAGTACCACCGCTGCGAGGTCGGTACGACGGAGGAGCTGCTGACCCGCGTCAACGAGATCGACGGCGCGATCGGGTACGCCGAGCTCGGGAGCGCGCGGAGGTTCGCGCAGGTCTCGATCGTGACGATCGACAAGGTCGCCCCGGACACCGCGAGGGTGGCGGACCGGTCGTACCGGTTCTGGGAGGTCGAGCACGCCTACACCTACAAGGCTCCCGAGCCCAAGACACTCACCGCGGCGTTCCTCGACTACATCGGGTCGACCAAGGCTCGGCCGGTCCTCGAGCGCGGCGGTCTGGTCCCCTGCGGCGATCTGCCGACCGGGTTCTGCGGTTAGGGTTTTGCGATGATCGTCATCGCACACCTGAGTGACCCTCATCTGGACGGAACCGACGTGCCGCGGGACCGGCTGCGGCGGATCACGGCGTACCTGGCTGCATTCAGTACGCCGGTTGACGTCGTACTGGTGAGTGGGGATCTAGCCGATCACGGGCTGCTCTCCGAGTACGACGAGCTGGCCGCGGAACTGCCGACCGGCGTACCGGTTCTGGTGTTGCCCGGAAACCACGACGTGAGTGAACCGCTGCGGACCGGACTCGCGGCGTACCTGGACTCCCCCGGCACCGGCCACCCGATCCATCAGGTGCGCGAGGCCGCCGGCGCGCGCTTCGTCCTCGTCGACACCTCCGTGCCGAATAAGGACCACGGCCTGCTGTCCGCGGACTCGCTGGCCTGGCTGGACGCCGTACTGCGGGAGCCCTTCGACGGCCCGACCTTCGTGGCCATGCACCACCCGCCACTCACCATGCACCACCCCGTCATGGACCAATGGCTGCTGCTTGAGCAACCGGCCCTAGAGGCGGTCCTCACCGGCAAGCCGATCACCGCGATCCTGACCGGTCACGTGCACAACCCGGTCGTGACCTCCTTCGCCGGCCACCCCGTCCTCGGCGCACCAGGCATCCGCTCGACCGTCCCGCTCCCCTTCGAGCCCGCCCCAGCCAGCGGCACCATCGTCGACACCGACGCCGCCCCCGGCCTAGCCCTCCACATCCACCACCCCGGCGAACCCCTACAGACCTTCTACCGCTTCCCCTGACAACGAATTCCGAAAATGCCAGGATCAACGCATGACGAGTTATCTGGGGTCTGGCGCTTACTGCTATGCGAATTCGCTGGCGATGATGATCCGCGACGTGCCGATGACTGCGATCGAGGTGCTGACCGGATCGCCGTTCGGCGCGCAGGTCGAAGACAACGGTCTGCCGTGGTTCGACCCGCCTGGCTGGCAGCCCGACCTGGGGCTCGACCGGGCCATCGAGCTGCTGGGCTGGACGTGCACTCGCAGCTCGGGCGGTTCGGCTGACGAAGCGCTGGAACGGCTTCGATCCGGGGCGCCGGCATTGGTTGGTCCGGTCGACATCGGCCTGCTCACGCATCAGCCGTGGTCGCCGGGCAAGGCTGTTGGCGGTGACCATTGGGTGGTGGTCACCGAGGTCACCGAGGACGCCGTCGTCTTCCACGACCCGGACGGCTTTCCCTATACCACGCTGCCGATTTCGCAGTTCCTCGAAGCTCGCCGCGCCGACGAAATCACCTCGGTGGAAGGCTCGTACATCCTCCGTACCGATTTCGAACGCCGCTATCAGGTGCCGGTCGAGGATGCACTCCGCGCCTCGCTCCCCTACGCCCGCGGCTGGCTCACCCGCGACTCACAACAAGCCATCGAACAGATGGCCGCCCAACTCGCCGCCGAGAGCGAAGGCATCCGTGGCCATCTCGCCGGCCTCGCGGGACCATCCGGCGTACGTCGACTCAACGACGCCTCGATCTGGCTGGCCGCCATCGACCAGCACGAGGCCGCAACCGTGGCCGCGGACCTCGCGCGCCAGCTCGGCGGTCTGCAATTCGCGCTGACCTCGCGGCGATTCGCCCGAGCCGCAGCGATTCTCACCGAGCTGGCTCCGGGCTATCCGAAGTTCCGCGCCGCACTGGATACCTGAGGCAGAAACGCGAACGGGCGCCGGCGGAGGATCCGCGGACCGACTGTCGGTTGTCTGGGGTTGCCGGGCGGTGGTTGCGTTTCAGGAAAGACGCCCCGCCATGCAGCTGAGGCCGGCTCCACCTCGTGCTGGCCGATTAACGTCCGAAGAATCGCCGACCACGCCCCGCGAGTCTTCGGACGCTAGCGAGACAACCGCCCGGGTGACGCCTACCGTGTCCCTCAACTCCCCAACCGACCGCGGGGTCACCCCGACCTGCCGCACGCTCTTGTCGCTGTCGCCTGCCTCGTGACCGGCCCCCGGGGGTTCCGGATCGTGGCGGTCGTGGCGGTCAGGGTCTAGTACGCGTCACCCGTGCGGGCGTGGCTGAGCGTTCCGCGAGGTGGTGGGCGGGCAGTGACCGGGGCGGGAGGCGGGGCCTACGGTCCGGCTGCGGGAGTGTCATCGGCCCAGGGATCGCGGTAGTTGGGCGTCAGCGAGAGCAGCCGGGCCCTGAACGCTTCGCGGGCAGCGGCCAGTTCCGGATTGGGCACGGTACTGGCGGTGGGGAGCCGGTCGGGCGGCCAGTGCACAGGGTCGCTAGTGAAACCTGCCCCGCCCACACCGGCATCGGAACACGCGTCGCCGTCGCCGTCGCCGTCGCCGCCGCTGGCACTGGCACTGTTCGCGTCGGAGACGCTGTCGTTGTCGTTTTGGGCAGGGGTGGCCCAGGCAAAGACCGCGGCCAGGTCGGCAGGATCGGTCAAAGGTGGGTCGGCCCAGTCCGGGCGTGTCACCTCAACAAGCCCGCTGCTCGTGATCGAGACAGCCCACTGCCCCGCATGAACCGCGCGATGATGGGCAGAACACAGCAACGCCAGATTCTGCAGGCTCGTCGGACCGCCGTCAGCCCAATGAATCAGATGGTGCGCATGACACATCCAAGGTGGTGCTTGGCACACGACGCAGCCTTTGTCGCGTTTGTTGAGTGCGCGGCGAATGTATCTGTTCACGAACCGTTGCTCGGTCCCCACGTCCAGCGGCTGCGAATCGCCACCCAACACGATCGGCAGGATCGCAGCATCACAGGCCAGCAACCGCACAGCCGAGGCCGACAGATTGCCTCCCAACACCAACTCACCGCCCGCGCCCGACAAACCGAGCACGCCCACCGCATCCGTCGTATCGGTTGTTCCCATCGCGCCCATCGCGCCCACCGCGCCCACCGCGCCGGCCGTGTCGGTGGTGCCCACCTCACCCGTTGCGCCGGGCACACCCGACGTTCCTGCCGCACCCGACGGGCCGGGGACACCTGACGTCCTCGCGCTGCCGGACGTGCGGCGTGTACCCGTCATATTGGGTGCGGCTGTCGCGCCCGGCGCATCTACTCCACCCGTCGTGCCGGGTGTGGTGGTCGAGCCCGTCGCAGCCGCTCCATCGGTCGTGGCTGGTGTGGGTGTGGGTGTGGGGGTGGTGGAGCCGGCGGCTTCAGTGACTGTGCCGAGCTGGGTCTTGAGGTCGTTGAAGTCGATGGTGACGGTGATGTGCGGTACCCCTGGATAGTCAGGGTTGCCCGCGGCCGCATCCAGGATCGTCTTGAACCCGTCAACCTGCCGAACCTCAAGAGGCCGCGGATCACGCTCACCATCGACTGTCTTGTGCGGCTTGGACAACGCATGAAGCTGCGTGAGGAGGGTCTCGCCGCTGGCACCGGCTACGAACCCGGAGAACTTCACCCCACCGTCGACCTGCCGCACCCGCAACGACTCCTTCGCGCGCGCCTCGTCCTCGGCGGGTTCAGCACCGTCGGTGTCCAGCCGGGCCAGGACCTCCAGGCCGAACTTGGTCAGTTCACGGGGGTTGGAGATCCGTGCGGCGTTGATCATCTGTTCTTCGGCGACCTCCAACTGGTCGACCGGAACTGAGGCGGGTGCCTTCTCCAGGGTCGTGACGATCACCTTGGCCAGCGCCGGATCCAGAACCGCTGGACGTGCTGGGTCCGTGGGATCAGGCAACGCGTCCACCACCGCGGAATACTTGCCGAGGGCACCGGAAAACGTCACGTCTTTGCGGACGTCGGCGGGGTTGAGGCGGTAGCGCTGTGACACCAGTTCGACGGTGTCGCGGGCGCCGAGGGCTTGGGCGGTGCCCCTGTCGTGCAGGTCCGCGATGACCTGCAGTTTGGCCGTCTTGATCAGGGCCTCGGCGGTTTCCAGCGTGTCGAGAGTGACCAGCAGTTCGCTGTCACTCTGCATGCACACCGGGCGCATCGCCAAGATCTCCATACCGAAAAGCATAGCCACGCCCACCGACAGTTTCCGGCCCCAGAACCCCTTATTT